>CBFGNV010000139.1:0-1614 GCA_965650275.1 uncultured Fluviicola sp. | reverse complement strand
AAACAACTGACAAGCATACACTTCACCATCAGCATTTACCGAAACAGCAACATAAGTTGTCTTGAAGTCAGGATCAATCATATTCTGAAAATGGGGCGGAGAATTTTTCCAATTTGTCACTAAATCTTCTGCGAGTTTTTCATAAGTGGTGATTGGTGGATTCTTTTTATCCGTTGGACTATTTCCAATTTTCATGTTTGTCTGCTGACAATTCTCACCAACCATGTTGAATTGTCGGCCATAAAAGTCAACTCTGTTCTTAGGCGATTTCTTCTTTTTATTAAACTTCTGGAAATGGGTCACCTTCTCTTTTCGAAGCATATATTCTGCCTGATCCTGAGCTGCAAGGAGTAATTCAATCTTGTTCTCCAGTGGCTCAACCTTTTCCTTCTTTCTGATTTTATTTACCTCCTGAAGAATGAACTTGTTGAGAATTTCCGTATCAGGGTTGTAGATATCATTAATGGTGGTTTGACTTTTAGCCAAAAAAGGAAAGAGGAAGAAGGAAAGTAGAATTATTCTGTTCAAAAAAGCAGATATATGTTGGGAAGCATTCAAATCAGTTCGTTATAACTCCAAATGTAAGAATATTGAAAAGGTAAACTCTAAAGTTCGTGGTGGAAAGATTGGTAGCTAATTGGAGTCGTGTTGGTCACCGAGCGGAGTCATGTTGGTGGCTGAGCGGAGTCGAAGCCCCAACCATTTCTCTTTCACTCACGTTCTCTGTAGTTGGATATCCACAACTCAGGCAACTAAACGATTTGGCATTAGTAATCATTAAAACCTTCACCGATTTCCCAAGCCTCCCTGGCTACCTTGATCAATGCTTTACCATAAGCATATTTACTGTTAGTTTATAGTTTGTTGAAAAGCGGTTGTTCTCTTTGAGAGCAGTCGCTTTTTTTTGAATCCACTTACATATAATCCGATATGCACAAACGCAATGTGTCTCGTCTTTGCATATTTTCTTTATTACTGTATATTTATAGTGCTTTACAAACTATTATGTCCTATGAGAATCGTTATCGCTACTAGCATTCTTACATTTGCACTTGCTGCATGTTCCTCGAAACCAACGAAGAACAAAGAAACATCTGACAACAACTTCAAAGTTCCGGAAAACGTTCAAAACGCGTTCAAACAACATTTCCCTCAGGAAACGGATGTAAAATGGGAGAAAGAAGGCGAAAACTTTGAAGCAATGTTCGCTCATGATGTAACCGAAACATCTATGGTGATAAATGCAAAGGGCGAGGTACTGGAAACAGAGATCGAAATGGATTCGAGTACGTTACCGGAATCTATTCTGACTTACTTCGATACCAATTACAGAGGCTACAAAATAGCAGAAGCATCAAAAATTGTACTCAACAACGGTAATATCAATTACGAAGCTGAAGTCAACGACAAAGATTTCATTTTTGATAGTAATGGAAGATTGCTGGATCAATTGAATTAAGCTCTTTAAAGTCGGAGTGAGTGATGATTCGTTCATTTTCTGCCTAATCCTCTAGGTAATCAGCGAATGATGATTCGTTTGGTTCTACTAAAATATTCCTCAGTAATGGGCGAATGATGATTCGTTTGGTTTCTACTAAAATACTCCTCAGTAAT
>CBFGNV010000138.1:0-1636 GCA_965650275.1 uncultured Fluviicola sp. | reverse complement strand
TGCAACCATAGGCGAAGCCATTGAAGTTCCTGATTTATTTCCATAGGAATTTCCTACAGTTGTACTATAGATGTTATTTCCAGGAGCAGAGACATCAATCCAGGAACCATAGTTAGAAAAACTCGCTTTCGTATTTGAACTGGTAGTAGCAGCAACAGAAACAACATTGTTATAGGCGGCAGGATAAAATTGAGTGCTCACATCATCGTTTCCAGCAGCAGCAATCAGAATACAGCCTTCACTAACGGCATAGTCAACAATGTTTTGAGCGGTGATGGAGCTGCTTGGCCCACCCCAACTCATATTGATTACGTGAGCACCACTTACGGCTGCATAAATAATTCCATCATATCCATTGGTAACCTGCCCAACGGTTGTTGTAGACTTTACACACATCAATTTACAGCTGTAACCAATAGAAGCCACTCCCACACCATTGTTGGAACTTGCTGAAACAATTCCTGCTACATGCGTTCCGTGATCGAAAGCACCGCTTGGGGGATTCGGATTGTTGTCGTTACTCCCAACATCATATCCATTGATATCGTCAATATATCCATTGTTATCGTCATCAATATTGTTTGCTGGAATTTCACCGCTGTTCACCCATAAGTTTGGAGAAAGATCTGCATGTGTGCGCTCAATGGCATCATCCACGATTGCAACCACCACATTACTTCCAGTAGAAAAGTAATTCCATGCAGCAGGAGCATTTATGTTTGCCAAACCCCATTGTGAACTGTATGATGGATCGTTCGGAGTTAAACACATGCGATCAAGTGGAACCTTTTCGGCATATTCTACACCACTTAGATTCTCCAAATCCCTAAGGCATTTTTCAATTTCCTGAATGGATGAAAACTCCAATAAATAAGTTCGCTGCAAGACTCTTGAATTCTTAGCTGCTGCAAAAGGTTTCGATAGATTGACAAATCCATATTTGGAGACAATTTGATTCAGTCCGGGAATGGATTGAACAGGGATTTTGGAAGCGTCCTCATTGAGTGGCTGAAGAAGCCTTACCTCATCATCCAGTTTGAACCAGATTTTTCCATCCTGATAGTTTACATTAACTGTTTGGGCAATTACTCCGAGTGGAAGCAATAGTAAAAGTGCCAGTAGTTTTTTCATAAGTAGAGATTGCTGTTAGCGTACACAATTTACAAAAAAAGTACTGCAAAAAATAAAGGCGAATAATTATTCGCCCTTACTTTTTTATCAATATTATCGTTATCCCGCAACCACCGGAACGGGAACAACTTCCTCTTCTTCCTCAGGCTCCGGAAATTTTATTGTCCGTTGCAGTTCCTTCACAGGAACAAATGGTTTACTGGTTAGCGGGAAAATGTCCATGAGCTCACCACTGTAATAGAATTCATAACAGAGTCCACCAAAAGTATATTCCTTATCTCCTACTTTAAAGGTAGAACCACCAACAGCAGGATTCTTCTTCGGCTTACTCTTTTGGAAACCTAGATTGTACAAGGTTCCAAGAATCTCTGGTCGGTATGCCAATGAAAGTCCTGCCTTTTCCCAATGTGCCTGGAACTGACGCAAGAAAAATGCAGTATATAAATATGATTAGAAATGATCACCACCTTTCATCAATCGCTGAATGGTATGGTGTTTATGCGCT
>CBFGNV010000137.1:0-1729 GCA_965650275.1 uncultured Fluviicola sp. | reverse complement strand
ACGGGAAACTTGTTTCCAAGTTTAGATGAAATGAAAATCACAGAGCTTTCGAAAAAAGCTGGAGCGCGTTGTGAAGCAACCCCATTCTGAGATATTCAATCTCTTCCCCTCTGCCAGAACTGATTTTACGCATGTTTCCAATGATCGGACGAATTGTAATTCGTCCCCCACTGTTTCGTTCAAAAGTCCTAATATCTATCCGTCTTAACATCCAAAAAACTATCTTTGCGCCATGAATAAATCGAAATATACCGTAACGGCTGCGTTACCTTATGCAAATGGACCTTTGCATCTTGGACACGTGGCTGGCGTTTATCTTCCTGCTGATATTTTTGTACGTTTTTTACGTTCTAATAATCACGATGTTGCATTCATTTGTGGATCTGATGAACACGGTGCGGCAATTACACTTCGTGCTAAAAAAGAAGGAATTACGCCACGCGAAATCGTAGATAAGTACAACAAAATTATTGGTGACTCGTTTAAGAATTTCGATATTTCATTCGATATTTTTCACCGTACTTCTGAGCAAATTCACATTGAAACCGCTCAGGATTTCTTCAAAGTACTGGAGAAAAACGGGAAGTTCATAGAACAAACTACAGAACAATATTTCGATGAGGAATTTCAGCAATTCCTTGCCGACAGATACATTACAGGGGATTGTCCGAACTGTGGAAACCCAGGTGCTTATGGTGATCAATGTGAGAAGTGTGGAACGGATTTAAGTCCGACTGAATTGAAAAACCCCATTTCTACTTTAAGTGGAAAAACACCGGTTTTGAAAAGTACTTCACACTGGTTTTTGCCAATGGATCAGCATGAAGAATGGCTGCGTCCATGGATCAAAGAAGGAATATTGGATGGAAAACAACAGCACAATCCTAAAGAATGGAGAAATCAGGTGATTGGACAATCCTTGAGTTGGATTGATGGAGGTCTTCATCCGCGTGCAATGACGCGCGATTTAGACTGGGGAGTTCCGGTTCCACTTCCAAATGCTGACGGAAAAGTACTTTACGTTTGGTTGGATGCACCAATCGGATATATTTCGGCAACCAAGCAATGGGCTCTGGATAACAACAAAGATTGGAAAGATTACTGGTGCAATGAAGAACGTAAATTGGTTCATTTCATTGGTAAGGACAACATTGTTTTCCATTCTATCATTTTCCCAATTCTATTGAAAGGTCATGGCGGATTTATTCTACCAGACAATGTTCCGGCTTACGAATTCCTGAATTTGGAAGGCGATAAATTCTCAACATCTCGCAATTGGGCGGTTTGGTTACACGAATATTTGGAGCGTTATCCGGATAAGATTGATGAGTTGAAATATACGTTGACATGTATCGCTCCTGAAACAAAGGATGCCGAGTTTACCTGGAAAGAATTTCAAGCGCGTGTAAACAACGAATTGGCTGACATTCTTGGGAACTTTGTGAACAGAGCCTTGGTTCTTACTCAAAAATATTACGAAGGAAAAGTTCCAGCTTGTGGTGAGTTGACAACAGCAGATCAACAGGTATTGGACGAAATGAAAGCCATTCCGCAACGAATTGCAGATTTGGTTTATCAATATAAATTGCGTGATGCACAGGCTGAGGCAATGCTTTTAGCTCGAATTGGAAACAAATATTTGGCGGATAATGAACCGTGGAAATTGGTGAAAACTGATCCTGTTCGTGTTGAAACAATTATGCACGTTGCGTTGCAGATCACTGCGAAT
>CBFGNV010000136.1:0-1837 GCA_965650275.1 uncultured Fluviicola sp. | reverse complement strand
CCTAGTTTTCTTGCGTTACTGGCCCTCTTGTCCAACATGGATTGAATCTTTTTCATCTGAGTTTTTGCGATAGCTGCCGAAATTTCGGGTAATCGCATATTGAATCCAATTATTCGCGTATCATATCCATTTACCATTCCATGATTCCTTATCATCCTGAGATTTTCTGCAAACTCATCACTATCAGTAGTAATTGCTCCGCCTTCTCCTGAAGTCAATACTTTGGAAGCATACATGCTAAAACAACCCATCTGACCAAGTGTGCCCGTCTGCTTTCCATCATACGTCGATCCTAGAGATTGGCAAGCGTCTTCGATTACGATTATGGAATGTTTGTTTGCGATTTCTTTTATTTCATCCATCTTGGCGGGATGACCGTAAAGGTGAACTGGCATTATTGCCCTTGTTTTTTTCGTAATCTTGTTTTCTAAATCAAGAGGATTCATTGTATAGGTATCTTTTTCAATATCTACAAAGACAGGTTTGGCTCCTGTGCATGCTACGGAATTTGCCGTTGCAACAAATGTAAATGAGGGAATCAAAATTTCGTCTGATTCTTTTATGCCTGCGGCAAGAATTGAAGCATGTAAAGCGGCAGTGCCAGAATTCACTGCAATTGCGTGTTTGACATGTAAAAAATCTGCCAACAATCTTTCAAAATCCTGAACCCTCTTACCGCCAAAGTTAGAAGCTGACGTTAAAATTCCCTCATCAAGTACCTTGAGAATTTCTTGCCTTTCTTCATCATCAATCTGTGGTTTATTAATTGGTATCATGAGTTTATTCACTAGACTATTTACAAGTATGGTACCGAAATAATAATGCTATTCATAACCAAAGCAACTTGAGCCACTCATTTAGCATTTAAACAAATAAAAATAAGAAATATTCCAAGAAATTCAAGCAGATGTGGCAGAGTGGTCTTCTTAAATTTGTTAGGTTTAAGAACACAATAATGCGTCGGCCTTGAGTCAGGCCGAAAGAAAGCCGATTCGCCTTCGGGCGAGCAGGAGTTCAAATCTCCTCATCTGCGTTACGTTTGTAAGGCAAGGCAGTGTAAAGTAATGTAAAGTAAGGTAAGCTGGGGCAATGTAAGGTAATTGCGACAACCCATTCTTGATTTAACTAACAAAGAATTGAATAGAATTATAAAAAATCAAACCTAATCGAGCCTATGGAAAGAAGACAGCTAATTAAGCTTGTTATCCCTTCGGCACTGGTTATCATCGTAAGCATTTTAACCATGAAGTTTTCTCCCTCTGAAACTTTGGTGCCATTACCTGCACCAGTATCGAATTTGAGTAATTTGACAAATTCCAGTGGAGTGGAAATTATTGCGGAGGGGCTACAGGCTCCAAGGTCTATCGATATTTCAAAGGATGGACGAATTTTCGTTTCAGAAAAACGAGGAAGTATTAGAGTTGTTGACAATGGAACGCTTTTAACAGAACCTGTAGGTGACATAAAGGCCGAAAATATAGGGGATGCTGGTTTACTAAGTCTCACATTACATCCAAATTTTACACAAAATCATTTGTTTTATGTTTATTACACTTATTCAAACAGCACGGGCTTGTTCAATAAAGTCTTGATGCTTACGGAAAGCAACAACAGAATAATCGATTCAAAAACAATACTCGATGGAATTCCGGGTGACGAATATAGGGACGGTGGACGCATAAAGTTCGGTCCGGACGGCAAACTATACGTATCAACCGGGGATGCTTCAATTCCAGAACTATCGCAGGACTTGGATTCTCTGGCAGGAAAAATACTTCGTACTAACGAAGATGGAACTATCCCGCAAGACAACCCCTTTTCCAATTCACCTGTTTAT
>CBFGNV010000135.1:0-2030 GCA_965650275.1 uncultured Fluviicola sp. | reverse complement strand
GGTGAAGAAGTGCTTGGAGTCAATGACCCATCAACTCCTTACACACCAACAGGAACTTCAGATCCGTTAGATCCATGTGATCCGTTGAATACAAGTCCAACTTGTGATGAAGACGGTGATGGTTTACCATATCCGGGAGAAGTTCTGAACGGAACTGATCCAACAATTGGTGACACTGATGGTGATGGATTCCTTGATGGCTGGGAAGTTGATAATGGAACAGATCCTTTAGATCCATGTGATCCCAATCCGAACAGTGTGGCTTGTACGGAAGGATTGGATATTCCAAATGGATTCTCACCGAACGGTGATGGTAAGAACGACCTGTTCGTGATCAATGGACTGGAAAACTATCCAAATCATTCATTGAAAATCTTCAATCAATGGGGAGGAATTGTGTTCGAAGCTGCACCATATAACAATGAATGGGATGGTAGACAGAACGATGGAATGATGACAGGTGATGAATTGTCGGAAGCTACATACTTCTACATTCTAGACCTTGGAAACGGTGAAGAAGCACATACTGGTTACATCTACTTAACGCGCTAGTCATGAAAAAAATAATATATCTCATAGGTTGCACATTGGTGGCAACAACAATTAATGCACAACAGGAACAAATGTTCACGCATTATATGTACAACACGCTCGCTATAAATCCTGCTTATGCCGGAAGTCGTGATGCGCTTACTGCAACTGCTATTGGTCGTTTCCAATGGGTAGGATTCAGTGGAGCACCCAATTCTCAGAACTTGACGATTCATTCGCCCATTGCTTCCAAGAATATTGGAATTGGCGGAAGTATTCTGAACCAAAAGATTGGGCCAACAAATTCCACTTCGGCATTTATCGATTTCGCATACCGCATGCGGGTTTCACAAAATGCACGACTTTCTTTCGGTTTGAAAGGTGGATTCAACAGCTTCTCAGCAGATCTTACCAATCTGAATGTTCAGGATGATGGCGATGATTCGTTCAACAGAAACCTCAATGGGAAAATGCTGCCGAATGTTGGTGCCGGACTTTACTTCAGTTCAACCAACTTCTATGCTGGTTTTTCTACACCAAGTATTCTGGAAAACAAGTTCTTCAAAAGCGATACTGCAATTTATGCCAATGCAGCCGGACAGCGCCGTCACTGGTATTTCATTACAGGAGCAATGTTTGACTTATCTCCGAATTTGAAATTCAAACCAACGGCCTTGCTGAAAGCGGTGGAAAACAGTTCGATGCAGGTTGACATAACAGCTACGTTTTTGATGAACAACATGTTTAGCCTCGGTGCAAATTATCGTGTTGGAGACGGAATTGGAATTCTGGCTGGAGTGCAGGTTTCTGAACAGTTCATGTTAGGCTATTCTTACGATTGGTCAACTGGATTGCAAACCGGAGCTTATAACGCCGGAAGTCACGAGATCATGCTTCGCTACGATTGCATTTTCAACAAGGAAACGAAGATTAAATCACCTAGATACTTTTAGCCATGAAAAGACAAACCATTATACTATATACGTTTCTCGTTTCTGGCTTTTGCTTTGCGCAGGAAAAGGCTGAGGTGCTTGGAGTGAGGAATTTCAACAGTTATGACTATTATGCAGCTGTTGATAAACTGGAAAGCGTTCAGAAAAAAGATGCAAACGTGCTTCGAAAACTGGGCGAAAGTTATGACCGAATTGGTGATACGCAGAAAGCCGAATTTTATTTCAGTCAATTGTGTACACAGCCGGATCGAATTCCGAATGATCATTTGGAGTATGCCCGCATTCTGATGAAAAATCAGAAGTACAGTCAGGCCGAAGCCGAGATGAAGATCTACGGACAGCTCAATCCTGAAAACGAAGATTTGGCGCGTTTCGAATTATTGAATGAATCACTGGCGGAATTTTCCAAAAAAGGAATGGCAATTCAGGTAAAGAACCTCGATTTGAATACAGAGCAAGAGGATTTCGCTCCCTTCGTAGTAAACGGAAAAATGTACTTTGCATCTTCACGCTCAAAACACAGCAGTGTGAATAGAAGCTGGGTTG
>CBFGNV010000134.1:0-2066 GCA_965650275.1 uncultured Fluviicola sp. | reverse complement strand
TCTTTTTCAACACAACACCTTTCAACTCAACTATTGGAATGGTATTCACAACAAAATCATAAGACATATTCGGATCCATCACCAATGTATCAGGATTTCCCCATTTATTGATTGTGTGTTCAAAAGTGTATTTCAGTTCTTTCGTCCCAGCCTTATAACAGAATATGGTAACATCAGTTTCTGTTGGTTTTTTATAGATATCGTTAAGGTTTATCTGAACAGTTGTATTCACCATTGCCTTTCCCAGAACATCTTTGATAACTCGTTTAAAAGCATCTTTTGTTTCGGCTTCAGAATAGTAACCAATGCACTTGAACTGATCCAGATAGGAGAGATCCAACCCTAAACCAATAACGAAAGGAGTAATTGTAACACCTTTTTCATGCAGTTTTGCAGCAATAATACATGGGTCATTATCACATGCTTCTAATCCATCAGTTATTAGAATAATCACGTTTCTTGCCTTAGTATCGGGGAAATCGCCTGCTGCTGCTTCCAAAGAACGTGCAATAGGTGTTGTTCCTTTGGCCGAAAGCGTCTTAATTCTATTTTTAACGGTTTCGTAATTGTCCTTTGCAAACGGAACTTCCAACTTTGTGTCGTTACAATCCTGATATGTAGTTGTAATTGGACTTTGATGTCCGTATACGCGTAGAGCGATTTCAAGATTCTCAGCACCTTTAATACTATCCACTGATTTTATCAGGACTTCTTTCGCAGCTTCAAAACGGGTTTGGGTAGAACCCCATTTTGCGTTCATTGAATTGGAGGCATCAAAAATGAATAAAATACGTGTCAATTCCTGTGCGCTCCCAAAATTGGCAACACTCAAAAAGAAAAACAATATTAGTATTCTATTCAATTTCATGCATTAATAATCTCCGATAGTCTCTTCCAATTGATCAAGAGCAAGTTGCAATTGTTCAGCATTTGGAGCAACTCCGTGCCATTTATGTGAACCAACCATGTAATCAACTCCTTGCCCCATTTCTGTCCTCATAATGATCATAACAGGCTTTTTGTTACACGTCATTGACTTTGCTTTTTCAAGCGTTGCAACAATTTCTTCAATGTTGTGTCCGTCCATTTCAAGAACTTCCCAACCAAAAGCGCGCCATTTACCAGCAAGATCACCTAAAGAAAGTACCTGGTCAACATCGCCGTCAATTTGTCTTCCGTTGTAATCTATGGTAGAGATAATATTGTCTACGTTGTTTGCTGCGGCATACATAGCAGCTTCCCAAATTTGACCTTCCTGAAGCTCTCCATCACCATGAAGTGTGTAAACGATGCTTTTATCACCGTTTAGCTTCTTTGTTTGTGCAGTTCCTAAAGCGTTTGACAATCCTTGTCCAAGAGAACCGGAAGCCATACGAACTCCTGGAATCTTTTTATCCGTAGAAGGATGTCCTTGTAAACGACTATTCAGCTTACGGAATGTTCCAAGTTCTTCTGGATTGAAGTATCCGGCACGAGCCAAAATACTATACCAAACGGGAGAGATATGTCCATTAGACAAGAAAAACACATCCTCATTGATTGCGTCCATTGAAAACGAATCCGGATTGTGTTTCATTTGTTGAAAATACAGTACGGTTAAAAAATCTGCGCAGCCAAGTGAACCTCCGGGGTGACCCGAATTTGCTCCTGCAACCATTCTAACGATGTCTCTACGCACTTGACTAGCAATTGCTTGTAATTGTTGAATCTCCATTTTTCAAATTATCTCGGTGCAAAACTAGCGGTTTTAATTCGCTTTCAGCCCCTTTTTTTTTCATTAGTTTTGAACGAAGCGTGCAACTTATTTAAAGTTTACCAAGTCTTAACAACAAACTAAATAACTATGAAATTTATTCTCTTATTCGTTTGCAGCACAGCTATAGGTAGTGTTTCATATTCTCAGACTACTAAAACGGTACAGCAAGAGAATGTGGCAGGCGCTGGTTTTGATGAGTATTGCAAAAAAAATGCGCTTAGCATCATTGAGATTTCAGCAGAAAAAGCTGGTGTAAAACTTAATGGTGAATTAACTCAAAGTACACTGAAAAATCCAACTTATTTGGATT
>CBFGNV010000133.1:0-2086 GCA_965650275.1 uncultured Fluviicola sp. | reverse complement strand
GCATTCACAGTGAAATCAGATAAAACCAATGTTCCACTGATTCCGGCTCTTTCAACCAACAACTGATCCCAATGTTCAGTTCCTTGCCAGAACACTTTTTTCAATTCAGCCATTGCTTCCGGACTTGATTTTGCCAACTGTGTCGACAAACGAAGAATTTCTTCATCCATATCATCTTCAGTTTCAAAAACATCGGTATACAATCCTTTTTTCATTGCCCAATCTGCAGTACGCCATTCTGTAGCGTTAATTGCCAACTGAGACATAGCGGAAAGTCCAATCTTACGCTCAACAGCTGGTCCAACCACAAATGGTCCGATTCCAACTGCCAATTCAGAAAGCTTTACGTCAGCATAACGCGTTGCATAACAATAGTCAACTGCAGAAGCAATTCCTACTCCACCACCAACAGCTTTACCCTGAACACGTCCAATGATTAATTTCGGACATTTTCTACAAGCGTTGATGACCTGAGCAAATCCAGAGAAGAAAACCTTCCCTGTTTCCAGGTTATCAATTGCAATTAATTCATCAAAACTAGCTCCGGCACAGAATGCCTTATCGCCAGCAGATCGAAGAACAATTACCTTAACTTCCGGATTGTTTCCCATCTCGGTAATTGTTTCTGCTAGTAAACGCAAAATTTTTCCGGGAAGTGAGTTACTCATTGGGTGTCCAAACTCGATTGTTCCAACACCTTTATCATCTATCGACGTGTGTACGTGACCTTGATCAACAGCTTCTGACATGCTTAATTACTCTTTTGTTCTACGTGGTCTTAATTTTCTTTCTCCAGAATCTGAACTTCCTTCTGAAGATGATGGTTTATTTTCACCGCTCTGTCCTTCCGAGTTCCACGGCTTTCTTTCTCCTTGTCCTTCTGAATTCCATGGTTTACGTTCTCCACTTGGTCTATCAGAATTCCAAGGTTTACGCTCACCACCTTGTCCGCCTGAATTCCATGGCTTTCTCTCGCCTTGACCTTCAGAATTCCACGGTTTGCGTTCTCCACCTCCAGAATTATTAGAACGGTATCCACCGCCTCCACCACCTTGACGTGGACCATTGAAGTTGCGCTGTCCGCCACCACCCTGGAAAGGTTTCTTTTGGAATGTTTTCTTTGGTTTGTCTTCGGGTTTTGGTCTGTTTGATTTTGGTGAAGCGATCTTTACATCTAAACTTCTTCCATTGACTTCAAAACCGTTCAATGCTTGAATAGCAGCAATTGCCTCTTCTGCACTTTCCATTTCAACGTATCCGAAACCTTTTGATTGTTTTGTTTTAGCATCAAAAACTACATGAGCTAAATGCACAGCACCAAACGCGGAAAACGTTACTTTCAAATCTTCAGACGTGATTTCCCAGTCCAGATTAGCAATAAAAATATTTGTCATTACCTAAAAATAAAAAAAGTGCTCAGCTTCACACTGAGCACTTTACAAAACTAACTATTTTAAACTAAATGCGTCCGTTCCAATTACAGAACCATCACAATAAATTTTAACCTTGTACGATCCAGCTGTCGGCTCTTCACCGTTGAAATCGTAATAGATTGATACATCTAATGCTTTATTACCGTATTGAACTTCACGTTTTGCAGAGTAAACTACACCGTTATCAGATCCACCACTTCTACCTTGAAGCACTTTTCCTGAAGGATCAGTAATTTGAAGGTAAAGTACACGTTGACCTGCTTCAGCGATATCATTTTCTCCAATAGTAAATGATGAAATTGCCTGCACACAGTTACGCGCTTTTGTCGTAGGTTCTGGTGTGTCATTCATTTTCATACGTTGACCTGTAGAATTGAAACCGTAAGCTTTCAACTTCGCAGCAACATCTACTTTCGCTTTTTGTGTAGCTGCATCATCTTTGAACTGATCGCGTTCAACTTTCGTATCTGTCAACTCGGCTGTAGTTTTATCCAAGTCTGTAGACAATTGAACGTTTTTCGTATTCAACTCGTCAATTTGACGAACGTAATCACGCATAATTGCACGTAACGTTTCATTTTCACGTTGCAACTTCGCGTACAACGAAGCAGTTACTTTACCATTTTTCTTAGCTGTTTCCAATTCAGTGATCA
>CBFGNV010000132.1:0-2323 GCA_965650275.1 uncultured Fluviicola sp. | reverse complement strand
TTCTTCGGTCACTTTTCCGTTTTCGTTTCTGATGATCTTCACAGTTTTCACACCATTTTCATCAGTTACTTCAACGTCTTGAGTGATTTTATCAGATTTCATTGAGCTTTGCATTTCACTCAGTTTCTTCTCAGCATCAGCGCCTTTGTAAACTTCTTCGGTCACTTTTCCATTTTCCGATGTAATGATGGTAAGCGTTTTCTCCCCATTCACATCTTCCATTTTCACTTCTTTCTTTACCTCCTTTTTCTCGACCTTCTCTACTCTTTTCTCTGTTTGAGCGAAAGCAGCAGTTGTTCCGAAAAATGCGATTGCAAGTATTGCTAATTTCTTCATAGTCTATAGATTAACGAAACCAAACATACCATCTTATTCTGTGAAAAGAAATACTTCTGTTGTTAACGCATGTTAAGGCGGATGAATTTGACATTAACTGACAAGTACCGAAAGCTTATCAAACACTTTTTTCATACGCAATACATCTTCATCCGAATTGATTTTCTTGCCTCCAAGTACCGGATTATTCAACATTTCCTCTACTTTTTGTTGAAGTATCTTTTCATCCTGGTTAACAGTATAAGCTTCTGACATATTTCTCAACTCAACTGCCCAGTGCGCAATCAGAAAGTTCTTCATAAGGTCGTTATAAAGAGGCGAATTATCTGAAGCAATATTCTGTGTACCACGCTCAATTTTTTCTGGTGTACCTTCTGTATAGTTGGTGTACGACAAACTTGCAGTAAGATTTTTCGTATCCATTTTCACTTCAGAATTCAACTCCAGATCAATCACTACGACCTGGGTTAAGAAGTAATTGATATCCATTAACGGAATTTGAATAACTCCATCTTTCATCACCCAATTACTTGCACCGTAAACTTGTTTCACATTAAAGCAAGCTGGAATGGCAACACTCAACATTACTTCTTTTCCAATTGGAAATGCCAAACTTCCAAATTCCTTTACGCAGGTTTTTTCAATGTCTTCATAACGCTCTATGTAATGGAATTGTCCATGTGTTTGTTCTGAAAGATCACGCAATAAATCCTGATGCAAGTCAATACCAATTCCCATGGTTGTAATACGAATACCATTCTCGGTTTTATTTTGATACTGTTTGATCAATTCTTCTTTTTGCGTTACTCCCACATTGGTGTTTCCATCAGTAAGTAATAAGATTGATTTCGCATGGTCAGGAAACCTATCCGTCATCATGCGATCAATTGCCAAATCTAATCCGGAAAGAATATTTGTCCCGCCACGAGTGTTAATGTCCTTGATCTTACCAATAATTTCTTTTTTTCGGGAGCCGAATAGTTCGTACGGAATCAAAACCTGCGCCTGATCATCAAACAAGGTAATCCCAAAATAATCAGTAGGATACATACGTTCCAAACTAGCAAGAATAGCTTCCTTGGCTCTTTCCAACTTTCCGTCACCCATTGAACCGCTAATATCGAGCACATACATAATTCCAGTTGGCTGTCGATTTTGTGGAATAACAGTGTCACTTGCAATTCCCAACTGCATTAAATAATGATTCTGTAACAACGGATGCTCGGTAATCTCAGGAACCAAGTTCACTTTCTGACCTTTTTCTGGCATCGCAATCAGATGACGATGATAATTCAGGATCTCTTCAGGAACTATTTTATCGGCTAGAATCACTTTCAATGCTCCAGTACGATATTGCTCCTTTTGTTCTTTGGATAAATCCTTTCCATTGACATAATTTTCGTAGTACTCACTTTCAAGCATGGCTACTGTACCAGAAGAATATCCTTGTTGTGCATGTGAAGATCCGAGAACGAAAATGGAACCGAGTAGAAGTAGAAACTGAGTTTTCATAAAATGTTTTGTTTCCCGATACAACCTTTTTTCAATTCGGTTCAATTCAATAGTTCAACTTATCACGAATCAAGTCGATTCGTAAATTATCCAAACTCCCAATGTGGGTTGTTTTTTCCAAAGAGCATTTCAATACTTTTCCAGCTTCAATTTCTTTTCCCACCTGCAGATATGCATCTCGAAAGGGAACGCCTGCATCCACCAAGGTTTTAATTGCATCAACAGAGTAAACAGACGAATACAAGGGATTTTCCATCAAATCACTTGAAACTTCAAGTTGACTCATCATGAAACGCAGCGTCTGAAGGCAATCTGCTGTTAAGTCAATTGCTCGAAAAAGCGGTTCTTTCAACAATTGAAAATCGCGGTGATAACCTGAAGTGAGGTTACGCGTAATTGCTGAAACTTCGAAAGAAAGCGTGCTGACCTGATTACATTTAGCGCGTATCAACTCAAATACATCTGGATTTTTCTT
>CBFGNV010000131.1:0-2630 GCA_965650275.1 uncultured Fluviicola sp. | reverse complement strand
CCGGTGTTGGAGTTTGAGACACAAGATTTAACCACATAGATACCTATCCGAAACATAGTGACAAACAACCCTATTGAAAATAAAAAGGTGAGCATTGAATTTAATTTCAATCAATGAGTAACTATGCTCTCTATGAGCAATTAACTACGTTCCTATGTGTTTAATAAACCAATTCTGAGGACCGAAGACTATGTGTTTTTATCATCAATCAACGCAATCCTGAACTTCACGATATCCTCAATCAACTTCAACGGCATTGTTTCTGTCAACGGAAATTGAACTGACCCTTTTCCTTGTTTGTATTTCGAAAGTTCTTTTGCGAAAGCTTCGTGTCCGCTTGGAGTTGCATAAAAACCAATATGACCTTTATAACCGGCAAAGTAAACGGCTGGTTTTCCTTTGTATTTGTAAGCTGGCATTCCATAACTGATGCTTTCAACCAATTCCGGACCGGTTTTCTTCACACAGTCACGAACTGTTTTTAAGTGGTTTTGAATTTCTTCAGGAAATGAATTAATGTATTCTTCTATGGTGTTTACTAATGGTGCTTTCATCGTTTTATTTTGAGTAGTTGAATTCTAAAAGTGTAGGATGTTTGTCTTGACCTTCATTTGAAATATAGAGCGAGCCATCAGGTGTGAACGCCAAACCTTCGGCTTTATTGAATAAATGTTTTTTCAGCACTTCCATATGCTTTAGTTGACCTTTCATGTCATAAACAAACAACAAATGATCTGCGGCTGATAAGATGTATAATTCTTTGGTGATAGGATGAATGCATAATCCTGAAATCATGAATTTAATGTCGGGTTCTTTCGAATTTTTCTTCTCTTTGTAAGAAATGTCAAGGTTGTGCTTTTCAGCATACTCCTTTAAATCCTTGACATTGAATTCGAAAACTGGTTTTTCACTAATTATCTTTTCATTCAGATCAAACCCGTAGATCGCACGTAAATCCTTGAATTCTTTTCCTTTCCCTAATTTTCCCTTACAGCCAATTAACAAGCGGTTATTCGCTTTGTCGTAACAAAATCCTTCATTGTTTGGTGCCGGAATTTGAGTTTGGTGAGTTGTAGTTGAGTAATTAGGCGATTGAAAGTTGTTGATCTCAAAAACGGCCCCGTCACTGCGAAGAACATACATGTCGTTATTTACTCTAGCCAAACCTTCGTAATCGCCATCCATTTCAAAGGTAAACTGATTCTTTATCTCTCGATTCACCAAATCATAAATGAAGAGAATTCCGTTTTCATCCTGAATACATCCAAGCGTAAGTGAGTCAATGCATGTAACTCCCGAAATTTCACGCAAGGTATCAGGCAAAATAATGGTTGATTTCGGAGAGTGGAAATCGTATGCGTAGCTTTTGGGCTTTTCAGAAAAATAACAGCTTACGGCGAATGTTCCACATGCCAATATTGCCACTAAATTCCATATTTTGCTCTTCATATGTTTAAAGTTATGAAAACATGGATAAAAGAGTTCAAAAAGAGTTCAAAATATCTCGACTTTGCTCGATAAACTTTTGAACCTTTCTTAGACGCGAATTCCGATTACCAAAACGTCATCGATCTGTTCAATCGGTCCACGCCATGATTCAAATGCAGTTGAAAGTAATTCACGTTGCTTAACCATTGGTTCATTCGAAATCTCAACCAATAATTCCTTGAAACGTTTGTAGAGGTATTTTTTTCCGCCTGGTTTTCCGCCTTCCAAATGTTCACCACCAAACTGATCTGCAAAACCATCTGTGAACAAATACAAACAATCACCCTTTTTCAGATCAATTGGAGTATTGCTAAACGGCTGGGATTGAATTTCAATAGATGCAGAAATTGCTTGTTTGTCGGCGTTAAATTGAATCAATTCCTTATCACGAACAATGTAAAGCGGATTGTTTGCTCCGGCATATTCTGCGTATAAATTTTCGAAATCAATAGTACAGAGCGCCATATCCATTCCATCTTTCAAAGGTGTTTCCAGCGAATTGTTGTTCAAGCTCTTTTTTAGCTCATCGTTCACAAAATCCAATGCTTTAGCTGCGGATGTAATACTTAAATTGTTCAGCGATTGATTCAACAATGAGTTTCCAATAATCGACATGAAGGCTCCTGGAACACCATGTCCGGTGCAGTCAACGGCAGCAACAACAAGTATATCTGAACCCGGTTTGTGTTTTCCATCAGAATTTTCACTGGGATTTCCCAATGCTTTTACCTGCGAGAACCAATAGAAATCGCCACTCACCACATCTTTCGGACTAAAGAAAATAAAAGAATCAGATGCATATTCTTTCAATGATTCCTGCTCCATCAAAATGGAACGCTGGATGCGCTTTGAATATTCAATACTATCCTGAATGTCTTTACTTTTTTCATCAATGATCTTTCGCTGAACGTTGATTTCGCTTTCCATTCGAAGACGTTCTGAGATATCACGTGCATAGATCACAATTGCCGGTCTTCCATCGAAAGGGGCAACCTTTGCAGAGCATTCCACCGGAATTAACCGACCCGATTTGGTTTGAAACGGAATATCAGAATAGATCATTCCGCCTTTTTCCCATACATCTGCTACAATGCGGGAACTTTTGTCAAGAAATTCTTCAGGGTGTAAATCAAATAAACTCA
>CBFGNV010000130.1:0-2946 GCA_965650275.1 uncultured Fluviicola sp. | reverse complement strand
ATAAGTTTTTCAATTTTTTATTACGAATTGAAGGTTTTAAAACCGCTGTTTGTTTTAAAGTGTTTGCCAGCCCATATGCATTTCCTCCGTAGGCGTTGTAATCTTGTTTAAAATCTTCTACACAATAACTACGCTCATAAATCAATTTGGATTTCAGATCTGTTGCTCCTGTTTTTTCCTCCAAACGACTCAACATACGTAACAAATAACTACGTCTAATCTCTTCATTATCTATAATGTCATTTGCTAAAGGAAGCAATAGGAAGAGGTTTTCCTGGTTTTCAGGTGCAACATTTTTATCCGTTTTAGAAGGACAGCACACATAAAACAATGGTTCATCCGGCCATTTTTTATCCTTATAAATGGCGTCGATGTGTTTATCCAAATCATGGTCGAAAAAGAGTGTATGGTGATTCAAATTTGGAATCTTCTCATTGATTCCTAAATAGTAAATCAAACAAGACGGAGCAAACACACGTGATTTCCAATAGTTTTGAGAATAATTTCTGTAGAGTTCCGGTAGCAATTGTTCGGTGTGGTGATAATCTGAAGACGCAATAACAACATCATAATTCTTTGTTTCTCCGTTCACCCAAATAGAGCCTACTGTTGATCCCGAAACTGAAAATCCATCCACGTTGGAATTGAAATAAAATTCTACACCCTGATTCTCGCAAATCTGATGCATTGCTTTTACCAATTCGTAGAATCCGCCAGTAGGATAATGAGTTCCTAGGGCATATCCACCATAGTTCATTAAGCTATATAAAGCTGGAATTTCACTAGGTGATGCGCCCAGAAAAATGACTGGGAATTCCATCAATGTCCGGATTTTTTGGTTTTTAAAATACTTTGCTACATACTTTCTGAAGTTGCTCAATAAATTTAGATTCAATAAACTTCTCAGTATACGAACTGATGCAAATTCAAACCAAGAATGACACGGTTTATTTACAAAGTCGTTCATGCTAATATCATACTTTAGCTTAGCCGATTTCATGAATTTATCCAGCTGTTTCCCTGAACCTGGTTCTATTTTTTCAAAGAGTAAACGCATTTCATCCATGTTCTCGGGCACCTGCACGGACTCTTCACCAAACACCATTTCAAATTGCGGATTCAAGGAGATTAATTGATAAAAGTCAGAAGTTTTGTGTCCAAAATCAGCGAAAAACTGATCAATTACGTCGGGCATCCAATACCAGCTTGGTCCCATATCGAAGGTGAATCCGTTTTCCGTTTTAAACTGTCGAGCTCTACCTCCTGGAATTGCATGTTTTTCATACACATGAACAATGTGTCCATCCTTCGCTGCGTAGGCTGCTGCGGACATTCCAGAGAAACCTGAACCTATAATTGCAATTCGCCTTCTCATTGTAATAAATGATTTTCATTAACAAACTGAAGTAATTCCTGATTCGATAACGGTGTTTGAAAAACATTTTGATGAAAATGATCCAATCTTGTAAGTAATTCAAGCAACTGAAACTTCTCTTGAGCATTTAAATCTCCGCAAACTATGGTGGTGGCCAATCGAATTTTATCCATGTGATTCTCCAATTCTGCCAATCCAGATGGGGTAATGGAAATAATCTTACTTCGCCTATCTAAATTTGAATCACACTGCTCTACCCAACCTCTTTTAATTAAGCGATTAATGATTTGCACACCAACTGCCTTTTCCTGAATGTTTTTCTTAATCAGATCCATTTTTGTTAACGAACCAACAGCATTTAGTTGAATCAAATAAACAAACTCATCTTGAGTTGAAAATTCAGAGTTATGAATAGCAGCTTTAGAATAAATCTTCGCATATCGGTTTAAATGAACCAATTTCGTTGAAATAGCACTTTCAGCAGTTCTTCCGTTTGACTTTCCTTCCCAATCAAGATTCGCATGAAATTCGGGCTTTTCAGAATGTTTCGAAACAATCCATTTCTGAAATCCATCAAGATTATTCTCGAATTTAGTATTCCCAACCCGATTGAAATCTTCAAACAAATCAATAATATCTTTTAGTAAACTATAATTCATTCCAGGAATTTAGTTTATAAATATACCTTTTTTATTCGTAAATGGTATTTTTAAACACTAATGTTACCCAAAAAAGGATTTATAAATCCAGATATAAAAGGCACCTTCTTAAGCAGAGAATTATTCTTTATTTTTATGTGATGAAATGCTTTCTTTCTTTTGTTCTGTTCACTATTTCATCACATGGATTTTCCCAACTGGAATTTCAAAAATTGGCAGATAGTGCTTACATGTATACAACCTACAATACGTACAAGGGAAATAAAATCTCTGCAAACGGCATCATTCGTTTGACCAATGCTGGAGCAATAATGATTGATTCTCCCTGGGACACAACACAATTCCAACCGCTTTTGGATTCCATAAAAACAAAATGGAATCAGGATGTAGTTTTTGTTATTGCTACCCATTGGCATGAGGACAGATCTGGTGGCTTAGAATTTTACGCAAAGCAAGGAATTTCAACCTACTCTACTCGAGCAACGAAGAATCTTTGTCGAGAAAACAACAAGCCCCAAGCGGAATACACTTTTACAGCAGACACCACTTTCCTCATTGGAGGAGTGACATTTGAAACCTATTTTCCTGGAGCTGGTCACACACCAGACAATATTATCGTTTATTTTCCTTCTGAAAGATTGATGGCAGGTGGTTGTTTTATAAAATCGGTTGAAGCCACAGATTTAGGGAATTTGAGCGATGCTAATCTAGGAATGTGGCCAATCGCAGCGAAGAATCTAAAGAAGAAGTATCGAAAGGTGAAGATTGTCGTTCCGGGTCATGATAAGGTTGATGGGAAGAAAGCGTTGAGGCATACGATTAGGTTGTTGAGGTAAATCATTGAAATCTCAAAAACCAAATCTTAGGCTAAAACATAAACTTCAAGAAGAAAAACCTTTGATTTTCAAAAGA
>CBFGNV010000129.1:0-3251 GCA_965650275.1 uncultured Fluviicola sp. | reverse complement strand
CAACGTCCCAACAAATTTGGGAAGCGCTTACAGAAAAATCGAAACAAAAGATTTGGTATTTCGATATTCCGGATTTCACAACAGAAGTTGGGCAATCATTCGATTTCTACGAATCTGAGGCAAAACAATATTTGCATCGCTGCGAGGTTTTGGATTGTGTTGAAGGAAAACTGTTCCAACACACATGGACTCATCCAAATGAATCGAAAGGTTCTTCTGTTGTTACCTGGACGATTGACGAAAATGAAGAAAACTGCAGCGTAACCTTAACCCATACTGGATTGGAAACTTTTGCAGATGCAGGCGATAATTTCAAACCAGAGAATTACCAAATGGGTTGGGACGTAATTGTAAAAGGCAATCTTCGCAATTTCCTCGTTGGAATTGAGCGCCTGAAATTCGAGATTGAAATCAACTCTTCAGCTGACAAGATCTGGAATTCGATGTGGAACAAAGAATCCTACAAAATTTGGACAACTCCATTTTGTGAAGGTTCTTACTACACTGGTGAGTTGGAAAAAGGAAATCGAATTCACTTCATGGCTCCTGATGGAAGCGGAATGTATAGCGATATCATTTTCATTAAAGAACCCAATAATGTGGTTTTTCAGCACATTGGAGAAATGAAGGAGAATAAAGAACAACCGATTGATGAAGCAGCAGAGCAATGGACAGGTTGTATCGAGATGTATCATATTCACGATCTGGGAAATGGAAAGCACCAATTGAAAGCAGAAGTAGATTGCACAAAAGAGCACATCAAATACATGAGTGAGAAATTTCCACTAGGAATGGAAAAGGTTAAGGAGTTGAGTGAAAAAATGTGATGAGGATTTAATCTCCCTCGGTGAGTAGAAGAGAAAACACTGCAACCACCCTCCCAACCCTCCCTCAAGGGAGGACATTGAACTCCTGAACAAAATAATTTGAGCTTCTGACCAAAATGATTACTTTAGAAATGCTTCAACTTTGCAATATAAAATTGAAATCATGAAAAAAGTCATTTTAATAACAGGAGCATCATCAGGAATGGGTAAAGTATTTGCCCGTGATCTTGCCAAAGAAGGACATATTGTTTACGGAGCAGCCCGTAGAGTTGAATTGCTGAACGAGCTTAACAACTTCAATGTTAAAACCATTACGCTCGATGTTACGAACGACGAATCGATGCAGCAATGTGTAAACCAAATTATCGAAAAAGAAGGCAGAATTGACGTATTGGTAAACAACGCCGGCTATGGATCTTACGGAACCGTTGAAGAGGTTTCTATGGAAGAAGCTAAGCGTCAGTTTGAAGTGAATGTTTTTGGGTTAGCGAGAATGACACAATTGGTTCTTCCTGCAATGCGCAAACAAAAAAGCGGAAAAATCATTAACATTTCGTCCATTGGAGGAAAAATTGCCACACCTTTTGGAGCCTGGTATCACGCTAGTAAATTTGCCGTTGAAGGAATGAGCGATAGTTTGAGAACAGAAGTTGCACCATTCGGAATTGATGTAGTGGTAATCGAACCAGGAGGTGTAAAATCCGAATGGGCTGATGTCGCTTATCAAAACCTGGTTAAAACAACAGAAAACACCGCATACGGTGAAATGGCCAATAAATTCAAGCAAGCTTTCTTTAAGACCACCGCTAAGAATGCTGAGCCTGAAGTGATTTCCCGTTTGGTTTCAAAAGCCGTGAATTCCTCACGACCAAAAACAAGATATACCGGAGGATACATGGCAAAACCAGCTTTATTCTTCCGCAGATGGGTTGGCGACAGAACCATGGATAAAATTCTTCTTTCGCAATTGCCAAAGTAATGGAAGATATTCTTCAGCACAACCTGTTGTTATCATGTGTTCACAATGAAAAATTTGGAACAGAACAATTGGTTCATCATCATGCTTTAACGGTCATTGTTTCCGGACGAATGGAAATGATGACTGCTGAAGGAATTCGTTTTATTGAAGAAGGAACAATGGGAATTCTGAGAAGAAACACCTTGTTAAAAACGAAGAAGCATCCGACGAATGATGGTCGACCATTCAAATCGTTTACGCTGTTTATTACTGAAGATCATTTACGCGATTATTCCTTAAAGAATTCCATTCCTCATCAGAATCGTTTTCATGGTGATGCACTTTATGAAATCCCTTCAACATCCCTGTTTCACGGTTTCTTTCAATCGATTACTCCATATTTCGATCAACCGGAATACTTCACCCCTCGAATTTCAGAACTAAAAACAAATGAGGCAATCGAGCTGTTGCTCCAACTGAATCATTCGTTTTTTAGTCAATATCTATTCGATTTCAGTGAACCGTTCAAAATAGATCTGGAAGGATTTATGCAAAAGAATTTCCTGTTTAACATTCCAATGAAAGAATTCGCACGGTTAACCGGAAGAAGTTTATCTACCTTCAAACGTGATTTCTCAAAAACATTTCAAGATTCACCAGAGAAATGGTTGCGTAAACGTCGACTTTCTGAAGCGTATTCTCTAATCAAACACCAACAAACAAAACCATCCGATGCCTACTTACAAGTTGGCTTTGAGAATTTCTCGCATTTTTCCACCGCGTTTAAAACGGAGTTTGGATATAGCCCTTCGAGTTTGGTAAGATAGAAACTGGAGTCAAGACTGTAAGAGACCAGACAGGCTGGTGTTTTAAACAAATCTCCAGTCCTGACTCTTGACTCTATTAGTCTTATATCTATCTTTACCTCATGAAAATCCTCTTCGCATCATCCAACGAAAACAAGATCAAAGAGATCAAGGCACTTCTTCCCGCGGGAATTGAACTCGTAACTCTTGCTGATATCGATTTCCACGAAGAAATTCCGGAAACGTCACCAACCATTGAGGAAAACGCTATTCAGAAAGCGACATTTCTTGCCGATAAACTCTCCATTCCTTGTTTTGCGGATGATACAGGATTAGTCATTCCAAAGTTGAAAGGAGAACCTGGAGTTTATTCAGCGCGTTATGCAGGTGAACAGCGCAATGCAGACGACAACATGAATTTGGTTCTTGAAAAGTTGAACAACAAAACAGCTCGTTCAGCCCACTTTCTGACAGTAATCGCATTACATATTTTCAATAAAACAGTCATTTTCGAAGGGAAACTTGAGGGAACGATCATTGATGAAAAACGTGGTACAAACGGTTTTGGCTACGATCCCATTTTTGTACCGGAGAACGAAACATTGACTTTCGCAGAAATGACATCTGAACAGAAAAACGGAATGAGTCACCGTGGTAGGG
>CBFGNV010000128.1:0-3363 GCA_965650275.1 uncultured Fluviicola sp. | reverse complement strand
GATGGTACGACTGTAATATTTACGGCTGTATCTCAGGTTCAATGTGGTCAAACTTATCACATCAAATTAGCGATTTGTAATGTTGGTGACCAGAGTTATGACTCTGGTGTATTCTTGGAAGCTGATTCATTCTCTTCTGAAGCGGTTGATATCTCGGTTGCAACAGTTGGTGGCGATACAACGGTTATCGAAGGTTGTACAGATGCAACATTCTACTTTACACGTCCACTTACTCAAATTGATGACACTTTAGAGGTTTCTTATGGAATTTCTGGTGACGCAACAATGGGAGCAGATTACAACAACTTGCCGAATCCAGTAGTTTTCTTGCCTGGTGAAGATTCAATTGTACTTACGTTGAGTCCGATTTTAGACGGTATCGATGAAACTCCTGAGTTTGTTACATTAACGGCAACAACGGTTACCGAATGTGGTGATACGATTATTTCTACAGGTACACTTTGGATCATTGATGGTCCGGATTTACCGATTAATGAATCGAATCCTACGGTGTATTGTCCGAATGACTCTATTTTGGTAACTGCAACCGCAAGTGGTGGATTTGCACCATATACGATAACATGGTCGTATGCCGGACAAACCGGAACTTCTGCTTATGTTCCAGGAATGGCGAACGGAACTTATGACTATTATGTTTTCGCTGTTGATGCCTGTGGAAATACAGGAGCTGATACTGTTACAGTTACAGTGAATCAAACATTGGCAATCGATACAATGAACGCCACTCCAACTGCTTCTTGCCAGAATACAGGAATCGTTTGGGGGCTTGGTACTGGAATGACAGGTCAGCCATTGTATCACTGGGAAGGACCTGGACAAGGTGGTTCTTATCAGATTGATGCTTCTGTTCTTCAGGACTTACCTTCGGGTTGGTATATCTTTACCATTCAAGACAACGTTTGTTCTGTAATGGATTCAATCTTTGTTGATGTGGAGTTACCTCCGGTTGCATCATTCACAACAACACCTACAACGGGTTGTACTCCTTTGTCGGTTGTAATTACGAACACTAGCCAGAACTCTGTGAATTACGCATGGGATTTTGGAAATGGTAATACATTGAATACTACAAATCTTAATAACCCAATCAATCAGGTTTACCCAGATAATGGAGTTATTCGATTGATTTCAAGTAGAGGTCCATGTGCCGATACAGCTTACCAGGCAATAACGATTGCAGTTTGTGGTTGTACGAGTCCTGAAGCTTTGAACTACAATCCAATGGCTACAGTTGACGACGGTTCATGTGTTTTCCCTGATCCAACAGTTGAAGTACCAAACGTATTTACTCCGAATGGTGACGGCTCAAATGATGTATTTGAATTGAAAACAACTTACGCTGTAAAAGTTGAAATTAAGATCGTTGACCGTTGGGGAATCACTATGTACGAAGGAACAGATGCAACAGCGTTCTGGGACGGAGAAGGTGCTAATGAAGGTGTTTATTTCTATACTTATACAGTAACTGGAATGCTCGGTGACGAATTAGTTGGTCACGGATTTGTTCAATTGTTTAGATAGAATCTCTTAGAATAAAAAAGGGTAGTTTCAAATGAAACTACCCTTTTTTATTTGATTTAAATCTGTATTTCTGGAACAAAAACTATTGATAAAATGCCAATGATTTTCCTGTCATTTCAAGTGGTGCAGCAATTCCCATTCTTGAAAGAATAGTAGGAGCAACATCAGCTAAAATTCCGGCATGTAGTTTCACTTCTTTATCGGAAGTCATCAGAACTACCGGAACGGGATTTAAAGTGTGAGCTGTGTTCGGAGTTCCATCCTGATTAACCGCCAGATCTGCGTTTCCGTGATCCGCAATGATCAGTAATTCGTAATTCAGTTTTTGTGCTTGCGCTACAATTTCACCTAAACAACTGTCAACGGTTTCAACTGCCTTTACAATGGCACTGTACACACCGGTGTGACCAACCATATCAGGGTTTGCGAAATTCAGACAGAAAAAGTCAGGTTTCTTTTTTTGCATGGCTTCAAGAATCTGATCTTTTACCTCAATTGCACTCATTTCTGGTTGTAAATCGTATGTTGCTACTTTTGGCGATTTTACCAATAAGCGTGATTCACCTTTGAATTCCGTTTCGCGTCCACCGCTAAAGAAAAAAGTAACGTGAGGATATTTCTCTGTTTCAGCAATTCGAATTTGAGTTCTGTCCATTTTGCTGATTACTTCGCCTAATGTATAATTCAAATTGTCTTTCTCGAACATTACTTTCACCTTTTTGAAGCGTGAATCGTAACTTGTCATGGTCACCAAATTCACATTCAACGGTACCATGTTGTATTCCGGGAATGCCTTTTGAGTTAGTGTTTCTACAATCTCTCTTGGACGATCGGTTCTAAAATTGAAGCAGATTAACGTATCTCCCGTTTCAATCTTACCATTGCAGTTTGCATTTACCAATGGTTTGATGAATTCGTCTGTGATTTCATTCTTGTAACTTTCTTCAATGGCTTCTCTGGCAGAAGTAAAAGGTGTTCCAACCCCATTCACCATTAAGTGATAAGCTTCCTGAACGCGTTCCCAGCGTGTATCTCTGTCCATCGCATAATATCGACCAATGATCGTTGCTAAATGACCAGTTGTTTCTGCAATTTTATGTTCCAAATTTTGGATAAATTCCAATCCGCTTTTAGGGTCACAATCTCTACCATCTGTAAATGCATGAACATACACTTCTGAAAGTTCATTCTGCTTTGCCAATTCCAAAATAGCATGTAAATGAGCCTGTGAACTGTGAACTCCACCTTCTGAAACCAATCCGAATAAATGTAATTTTTTTCCGCTGGTTTTTGCTTTGTTTATTGCATCTAGCAACACGGTGTTTTGAAAGAATTCACCTTCTCTAATGCTTTTATTGATTCGGGTTAATTCCTGATAAACAATGCGTCCAGCCCCGATGTTCATATGACCAACTTCAGAGTTTCCCATTTGCCCTTCAGGTAAGCCAACGTCTTCGCCACAAGTGATCAAAGTGGAATTGGTATAATTGGCCAACAATCCATCCATTACGGGTGTATTTGCGTTGAAAATAGCATCTGAGCTGGTGTGATCACCAATTCCCCATCCGTCCAAAATAATTAGACCAAATTTCTGATTATTCATAAGGTAATACTAATTGAAAACAAGCTCCGGCATTTCGCTGTGCTTTGTAAGATAATTGACCGCCAAGTTTTTTACTCATTTCATAAGCAATATATAAACCAAGACCAGTTCCCTTTGTACTTCGTGTTTCTTCATTCTCTAAACGCGTAAACTTTCTGAAAAGCAAAGGTTCGTCAGTAGGATCTATTCCTTTACCAAAATCCTGAACAGTTATCAGT
>CBFGNV010000127.1:0-3940 GCA_965650275.1 uncultured Fluviicola sp. | reverse complement strand
ATAAATGTGGTAAACCAATCCAAGAACTCCAAGAACTAAAGGAAGTAAGAAGAACTTGTTGATTGCCGGATTGTTTTTAGTGAATGCTGTTTCATACTGTTGTGAACCAAGTTCATTTTCATCCAGCATGGCAATTCCCGTTTTGTAATTTCCACGCAGATCATCACCATGACCCTGAATATCATTTTGTCGACCAGCAAAGTTCCACATGAAGTAGCGCCAGTACATCCAGTTGATTTGGTATGAACCAAAATACTGCATATTCTCACCAAATGTTGGCAGGCGAGACCCATCTGTTCCCATTTTGTCGGGATCATCAGAAGGTTCATCAACATAACCCGACCATTTTTTGTATCCACCTATTTTGGCGTCTTCCTGTCCGTTTCCGTCGTAATACATACGTGGTAAGAAGGTCGTTTGACGGTATTTCGGAACACCATGGTATCGTATTTTTTCATTAGAAGAGAAGTATTTCTCTACCACTTCATATGCAGCACCTTTTTCCTTGGCATATTGATTTGCAAGGTTTTCGTGCTTAAATGCTTTAATGTCCTGATTGTCTTTTTGAACTACAAAACGCTTCAAGTAGAATGGAGAAAGATCATCCCATGAACTGTTATCTGTAAGTCGTGGCTGACCATTCACCATTTCTTCACCTTGTTTGAACGAGTTCCAGTAAGGTCCGCTCAAAATTGGCCACGTTCCGTATTGCTCACGTTTCAGGTAAGCATGAAGTGTTACAAGGTTTTCAGGATCGTTTTCATCCAATGGTGTGTTTGAGTTAGAACGAATAACGATAACTGCAAATGTTCCATATCCGATAATGATTGCTATAATCAACACATTCATTAAACGTGCAGCTTTAATGATAAAGGCTGTTGCGTCAAATGTACCTGGTTTTCTGAATTTACTGTTTTCGCTGAAACAACCGTAGTATAAGATTGGTCCAAGAATAACGCTGAACTGAGCACTAAGCGCACTGAGCATTGCATTTTTCGTAGAACTGTAAATAACGATAGAAGCAATACTGTTGATCGCAATCAGAATGAAATAAGTCCAGCTAATTGATCCAATTAAGAACAACGTCAATGAAATTCCAAGTAGAATAGTACTGAATTTAGACTTGTCTTTCACATAGAATGGAATGAACAAAGAGCTGATCAATAAAATAAAGTATACGATCGTTCCTACGTTGAAACCAAATCCAAGTGAATTGGCAAAAGTTACTTCTGAAAGCGCCGCATTCCCAACAGTATTAGGAATAATGACATTTTGAACAAGATTCAGAACGTACAAACTCAGAATACCAATCAGTAGGAAGGGAACCACTCTGATCTTATCGACTAAGCGGAAGTAAATAATATAGATAACTGCAGGAATTACAAGTAATCCAAGTAAGTGGACACCAATTGAAAGACCAAGCATTAATACCAAAAGAATAATCCAGCGAAGTGGATTTCTAGCGTTTTTCTTTTCGTCATCAGACATTAAAGAAATGTCCTGCATCTCTGAATCCCACTTAAGGATTGCCCAGAAAATGATAGCTGTAAACAATGAAGACATTGCATAAACCTCACCCTCAACAGCAGAAAACCAGAATGAATCTGAGAATGTGTAGACAAGAGAACCGATAACACCAGCGCTGATTACAGCAATTTGATCACCTCTCGACCAATCCGGAGAAACTTTTTGCATGATCTTCTTTCCAAGCATTGTAATTGACCAGTACATGAAAAGAATGGTGAATGAACTGCTTAGCGCAGAAAGTCTGTTGATCCAAACCGCCACTTCTTCAGGAGCTGCAAAGAATGAGAATAAACGTCCAAGTAACATGAATAATGGTGCGCCCGGAGGGTGACCAACTTCTAATTTGTACGCCGCGGTAATGTACTCACCACAGTCCCATAAACTTGCGGTGCTCTCCAAGGTCATGAAATAAACAATGGTTGCGATAAGAAATACAGCCCAACCTGTAATGTTATTCAGCTTTTTGTAGTGCATCTTATTATTTTCTAGATTGACTTGCGAAATTAACAATATATTGGAAGAAGTTTCTCAGAATTGGTTAAAAAACGCAAAACAATGAAAATCAGTATTTCTCAACGTCACAAACGTTTTTTTGAATTTTTTTTTACGTTTTGCTCTTGTGAAAAATAAATAATGTATTACATTTGCACCTGTCTAAGCCGAAAGGCGGAAACAACATATTCAAAAAGTCGGTTTGAATATTGATTATTGGCCCATGGTGTAACTGGCAACACGTCGGTTTTTGGTACCGAAGAGTCTAGGTTCGAGCCCTAGTGGGCCAACAGAAAGCTTCTCAGAAATGAGAAGCTTTTTTGTTTTCTGCCCACTTGGCGAGAACGTTTATCCCGACAATCCGCCAGTGGTTGATACGTCGGGAAGCCCTAGTGGGCCAACAGAAAATCTTCATCATTCTGTTTCTCATTATTTTGCTTCTTCAGCTTTTCCATCTTCTGAGTAGTGTTTTCAGTATTCATAAGCTATCGCTGACTTTTTTTGTTGCAGAGTTAGGATTGATAATGAAACAGAAACTGATTACAATTTTTTACGAGACTTATACGAGACGAAATTGATGAAGTAAATTCAAGTCGATAAAAAACAAAAATCATATTTTTGCTCGTTTCCGATTCCTATAAACCCAATGAATCAAACATTACTGCCATGACAAAAATCAGAATTTCATTAGTATTCATTTTACTTCTAACCATAACAAATGGATTTGCCTGCACCATATTTAGCGCAAAAGATAAAAAAGGGCAGGTGTGGGCCGGAAATAATGAAGACTACTTTTTTACATTTAAAACCTTGATCAATATTGTTCCACCGAAACCAGATTGTTTTGGATATGTTTATTTGACCTATAACGGTGCCGCTGAATCGATGCAGGGAGGAGTAAATGAGAAGGGTTTATTTTTCGATTTTAATTCAGTTTCTTACACAAAACGTAAAGAAAAATCAAGTACTCAAGAACATTTTCCGGGCGGAAATGAGAAAATGTTTGAATACATTATGGAACATTTGACAACTGTTCAGGAAGTCATAGATTTATATAAAAAATACGAGGTATGGGGTATTGAATATGGTCAACTTCATTTGGCAGATAAGTATGGGAACCTTGGGATTATTGTTGCCGACAGTATGTGGATAACGAAGGATAATTACCTTGCTTCCACGAATTATAATTTGTGCCATGCCGATCATGATGGAGATGATTGTTTTCGAATGCCGATTGCTGAACGACTATTAAAGAACAATGAACCTTCGTTTGACCTTTTTACTCAAATCTGTGATTCGCCCATCAGTTTTATTCCAGCGGAGTAGGAACCATCTATTCGAATATTCATAATTTGACTACCGGTGAGATCTGGTTTTATTTTGGGCAGGATTATACGAAGGCGTATAAAACCACCATTCAGGAATTATTGAAATTAGGTAAGACTTCGATCTATGTCTCTGATTTATTCAAAGAACAACCCTTGGTTAAAGCTTATACAGCTGCCAAAAACAAAAAGCATGAAATGGCAATCGAAATCATGAATTCAATTGCCGATTCTACAAAACGCTCAGAGAGGATGCGCTTATTGGTTACAAGTTTACTGGAGATGGACGCAGATTTTGATTCCTACCCGATTTTTGAATATTATATGAAAACCACAACATGGGAGGCAAAAGATTTTCGAGTGAATGCGATTGCTCTATACTGCAAAGGTGAAAAAGAAAAAGCATTGGGGTCTATAAACGAAGGAGTGAAAAAGTATCCCGAAGATGAATCGTTTCCGATCGTGAAAGCAGTGTTGAACGGAAAGTTTCCTGCCAACACAAACTACAGATTGGAGCTAGAGGGATTTGAAGATGCCAAATATGTATTGCTTGAAGATTTTTCCTACTATAAGCTGGATGATTTTATGATAAAAGA
>CBFGNV010000126.1:0-4241 GCA_965650275.1 uncultured Fluviicola sp. | reverse complement strand
TTATGAGTTATGAGTTATGAGTTATGAGTTATGAGTTATGAGTTATGAGTTATGATTGTTTCTTAATGACTATTCGCTCGTAACTTGTAATTATTTTTTGATAAATGATGCTGTTCTGATTTCCTGGAAAAGTTTATTCTGAGCGTCGGATAATTGATTGATAGCAATGAATCGTCCTGCTCCGAAAGTTGCTGCTTCGGTCATTCGATTCGCATCGTTTGAACTTGATTTAATACCGACAACTGAGAAAATGACACCTTTCTTAGCGTATTTTTTGACAATTTTCTGGTAGTTGTCTGACTGTACATTAAAAGCACCATCGGTAATTACAATTACGATATTCGTTTTTGTTGGATCGTAATTCTGCATCAATTCACTGTATCCTTTCTTGATTCCTTTTCCACCTGCCGTCATTCCTACAGGCTTAAGATTTGCTACCGCTTGCAGAATTTCATCTTTTCTATCACATGGCGTTGGTGTCTGAAAGACTTGAGCGTTGTCGTTGTACGTCACAATTCCCATTCTATCTACCGCGCGCAGCTGACCAACCAACTGATTCAAGGCATATTTCATCAACTCCATTTTGTCGCCCATTTTCATAGAGCTTGAAATATCAATGACAAACTCAATGTTTACTGGTTTGAAGTATTGCTGATCGAAATTGTCAGGAGTGATCTCCGCCAAATCGGGATTAGTGATTTGCACCGTATCTGTTTCTTGAATGACTTCTGAAATAATTTCTTGAGTTTCTTCCGTCGTCAACACTTCAGCTTCTTGATTGGTAGCTGTGTCCACTGGGATTTCAGCAATGAGTTGCGGGTCTCTGACAAGCGGAATACGAATTTCATGGATGTCCGGAGGAACATAAAGACCATCTTCTTTTTTCAGATAGCCATCATGTGTTGCCAGAAAATAGAAATAGCCAGAAGGAATCTTTACATCAAACGAACCGTTTTTTCCAGTGATCCATGCTCCGGCTGGCTGTCCATTATGTATAATGATCACTTTTGATTTCGACAGGGTTTCTCTGGTTTCTTTATCTATTGTGATAATTGTAAATTCTGAACTTTGACTTTGAACCGGCGTTGAATTGAAGTCGGGACAAGCAGTTGTATTGAAACCTTTTCCTGCCAATTCTACAACCGTACCTTTCACAACAAAAGTGAGCGGTTGGTTTTTGTCGCTTGTAAACACGTTACATCCCAAATTGAACTTTCCGGTGGAAATGGGATTTACCTGTACACGCATGGATACGGAACCACCGGCTGGAATGTTATCACTGCTAAGTTTGTGTGTTATATGTGGACTTGGTTCTACCCGCAGAATGTAAACAGGTTTGGCTCCTGCGTTCGAGATCTGAACATCAACGAAGCGCTGAGAAGAAGAATACAAACTTCCGAAATCGTGTTCATACACGGATAAAGTTGTTTGTCCGAAACTGAAATTAGCCAGTAAGAATAACGCTATTATAAACCCAAATCTCATCGAATAAATATAGCGAAAGAAAAGAACAGGGTTACAGATTAAAAGCGTTTTACAATTTGTTTAATAATTCCGCGTAGAATTTCTTTGACAATCATAGCTGCAATCAGTACAACGAACGCAACACCTAAACCAACAAGAACCATTAATCCGCTGACAACGATCCAGCCTGCCTGATAGAATGCCACGAAAAGGGCTATAACAGTTGCGATAATGATTCCCCAAAAAAGTACTTCAAAGATTTCTTCGCCTTGCTCCTTTAGTTTAGATCCATTAAGGATGAATCCTCTTTGCTCCTTCAGATTATCTACTTCGATTAGAAATTCAGTTTTCGGATAATAAGGTTTGAGTTGATAGATTTCCTGTTCACGAAGCAGTTTGAATGTGTTGACCTCAATTAAAGAAGTATCATATTCGAAAGTAATTTCTTTGTCCTCTTCGTCACTGCCGGAAAGTGCATTCATTTTAAAGCGCTCAAAACCTGGTTTGAGTTCTGAATTTTTGAAAACTACCTGCTCAAAAGGAAGCATTTGACCTTCGTTTTTGGGATCGATCCATTTATAGTTGAATCCCTGAATGCTGTCATTTCGAACACTTACACGAGTGCAAAGGGTGTACAAGTCGGATTTTTGAATGTACGCTTTGGAATCGTTATTCATATAAATCTCTATCCAGTTGACACCATTTCTTCGCTTCTCTCTGTTGTACTTAACCAGAACTTTAGGTTCCAATGTTCCAATAATGGAGGAATTAAGATCGTGGTTTTCGTATATGGAAATGGGAAGAAGCGGTCTAAGGTAGTTCGACATCGGTATATATTTTAAGCGGAATGAAGATAAGGAATTTGAACGGAAATGGGAGATGAATGGGAGATGAATGGGAGATGGGGTGGGACGTTTCTTAATTGATCATTCTTGAAACCCTTTGAATACGGGGGGAGTAACTAAATTTAGTTACTTGTCTATTTAGTTATTAGGTAATTAGCGAATTTAGTGATTCGCTGATTACTCAATTCGGAGATTCACTTACTAGATCGTATTTCCGTTCCAGAGGGATTTCGAATAACTCAATTTCACCGTATACGCCTGATTTTCTTCGCTTGGTGGATAGAAATCCACATTGATGCGTTTTTCATAGTAGATCTCGGCTTCTTCTTCCGTCATAGAAACAGGAAAACTCCAATAACGTTTCCCTTCAATCTCGGTTTGGTTCACAAATATGTCAACGCTACACAGTTCTTTCAGCGCAGCACAAATGTTATCATATGCCGCATCTGCCGATTTTTCTTCAGTGAAATTTCTAATAATTTCAACTGTTTCAATGGTGAAAGTTTTAGTGTTTTTAGAATTGTATTGGGAATCGCCATGATGATTTAGTGAAATAATACCATTGCCACCACCAAGAAAGATTTTCAGTGAATCTGGTTTGAATTGATCTTCAGAAGTTCTGCTAGTCGTAAAGCATGGCATTCCAAAAACTGTCGACCTTGGAAAGGTATAATAACTGTTAGTACCAACTAACCATACAGTATCGGCTTTCTCGCTGGTTTTAAAATTGAAATCAGGGATTTTTGTAATTTGTTTTTCGATTACCGTTTTCGAGGAATCCAGATCTAAATTGAAAAACAACTCACTCATTTTTGTGTCATAACTGTAGGTTATTTGTCCAAATGAGGAGCAAGCAGCAAAAAGTAATAGAAGGAAGCAGATGCCAGTTTTCATAATCAAAAGACGTTTCGACCTTAAAAAAGTTGTTTTCAAGGATTAATGTTTGCTTGTAGTTAAGGTAAACAAAAAAACTCCCTCTTGAATAATCAGGAGAGAGTTTTTTTTGAATGTGTTCACATATTCTTACTTCGAATTCTCTTTGATGATTGTTTCGAATTCTTTTACGTAATCGTCGTATTTTGATTTTTCAGCAATTGCTTTTCCGCTTTGAGCAGTTGCAACAGCTTCTTTTTTCAATCCTTGTTTAGCTTGAATTTTAGCCATTAGTAATTGAATCCAAAATGCTTCAGGATTCGCATCAACAGCTTTCTTACACCATTCTGCAGCTTTAGTCAGATCCTTACCTTCTGTGTAATAGTAATTTGCAGAAGCGTAATAATCGTTTGCACTTGGTCCGGCCATGATCTTGTTGATATTCGCCATCACTTTCGCGTCAGTTGTAACTGTGAAAGGGAAAGAAACCAATGTTTGGTCCCACATTAACTGAATTGCGGCACCAGAATTTTTTAAATCAGTAATGTTGATCGTGAACGATTCCGTAACCATTTTTGTTGCAGTAACGGTGGAACTTGTCTTCAAGACAACTTTACTTTCGTCCCACGTCTCTGGTGTTCCCCAGTTTGTTGCAACGCTGTAAAAGATCAAATCCCACTTTTCCTTGTTAGGAATAGTGTAAAGCGCATAAGTTCCAGCTTTCAAGGTGTCTTTTCCGAAGATCAACACATCGCTTGAAGTGAAAGTAGTATTCTCATTAGCTCCGGTTCTCCAAACTTCACCATATGGAAGTAGTTCACCGAAAATGGCACGGTTGTTTTTACTTGGACGAGAGTACTTGATTGTCAAATCTGTCAAACCAACACGTTGTTCAACTTTCGCTGCCGGACTAGCCTGTGGAGCCAATTGTGCTACTGCGGTTCCCGCGAATGCGAGGCTTAATGTTACGATTAATGTTTTCATATTTTTTAATTTTTTATTATTGATTTCGGATTTCGGATTTCGGATTTCGGATTTCAAACGGTCCAGCCAGTTCGG
>CBFGNV010000125.1:0-4326 GCA_965650275.1 uncultured Fluviicola sp. | reverse complement strand
TCAGCGTGAAGCAGAGTTGAAATTGGCAGTTACACAATTGGACTACACAACAATTGAAGCTCCTTGTGATGGAATCGTTTCTAAAAGAAGCATTGAAGCTGGACAATTCATTTCATTGGGTTCACCACTTTGTTCGGTTATCGACAATACGACACTTTGGATTTCGGCAAACTTTAAGGAAACACAGTTGGAAGACATGAAAATTGGTCAACCTGTGAAAATCAAGATTGATGCTTATCCTAACATGAAATTGACTGGTAAGTTGAATTCATTCATTGGAGCAACTGGAGCGAAATTCTCTTTGCTTCCTCCAGACAATTCAACAGGAAACTTTGTGAAGATCGTTCAGCGTGTACCTGTTAAAATTACCATTGACCATTTGTCGAAAGAACAATTGAAAGCACTTCTTCCAGGGTTGAGTGCGTACGTTACCGTTAAAACGAAATAAGAATGAGCGCTATTGCACAGGCTCAACCGATTGAGTATCCGACGGGCGCCACCAAATGGATTTTGGTGCTCACCGCAATCAGCTGTGCCATTCTCGAATTACTTGATACAACTATTGTCAACGTTTCCCTGAGAGAAATTTCAGGGAACGTAGGCGCAACAACAACAGAAATTGCCTGGGTAGTTACTGCATATGGAATTTCCAACGTAATTATCATTCCACTCACCAGTATGTTGAGTGACTTATTCGGACGTAAAAATTACTTTACAGGATCAGTTATCATCTTTACGTTTGCCTCACTTATGTGTGGGCTTTCAGACAGTTTATGGACGCTCGTTTTCTGGCGATTTGTTCAGGGACTTGGAGGTGGTGGATTACTTTCAACGGCACAAACCATCATTTTCGGAGCATTTCCTCCGAATAAAGTGGCTACTGCAGGAGCAATTTTCGGGATGGGATTAATTCTCGGGCCAACATTCGGACCAACACTTGGTGGTTACATTACAGATAATTTCTCCTGGCACTGGGTGTTCTTCGTGAACATCCCTATTGGAATTGTAGCAGCGTTCTTAAGTTACACGTATGTAACCGATCGACCAGGAGCTGTCAAGCCTCGGAAAATAGACTGGTGGGGAATCCTGTTTCTCGTCATATCCATTGGTTCCATTCAGTATGTACTGGAAGAAGGAACAGCTCACGACTGGTTTGAAAGTCATGAAATTTTGATCGTAACCATTGTCGCTGTCCTGGGACTCATTGCCTTTATTTACAGGGAGTTGAGTATAGATTATCCGGCAGTCAACATTCGACTCTATTCCAATTACAACCTGGTGATGGGGGCGATCATGAATTTCATTCTCGGATTGGTTCTCTTTGGAACGGTGTTCATCTTCCCGCTTTTTGTGCAGATCTCGCTGGGCTGGACGGCTACACAAACGGGAGTTTTCATGATTCCGGGAGCCCTCTGTACCGCCTTTGCTATGCCAATGGTCGCCAGGATCCTGGGGACAGGATTGAATCCGAAAGTGGTCATTCTGGTTGGCGTAGCAATTACATTCTCATTCGTGTTTATGTTATCGTTTTCGTCACCAGATTCGTCGGAAGGAAATTTCTACTTACCATTTGTATTACGAGGATTTGGAATGGCATTCATGATGTCACCGATCCTATCGCTCTCCGTAGCCGGTTTGCAAGGGAAAGACATGGCTCAGGCTATCGGTTTGTCGAACATGATTCGTCAGTTGGGTGGTTCTGTAGGAATTGCATTGATCAACGTTTATTTGTCTATTCGTAATGCAGATGTCCGAGGAAGTATGTTGGGCTACATCAACAGTGGTGATTCAAAAGTCGCAGAACGTTTGCAAATGCTGACTCAAAACTATATTGGAAAAGGATTTTCTCCAATAGAAGCGGAAGCTGCGGCTAATAAGATGATGGATGGAATTTTGACCAAACAACAAATGATTGTGAGTTACGATCAAGGTTTTTTCATGGTTTCACTACTCATTTTGGTATTCGTTCCTGTTGTTCTGTTAATCAGAACCAAAAAAGGTGCGGCAGTTGTGAAAGACGCGCACTAAGATTAAAATAATACTTCGACTCCGCTGCGCCACTGCTGTAGCTTTAGCGCAAGCATTCAGTATACATTAGTTCAATCAACTAAAAAGGCTTTTCGTTAATTCGAAGAGCCTTTTTCTGTTCAAAGCGATAATGTATGAAGAATCACGTCGTAGAATTTCATTTCGATAGTTTCAGCAGGAATGTCCTCTTTAGCATTTAGCATTTTGGAATTTTTAATTAATAATATACCATGGTAAATAATTTTGAAATTTTAAGACGAAATTGATTTATCAATAGTTACCTTTGCACCGACGAATTAAAATCATTCGTTCATCCTCGAAAAATGAAATTACTCTTATCATACCTTAAACGCTATAAAGGATTGGTTTTCCTAACCTTTCTATTAGCTGCTGTCAATCAAGTGTTCTCACTTCTTGACCCGATGATCTTCGGAAAATTGATCGACAGATACGTCATTGGATTCAAAGAACATCCAACCTGGTTTACAGAACATTCTTTTGTTTCAGGAGTAGCATTCTACATTATGCTTGCCATTGGTGCGGCTATGGTGAGTAGAACTGCTAAAGCTTTCCAGGATTACACAACGAATTTGGTAATCCAAAAATTGGGTGCAGATATTTACACAGATGGGTTAAAGCACACGCTTCAAATTCCGTTCAATGAATTCGAAGATCAACGCAGTGGTGAAACACTTAACGTGCTTCAGAAAGTGAGAACAGATACAGAGAAATTCATTATGAATTTCATCAATATTTTGTTCGTCTCTTTAGTTGGTTTGGTATTCGTGATTGTTTATTCAATTAACGTCTTCCCGCCATTGGTTCTATTGTATTTGTTCTCTGCTGGATTATTGTTTTTCATTACGAAAGCACTTTCGAAACGTATCAAGAAAGTACAAACCACTATTGTAAAAGAAACCAAGCAATTGGCGGGGAGTACTACGGAAAGTTTACGAAACATCGAGTTGGTAAAAAGTTTGGGTTTGGCTACGCAAGAAACTGAGCGTTTGAATCAAACAACACTGAGAATCCTAAAATTGGAGCTGAAAAAAGTACGTCAAATCCGAAGTATCTCCTTTATTCAGGGAACATTGGTGAATTTAACCAGACAAAGCATCATGTTTTTGTTAATGTACTTGTTGTTCCACAAATACTTGTCGTTTGGTCAAATCATGTCGCTTCAATTCTATTCATTCTTCGTTTTTGGTCCGTTGCAAGAAGTGGGGAACGTTATTATCTCTTATCGTGAGGCAGAAGCATCATTGGAGAATTTCAATAAGATTGTTTCCACTCCAGTTGAAGTGAAGCCTGTGAATCCACATTCATTAAACGATATCGCTGAGTTGCAATTCAACAACGTTACTTTCCGCCATAAAACAGCAACTTACGATGCGTTAACAAATGTTTCGTTTCATGCTAAACGTGGTGAAACCATTGCTTTTGTTGGACCCAGTGGTTCAGGGAAAAGTACCTTGGTGAAATTGTTGGTTGGTTTATACACCACTGAAAAAGGTGAAATCACTTACAATGGCGTAAAAAGTGATGAAATCGATACAGAAGAATTACAACGTCAATTAGGTTTTGTAACTCAGGACACACAACTGTTCTCTGGAACCATTCGTGAGAACTTGTTATTCGTAAAACCGAATGCAACAGAGGATGAAATCAATATGGCATTGAATCAGGCTGCTTGTCAGAGTCTGTTGTCGAGAAGTGAAGCTGGAATAGAAACAGTTATTGGAGAAGGTGGAATGAAGTTGAGTGGTGGTGAGAAGCAACGTTTGTCCATTGCTCGCGCATTATTACGTAATCCGAACTTGTTCGTGTTCGACGAAGCAACATCAGCCTTGGATTCCATTACAGAAGAAGCTATCTCGTCTACAATCCGTGAAATCACAGATCATAAGAACCACATTACTGTTCTTATTGCGCATCGTTTGTCTACAATTATGCATGCCGACAAGATTTTCGTGTTGGAAAAAGGGAATATCATTGAAACAGGTAAACACCAAGATTTACTTGAAGAAAAAGGCTTGTATTACGCCATGTGGCGTCAACAAATTGGAGAAAGACGAGATTAATACCTTCCTAATCGGGAATTTGTAGTAGTTTTGTCGTCCGAATTAGACACATAGAGGGGTGTCCGAGTGGTTGAAGGAGCTACCCTGGAAAGGTAGTATACGGGTAACTGTATCGAGAGTTCGAATCTCTTCCCCTCTGCCAGAACTGATCCCAAGCTTTACAACGCTTGGGATTTTTTATTTCACCGGCGATAAAGGTCACATTGTTCCATGCATC
>CBFGNV010000124.1:0-4352 GCA_965650275.1 uncultured Fluviicola sp. | reverse complement strand
TCGCTTCTTCTAATGCAATACTTTCGAAAAAACCATGTAAGGCATGTTTTGACGCACTGTAAGCCGAACGAAGATAGAATCCAAACTTTCCTGCAATACTTGAAATAGCGATTATATGTCCCGTTTTACGTGCTTGCATGAAGGGTAAAACAGCTTTCGTCAGGGCTACAGTTCCAAAATAATTGATTTCCATTATTCTGCGATCAACTTCTAAACTTGTCTCCCATGCTTCGGCACGCTGGCTAATTCCGCCACAATGGTAAACAAAGTCAATTTGTCCCAGAGCGTCAATTACCTGTTTTACATTTTCATGAATTGCTGAAGTATTTTCAAGATCCAAAGGAAGAACCAAGTGTTGGTTTGAATCAGGTAATTGTGATTTCAGTGCGATCAGTTTCTCTTCACTACGCGCAGAAAGAACAATGATCATTCCTTTTGCTGATAACTGTTTGCACAACTCTTCTCCAATACCGGAAGAAGCTCCTGTAATCCAAGCCACTTGTTTCATGTTGCAAAGATGGAAAATAGTAAGCAAAAAAAAGATCCGCCGTAGCGAATCTTTCTATTATAAATCTGTTGGTAATGTTGCTTGTTTGTAAGCCTTTTGTTTCGGCTTTAACTTATCGATGAAAACAATCTTCATCTTTTCTCCATCTACAGTCATAATCAGTTCGGAAATTCCGTTCGATACTGTTGGAGCTGTTTTCTTTGTATTCGTAAATTTCTTTTCCATCAATTCGTAAACACCATCTTCATACATTAAAAAGATATCTACGATAGTTCCATTTTCAACACGTGCTTTACCCGACAAACATTCTGTACCGTCTGCTCTGAAAAAACAAACAATGACGTTTTTATGCATTTCATCGGCTACTGTGTAAGAGCCGCGTTTTAAGAAGGCTTCTTCTAGGACTTTGTAGCAATCGCCCGATTGAGCAAATAAGGATGATGAGAATAAAAAGCTAATAGCAATAAATAAAAAGTTCCTCATAGTTTTAGTCGTGTTATGGAGTTAAAAACTCCGAGTTTCAAATATATGCAATTTATTATACATGACGTTGTGCTCAGAATTATTTATTTTTGGGCGTAAACAGTCATTTTCCCGAGCATGAATCAAATTGCAGACCATTTTAGAGAGGCGCTTGAAATTTTGCAAAAATTTAACACAGAATCTAGCTTTCAGCGCATTTCAGCTGCAGGTACTCTCATGACCGAAGCCATTTCCAAAGGAAATAAAATTATTTCGTGCGGTAACGGCGGATCTATGTGTGACGCAATGCATTTTGCCGAGGAACTTACAGGAAGGTATAGAAACGATCGCCCGGGAATTCCAGCCTTAAGCATTAGTGACCCATCTCACATCAGTTGTGTTGGAAACGATTATGGTTTTGATTTCATCTTTTCACGATACATAGAAAGCGTTGGTAATTCAGGTGATGTTTTATTAGCAATATCCACTTCCGGGAATTCAAAGAATGTTATTAATGCCATTCATGCCGCTAAGAAAAAAGGAATGATGGTGGTTGGATTAACTGGTAAAGACGGAGGACAAATGGCCACACTCTGTGATGTTGAGATTCGTGCTCCACATTCTGAATATGCCGACAGAGCTCAAGAAATACATATCAAAGTAATTCATTCACTGATCGATTATATTGAACGCAACCTGAATCAATAATGCGTTTTTTTAAATCAAAATCTGCAATTCTTTCCCTCTGTGTTTTTCTTTGTTTTTCGTTTTATTACTCGAAACAAATAAAGAAAGTAACTGAACTTGAAACAACATGTGTTTGCGCATATGACGGTTTTGGGTACTACATGTATCTTCCCTTTTTCATGGAACATGGTCATTTAAAAATGACACAAAAATGGGCTCAGAGCAAACAGGATGAATATTGCGGAGGAACATACGCTTATCAAATTGTTAAAACGGAAAAAGGCGAAATCGATGTTTATCATATGGGACAAGCATTTGTTGAGGCTCCAGCCTTTTTGGTCGGACACGTTTTTGCAAAAGCTCTTGAATACAAAGCGGATGGCTTCTCGAAACCCTATCACATTGCATTTTTACTCAATTCACTGCTATTCATAGGTCTGGGAATTTATTTCTTCAGAAAATTGATGCTCCTGTTTTTCAAAGAAAATGTAACATCTATTCTAATTCTTCTGTGTTTTTCCGGAACCAATTATTGGATTATGGCAACACTTTCTCCGACAATGACACATCACTACTTGTTTGCTGTTATTGCCGGATTTGCATACTTCTTCTTTAAATCTGTGAAGGGTTTCAAGATCAATAAAAGAGCTTTTATTATCTCATGTATTTTCTTCGGATTAGCAGTAGTTATCCGACCAACGAATGCGATGTTGGGCATCGTTCCTGGTCTTGTGCTTTTGCAACGTTTAGGTTTTTCAAAAGAATTTTGGCGTCTGATTATCCTTTTTCCAATCGCTGCATTTGTCTGGAATATTCCTCAGATCTACTATTGGAAAACTGCAGGCGACAGCTGGATCATAACCAACCTTCACACTGAAGATCTGACACTTTTTGATCCGTATACCTGGAAATTCTTATTCAGTTATAGAAAGGGATGGCTGCTTTACACTCCGCTGTTTTTATTATTGATTCCAACGCTTATCTATTTATTCAGAAAAAACCGGAAATATTTCTATGTTTTCGGTGCACTGATTTTTGTGGTTATATGGGTAGTTTCATCATGGGAATGCTGGTGGTACTCAGACTCTCTAGGTCAACGACCAATGGTTGATGTCTATTCACTTTTATTCATTCCAATAGGCTTGTTCCTTGTTTCATTAAGAAGTCAATTCACGAAAGTTATAGTCGGGGTATTCGCCTTCTTCTGCGTTATGTTGAATATTTTTCAGTCTTACCAAATGACAGAGGGAATTATGCATACGTATCTGATGTCGAAAGAACAATATTGGCACATTTGGGGGAAAACGAGTCGTGAAGAAGTAACCGATTACCGTTTATTGATAACACGTGCAGACACACTTTGGCCTCAACGTATTGAATTTGCAAAGGATCCGCATTTAACTCTAAAAAGCAGCGAATGGCTGAAAATGAAAAACATTGATGTTCAACCAAACTCAACTGTTGATATCAAACATTTGCCATTCAGCGATTTTGAAACTGATGAAGTGCTTTTGACCGTGAACATGAGTTTGATCAGCTCAGACACTGCCCAAGTTCCGCTTTTACTCTTGCAAGCGGCTGGAAAACATAACTGCTACAGTTGGGATGTGGTTGAAATGCGCGTTCATCAAGCAGACACGCTGGTTCACATTCAAAAATCGTTCAATATTCCTGACGTACGTCATGCAAAAGATTATCTTCAGGTTTACATAACCAATCCAACAACCGCAAAGGTGAAAGTGGAAGAATTAAAAATTACAGCTACACAACTTATTCGCAAATAAACTATGGGATCATTAGCAGACATCTTTGAATCAGGAGAAAGATCAAGACAAATTGGTCATTTTAAGAATCTCGTTCTATTAGCACGAATTGATGGAGAAGTATCGCATCTGGAACAGCAGTTATTAAACAGAATTGCGAGAAGAATATCGCTTACTGATGAGCAGGTAAAGGAAATTTGTGATAACCCTGATAACTACCCGAATTTACCACCAGCAAGTCGTGAAGAACGATACGAACGATTCATTCAACTTATTCAGCTGATTGTAGCCGATGGCCGCGTGGATAACAATGAAGTGAAGCTTGTGAAATCACTTGGTGTTGCACTTGGGTTTACTCCAACAAAAATTGAGGAGAAGTTCCCTATTATATTGGAGCACTTAAGAAAGGGAATGACTCGTGAGTCGGTTCTGGAAGCGGTAATGAGTTAATTATTTTCTTTCTTCTTGCGCTTCAGATGTTCATCGATTTTTTTGGTGACCAACTGAAACAATTGTTTTGCATCCTGCTCTTCCAATTTTCTCCCAAAGCGAATTCGCTTACCGAAATGTTCAAATTCAATTCGCTCACCACCTCTGATCCATGGTGAATTTTCCCATGCGGTTTGAAGTGAATTTTTCTCAGGAGTAAATACACTTATTTTAGAAATATTCTCAAGGAAAAATTCTTTTGCTCTACCGTACTTACCAATTGACGGTTTTAGGGTCAATGCAATCTTGTCGATCTTGATGTATTCTCTTCCCCAGTTCAGCCAAAGGAACATTCTACCTACTCTGGTGAAATAATAAACCCAGAAAACAAGAAAAACCCCGATGATAATTTGTTCCTGTTGAAGCGTAGAAAGTTGTTTTGCATTAAGACCAGTTTTACCAAGTGATTCGATCAAATACCAAATCATATATCCACCAACGGC
>CBFGNV010000123.1:0-4612 GCA_965650275.1 uncultured Fluviicola sp. | reverse complement strand
CATGGAAAATGGAAACCGTGACGGACGTTGGTTTTTCTATTCTGAAAACGGTACTGAAATGTCCACTACAGAATACACTGACGGAACAAGAAACGGTTTAATAATGGTGCGCTACCCAAGCGGCAATGTTCGCTATACCGGATTTTATACGAATGGAAAAGAAAGTGGTGAATGGCGCTTTTATTTGGAAGATGGAACATTGGATTTGGTAAAAAATTACGATGACGCCAAAGTTGGACCAACACCCGCTGCTGCAAAATAAAGACAATGTCATTAATTCCTCCTCACATTGTTGATCAAATTATTCAAACCGCTCGTATTGAGGAGGTAATCGGTGAATTTGTGTCCCTAAAAAGGGCTGGTTCAAACCTGAAAGGAAATAGTCCGTTTGTGGACGAAAAAACACCTTCTTTCATGGTTTCACCAGCAAAACAAATCTATAAATGTTTCTCTTCAGGTAAAGGTGGAAACGTGGTTTCATTCCTTATGGAAAAGGAACACTATTCCTACCCGGAAGCATTACGATGGCTTGCTAGTAAATACGGAATTACTGTTCCCGAAGAAAGACAGCAAAGTGCTGAAGAACTTGCCGCCGTTTCTGAACGTGAAAGTTTATATATCATCAACGATTTCGCGAAGGAACATTTCATGGATCGTATGCATAACCACAATGAAGGTCAGGCAATCGGTTTGTCATACTTCGAAGAACGTGGTTTCAGAAAAGACATCATTGAAAAATTCCAGCTGGGATATTGTTTGAATCTGGGTGATGATTTCACGAAAAGCGCCAAAGCAAAGGGCTATAAACAAGAATATTTAGAGAAAGTTGGTTTGGTGAAAACCAAAGAAGACCGCTCTTTTGACTTTTTCCGTGGACGTGTTATGTTCCCCATTCATTCGGTTTCTGGTCGGGTACTAGGTTTTGGTGGACGTACTTTGCAAAACGATAAGAAAATTGCGAAGTATTTCAACTCACCGGAAAGTATTATCTACAACAAAAGTGAGATCCTTTATGGTTTATATTTCGCTAAAGGAGACATTATCAAATATGACAATTGTTTCTTGTGTGAAGGTTATACCGATGTAATCAGTATGCACCAGGCTGGCGTTACAAACGTTGTAGCTTCTTCCGGGACCTCACTCACAAAGGAACAAATCAAGCTTGTAAAACGTTACACCAACAATATCACTATTCTTTATGATGGTGATGCTGCAGGAATCAAGGCTTCTTTCCGTGGAATCGATTTGATTTTGGAAGAAGGAATGAACGTGAAAGTGCTGCTTTTCCCTGACGGCGACGATCCTGATTCCTATTCAAAGAAAGTTTCCACTTCGGAATTAATGGATTTCATCAAAGCGAATACGAAGGATTTTGTGAGTTTCAAAACCTCACTTTTACTTTCAGATGCGAACAATGATCCTATCCAAAAGGCGAGCTTGATCAAAGATATCGTTCAGTCGATTTCATTAATTCCAGACCAAATCACGCGTTCGGTATATTCAAAAGAAATTGCCCGCCAATTTGAAATTGATGAAGCGGTGGTTCTAAACGAACTCAATAACAAGCGAAAAACAAGTCTTGCCAAAGAGTACAACGAACCGCAGATAAAAACGAACAACGAATTAACGGACACGATAATTCAGCAACAAGAGCAGCCCAGTGAAGCCATTTATCAGCGTAAAGAGAAATATTCTCACGAGGAATATGACCTTATCCGGATTTTGCTGAAATATCCAGGTTATGCGCTTACCACAAAACACATTGATGAAAACGATGTAACTGTTGATGTGGAAGTAACGGTGAGCGAGTTGATCATTCATGAATTACAGAAGGACGAATTGGTATTCACATACCCGCTTTTCAAACGCATTTTTGATCATGTTCTGGAAGGGTTGAATGAAAAAACTTTATACAAGACAGAATACTGGATGCGTCACCAGGATCAGGAAATTGTACAATTCGTTGTAGAAATTGAAACGGATAATTACGAATTGAGTCCACAGTGGCTTACCAAATATAACGTAGAAACCAATCTTGAAACCGATAAATTGAAGACAATGGTCATGTCAAGTTTGTACTGTTTCAAGCAGCGGATCATTCAGAATAAGATCGACGAAATACGAATTGAACTTCAGAATGTTGACACAAATGATGACAAGTTGTTAGACTTATTATCAGAACAGATAGTTTTGGACAGGGTTAAGCAAGAGATTGCTCAACAACTTGGACGAATTATTTTACCGTAATGGATTTTCTTACTTCGAATCATTTTCAATTTGGTCCTTATTGGGTTTGTAACCTGAACATTGTAATCATTGCAATACTCATTTACTTATCTGTTATTCTTCGCCGGATTGTTCAACGCGTTCTGAAAAAATACCTTAGCGAAGCCAATATTCGTTTAGACGGTAAAAAGGAAACTTATCTGAAGATTTTCAGTCAGTTGGTGTATGTTTTCGCAGCATTTCTATCCTTTCTAAGCTTCAAGATCAATAATGGTCACAATCCTTCCGCCACTTTTGAGAATTTCCTTCAATACAAATTCATCAAAACGTCTAAGATTGACTTGAGTTTTGGGAATATTGTTCTGGCCATTACCATTTTCTTTATCGCGAAAGTCGTTCTAAACATCGTTCAACTTTATTTGCAACGTCGCTTTAAGAAAGAAGGAAAACTCAGTCGGGGAAAGGAATTCGTTGCCATTCAGGTCGCTAAGTACATTATCTACACCATAGCCATTATTGCGGCATTAGCAGCCCTGGATGTTGAGCCATCTTTATTCCTGGGAGGTTCTGCTGCAATCCTGGTTGGTTTGGGTCTTGGACTTCAAGACGTTTTCAAAGACATGTTCTCTGGTTTCGTTCTTTTATTTGAAGGAAGTATCAGAGTTGGAGATGTAATTGAAATGCACGATGGAAAGTCGAGTGAGTCTATTGTAGCAAAAGTCCTTAAGATCAATATTAGAACTACCCAGATTGAAACGCGTGATGGAAATGTTTTGATTGTTCCAAATACAAAACTAACACAGGAATACATTGAGAATTGGAGTCACGGCTCTACCCTTTCTCGTTTTCGAATTTATTTGACTGTTCACTACGGATCAGATACAGATCTGGTCAAAGAACTATTGATTCAAGCAGCAAAATCACATCCAAAAGTCAAAAAAGAACAACCCATTCAGGTTCGAGTGAACGATTTCGGGGAGAATGGTTTGAGTATGGAATTGATTTTCTGGGCAGATCAAAACTGGGACATCAACGAATACAAAAGCGATATCCGTTTCGAGATCGATCGACTTTTCCGTCAGAATAACATTCATATTCCGTATCCACAGCGTGAGGTACTAATGCGCTAAAGCGCAATTTCAAATGACTAATTACTAATTACAGATAGACCTGAAATTTCTTTCTCGATTACTCATTCGTAATTTGTCATTCGTAATTCGTAATTCGTAATTATCTTTACGGTCATGAAACCAGAAGTACAACAACTAATTGCAGCGATGAGCAAGCGCTTCACATCGCATCCTTGGCACGGAATTGAGATCGGTGAAAAACAACCGAACATCGTTAATGCTTTTATTGAGATCATTCCTAGTGATTCAATTAAATACGAAATCGACAAAGCGTCAGGATATATTATGGTAGACAGACCACAAAAACTGTCGAACCACATGCCTTGTTTATACGGATTTGTTCCTCAAACATATTGTGGTGATTCAATTGCTGCATACTCAAACGAAAAAACTGGTCGTACGGATATTACAGGTGATGGTGATCCATTGGATATCTGTGTATTGAGCGAGCGTTCATTCAACCACGGAAATATTTTGTGTGATGCTAAAGTTATCGGAGGTTTCCGAATGATTGACGGCGGAGAAGCAGATGATAAAATTATCGCTGTTTTGAAAGGTGATCAAGCATACGGAGATGTGAACGATATCAGCGAAATGCCGAAAATGGTAATCGACCGTGTTCGTCACTTCTTCCTTACTTACAAAGATTTGGACGGAGCTGCTAAAAATGTTGAGATTACTCACGTTTACGGAAAAGACGAAGCTTATGAAGTAATTAAACGTTCAAGTGAAGACTACAAAGCGAAGTTTGGAAATGCTAATGATGAATTGGCTGAAGCTTTGACAAGTTTGTTTGCACTTTAATAAATTTAAGATTGTTGATTTCGGATTTCGGATTGATTCCATCTGAATTCCGAAATCATGTCTACAAAATCCTAATATAATTTATATGGCTACAAAAAGCTTCGAAGAAACCGAATTATGGCAAGACGCGATGGCTCTTTGTACGATTATCTATTCTATTACCAACAAAAGTGGTTTAGATAAAGATTTTGGATTAAAGGATCAAATTCGTAGATCCTCAGTTTCAGTTCCCTCCAATATATCTGAAGGGTTCGAACGTGGAAGTAATAAACAATTTATTTATTTTTTGTACATCGCCAAAGGTTCTTGTGGCGAACTTCGAACTCAAATTCAAATTGCCTATAACCTTGAATACATTAATCAAGTTGAATTTAACAATCTGAAAGAAAAAACAAACTCAATCAGTAAGCAAATTGCTGGTTTCATTAAGTATTTAGAACAAAATCCAAGTA
>CBFGNV010000122.1:0-4677 GCA_965650275.1 uncultured Fluviicola sp. | reverse complement strand
TAGCGTTCACCAGTTTTGGTCAAATGTCTATTTATGACCAGGAAGCTTACAACCAAACAACTCCATTGGATTGTGGAACGTTGGCTTTAGGTGGAGTGAACTTTGTGGATCAGGGTGGAAACTATACGCCAAACATGGATGAATACGTTGTCTTTTGTCCTGACTTGAATCAAGGATCAAAGGTTTCTATTGCATTTGCGATCAATATCGGTTACGAGTTTAATATTGATCCTACGGATACACTGTATATCTATGATGGTTTCAATTTCTTGGCACCGCTTTTAGGAGCATTCAATTCAGGAACCAACCCGATGGGATTCAATGTTCAGGCAAGTTTTGCAAATAATCCTTCAGGATGTTTGACTGCTCGTTTTAGATCAGATGGTTCTGCTGAAGGTACAGGATGGATCGCGAAAGTGGCTTGTGGAGATCTTCCGCAACCAATTGAACCGCATTTGGAAGCATTTGTGAACGATGGAACTTCGAACGCATTGAACCCGATTGATACGGGTTATGTAAATGTTTGTTTGGGTGATAGCGTATTGCTCGTTGCTAAACCACTTTTTCCTTATTCTGAAGAGAATACAGGAACAGGATATTCGCAAACTGTGGATAATGCAACATATACCTGGGCAATCGGTGGAGTAGGAACTTTAGCTACAACAAACGACTCTGTTTGGTTTACACCACCAGCTCGTCAAGGATATTTTGTTGACTGTCGTGTAGCGGATATTTTCCCTCACCAGGAACGAATCACTTGTAAAATCCGTGTTTCTCAACTTCCAAATTTTGCTGGAACAGGTCCTTTAGATGACACTGTTTGTTTAAATGTTTCTACTGAATTATTAGGAGGTGTTACTCCTACAGATACAGTTGGTGTTGCTGTGCCTCCGGGAACTTTTCCAATTGGAGGTAACTTTGCCGGATTAACGGCTCTTCCTGATGGATCTGGTGCTGTATATGAAACAACTATCAATATGACCGGTCTTGGTAATGGAACCATTACATCGGCTAATGATATTTCTAGTATTTGTTTAGACATTGAGCACTCGTATATAGGTGATATTGAAATTGCATTGACATGTCCGAATGGAACGATGGTCTCTTTAGTAAATGCCTATAATGCTGGAGGCGGCGAGCTTGTTCCTGGTGGATGTGGTAACTTTTATGGAATTTTCTTCGGGAACGATACTGATCAGGATGGAGGTGCGCCAGGAAGTCCGGTTTGGACTTACTGTTTTTCTGAAGTTAACTCAACTACTGGTTCGGTTTGTGATGGTTTGAACGGATCACTAAATCAAGTTACCAATGCTAACGGTTTTACCGCAATGGATCCGAACTTTGTATATCAGCCGGATGGTAGCTGGAGCGATTTCATTGGTTGTCCGCTTGAAGGACCTTGGACTATCACTGTTCAGGATAACCAGGGAGTTGATGACGGATACATTTTCCAGTGGTCAATCTTATTCGATGCAGCTTTATATCCTGATCCTGAAACTTACCAAAACGTAATTGTTTCTGATTTCTGGAGTACAGATCCAACAATTGTTACTGGACAAAATGACACATCCATTGTTGTATTACCAGTGGTTTCAGGGGCGCATTCTTATACTTACAATGTAACAGACGATTTTGGATGTGAATACGATACAACTGTAATTCTGTTTGCAATTGACAATCCAATTATCTTCCCTGATACAAATACATGTCATTACCAATTCTGGTCTTCTGGAAACTTTGCTTACCAAGGTGGTGTTTGGAGTTCTGCTGATACTTGTATTCATTTCTTGCCAAATAACACAACGCTTAATCCTCAGATTGTCTCCACGTTGCCAGGTATTCATACGGTAACCTTTACGGATAATGCCTGTGGTGTAACTCAATCGAGTGATATTTACTTCCAGCCTTATCCATATACGGAAGTGTTTGATGCGACCAATTGTGAAGGAACAGCAACTCAGTTGTTAGCTGCTTCTGGTCCTGAAAACGATACTTATGTTTGGAATACAGGTGAAACAGGTTTGTCGATATATGTTACACAACCTGGTACCTATTGGGTAACAACATTTAATGAATGTGGACAATGGACTGACTCCGCGAAGTTTACCTCTCATGTTTGTGATATCAATGCACCAAACATTATTGTATTGTCTTCAACGCAAGGAAACAATGCGTGGTTTATAAACTACGACGGAATCACGGAATACAGTGTTACAATCGTTAATCGTTGGCAAAACATAGTATTTGAATCTAATGACCCGGCAGTTCAATGGAAGGGGCAATCGACTAATGGAACGGAAGTTTCAGAAGGAACTTACTTCTACACAATCAAAGCAACCATGTTAAATGGCGAGTCTTTAGAAAAACAAGGCTTTATTCAGGTTTATCATTAAAGTTAGACTGTTCAATTATAATCGCCCGATTCTTATGAGTCGGGCGATTTTGTTTCATATATAGTCTAACGATGTTTTAATATATTGACTGGTAAGTACTTGTGGTTATTGGGATATGTTTATTTATCTATTTCTGATTCAAATCCAGGGTTTAATTCTGTTTTAAGCCCCGTTTTTTTTCATTAGTTTTGAACTAAGCGTGCAACTTATTTAAACTTCACGCAGTCTTAACAACAAACTAAATAGCTATGAAATTTATTCTCTTATTTGTTTGCAGTGCAACTTTAGGTAGTGTTTCATATTCTCAAGTAACAACAACGGTGCAGAAGGAGAATGTGGTAGATACTGGTTTCGATGAGTATTGCAAACAAAATGCGCTTAGCATCATTGAGATTTCAGCAGAAAAAGCTGGTGTGAAACTTAATGGTGAATTAACTCAAAGTACACTGAAAAATCCAACTTATTTGGATTACAATATTACCTTGAAAGAGAATGAAGCACAATATTTTTCTATTAAGGGATCAAATAAAGTAATCAAAGTTGAGTCACTTTATCGATTAAGAGTTGGTTATAATTCACAGAAATAATTAAGTAGAGATGAAGAAAATTAAATTACTACTTGCCTCAACAATTTTAGCGTTCACCAGTTTTGGTCAAATGTCTATTTATGACCAGGAAGCTTACAACCAGACAACACCATTGGATTGTGCTGTGCTTGGAGCTCAAACTACAAACTTTGTTGATCAGGGAGGGAATTATGGGCCAAACATGGATGAATACGTTGTCTTTTGTCCTGACTTGAATCAAGGTACAAAAGTCTCTATTGCCTTTGCGATCAATACAGGATATGAATTTGATATTCATCCTTCTGACACTATTTATATTTACGACGGTTTCAATTTTGCTGCACCTTTATTAGGCGCTTTCAACTCAGGAACAAGTCCTATGGGTTTTAACGTTCAGGCAAGTTTTGAGAACAATACTTCTGGATGTTTGACAGCTCGTTTTAGATCAGATGGTGCTAACGAAGGAACTGGTTGGATTGCGAAAGTGGCTTGTGGAAACTTACCGCAACCATTCACTCCGCATTTGGAAGCGTTTGTGAACGATGGAACTACGAACGCATTGAATCCGATTGATACGGGTTATGTAAATATTTGTTTGGGTGATAGTGTATTGTTAGTTGCAAAACCAGATTTCCCGTACTCACTTGAAAATACTGGATCAGGTTATTCTCAGACAGTTGATAATGCTGTTTACACATGGTCAATTGGCGGAATGGGTACTTTACCTTCATCAAATGATTCTGTTTGGTTCACACCTCCAGCACGTCAAGGTTATTTTATTGACTGTAGAATTGCAGATCCTTTCCCAAGTCAAGAGCGTATTACTTGTAAAATCAGAGTTTCTCAGCTTCCGATTTTTGCAGGAACAGGTCCTTTAGATGACACGGTTTGTTTAAATGTTTCCACAGAATTACTTGGAGGTGTTACTCCAACAGATACTGTAGGTGTGGAGGTTCCAAATGGTCAATTCGAAGTTGGTGGAACTTTTGCCGGTTTAACTTATTTGCCTGATGGAAGTGGAATTCAGTATGAAACGACTGTAGTAATGAGTGGACTGGGTGGTGCAACTGTAACTTCAGGGGCTGACATTCAGGCAATTTGTATTGATATTGAGCATTCATACTCAGGCGACTTAGAAATTGCTTTAACTTGTCCTAACGGTACACAAGTTTCATTGTTCAATGATTATAATCCAGGATTTATCCCAGGGGGCTGTGGTACCGCAGTGTTCTTAGGGAACGACACAAATATTGATGGTGGTGCACCTGGAACACCTGTAGAAACGTATTGTTTTTCACTTACTGGGGTAGAAACTCTTTGTGATGGATTACAACCAACTATTCCTAATTCATCTGGATATGGAATGGCACCTCCGGGAACTTATTTACCTGATGGAAATTTCGACGACTTCATTGGTTGTCCGCTTGAAGGACCATGGACTATCACAGTTCAGGATAATTTAGGTGTAGATGATGGGTACATTTTCCAATGGGGAATTCAATTTGACGCAAGTCTTTATCCAGATGCTGAAACATACCAAAATGTTATCGTAAATGATTTCTGGTCTGCCGACCCTACAATTGTTTCTGGTCAAAATGATACATCCATTGTTGTATTACCAGTGGTTTCAGGGGCACATTCTTATACTTACAATGTAACAGATGATTTTGGATGTGAATACGATACAACTGTAATTCTGTTTGCAATTGACAATCCAA
>CBFGNV010000121.1:0-4797 GCA_965650275.1 uncultured Fluviicola sp. | reverse complement strand
TACAACGAAGCAGTTACTTTACCATTTTTCTTAGCTGTTTCCAATTCAGTGATCAATCCCTGAATCTTATCCTGCTGTGCTTTCATAGCCTCTTGATCTTCTGCACGTCCCAATTCACGAATTTTGTCGTAATCCGACATCATGTTTTTGAAATCTGTCATTAAATCATCGGTCATTCCGTCACCCATCATCGGAGCCATCATTTGATTCATTGCCTCCATGTCCTTCTCAGCATTTTCCAACTTGGTTCTAGTTTCTGCTAATTCACCTCGTGTGGAATACCATAAGTAAGACATCACCCCCGTCACTGCCAGTAAAAAAACGATAATCGCTGTAAATACTGGCTTCAAATTTCTCTCTTGTTCTTCTGACATAACCATTTAATTTTAATACAAATATATAAAAGTGGTTGGTTGAACAACTCAATCTGCACAAATCCAACTTCGGAAACAAATTAAATTCTCTATTTCGTGTTTACCAAGCTTCTATTGTTAAGTTATGATAAATCGTAACAAATGTTTCATTTTCTTAACAAATCGGGAAGCCAATTTTCCGTAGCATTTTGAATTGAAACCGGCCGAAGCCAACGCAGCACTGCATCTGAGCCAACAGAGGTAAGAAAAGATGAGGAACTTGGAAATGGTCCACCGTGCTGCTGAGCAACGCTAACTTCTACCCCAGTTGGAACTCCATTTACTATGATTCGCCCAACTTTATGTTGATATATTGGTAATAAAAAATTGAAATTTCTTTGAGAATTGGTAAATACACTCCCAGTTAATTGTCCTTCCAGAACATTTAATGAGCTGATTACCTCAGTCATCGAATCACATTCCACCAGACAAATAAAAGCACCGAAAACTTCCTCGTGAAAAACAGGATCAACCATAAATTGTTCGCTTGAAACTAAAACTGCCGACGGACAAATACTATTGGAAGTAATTTTTCCTTCTAACAACAGCTCAGCTTTACTCTTTATCTCAGTAATTCTGGTTTGATAATTCTTCAAAATCCCTTTTCCAAGCATCACCTGCGGAGCTATTTTGGAAAGTCCTTCAAGTAGATAATTAACGAATTCAACACGTTTGATCGACCTCTCCAAAAACAATATTCCAGGTGAAGTACAAAATTGTCCGGCATTCTGACTTATTGAAATTACCAATTTGTCTGCGATGGTTTTAAAGTCAGATTCCATTGCATCAGCGCAAATCACCACTGGATTGACACTTCCCATTTCAGCATAAACAGGAATTGGAATTTTCCGTTGATTCGAAAAATCGATCAAAGCTTTTCCACCAGCAATGCTTCCAGTAAACCCAACAGCTTGAATAAAGTCATGCTTTACCAATTGTTCACCAACAGTAAAATCAATTGCGTTCAGTTGAGAAAAAACACCTTCCGGCATATCGGTCTTCTTCGCTGCATCCATAATACATTGAGCAGAAAGAGAGGCCGTATTGGGATGAAGAGCATGCGCCTTTACAATTACAGGACAACCAGCAACCAAAGCAGAGGCAACATCACCTCCGAGTGTTGAATAAGCGAATGGAAAATTACTAGCTCCAAAAACAACGACTGGTCCAATAGGAACATTCATTTTTCTTAAATCGAAGGTACGATACGGATTGTCTTTTTGAGATCTATCGATTTTTACCTGAAACGCGTATTCTGAACGAACAGCTTCAGCATATTGTTCAAATTGATAAATGGAACGATTCAGCTCCGTTTTTGCTCTTTCAAAAGGCAAACCAGTTTCCATTGTCATCAGTTCGCAAAGCAGATCGAAATTGTTTTGAATCTCTGCTACGATAGTAGAAATGAATTTCAGTCGTTTTTCAATTGGAGGCGATGAATAAAGAGGAAACGCCTTTTGAGCAATTTCACATGCTTCATTTACTTCTTCTGATGTTGCCTGAACAAATTGATTTGGAATCTCTTGCTCCAGTGCGGGATTGACACCAAAAAAGAATCGGTTACCCGCACTTTTAAGCGAATAACCGATTACATTCTTTCCCGAAGGATATTTCATTGAATCTGTTTTAATTTGTCTGATAAAATCAATTATCGCGTATTTTTGAGTGAATTGAGGCAAATTTCACAGCCATAGTTGGCGATTCTGGCGAAGAAATTGAACGAAAATACAGTCAAAAAGACGCATAAGAATAAAGTTGAGACAACTTTAAACAGATTCTCTATTCTGCAGTTACAGAGAATGTGTAGCTTTCCATAATTTGGTTTGAAAGAAGCTTTTTACAAGCCTCTTCAACTTTACTTGTTGCTTCAGCCTCGTTTGAAGCTTCAACAAATAAGCGTACGTGACGACCAATACGAACTCCTGAAATTTCAGGTAAACCAATGGTTGGCATACTGTTACTAACTGCTTTCCCTTGAGGATCTAACAATGCGTCTAATGGCATTACATCGATTTCTGCTTTGAATTTCATGCGTTCGTTTTTTTCCGAAGAAGATTATTAATGAATGATAATTTCAGGTACAAAATTATAATAATTGGAATGGACCAGAACAATAAAGTAGGAATAAGTATTCCACAACTTATTAAGAATATGTATCTGATCTCGTTTCCAGCCCATTTGAATGACTTGAATTTCAAGGCAAACAAAGGTAATTCAGACACCAACATTAAGGACATTACCACAATGATTGGAATCAAAACCCAAGGCTGAATCAACCACATAATTAGGTTATGCTCCCAACCCGTGGTATTCCCGTAATGCGTTAACAACAGCGGAAACGCCATAAAGAAAATGGTGTTTGCCGGAGTTGGAAGCCCAATAAATGATTCTGATTGGCGTGTATCGATATTGAATTTTGCAAGGCGGAATAGGGAGAAAAATGTGATAATTAACGCTGCAAATGGCAACATGACTTGAGTATAATCCATTTGAAACATAGAAACTTGTGTTCCAGAAAGAGACATTTCCCATGCATTAGACGAAACAAAGCACATCGCAAGCATTGAAGATTGATCAAAAACACTATCCATCCCTATTGAATATAAATCTTTACTCAAAACTGAAAAGACCAGAACGAAAAGCATAATAATCCCTGGTGCCAAACCAAAAGAGATCATATCCGCCAAAGAATCGAGCTGTTTACCTAGTTCTCCCTGTTGTTTCAGAATTCGTGCAAGGAAACCATCTAAGAAATCCAAAATCGCAGCGAGAAAAATGAAATAAGGTGCAATATCAATTCTTCCTGCAAAGGCAAGAATGATTGCAAAAACACCACAAAGCATGTTACCGGCTGTAAATAAGTTAGGTATATTGAACATTTTCATAGAATGAATGAATATTGGATGCTACAAATTCTTCTTAAAAGCGTAAATTTACTCTTGATTTTAAGATTTCGCTGATCGAATGCAATTTTTTAAGCTTTTATAAGTTATTGCAACAGCAGAAAGAAAAAAGTTTATGAAGCAAACCCTCATTGTTCTAACAACAGCATTAACTGCTGTATTTGGCTTCGGTCAATCCGACGTAGCACCTAAATACTCCAACGAATTTTTACAAATTGGTGTAGGTGCGGATGCACTTGGCCTTTCAAACGCAGTTGTAGCACAAACACGCGGTGTAACCAGTGGTTATTGGAATCCAGCTGGTTTAACCGGTACAGACAAATGGCTCGATGTAAGTCTAATGCACTCTGAATACTTTGCTGGTATTGCGAAATACGATTACATTGGATTGGCGCATCAAATTGACGATAAAAGTTCTGCCGGACTATCTATTATCCGATTTGCAGTTGACGATATCCCAAACACAACTCAGCTTATTGACAATGAAGGAAATGTGGATTATGATAGAATCACAACATTCACAGCTTCAGATATGGCATTTTTGTTCTCTTACGCCAGAAAACTTCCAGTTGAAGGATTAAGCGTAGGAGGGAATTTCAAGATCATTCACAGAAAAGCGGGTGATTTCGCAAAATCATGGGGATTTGGAATTGACGCCGGAGCGACATACGAAATTGAAAACAAGTGGAAATTTGGTGCAGTTGTTCGGGATGTTACCTCAACATTCAATGCATGGATCTTTACATTAGATGATGCTACCAAAGAAGTTTTTCAGGCTACTGGAAATGAAATCCCTCAAAATGGACTCGAACTCACTTTACCCAGAATTATTTTAGGAGGTTACAGAAAGGTTGAATTTGGTTCAAAAGGTCTTTATAGTTCAGGAGAATTAGATATTGACTTTACAACTGACGGAAGAAGAAACACCTTATTTCAAACAGGCTTGATCAGTGGCGACCCACATTTGGGACTGGCTTTCGGATTCAAAGACATTGTTTGTTTAAGAGGCGGTATTTCTAATCTGCAATACGAGAAGGATTTTGACGACAAAAAGCACTTGACCATTCAGCCGAATATTGGAATTGGGCTTCATTTCAAAAATGTATACCTCGATTACGCATTTACGGATATTGGCGATCAAAGTACCGCACTTTACTCTCATGTGATTTCACTTCGTCTACTACTTAATAAACCCGCCAACGCGATTGTACCTCAATAAATGAGCTTATGAAAAATCTTTATCTATTCTTGCTTTTTTGCTGCTTAGCCGTAACTGGTCGTGCTCAAACATACGGTAACGAATGGATAGATTATTCCCAGAAGTATTACAAATTCGATGTGCTTCAAAGTGGTTTATTTAAGATCGATTACAATACACTTGTTGCTGCAGGAGTTCCTGTTGCAAGCATTCTCTCTTCAGAATTTCAAATATTTGGTCGCGACAAAGAGGTTCCATTATATGTTGTAGATAATAATGATAA
>CBFGNV010000120.1:0-5004 GCA_965650275.1 uncultured Fluviicola sp. | reverse complement strand
CTTCCAATGGGATTACTCATTGCCGTTTCAACTACAATCATTAATTCACTTTTCTCAAGCGACGCATGGAACAATGTAACATTCATTGCCGGTGACATCAGGAATCCGGAACGCAACCTACCAAAAGCATTGTTCTGGGGAACATTCATTGTAACCATCCTTTACCTTTTGGCAAATGTTGCTTATTTGGGATTACTACCACTTGATGGAGCACCCATTGCTAAAGGAATAGATCCATACACCAAGGAGAATGTTCTGAAAGCCGGAATTCAATTTGCACACGAATCACGTGTAGGAACTTCTTCTGTATTCATGCTGATGGGTAACGCTTCAAATGTGGGAATGGCTATTTTGATCATGATCTCCACTTTTGGTTGTAACAACGGTTTAATTATGGCAGGTTCACGCTTGTTCTACGCTATGTCGAAAGATGGTTTGTTCTTCAAAAAGGCATCAACTGTAAATGCTTTCGGAGTTCCAGCCTGGGCAATGTGGGCACAAGCAGTATGGGCTATGATTTTGTGCATGTCTGGATCATACAAGGTCCTGATCGTATTTGCCACATTCGGCTCAATGATTTTCTATATCATAACCATTGCAGCTATTTTCAAGCTGAGAAGAACCATGCCTGATGCGAATCGTCCGTATAAAGCGTTTGGATATCCGATCATTCCTGCATTATACATTTTATTGGCACTTGCAATTTGTGTTTCACTAACTGTATTTACTTTCTGGGATACGATTTGGAGCATCGTTATTATCCTCTTGGGAATTCCTGTTTATTATTTGGCATTTAATAAAGAGAATAACATTTCAGATTCTTCGTTATTAGATGAAAATCAATGACATTAAGTTGGAAAATAGCACTGTTTGGTCTTTTGGCTTGTTGCTTCAGTTGCAGCAAGGATAAAGTTCCCTCTCAAATTGATGATGAACTTCGTCAATTAGCAGAAGAAACCAACGGTTTTGCGTGGTATCAATACAACGATTCCCTTTACGAGAAAAGTTTAGGTTCAGGTCACAATTGGCCCTTCCTAAAAACACGCTTCAATACAATTGCCCAAACGAAATTGGATGGAACTGGAAAAGTGCAAGCCAACGCTATTTTCCCTGAAGGCTCCGTAATTGTAAAAGAACTTTATTCCGACAGTACAACGATTGGCAGGTACGCCATTCTTTACAAAGACTCTGACAATCAGTATGCAGATGAAAAAGGATGGGTTTGGGGATATCTGAATGCCGATGGAACGGTGGCTACTTCTGCTGTTCACAAAGGAAACACCTGTATCAATTGTCATTCTCAAAGTGAAAACATTGATTACATGTTAATGAATAAGTATTTTCCTTGATGATTTTTGGCAGTTCAGACGTGGTGCATCACGTTTCTACCTACTTCTTATGACAGACTCTATTCCTGTTTTCTGACAATTTGACAACATTTTACGCTTGTTATCACCTCTAGTCTGACATTTCTGACAGACTTTTCTCCATTTTGGCGGGTGGCACAACCTTTGACTAGAGGAAGGAAAATTGATAAAAACAAAAACAAATAAAATGGGAAAGATTATTGGAATCGACTTAGGTACAACAAACTCTTGTGTTTCCGTAATGGAAGGAAATGAGCCAGTTGTAATCTCCAATTCTGAAGGAAAACGTACAACGCCATCTGTTGTAGCTTTTGTTGAGGGTGGTGAGCGTAAAGTTGGTGATCCGGCAAAGCGTCAAGCGATTACGAACCCAACGAAAACGATCTACTCGATCAAACGTTTCATGGGATCATCATTCGATGAAACTCAAAAAGAAGCAAAACGTGTTCCTTACAGCGTGGTAAAAGGTGAAAACAACACACCTCGCGTTGATATCGACGGACGTTTATATACACCGCAAGAAATCTCAGCAATGATTCTTCAAAAAATGAAGAAAACAGCTGAAGATTACTTAGGACAAGAAGTAACTGAAGCAGTTGTTACTGTTCCTGCATACTTTAACGATGCACAACGTCAGGCAACAAAAGAAGCTGGTGAAATCGCAGGTTTAACAATCAAACGTATCATCAACGAACCAACTGCAGCTGCATTAGCTTACGGTTTGGATAAAAAAGGTATCGACCAAAAAATCGTAGTATTCGACTTTGGTGGTGGTACACATGACGTATCTGTTCTTGAATTAGGAGACGGAGTATTTGAAGTATTGGCAACAGACGGTGACACGCACTTAGGTGGTGACGACGTGGATGATGCAATCATCAACTGGTTGGCTGAAGAGTTCAAAGCTGAAGAAGGTTTGGATCTACGTGAAGACCCAATGGCATTGCAACGTTTGAAAGAAGCTGCTGAGAAAGCAAAAATTGAATTGTCTTCTACAACTTCTTCTGAGATCAACTTGCCATACATCATGCCAGTAAATGGTATTCCAAAACACTTGGTAAGAACGTTACAGCGTGCAAAATTTGAGCAATTGATTTCTTCTATTGTTGAAAGAACTATCGCTCCTTGTCGTTCTGCTCTTCAAAACGCAGGATTGTCTACGAGTGATATCAACGAAGTAATCTTAGTTGGTGGTTCAACTCGTATCCCGGTTATTCAGGATGCAGTTGAGCGTTTCTTCGGAAAAGCACCTTCAAAAGGAGTTAACCCTGACGAAGTAGTAGCTGTTGGAGCTGCAATTCAAGGTGGTGTATTGACTGGAGAGGTAAAAGATGTATTGCTTTTGGATGTTATTCCATTGTCTTTAGGAATTGAAACAATGGGTGGTGTATTCACGAAATTGATTGAAGCGAATACAACTATTCCAACGAAAAAATCAGAGACATTCTCTACAGCAGCAGATAACCAACCAGCAGTTGACATTCACGTACTACAAGGTGAGCGTGCAATGGCAGGCGACAACAAAACGTTGGGTCGTTTCTCATTGACAGACATTCCACCAGCACGTAGAGGTGAGCCACAAATCGAAGTAACATTCGACGTGGATGCGAACGGAATCATGCACATTTCTGCAAAAGACAAAGGAACTGGAAAAGAGCAATCAATCAAAATTGAAGCTTCTTCAGGATTGTCTGATGACGAGATCAAACGCATGAGAGCTGAGGCAGAAGCTAACGCAGATGCTGACAACAAACGTAAAGCAGAAGCTGAAACATTGAACAAAGCTGATTCATTGATCTTCCAAACGGAACGTCAGTTGAAAGAGTACGGAGATAAAATTCCAGCTGATAAAAAAGCTCCAATCGAGGAAGCGTTGACAGCATTGAAAACGGAATTTGAAGCGAAGAACATGGACAACCTTGACGCAGCAATGGAACGTTTGAACACAGCATTCCAGGCAGCTTCTCAAGAAATGTACAACGCAGCGAATCAAGGTGGTGCTGATGCAGGAGCAGGAGCAAATGCAGGTGGTGCAAACACTGAAGATGAAGTTACTGACGTTGACTTTGAAGAAGTTGACGATAGCAAAAAATAAATCCGGTATTAGATTGCTAACGCAATCACTACAGATTTAAGAATAACCTAAGAGAACCGTTGGTCATTGACCAGCGGTTTTTTTTATCCATTATCTTTAAGACATTGATTGTAAAGACGCGATGCATCGCGTCTTTACCGTAACCTTTCAGAATAAAATACTTATAAATTCATGCCAACAAAATTCATACTGCTCAGCTTCATCTCAATTTATCTTCTGAGTTGTTCAGCGCAACTTCAAGCTGAAAAAGACAAAAAAAAGCTTCCTCCCTATTCTGAGTTAAAAGCAACTGTTGAGAAAAAACGGCTGGCATTTCTTTCAGAATACAATTCTGCAGAAGATAAAACTACAGTGATTTCAAAGGCTCAAGCTTATCTGCTTGAAACCATCACATCCGATTTCTTCGAGCAATGGTATGGAACCGAGTGGGATTTTAACGGGACGACACACGAACCTCGAAAAGGAAAGATCGCTTGCGGCTATTTCATTACTACCGTTCTGGAAGACGCCAGCTTCAAAATTCCGAGAACAAAGTGGGCACAACAAGCTTCTGAATACTACATCACCCGCATGACAACTGACGTGAAACGCTTCAGTAATCAAACGCCAGAAACGGTGAAAACTTATTTACTCGGTCGACCAGACGGATTGTATGTTGCTGGACTGGACAATCACGTAGGTTTTGTTTACAAGCAAGGAACGGAAGTCACGTTTACCCATGCAAGCTACTACAACCCGAAGATTGGCGTTCAGACAGAAGAGTTAACGGGTAATAATCCGTTTGCAAAATCCGGATATCGCGTAATCGGAAGAATTTTGGATTCGGAGATGATAAGAAAGTGGATTCTTGGAGAATCCTGGAAGGAATAATTATAGTGGTGAATCATTATTCGCCTTGCCAATTATTTCTTACCTTAGAATAAAATAAACAACTATGAAATATTATAAAATCATCAGCAGAACAATCCTTGCATTTTTCATTGCACTCTTTCTTGCTCCTGAAGCAGAAGAATTCTTTGCAACTTCAAACAGCAGTGAGATCTATTTGATCGATTCCAACTCGCAAATGATTACGCAAACTACTGGCGGAACGAGAAGAAGAACACGTCGCAGAACCAGACGAAGAGTGAATCGCAGACAAGAACGAAGAAATAACGCAGAGTTTTATTCTTTTAAAACCATTGCGTAAAACTACTACAGACCGGATGGTATGGGTGAATAATGATTCGCCCATACCATTCGCCATAAAACCTAACTGTTTTTCCAACCACCCCTCAATTCAAAGCGTTACTTTCCGTATCTTTGAACGCTGTCTGCTCAAAAGGCATATTCTAAATTTTTAACGATGAAATTCTTACTTGCAATTTTACTGGTGATCCCACTATTAATGAATACTTCGTGCGGTGGCGAAAAGAAAAAAGACGACAAACCAAAGAAGGAAAAATTAGTAGACATTAAAGACGGACGATATACAGAGTATTATCCCGGACGAAAAGCAGTGAAATTCCAGGGAAACATCAAGGAAAATGGAAACCGAGACGG
>CBFGNV010000119.1:0-5876 GCA_965650275.1 uncultured Fluviicola sp. | reverse complement strand
ATTTGTATCAACAACAGTCCAGCATTAATCGCACTTTCTTCTTGTTTGTTTTCTTGACTCGCTATATAATCATACATCACCAATTCCTCGGCTTTCTTGATATCCCCCTGCAAATAGCATAAATGTCCCAAATTCCCTGAAATAACTCCAATCCACCCATTTTCATTGTGCTTTTTTGCTTTGGTTAGGGCTCGATTGAAGTAATACCTTGCTGAATCGATGTTCTTCAGATCGCGATAAACGAGACCAAGTGAATTCAGAATTCCAATGTAAGGGGCCGGTTCCCAAACCTTTTTCGATCTCAATGCGGCGACAAGTTCACGCTTAGCATCAGAATAACGACCATAGTAGTACAGCGATAAACCATATGATTCATGGAAAAAAGCATAAAACGTTTTATCTATCGGAGGCTCTTCCTTAATTGATTTATTCGCTTTGTACAAATAATAGAATGAATCCTCGTAATAACCGTGATAATGCATCCGAGTACCCACAACCGTACAGATGTGAGCAAAATGATCTCCTTCAAGTTTTTCTGCTTCGCTAACAACAAACTTGCAGGTACGATACCACACCTCTTTACTCACAAAAAATTCAGCTTTGTGTTCGGTAATGAATTCCAATAACGCTTTTGAAGGATCATTGTCTGTTTCAACAATATGGAGAATTTCCTTTTTGGCCTGCTCCAAAGTCAACACAGCGGCAGAAACTTTAGTACTGCTCAATGTCAAGAATAAAAAAACAAGTATCAGCTTGAAACTGAAATTGTTTTTAATGAAACGGGGTAAATTGAGGTGTGTCATACATATCGAAAGTACAACAATTTCATACTCTCTAAAATTGTAAACAGGGAAATTAACGAATTTGATTTTGCAAATGTCCTAAAATCAGGAGGGTTAGCGCAATAAATTAACGTGTCCTTTTGCCGTTTCCTTTCCGTCTGTTTCAATCAATCCGAAGCTCAATTTCCAGATGTAAGTTCCGGTATCTGCCATTTTACCTTTAAAAGTTCCATCCCATCCTTCATGAATATCGCTGGTTTCAAAAACCATTTCGCCCCATCTGTTGTAGATTTCCAGGTGATAATCGTTCTCATCCATCCCGGCGGTCATCACCGGAATAAATACCGGATTGTTTTCGTCCGAGTCGGGTGTAAAGGTATTTGGTACGTAATAGATCAATTGATCTTTTACGAGTACGGATTTCACAGCTGTATCAGCGCATCCGAATTGAGTGGTTACAATCAGCATCACTTCATAACTTCCAACTTCACCAATCGGGTAAGTGTGCTCAGGTTCTACAGAAGTAGATGATCCACCATCACCAAAGGTCCAAACATTAAAATCGTTGTTGATGGATTCATTGGTGAAGTTTACCGTGGGACCATCCGAATAAACCTGTTGCGGACTGTAAACAAATGCAGCTTCGGGAACCGCATGAACACAGATCATATCTGTTAAGGTTCCTGTTGCCGAGCAAAGTCCATCAGAAGTTGCAGTTAATGTGATATCATAACAAGCAGCTGCTTCATACACATTGGGTACATCTGCCGAACTGCTTGAATTTGTTCCATCACCTAAATTCCAGCTAAATGTTGTATTCCCTTGAGTAATACTTGTATTGGTAAAGTTCACTGCAAGCGGCTGACAACCTTCTGTAACATCAGAAATGAAATGAATCTGCGGTACCGCCGTAATCTTTACATCAATTGTTGTTGTATCGTTTACACATCCCGGATCTGAAGGCAGAATATAGTTGAATTGGTAATTATCGTGAGCGATGTTTCCAACATCAAATACTGAAGTTGCAGTATTGAAACTTCCCGCAGGAACGTTCGCTGATGTTTCCCAAGAACCTGTAATCGGTTCAAACGGATGGTTCAAATATCCACTGAAATCATGAACGTCTCCAACAGTATTGCAGAAATGTAAATTCTGATCCGGTGCCGCAACGGGCTGTTGATGAACTGTGAGCTGAATGAAAGATGTATCGTTCGGACAATTGGTTCCAAAAACAACATAATTGAAATCAAACGTTCCGGCCTGTCCTGTTAATCCTAAGCTTCCGTCTGTAACATCAAGTGTGCCCGCGAACGCAGCTGTTAGTCCAGACCATGTTCCTCCAGCAGTTGTATTTGCCGATAAAAGATCTGAGAGTTCAAATGCGTTGTTTGTAGAACATGTAAAATCCAAACTATCATTTCCGGCGATTTTCTGAACTTCAAAACTAACGTTTGCGTTATCCGTCCCATGACAACCGTATTGATTTGTCACAACTACCGAATAGTTCCCCGTTGTAGTTGGAGAAATCGTTTGTGTGGTTTCTGTGCTGTTCCACGCATAATTCATTCCTGCATTTCCTGCATCAAACGTTACAGTTGTTCCTTCACAAACCGCTTTATCAGGCCCCAGATTCACAACTGGATTAGGACTAAAATTAACCACAATTGTATCCGTTGAATAGCACACTGGTCTGAAAGTAATATCATCAATCGCGAAATCGTTTCCTCCACCCGTAATGTTTTGGTTCACAATACAAATTTGCGCATTCGATGTAGTCATAGATTGCCATGTTTGCGTGTATTGCGACCAGGTACAAGGTGTTGTCGAAGGCGAAAAATTTGCACCAAGTGAAACACCGTTAATGGTGAATTGAAGTTGAGCAACGTTCGGGTCAGCAACAACAGAAGAAACCCATGTACCAAATTGATAAGAAGTGTTTTGTTGAACCGGAACTGTTTGACACCAAACTTGTGTATTCGGTGTTGAAGCACCATTAACAACCAATTGATTTACACCTGGAGCAGCTGTATGATCCTGACAAGAACTAAAGTTACTATGAACTAAATTCGGTGAAGTTGTAATGGCATATGTCCCCGGATTTGATAACAAGCCCCATGTTCCGCCTGTCCCTAATGTATACTGAGTGGTAAATCCGGTATTTCCACTTTCAAAACCACCGTTAACAATTTGATTTGCACCCAATGTTCCTACTTTCACCCAATAAGTTCCACCAGGATTGGTAACATATTTTGTGGCATTGGTTGATCCATTGTTCCATTGATAAGTATCATACGTCCCCGCATTAAGCGTAATATTTTGTCCGATACAAAGCGTTGTGTCGTTTCCTAGATTAACAGCTGGTACATTTCCGATCAAAACACTGATATTTGCCACATCAGCAGGACAAGCACCATTTGCAGGAACTGTATAGGTAAACGTGTATGTTCCCTGATTCAATCCATTGGTGTTCCAACTTGTAGTTGTGTTGTTGAATGTTCCTGAAGGGACTGCAGTAGTTTCTGCCCAGGTTCCACCAGTTGTGGCTCCGGTACTTAAGTATGTATTCAATAAAAGTGTGGGACCTTCGCCGCAAATACTTGAAGCATTGTCATTTCCAGCGTTTACAGGTGCAGAAATGTTGATTACAACAGTTTCCTGATCGCTGCATCCGGAAGCACCACCATACATGTAGAGTGTTTGGGAAGTTGAAATAACAGCTCCCGTGTTATACATGGTTCCGGTCCCATTAATTCCCGTGTAATATCTTTGATTTCCAGATAAGTTTGTACCTGTAATCGCAGGTAACGTATATGGTCCACAACTGTTAATTGGCCCAAGTGGATTAATATTTGGCGTAGCAACTGAAGTCACTTGAACGTTCGCAACCGAGTCAGGACAAGTTCCACCAGCATCAATCGTATACGTATAAGTCCCATTTGTATTGGTTCCGGGAGTAAATGTTCCCTGATAACCATTGGTAAGCGCCGATGGTCCCGTCCAGGTTCCATTCGAAGATGATCCGTTTGTGATTTGACTGTAAAGATTTGTGTTTCCCGCAGATGAACATTGTGAGAAAGTATAATTCGCAACTGGCGGAGAACAAACGCTCAACGTCAATTCATCTAATCCGGCATCATTCCCAGGTCCACCAGGTATATTCGTGAAGATTTGAAAACGAATGGTAGAAGTTGGTGCTATAAATGAAGGCATTACCACATTTTGCCAGGTCGAATTTGTAATTACTGTTTGAGTAGCAATAATATTGTTTGAAGCGTCTACTACTCTAAACGTCATGTTATTCGAACTCGAAAACGCATCTCTTGTCCAAAATGAAAAACGGTAATTTGCTCCAACACAAACATTCGTAAACGGTTGGTCGTAAACCATTCCTGAAATACCATCAGCAAAATTTAAATACAAACCTCTTGTTCCGGCATGAACACAACCAGCAAAAGTTTGAGGTGAATTTTGGTATGTTGTCCCTGGAACGATGTATGGAATTACTGTGGTATATTCAAAGTTATCGTAAAAATAGCTTGTCCATGTACACTGCGCTTTTGCATTCCATCCGATGAAAAGAATGAAAAAACTCAGGATAATCGTATTTAATTTTGAACACATTTGTTTCATAATCAACTTAGTTGTGACAAAAATACGCGAGAGCAGCTCGAAGGTTGTCTTATTAAAAAGGACAAAAACGGGACAAGTCAATTAATAATCTCTTAATCAAACGATAATCAAACAAAAAGAATTCCCTGATGTGATATAACAAACATATCTTGTTTTGATTAAATGCCGGAGAGCGAGCAATGCATGAGTGTTAATAGTTGAAAATGACTCAACATATAACGGTCTCAAAATCCAAATGTAATTTGTACACGTAAGAAATGGATACACTGCTTTGAGAACTAAATATTTTTCTACATTTGGTTACACATGAAAAACATCCATTTCAGCACAATCATAGGATCAATTCTTAACATTGCTGCAGTTATTATTTTATTCATTGACTTGCATTTGGTTGCAGGAGCATTGGCCATTGCTGCCTACTTCTGCGCCATGAAAGAAGTTTCAAAATACACCAGCTGGTTTCAATTCAGCAATGTTTGGCTGGCTGCCATTTTGGTTGGACTTTCAATAGATGCCAGTGTAAATCACTTACCTATCTTCGCATTTGCTCTTTTTATAGGTGCTTTCGGAGCTATTTTCAGAATTGTGAACTTCAGGGTTTTTGGTTATACCGGACAACCCTGGTTTGAACCTACCTTACTGATCATTTCGATTGTTGCAACTTATTCATTGGCTATCGCACTTCATTATTCCTGGATGGCTTATGTTTATCCTGTTCCGCTTTTTGTATTCTCCACACTTCTTGCTATTGGAATCTATCGCGATAGAAAACAATTGCTTTCGCATACAAAAGGTGGTTATAAGGTACAAATTGGTAATGAAGCCAGTGAATTCAGTCTTCCCGATCAAAACGGAAACATGGTGTCGCTTTCTGATTACAGAAATAAACGTCATTTATTGTTGATTTTCGTACGTGGGGATTGGTGTCCCGGATGCCATATGATGCTCCGTACTTACGAAAAGAACCGTGAGAAATTTCAAAGTAAAAACATCATGCTATTAGCTATTGGACCGGATCCAATGGACGTGAATAAGGAAATGATGTCGAAGCTTGGATTGGACTTCAAAGTATTGGCCGATGAAGGTCAGCGTATTGCAATGGAATATGGAGTTCAGTTAAAAGAATATGATCATATCATTGAAGAGACTTATGAAGAAGGAATTCCGCTTCCGGCTTCGTTCCTGATCGATATCAACGGAATTGTGCGTTATGTTTCACGCCCTGATAAGGTTGGTGAATTCCTGAATCCTTCATTGATATTCCCAATTGTAGAGTCAATTGACAGTAATTTGAAATACCAGAAGATCAAACCAACTGAAGAATATGATCATCAATTGAGTGGTTACGAGCACATCATTAACCAGGCAAACGACGCTATTCTTGTAATTGATATTGTTGACGGAGTCATTCACCAATGTAATCCAAGTGCTGCAAAGATGCTGGAGTATAATATTGAGGACTTG
>CBFGNV010000118.1:0-5989 GCA_965650275.1 uncultured Fluviicola sp. | reverse complement strand
TGCTGTTTCGGTAAATGCCGATGGCCAAGTATATGCTTGTCAGTTGTTTGGTGGACCAATTTATCAAACAAAGTATGAAGAACAGGTAGATTCTTTGAAATACAAGCCAGAGAGTCCCTGGCGTTGTGCTTATTGTCAGGGAAGAATGCCAATTGGAACTATAGCGGTAACTGCTGACAGTAGTATTTACTTTGTGTTTGGAACAGGATTCCGTATTCCAAGATGGTCAGCTTCGCGAATGCGTTTGTACAATCCATGGAATGACGGACTAGCGGCGAATATCGTTTTGAAATCGCAATATCCATGTGATAGCAATAACTATTTTAATGGTAGGCGGGCAGTTCGAGGAATTCCGCTTCCGCCGGTTTATAAGAAGAACTATTTCGTTGGAATGTTCAATACTTCTGTTTATCTGGGGAAAGTTCCAAGTTATATCAAGGAAGATTTTGAGGTGAATCTGACCATTGTAAAGAATAAACGAACCTGTTCTGAAGTGATTTATAATGTCATTCCGTCTTCCTATTACGTAGATATTCCTTTGACATTTGGTATTGAACCTGAAGAACTGCTCGAAGACGATTTGGTGCTTGATACTATTTCGGCCACGATGTTTTTCGGAAAAGGATTGATTCAGCCGAAAGATTCAACCGTTTTAACGTCCGTTGCGGAGTTTTTGAGTCTGAATCAGGGCAAAATCGATAAAATAGCATTGGAAGGTTACGCAAGTATAGAAGGTACAGCTGAAAACAACAATAAACTGTATTCTAATCGAGCTAAGTATTTGTCTGATTTCCTCATTTCTAAAGGGATTGCAGGAAATAAAATATCGACCAAAGTCAATGAGAATTTTGAAGATTTTAGAGAAGATATTGTGGGGACAGAATTTGAATATCTGGGAAAACTATCGGATGCAGATCTTCGTTCAGCTCTTAAAGACAATAATTTGGTAATGAAGCTTGAGCCTATTCTGGCAAAGCACAGATATGTTCAAGTGGTGATGACGACCAAGGATACGGTTGATCTGATTGTGACAAAGGAAATGGTGAGTACAATGTTTAATCAAGCCATTTCAAGTAAGAAAGCCAGATATGCTGCACAATTACAACGTGTGCAATACAATTTCATTCTGAAAGGTGAGATGACTTTAGAAGAGTTGGATGAAATGGTAATTCCTTTTGAGAAGCGTAACAAACGGGTGCTTCACGATAGAGCCACTATTCATTTTCTGATTGATTCATTAAATGAAAACAGATATGCAATTCTTGAAAGCGATCTGGAAGCTGTAAAAAGTGTGGATACCACTTTCAAGCGTGTACGAACGAGCTTGGCCATTTTGGAATATTACAAGTGGAGGAGTGGAACGCTTGGAATGACCAAGAAAAAGTACTTTAAGAAATTGAAGAAACTTCGTTATGTCGACAAAAAGATTCAGGCACGGATTATTCTGAACTTTGCTAGTGGAAGTGATTGGTTTGAACCAAGAAGAAAAAAGAGATTCCACAATAGAGTTAAGACTTACATTGGAAACGCACGTTTGGATGCAGATAAAACATTCGAATTAGCATCGTATTATTCGTATTTCAAGCAGAATAAGTTTGCATATGATTTGGTGAAGAACAGAATTGATGAGACAGAGAATCCGGAAGATTTGGTTTATTTCCTGAAACTGATTCATTTAACAAATGTGAATCTTCCGCACGATAAATACATTTCTTATTTCAAGAAGATCCTGAAATATCGCGGAGCCGAATTTTGTACTTACTTCAACTCACCAAATCTCAATTTCCAGATTTTAGACGATCCGGATGTGAAAGAGATCTATTGTAAGGAATGTAGTGATGTCCTAAATACTGAGACGAGAAAGATAGAATCAGGAGAATAACTGTTAAAATAAAACTACAGTGAAAGAAGGACGTAAAGCATTGTATTTCAACTTTTCACACTCTTTCTCTTTACGGTTTAAAAGAAAAAAATATCTTCACATTGAATATAGAGAAAGATAAAATGAAATTCGGGATAAGTTTAGTGTTTTGTTTCTTCTTAATCTCGTTTGTTTCTTTCACGCAAACAGAAGGTCCTGTTCATATTCCTGTGAGCTGGAAGAAATCCATTTCGGGTGATTTTTCCTTTACCAAAAATTGGAGTTATTCCCTTGGAGTAGATGTAATGTCTGATGGAAAGGCCGGTTGTGCCGATGGCGGATTTTGCCCGGAAAGATGTTACGGAATGCTGGATGAAAATGGAATTGTTTTGAAGGATTCTTCTATGATTTTTTATCAGTTGCTAGACACAACACATGAGTTTCACACCATTAAAAGTGAAACAAATGCTTATGAGTTTGACGGAACGAATATCATCGAGGCAATCCGCTCTGGTAGAGTGGTGAATTGTTATACTAGAACGGGAATATCAACCCATTGCAGTTTACAACTGGAAATTAGTGGTGATAGCTGTAAAGCAATGATCATTCTCAATAGCATTACTCCAGATGGTGATGCGCTTTTCTTTGGCAATGGAGGTTCTATTACTATCGACAAGAAACTATGGAAAAAAGGAATTCTCAAAGCTGAATTCAAGCTCAGTTTTGAAGATCATGGCAGTTGCGAGCCACTTTACTGGGAGGGTCTTATTTACACGAAGATGACAACAAAGATCGGTATTTGAGTTATGACGAATAATTATGCGCAAAGAAGGAAGAGCCTGACTGTTGGCAGACAGGTTCTCTGTTTCTTTGCGGTTTATTAATAATCTTAGCTTTTAATTCACAGCGTTTAACTGTTCCTGAACAAAAGCCGTCAATTCTTTAACTGTATTCGAAGAAAAATCAAATTTCAATCCTGCAGTTTCATAAATCTTAGGAATAGATTCGCTGTAACCTAAGGCCAAGGCGTTTTTATAATCTTCCAAAGCCTGTTTGTTGTTCTTCATGTAGTTTTTCCAAACACCTAACGCACCAAGTTGCGCAATTCCATATTCGATGTAATAGAAAGGAACTTCAAACAAATGCAATTGTTTGTGCCACGAGTTTTCTAATGTCGACTCAAAGCCAGTATAATCTACCATTCCAGTTCCGAAACGTTTTGTCAATGTTAGCCAATGCGCTGTTCTTTCTTCTGTTGTGTGGGTTGGATTGGTGTAAATCCAATGTTGGAAAGCGTCAATTGTAGCTATCCATGGCAATACTTTTAGTATCGATTCCAATTGCTCTTTCTTCGCTCTTCGTAGATCATTTTCGTTAGCGTAGAATTCATCCCAATGTTCCATGGTTGTTAATTCCATAGACATAGAAGCCAATTCTGCAACTTCAGATGGTAAACTTTTGAAACCTGTAAGCTCAAGGTTTCTGCTTAAGAAAGAATGAACGGCGTGTCCACCTTCATGAACCATTGTAACCACATCACGCTGCGCACCTGCTGCATTCATGAAAATAAACGGAATTCCACTTTCGTAAAGCGGGTAGTTGTAACCTCCGGGAGCTTTTCCTGCCTTAGAGTCTAAATCCAGGTATTTCTCATCGCGCATGGTTGTTAAACAATCTCCGAAATACGTATCCAGTTTATTAAAGATGGAAATGGATTTCGCCAATAATTGTTCACCGTTTTCGAACGGTTTCAAAGGTGCTAATCCATCCGGATCAACTTCTGTATCCCAAGGTTTCATTTTATCAACTCCCAACTTGTCTGCTTGTGTTTGTTGAATGGTTTTCACCATTGGAACAACGAAATCTTCTATTGATTGATGGAAATTCTGACAATCTTCAACAGAGTAATCAAAACGACCAAGTGCTTTGAATTTATAATCGCGGAAATCTGTGCAGCCAGCGTTTATTGCAAGCTGATGACGAATCTGAACCATTTTAGTGAACAGTTCGTTCAGTTGAGTTGTGTCTTGTGAACGACGAGCGACCAATAAACGGTAAACTTCTTCACGAACTGAGGAGTCGGGATCTTTCAACAAATTGGCTGCTTGAGGCATGGTCAATGTTTTGCCTTTGTATTCAATGTTTTGTGCACCTATAATTCCACTGTAGGTTTGTGCCAATTCACTCAATTCTGTTTCTAGCGGAATATTCTTCTCAGAATACAGATCCAAAGCTGTTTTTACACTTCTGAAATAAATGGAGTAGGCATTGCTTTCTTTAGAAAGTTCATCAATCCAAGGAGAAGACATCATTTTTTGATTCAAAGCATCTTCTTCTGGTGCCAAATGTGGTTGAATTTCACTCACGAAAAACGAATATGCGTTTGAATGCTCTTCGTTTGTCGTGTCAATCGTCATTCGAATATAACGCCAAGCCATATTTTCTTCCAAAACGGCGTCCAATTCACTTTTGTCCTTTAGCCAGGTAATGAAGTCATCCTTCGAATCAATTGATCTTGATTTTAGATCGTTAAAGTATACGGCTACTTCTTCCCAGTTTTTGCAAGTGAAGTCTTTTGCGATAAAATTTCTCATATTCCTTTCAAATTGAACGTAAAAAAAGGCTTCTTATGGAAGCCTTTTATCATTTTTTTGTTGCGTTAACGCTTATTTTCCTCTGCTAACACCAGTCTTAGGTGCTGCAGCTTTTTTCGCTGTTGTAGCTTTTGGAGCGGCTTTCGAAGCTGTCTTTGGAGCAACTGTTTTTGTTGCTGCAGCTTTCGCCGGAGCTTTTTTAGCAGCTGGTTTTTTCTCAGCAGCAGGTTTAGCTTCTGCTGTTTCTGTTGAAGCATCCGCTTTTTTAGTTGCTTTCGCTTTAGCAGCTGGTTTTTTGTCTTCTTTAGCTTCTTCAGTTACGTCTTGAACCAATGCTCCAGCTTTCAAAAGGATGTTGTACCACTGAAACAATTTCTTGATGTCAGATGGGTAAACACGCTCCTGATCAAAGTTGGGAAGAATTTCCATCAAGTACTTTTGCAATTTAGCACCGTCTTCTTTGTGAGAAATGGTTTCTCCACCTTTCTCTTTTTCGAAAAGAGTGTTGTAGATCTCTTTCAACGGCTTATCATCATCGTAAGTGTAGATTGAAATATCCTCCAAAGAAGAAATTCTATCCGTTGCATATGCAGGAACACGTTTTTTGTCTTCTAAATTTTCAACAATTAAGTTGTTCTTACCTTGAGCAATTACTCTGTACAAACCAGGTTTTCCTGAAATTGAAATGATACCAGCTAAATTCATTTACTTTTTTAATTTGCCCCAAAAATAAGGCTTTGTTTTAATTGAACCTTATTCTTTTATAAAATTCAGTGCTTTTGACCCTTTTTCGGTGTTTACAAGAATGATGTAAGAACCTTTCGACCAAGTGCTGCAATTCACCTTTTTACTATTGGTTTCAGTAATTTTCTTACCGTAAAGATCGTATACAATAATGTTATTGATTGCGATATCAGATTTTACATTGAACTCCGTTATTCCAGGATTTGGATAAAGCGTTGCCGAAATATTCAAATCTTCGAGCCCAAGAATAATGTTAAACGTGTCAGATGACATGGAACAACCATCAACACTTGTAGCCACAACTGTATAATAAGATGGAACAGATGTATTGATAACTAAGGTGTCATTTGTCTGTCCACTAACCAAAATACCATTTTGATACCATTGTAGATCCGGGTAATCGGGTGTAATCAAATAAGTGCCTGAAAGTGTAATAGTTGGAGTTGGAGCAGGTGTCAATAAAGTAACATTGAATGTATCTGAATAACTTACACACCCAAAGTTATCATAACCAGCAAAGGAGAAATCACCACCATTTTGAACCAATAAATTCAATGTTGTGTCGTTGGTGTTCCAAACAGCACTGGAAAGCGCTACTGAACCTGTTGCGTCAAGTGTATCGTTTATACAAAGTGGTGTTTGTCCAACCACGTTTGTCGTATAGTTCGATGCCAGCAATAAATTCAAAGCATGAGCTTTTCCGTATCCATAAGCGAAATTCGGAACAGTTCCGGTATAACCGTCTGTGTAACAAGTTGAATGCAGATCATTCAGGAAGCTTTGATAAGTT
>CBFGNV010000117.1:0-6189 GCA_965650275.1 uncultured Fluviicola sp. | reverse complement strand
CACTTCCGTAACCAGCTCCACCAAGATTATCTACATAATATTGCGTGTTTGAGGCATCACCCACGTTGTTAATTGTTACAGGTGTTGAAGTTCCTGGGATCAAAGCAATATTCACTGATCCATTTGAGTAAGGTCCTGAAATTCCAGGTCCAGACAAAAAGAATCCAAATGCATCATTAAATGATGATGGTGAAAACTCAGGATACTCATCAGATCCGAAAACATAACGGAAACTTACTGTATCTCCAGATGGAACAAAGTCAAATTCTAAGATTGCTCCGTTTGTTACCGAACCGTTTGCAATTGCATTCAAATCCGCATCAGAAGTAACCATTGGCGTTGCAGGAGTGTTATTTGTAAAACTTCCTGAACTATTCGGACCAATTGCGGCAGTACCATTTCCTGTAGTCAACAATACACCGCGTGCTAAAGGAAATGTAGTTGCAGAAGCATCAAAATAAGTAACATTGCCTTGAATGTTCTGGGCATTTACCGCACTTGTGTTGTAAGTAATGTTAGATGCTACAACACCATTCCCCATCAATACGGTTTGCACCAAATTGGCAGGCGATTGTGTATTCGTTACGATAATTTGAGCATTGGAAAGCGACGCCAGCGACAATCCAACAATCGTAGTAATTAGTTTTCTAAGTGTATTTTTCTTGATCATAAAAACAAGTTATCTTACGTCAGACTGTAAATATATAGTAAACGTTGCATGACCAAATAATAAACTTCGTTTTTTTTACTTTTTGTTGATATTTCAACAAATTCACCTTTCCAGAACCACAAAAAAAATGGCACTTTTGTAAAAAAGGAAATCGTGGAAAAAACGCAGCAATATTTAAAAGATAACAAGGAAAGACAATTGAACGAGTTGATTGATTTACTGAAGATCCCAACAATTTCAGCAGATAGTCAATACAAAAATGATGTTCTAAAAGGTTCTGAAAAAGTAGCCGAGTTTTTAACCAAGGCCGGACTTGACAAAGTGGAAGTTTGTCCTACTGCCGGGCATCCTATTGTTTACGGAGAAAAAATCATTGATTCTTCGCTACCAACAGTATTGGTTTATGGGCATTATGATGTTCAGCCGGCAGATCCGATCGAATTATGGACTTCTCCTCCATTCGAACCAGTAATTAAGAACACGGAACTACATCCTGAAGGGGCAATTTTTGCTCGTGGTGCTTGTGATGATAAAGGTCAGATGTTCATGCATGTTAAAGCGGTAGAGGCAATGATTGCGTCAAATGAATTGCCATGCAACGTGAAATTCATGATCGAAGGTGAAGAAGAAGTTGGGTCTGAACATTTAGGCGTTTTCATTACAGAACATAAAGACAAATTGAAAGCTGATATCATTTTAGTTTCAGATACAGGAATGTTAGCAAACGATGTTCCCTCTATTACCACAGGATTACGTGGTTTGAGCTATGTGGAAGTAGAAGTAACTGGACCGAACAGAGATTTGCATTCAGGACTTTACGGTGGCTGCGTTGCGAATCCAATCAACATTCTGACTAAAATGATTGCTTCATTGCACGATGAGAACAATCATATTACTATTCCCGGATTCTATGCTGATGTTATCGAACTTTCGATGGAAGAACGTGCTGAAATGGCAAAAGCACCATATTCTGAAGAAAAATACCTGAAAGCATTGGATATTGAAAGTGTTTATGGTGAAGCTGGTTATTCAACGCCGGAAAGAGGTTCTATTCGTCCAACATTGGATGTAAATGGAATTTGGGGTGGATATACAGGTGAAGGAGCAAAAACAGTCATTGCATCAAAAGCCTTTGCTAAAATCTCCATGCGCTTAGTTCCAAATCAAGATCCGGAAACGATTACCCAATTATTCGCGAAACATTTCGAATCAATCGCACCTCAAGGTGTTAAAGTTTTGGTAAATCCGCATCACGGAGGTGAACCGGTTGTAACACCAATTGATTCCATCGCATACAAAAGCGCGGCTAAGGCTTACGAAAAAACTTTTGGCAAAACTCCAATACCAGTGCGCAGTGGAGGTAGTATTCCTATCATTGCATTGTTCGAAAAAGTACTCGGATTGAAGACGGTGATGATGGGATTTGGACTTGATTCAGATGCCATTCATTCGCCAAATGAGCATTACGGATTATTTAATTACTACAAAGGAATTGAAACCATTCCATACTTCTTCCATTATTTCTCTGAAGCTAATAAGTAAAGAGACATGAAAGCGAAAGTTTATTTTCTGAGTACGCTTGTTCTTGTTGGAATAATGGCGAGCTCATGCGAATTTGATGAACCGGATTTTACCGATTTTTCAAATTTCAAAATGCAAGAGTTGAATGGGAGAAGTTTAGATTTCTCATTCGATATGACGGTTGAAAATCCAAATGCTCTTGGATTCAAAATCAAATCCGGAAAGTTGAATTTAACCGGAAATGGTAAAGATGTTGGAGTTATTCGATTGAATGAAAAACTAAAAATCAAGCGAAAGTCAGAGAATAAATATACTGTTCCTTTAACGTTGGATCTTTCTACCGGCGGATTATTCAACATTATCCAATTGGCCATGTCGAAAGAAGTAGAAGTAAAGCTAGATGGAACTGTTCGCGGAAAAGTACTTGGAGTTGGGAAAGATGTTCCAATACATGAAACGAGAAAAATTGATGGCAGCATGTTTAAACTGCCGGAGTAAAAGAAGATAAGGCTGTTACAATAGAGTAACAGCCTTTTTAGCGGTTTATAATCTTCAGATTCCTACTATATTATTCAATTCAATGGAGAGAACCTCATCCCGTAACACAAGCTTCTCAATTTCATGACCACTTATCTCAGCACTAAAAAGCCCATCCATTAACTTTTTGAATTTGGTATTCAGGAATTCATTGTTAGGGGAACAAACGATAACAACCGAATAAACTTTTCCTGGATCATGACTAATTAATTTTGCCAATTGAGGAGTTATCTTTTTCATACTGGACGTTATTAAAAAGAGGTCTAACCATTAAATTACTACAAATTAATAGCTTTATCACAATTGATTAAACCATAACCATAGGTTTCATTGGGTGTTCCAATTCCAAGGCTTGTTGCGGTGGCTTCTATATCTGCCTTAATCTGAAGCGGTGTAATACCTCCTCTCTTTTGGATCATAAGTGCACAAAGTCCAGCAACATGAGGACAGGCCATACTTGTTCCTGAAAGTGTTGCATAACCGTTGTTCAAATAGGTTGAATAGATCGCAACTCCAGGAGCAACAACTCCAACCTGATTCCAAATTGGGACACCAGCTCTACCACCTCTTGAAGAAGAGGCTGCAATCACTGACTGATTATCAACTGATCCAACTGCAATTGGTTTTGTGACAGCATCCCCTTCTCTCCATGAATTTGCTGGAGCATTAACATATGGGAAACCAGTACCTTTATTATACGAATTACCAGATGCACAAACTACAACAGTTCCGTTGGATTGACAAGCTTTTACCGCAACAGCATATGCTTCGCTTGGATCATTTTCTCCACCCAAACTCATACTGACAACGTTGATTTCATTTTCCACACTCCAAGCCATTCCAGCAATAATATCTGAAGTATTTCCTTTCCCTGCGGCGTTCATTACCTTCACAGCATACAATGAGACATCTGAAGCAACACCACGCACATTTTCAGGTTTAACTCCCAATCCAGCCGCAATTCCTGCACAATGCGTACCATGACCGTTATCATCATTATAACCGTCTGAACCAGCCACAAAAGATACCCCTCCTTTAATCGATAGATCTGGATGTTTAGCAATTCCCGTATCAATAATTGCCAGTTTGACACCTTTTCCTGCATAGCCTTTTTTCCATGCTTCAGGAGCTTTGATCAGTTTCATATTCCAAGAATCTTCTCCAGCAAGAACCAACTTTGGTTTCGCGTTGGATAATTCGCCCAATATATGCATCACTGAATCTTCTTCTACAAAGTCAATTTGTGCATTTTGTCTCAACTTTTGAGCTTCACTTTCACTCAATAAAGTAGAAGTAATCCCTAGTTTTGAGAAATGATATCCACCATCCGCAAGCAATTTAGTTTTCAAATTGAACTCAACAATTTTCTTGCTTTCTCCCAATATGGAAGTCATTTTTTCTTTGCTTACATTTTGTTCCTTGTAAGTAATCAAGTATCTCTTTTTCATAATTCTTGTTTTAATTGTTTAATTAAGCCCATTTAATGGTGTACAATTCTGCCACATTAACGGGTCTGGTTTCCTTGTCCCCTGTTTCTTTTGTTTCTGCTTTCGTGTTGGATTTAATTCCTTCTGCAGGTGCTCCCTGCGCAGCTGAAACGATTGAGATCGGAGCGAACTTTAACTCATGCACGTGTGTTTTGAAACAATCTAGTTCAATTGTTCCAACAAAATCACCAACAATGGTTTCATTTCCCATCATTTTACGATCACTTGCATTCTGATCCAACTTTTTTCCGTTATCCCATGCTCTGCTGAAATAACCTGAAACATTAGGTAATAACGGATTGTTTGAGCCATCTTTTCCGAACCTTCCATTTAAAACAGAGTTCAAACGTGTATAATCGTTTTTCAGATCAACGCTCAGGTTATTACAAATAGACAATTCTTCGGCAGGAGCAACTTGTGTGGAAATGTAACTTTTACGTTCTCCAATAATCCCATTTATGATGCAAGGAAGATTTTCCAGGGCAATTGTCCCCACATTTCCGAATACTTTCGATAATGTGATCGAAGCTGACTTTGTAGAACTGGAAATTCCCAGGATCAGTTGAGTTGGAGCGTCATCCACTTCCAATTGTAAATTGATAATTGCATCTCCACCATTTGAACTAGTCATCTCTTCCGTAACGGTTGTAATTCCGTCGGAAAGACTCACTGCAACTTTACATCCTTTTGACAGGAGAAGCTGAATTTCAATTGAAACCATTTTCCCAGCTACTTGATCTTCCCATCTCGGGAATTCATGAAGCGCCTGAGTTAACGACATCGGATTACCGTCAGCATTTACAATGATCCTACATTTATCTCCTGATGGCTGAATGCTCCCACTCGAACCAACGTTAGTGTAAACCCAGCCATCTGGATGGCCAGATGAAAGTGAATTGGGTAACGTATTAAAATTGCTGAAGTATTTGAAATTATAGTTGTAAACCAAATTTTTTTGTTGCAGCGCGTATAAGTATTCCTGAATACTGACGTTAAGAAAAGTATCGTTTTTCATTATCCTATAATTTTCAGATTAAATTATCGACCACTTTTGGTCCTCATAAACACAAGCAATTGTTTGATTTAGTGTGAGATCAAGATCTATGGAATTGCTTGGTTTGCCAGAAATCATCATGCTGGTTTGAATGTTTTGTTGAAACCATATACGAACAATAGCTTTCGGAGCAAGTTGAATATCTCCTCTTAACTCTTTTGTTCGCGCAACATAAATCGGAGAACTTGCTACTGTTCCGTCAATTCCTGTAGAAAATTGATTTACACCACTGTGTATAAAGCCATATTCATTGTTAATGGTGAGTTTGTTTGTTGTTCCGCCAGACCGCTGTACTTCCAAAAGTCCAATTTCGTCAAGTAAACAAACCATTCCCAAGTCACAATCCTGAATATTGGTTATTGTTTTTATCGTGTTTTCCGGAATAAACGTGTTCGTACCAAAAAGTTGAAATTTCAAATCCCATGAAAAGTAGTTACTAGTCAAATAATCTGAATAACACTGCCAAACCACGTTGTACTCATCATTGAGATTTTTGGCAAAGCACAAATAGTATTCACCCTTTTTCAATGCTTCCAAGTCGGCACTTGAAATTTGAATGTTCACTTCTCTTGAACTGCTTTGTAGATCAAAACCACTTGTATTTCGAAGACTTGCCATACGTTTTGTGTTTATTTGGTAAGTGATTCGGGACATCGGAGTGTCAATGTCCCGAACACATTGGCTAAAAACGGCACACTATTTTATAGCTTACCCGGTAATAGTCCATTTACCATTTGTGTAGTTAACTGCAGCAGTATTTTTGCCTGTAAGATCGATTTCAATGGCATTTGATCTTGAAGTACTGAACATTGTTGATGTTTCAATACCTTGTTCAAACCAAATCATAACAGATTCCTTAGGAGTTAAATCTGTTGCACCGATTACAACCTGATTTTTACTTACGTAAATAGGAAGACTCG
>CBFGNV010000116.1:0-6577 GCA_965650275.1 uncultured Fluviicola sp. | reverse complement strand
ACACTGTCGCGCTCAATGGAATCTCGAACTTCCAATTCTATTCCTGTAAATGCATAGAGATAACAATCGTAGTTCTCCAATCCCTTTTCCCAGTCTTTTCGTTGATCAATTACTTTTTGCATGATCTCTTTTGCCAAATCTCTGCGCGACTTTGCTGTAATTTCAGTTTCCTGAAGCATTTTTCCTTCAGTACTCAATTTGAAATCTTTTACCAGACCATTTGCATCTATTTGAATGGTATCTGTTTTCTTTTCGAAAGTGGAAGCGCTGATCTCAAGAATGTGAGTTCCGGCTTTTAATTGAAGCTGGTATTTGCCTTCACCGTTTGCCAAAGTAGCGTAAGTGCTGTTTTTAATACCAATGCGGGCGAATGGAACTGTAAAACCGTCGTCGTCATAAATCACTCCCTTCAGAACCTGAGCCTGCGAGAAAACGGGAAGTACGAGTAGGGTAAAAAGTAATATTAGTCTCATTCTGTTTTTTAGTACGACAGAAATCGTTGGAATAAGTTACAAAGTAAGTTTAATTTTTAAGGAAATGGTTTCTTTTCGATGATGAATTCCAGTTGTGGCTTATGTTAAAAAATAGTAACCAGAATGTGAATTTGAAATCAAGGTCGTGGACAGACGAGTCTGTTTTTTCGTAGATTTACGGTTTGCATTGGTCGCCCAATCTATTAACAATATGTCGAAATCCATTTCCTTTCTATTTTTCATCCGAAATGTAGTAGTTGCCAGTTTTACTGTACTTTTTGCAGTGCGTTTGGCTACAATTATCCGGTTGATGGCTGACGATGTGGAGTTCGGATTTCTGGATATTTTACAAGGATTTGGAGAAGATCTGTGGTTTTTGCTCATTATCGGTTTCCCGGTCTATGTTATTGGTCGAATCATCTACACACTTCATGTTCGCACGTCGAAAGTCCTTGTATTTGCAGTTTACACATTAATGCTGTTTTTGCAGATCGGTCTGAACGAGTACTTTCTAACAGTTCATCAGATTGTTGACGCCAGTATTTTTAACTTCTCTTTTGGTGAATTGCAGAAAACAGTTGGGCTTAGCGAGCGATTTACCCTTTTGACCATTTTAGGACTGCTTGGCATCCTGATCTTGTTCATTCTCGTTTTCAGAAAGCTGAATAAAGGGAAGAACAATTATGTACTTTCTCAAAGTTATTTTGCGATTGTTTTGGGAGCTTTGGCATGGATGTTTCTTCCACTTTACAATTCAAACAAAGAAGTTGCGGCGAATGAACTTGGGGTGGAATCGAACGTGACTTTATTGCTTTTGCATTCATCGTTAACTAAAAAGGAGAATGCACAATTCGAAAAGATACTTCCTTCAGATTTTGAAGCTTTGGATCCAAGTTTCACCAATGGCGATTTAAACGCTTCAGATTACCCGCTTTTTTGGACGAAACATCACGAATCCAATTTAGCGCAAGTATTGAACAAAGCTGATTCAACACCGAATATCGTTTATATCATCGTTGAAGGATTGTCTTCGGATTTTGTAGGCGATAGAGCCAAGTTGACTGGACATTTCATGCCATTTCTGGATTCGTTGTCTGGACAATCCTTGTATTATCCCAATGCCTTGTCAACTTCGCAGCGAACACAAAATGTGTTGCCTTCCACCTTGTGTTCTGTTCCGAATGTTGCAGATGGTGTAGTATTCCAGCAAATGGAATATCCCAATCATTATTCCATTCAGGGGTTATTGAAGAAAGAATATTCTACCGGATTTTATTGTGGTGTTCAGCTGGAATATATGAATATGCGCGGCTTCATGAATGAGCATTCGGTAAAGCGTTTGTCAGGAAAATGGAGTAAAAAAGCAACTCAGGAAGCCGAGAAATTGAATTCGCCATGGGGCGTTCCGGATGGAGTTTTGTTTGACAATCATCTGAGTGAAATTAAGAAAGTGAAAGGAAAACCTTTTTTCGATGTAATGCTGACGATAAGTACGCATGATCCTTATGTTTACCCGAACAAGGAAAAGTACACCAGACGTTTACTTGACAATCTTTCGAGTGCGAAAAAAAATAAGTTCACAAAAGAAATAGAAGCGAATGCGGAGAAATTTGCTTCATACGCTTATCTGGACGAACAGCTGAAACATTATTTTGGAAAATTTGCTGAACGACCGGATTTCAAGAACACAATTTTTGTTGTGACAGGCGATCATGGTTCTGAACTGTGGAATAGAAGTGCCTTGTCAAAATACCACGTGCCGATCATGATCTATTCGTCTTTATTGAAACAACCTAAGAAAATAGAATCTATTGTTTCTCATTTGGACATTGCGCCTAGTATTTACGCATTAATGAAGCAGCAATATGGAATTAAACTTCCTGAGTCTGTTGCCTTCATGGGGAAACAATTGTTGTTGAATGAGTCTGATGTGAAGCGCTCTTTTGTGTTTACTACCGATCAACTGAAGATGAAAGATGTTTGTTTCAAGAATACATTTTTGTTAGATCATCAATTGTACAGCCTGAACAAAGATTTTGGACTAAGGAAAATTCAGAATGCTGCTTTACTGAAAGAAATAAATGAACAGAAGGATTTGTATAAGAAATTTAGTCAGTATGTTCTATTTGGAAACCATTTGATCCCAAATGAAGATTATTCCGAGTTCTATGAAAGCATCAACTGGAAAGATGTCCTGAAGACAAAAAGGGAGATCAATAGAGATTTTGAATTCAGAGAAATTGCCCAAATCGGAGAAATGGATTCAAAGTCTTTGAAGAAGCAAAAACTGAAGATAACAGTTCAAATCAATGTCGAAAATTCGCGTACAAGAAGTGCTGATTCTTTGCCCGATCTTGTGATAAGTAAATCGATCATGAACAAAATGAATCGCAAGCTTACTGTTTATCGTATGATTCGCCCGGTTAAAGTTGCTCAGCAAAGCAAATTTTCTACCTACAGGTACGTTGTCATTTTTGATGCTGCGCAATTATCAAAGGAAAAGAAAATGAAGAAAGGTTTTCTTTACCTCTATTACAAAATGAAGAATTCACCTCGGGTTATTGATTCAGAAACAGTAATTTCGATACCTAAAAGTTGATTTTTATTGGGATGAAGGCACTTTTTGCAAACGTATATCAAAATCTACTAAGTACATTCTGGGAAATTAGAAACTGGATTTTTGTTCTGGTTTTCTACTTTTTCGTAGTTCGTGTTGTTGAGTATATTGTTTTGTCGGAACGCGAAGTATTTGCCTTAATTTCTTTGAAAGACTGTTTAGTAGGTTTTTTATTAGATCTCTATTTTGTTTTCTTGCTTTGGATTGTTTGTGCTGTTCTGCAATCCTTGTTTAACAGATGGAAACAAAAATGGATTACGCCTTTTTTCGTTTTACTGGCAATTGCAACACATGCTAGTTTGGAGGCCTATTTCTTCAAAATGAACATTCCGCTTGACGGTTCCATTTATACCTTCTCATTAACAGAACTTCAAATAATTATTGGGCTCGAAAGTAGAATTACGGTTTTATCTGTAGCTCTTGTTATCTTATTTTTCATTGTCTATATTTTTCTGGGAAAACGACTGAAGCGCACCAAATGGAATACGAAAAAACGACTTCGAAATGCCTTGTTTATCATTTCGATCATTACCTGGATTGTACTGCCTGTAAGTGCCATTTCGAATAAGAAGAATCCGCAGAGCGAGAAAGTAATGGTGAATAAAACCATTTATTTTTTAGATAAAAGTTTGGATTACGCTTTCACCAAACCTGTAAAAGGAACCATTCGTCCTTCTGATTACGAAGCGTTGTCACCTGAATTTTACACAAGCAATCTCCGCGATTCAAAGTATCCATGCGTACATGGTTTAGATGATGAAAGTTCCCTGGAAAAAGTATTGAATAAGTCGGATGGACCGCCAAATATTGTAATCATCATTGTAGAAAGTTTTTCTGCGGATCTGATTGGAAAAGAAGGTAAGGAAAGTGGATCACCAATGCCGTTTATGGATTCCTTATCGAAGAACTCATTGTACTTTAAAAATTGTTTTTCTACTGCAAAACGAACTCAAAATGCGTTACCAGCCGTGCTTGGGTCTTTACCAATTGCACCGGATGGAAGTACTTTTCAGGAAATTTCATATCCATTGCATTGGACCTTGCCAAAATTGCTGAAAGGAAGTTATTATTCCCGTTTTTACTGTGGCGTTTATCTGGAATTTCTGAACATGCGTAAATTCATGAATCATCAGGAAACCGACTATCTGGTAAACAATTGGGATCCAAAATTCGAAAAGGAAAAGGCAGCACTAAACTCACCATGGGGATTTCCTGATGGAGCTGTTTTTGAACAGGCTAAACTGGATGAAAAACTATTGAATAAGGAAAGAAAACCGTTTTTTGATGTTTTTCTGACATGCAGTACACATGAGCCTTTTGTTTATCCAAACAGCGAGTATTACACAAAAAAACTACTCAAAAAAGCAAATTCTATCAAAAATCCTCAAGCGAAGGAATATCTTTTGAACAATGCGATGGAGGTGGGATCGTTTTCCTATACTGATGATCAGTTGAAGAAATATTTTGCTGCCCAAAAGAAAAAACCGGAGTTCAAAAACACCATTTACTTCATCATGGGTGATCATGGTTCAGAACTTAAGCATGAAAATCAATTGTCTTATTACCACGTTCCCTTAGTAGTTTATTCACCTCTTTTAAAGCAGAAGAAAACGGTAAAGAACTTTGTGAGTCATTTGGATATTGCTCCTAGTTTAGTGAACTACCTGAAGAAAGTTCATGGATTGAAATTGCCGGAATTGTTCCCATTTACAGGAAAGGAACTGAATTTGAAACCTGGAATGGATATGAACAGGTCGTTCGTTTTTACCGGAATGGGATATAAAAATGAAGACGTTTATCAGAACGGACAAGGTTATTTTGGTGAAGTGAGTTATTCAATTGACAAGCAGTTGCGAATGACACAGCTTAACGATGCAAAACGCGATGCTTATTTCAAACAGCAGGCGCACCTGTATCAATTGTTTTCACGATACGTTATTACTCAAAATCATATTCTTCCAAAGATGTTGGAAGACAAGTATTTTTCAAAGATTGGTTGGCGTGAATTCGGTAAGAAAAGTCTGGTAAAGACGGATGATTGGAATGAAACGTATCACATTTTGCTAGAGAAAAAGAATTTTCCTGCTTCAGCTAAAATGGCGAAAGTGGAAGTGACCGTTTCTGTATTTTTGAAGTCGAAAGAAGACTTAACCAAAGTTCCACAGTTGGTGACAGATATCTACCAGAACCACGAAAGAAAAGGTCCTTTGTATTATTCTAATTATAGAAATGCTGAACTGGTTGGAGAGTTTAAAGCAAACCAATGGAATACGATCAGTTATAGTTATAATTTGGCTATCGATCCGATTAAAACTCTGAATAACAATAATTTATTCTTGCTTTATTTCCTAAACGATAAGAACAAAACGGTGAAGTTTAAGAATCGAAAAGTTTCGGTTTCTTACTATTCCAATAAATAAATTGACTTATGAGCACAACTCTCATTGCAACAATCTTAATCCTGTACTTTGCGGTTTTAATCGCGATTTCGTTTTACACTTCCCGAAATGCAGATTCAGATAGTTTTTTTACCGGTAACAGACAAAGTTCGTGGTATTTGGTGGCTTTCGGAATGATTGGAACATCACTTTCCGGAGTAACATTCATTTCTGTGCCCGGACAAGTTGGCGCTCAGGCAATGGGTTATTTTCAGGTGGTAATCGGATATATTCTCGGCTATGTGGTCATTGCCCAGGTGCTCATGCCTTTGTATTACCGTTTGAATGTTATTTCTATCTATGAATATCTGAATAAGCGTTTTGGAATTGTCAGTTATAAGACGGGAGCTGGATTTTTTATTCTCTCCCGCACCGTTGGTTCAGCAACCCGTTTGTTTTTGGCTACTGAGGTACTGCACATGTTCCTTTTCAAGGATTTAGGAGTATCTTATTTCATGACCGCGTTAATAACCATAATTCTTATTTGGATTTATACGTTCAAAGGTGGAATCAAAACTATTGTTATTACTGATTCTTTTCAGACGATTTTCCTGATTTCGGCAGTTGTAATCTGTACGATCATCATCGCAAATTCTATGGATGTTGGATTTGTTGGGTTGTACGATAAAATTACTGCTGCAAAAACACCAGCAGGAAATTCAATGACCCAGATATTCTTCTTCGATGATCCGAATGCTACTAATTTCTTTCCTAAAATGTTCTTCGGTGGAATGTTCCTTGCTATTGCAATGACAGGTTTAGATCAGGATTTGATGCAGAAAAACTTGAGCTGTAAATCGATTAAAGAAGCGAAGAAAAACATGTATTCGTTTACAGTAGTTTTGGTAATTACCAACTTCTTGTTTTTACTTCTTGGTGGAGCACTTTACGTTTACTCCAGCAGCAAGGGAGTTACTCTTCCTGAAGCTGCAGATCACGCTTTCCCTTATTTAGCATTGAATAAGTTTGGAACCATAGCTGGAATTTTCTTCTTGTTAGGAATTACGGCGTCGTCGTACGCTTCAGCTGATAGTGCTTTGGCAGCGTTA
>CBFGNV010000115.1:0-6678 GCA_965650275.1 uncultured Fluviicola sp. | reverse complement strand
ATTTGGTCGGTTACTTGCTCAGGAAGCTTTCAATGTGACTATGAGTCGAGTTGAGGGGTTTATTTTTAAATCTCCGGAAGAACGCTATCTCGACCTTATCAAACAACATCCTGAAATTTTCAATTCGGTTCCACTCTACCATATTTCCTCTTATTTAGGAATTCAGGGACCATCCTTAAGTAGGATTCGAAAAAGAATTTCAGGTAAATGATTCGATTTTAACTTGGGTTAAAATTATTGTCTTCAAAGCTTCCAACCTTTGTGTTATAAAATTAAAGGTTATGAAAACAAAGACAATCGTATTCATTCACGGCTTATTCGTAAACAATACTAGCTGGGAAAATTGGAAATCTTATTTTGAAAATCAAGGTTACACAGTCCACACTCCAGCAAATCCAGGGCACGAAGGAACTCCTTCAAAATTGAGAACCAATATTCATCCCGAATTGACTAAAACTGGTTTTGAAGACGTCGTTAAAAATGCCATCAAACTCATCGATTCCCTTCCTGAAAAACCAATTGTAGTTGGACATTCTTTGGCTGGACTGGTTGTTCAGAAACTGATTGAACTGGACAAAGTGGTTGCAGGTGTCAGCATAGATGGAGCGCCTCCGAAAAATGTAATGGCTCCACTTAGCACCTTAAAAATTGTATTTCCTGTGGTCAACTTTTTCAAAGGCAGTTCTGCCTACCTGGGAAGTAAAGAATGGTATCACAAAGCTTTCTTCAACAACTATTCAAAAGAAGAAAGTGATCAACTGTACGAAACCATTGCCGTTCCTGAAAGTCGAAAAATTGCCAGAGATACTGTTTTAAAGTCTTACGCTAAGATCGATTTCAAGAAAGCACACACTCCTATTCTATTCATCGGCGGAACCAAAGACAACATCTTTCCTGCAGCATTTACAGCTAAGATTGCAAGTAAATATCAAGACAAAAACAGCAAAGTAGATGTCAAATTGTTTGAAGGAAGAAGTCATTTCATTTGTGGTGAAAAAGGTTGGGAAGAAGTTGCGAAATACGTGCAAACATGGATAGAAAAATTATAAAACGGTCAAGGGTTTGGTCGAGTTACAACTCGACCTTACTCTTTTACTATTTTATATAATTCCTTTCCAATTTTAAAGAAATACGTTCCAACAGCCATTTCTTTCAATGACAATTGATGTTCTCCTTTTTCTAGACCTCTACTCAAAACCACTTTCCCGAAAGCATCCAAAACAATTAGCTCTGTTGATGATTCAATCACAACATTCACAACGTCATTGGTTGGATTCGGATAAATAACCAACTCCGTTTTGTTCAATTCACTCGTGGATAAATCCCCAATGTATTCGAAACCATCACTATCTATTGAATCGCACAATCCGGCATTGTTACAAGTGAATACGCGCAAGAAGTAGTGTTGGTGATTCACCAATAATCCGTTCAAATCAATATTAACAGTTGAAGTTGGTGGTGTAAACAATGGGAAAATTACTGCTCCATTTGTATTTCTAATCTCTGCTTCCAATGAAACAACTCCTGAATTTAAATCCTGGGAAGTGATTCCCGAAAAATTGACCAACTCTACATAAATCGTATCTAAATCGACTACTTCATCTGTTGGTTGTCCTAATTCCGGAAGCGTGAAATCTACATTGTAATCATTGGTATTGAATGCCAGATTATGATTCACATCAACAGCAGCGGAAGCTACTCTTCCAGCCTTGATTGCAGGATCAGGATTACAATTAAAAAAATGGTCTCCAGGTCCAACCAAAACGTTTTCAGTCCCCGTTGTTCCAACCATTACACTCACTTCTTCTACATCGAACAAACAATTTCCACTTCTCAAAGAAACACCCTGACTTACGGTTAACGGAGTTGCATCAATCCAATTGCCTACATATGATCCATCCACAAACACCTGAATTTCTCCAGTTGATGAAGAGTATAAAGTCGTCACGTCATAGACAGTATTCACGTCAACGATAAATGGAAAACTTGCTGTAAGCGAAAATACATCATTGGTGGTTTCATAGATCTGCAACACATCTGAATCTACACGTAAATAAACGAAGTATGAATTTCCTCTGTTTGGCAATGTCAAATCGCTACACATAAAATGCATTCCTGCACGTCGGTTGGTTCCTGTTCCTCCAAGAGAAGCCTTCCAATTAAACAGGAAATCCGTTTCACCTAAATCCGGACAAGTCAAACTGAAACTCGTATTTCCATTCGCTTCGTCAGTTTGGTTAACTGATCCTGAATTGACCAGCCATGTTCCAACGGAACTCGTCCAATTTCCTTGTGATTGAAAATCTTCAAATGTATGCCCGAGAGATCCTGTTCCTTGCCAATAATCAGGAGTTCCGTTTATCAAAGTTTGGCCATTCCAATACATTTTGTCGACAGCGATATTGTCGGTAGCAGAAATTTGAACTGAAACGTCTTCCGTAATCCAAGGTTCAGAAATAACAGCCGAAACCACTGGTTCTTCAGCATCCTGAATGCACGAATAAACCAATTTCCAGCCAGCGGCTCTTGTCCCGCCATCAGATTTAAATCGAAGGGTTACAACACCAGAACTCGTAGTAAAATTTCCTGGTGAATTTGTTCCGTGAAACGCTCCGATTAAGTTGGAAGCAGTGGAAGCGCCGTCATAAATCCAAAGTGTATCGTAATTGGCTTCCGTATTGAACTCCAAAAACGACATATCAATTCCTGTTGCTCCGGGAGGATTGATTGTATACGTAAACGATTCATTATTGTAATAATTTCCTTCTGGCCCACCTTCATCGTAAAGCGTATCAGAACAAGCCCATGAATTGCAAGTGGTCAATTTATCCTGGATTGCATCCCACAATTCGGTATAACCATCGTCATAGCCCAACGTCCAGATTCCAATTCCTTTGATATCTCTTCTATTTACCAAATCATAACGATCACGCAGTTCATTCTCTTCAGAAATCCAACATTGGCGCCAAGTTCCTGCATTCTGAAATACATAAGCCCTACCAGAAGCTCTTGTGTTCAAAACAGGATTGGTGTAAAATCCGGTTGAATTCGTCTTCACATAATCATAAGTTCGACTATAGTTATTATTTCCGGTGGTTGACGAAGGAACTGTACTCGCTGTAGTTTCCCATTCCTTTCCATAATAAGGCAGGCCAAGAACCAATTTCGATTTCGGAATTCCTGCATTCAAGTAGTAGGAAACACTTCTCGACAAGGAATAATCATACGTATCACTAAAACCATAAAGCGGGTCTGTTGGTCCAGCTGTTGAACTTCCGGAATAGTAATAATCATAACCCATTATGGTGTAAAAATCCACCTGAGCGTTTAAAGCTGTTTCGTTGAAGACATTGTTCCAATCAACGGCATACAAGCAAATCGACAACTTATAATTTGGATTGGCGGTATGCATTGCTGTTCCCAAATCGAGCATGAAGCTGGTTAAATTCGCACTTTGACTCGCTGGAACACCCTCAAAGTCGATATTAATTCCATGTGCGCCGCGTGATTGAAGCGAACTCACCAAATTATTAATCAAGGTGGTACGAGCAGTTGCATTTCCAAAAAAAGCGGCATGATTCGAAAACAACATCACACATAAATGAACTTGTTTTCCTTTTGCCAATGCCGTATCCACTGCGTCATTAGTCGCCCAGGCATGAGTTGAAGTAGCATTTCCAGTGGCATAATCCACTTCATAGCCAAAGAAACAGAAATCGCTCACCAAATCCCATTCATAATTGTCTTCAGCACCATTCATCCAATACGGATGCCAACCGAATACCATTCGGTTCAAATCGCAATTGACCTTTTCACGAGGAGCTTTTGGATTTGGAGTGAGTTCCAAACCGTTATCCGGGTGTGCCAATAATTCATCTTGGTGTAAAGATTGAGAAAAGCCATTCAACGAGACGAAGAATGCAAAAAGCAGCAATGCAGTAGTTTTCAATTTTCTAAAATTAGTACCTCAAATTTAAGTTGCAAGAGCATTCCAAACAAACTTTCAGCACATAAAAAAGGGCTTCCCATTAAAGAAAAGCCCTTGATTATCAACTAAATCGATTTAAGTGCATCACGGTGCAATATAATATGAACTCAATTTTCGTACTTTTTTAGAACATGCTGTTTGCAAACCAGTATAAGTCTCCGTTTCATCTTGTAGAAGCCCAATTCCAGAAGCGTAATAACGATAGAATTTCATGGTTAGATCTCCACATGCGTTAATTGGATTTCCATTTGTATATCCAATTTCATTAAAAGCTGTGCATGCGTTCTTCGAACCATCAACCGTTGAAATGGTGGTATTGGCTCCCAAATTATAGGAGACTGTATATGGTCCATCAGGAAATGAAATCAGCGTACTGACAACGTTGTTGAAGGAATAAAGAATTTTTCCGTACAAATCAACAACATATCCTGAAGAATCTCTCTGAAATTGAGTACCTGAGGAATAAAAGCTTATATCACCAGAATACTTGTAATAGGTTTTCCCGTTCACCAAGGTGTCTCCAACGAGGGTAATGGTGTCCATATCCGGAATTGCAGTTTCATTTCCTAAAGAATCCTGAAGGTATTTGCTATACACCCAATAAGAACCTGTGGTTGTTACGTAAGTATACGTTGGTTGATCCACTGGATCGGGAGTAGTGGTCTTTTCCTTTTTACAGGAAACAATCAATAGACTTAAAGTGGCAAACGCCAATAACTTCTTCATGGTATTTGTTTTCGTTTCGTCAAAAACGGAGACTAAACGGTCTTATTATCGAAGCAATAATTTTCCAGAAGCAACGTTGCCAACAAACTAAAAACGGGCGTACAAAAACCCAGGAAACAAAAAAAGGACCTCCGAAGAAGTCCTTTTTCAAATATGAATCAAAAATGATTAAACCAATTCTGCAGCAGCAAAATGGAATTCACCTTCGATAATCGCGTTCTCATCAGAATCTGAACCGTGAACTGCGTTACGTCCTTTAGACTCTGCGTAGTATTTACGGATAGTTCCTTCAGCAGCCTCAGCAGGATCAGTAGCACCGATCAATGCACGGAAATCTGCAACTGCATTATCTTTCTCAAGAATTGCGGCAACGATAGGACCAGAAGTCATGTACTCAACCAACTCTCCGTAGAACGGACGCTCAGCGTGAACTTCATAAAACTTCTCAGCTTGCTCTCTTGACAATTGAGTTAATTTCATTGCTTTAATTTCGAAACCTGCTTGGATAATCATATCGATGATCTTTCCTGTGTGCTTATTTTCTAAAGCATCTGGTTTCAACATTGTAAATGTTCTGTTTCCTGACATTGTGCTTACTTTTTATCTTAAAATCGGTGCAAAAGTACAAGTTCTTTTTTGATTTCCAGCAGAAATCAATGCTTGAATTACAGTCATTTGTTTAATTTATGCTAATTTTTAGCCTTGTCTAAAAATAAATAGTATCTTCACGTAAAATAAGTTCGATGCTGACTAAAAGTGAAGAAAATTACATCAAGGCAATCTATCAGTTAAGCGAAAACACAACCGATACGATCAACACCAATCTACTTGCAGAAAGCATGCAAACTAAAGCAAGTTCGGCAACTGATATGCTAAAGAAGCTGGCCGAGAAAGAATTGGTTCAATACGCCAAATATCAGGGATGCAGTTTGACAGAACATGGTCAGAAAACCGCTTTGATGATCATCAGAAAGCACCGGCTTTGGGAAACCTTTTTAGTACAAAAACTCAACTTTGGCTGGGAAGAAGTACATGAAATTGCCGAACAACTCGAACATATTCAAAGCAATAAACTTACTGAACGCCTGGATGCGTTTTTAGATCATCCGAAATTTGATCCTCACGGAGACCCAATCCCAAGTGCCGATGGAAAACTCCCTACACGCAGAAGCATTCTTCTGAGTGAGTGCGAACTGAACGAAAAAGTGGTGATTTCCGGAGTAAAAGACGGTGAAGTGGAGTTTTTGGCTTATCTGAACGACATTGGATGCACACTCGGAACTGAACTCATTATCAGAAACAAATTCAGCTTTGATGGTTCTCTGCTTATAGAAATGAACAACAAACAAATTCAATTTTCAGCAGTTATTTCCAAAAGAATTACTGTTCTTAAAAACGACTAATGAGAACACTATTTCTGTTGTCTTTTCTAATTCTGGCAGGTTGTTCAACCAAAAAGTTGAGTGATAAGCAGCTGATTGTCTGCTCTACTTCTATTATTGCTGATTGTACAAGGGAAATTGTTGGTAACAACTATGAAGTAGTTTCATTGATGGGTCCGGAAATTGATCCACATAGCTATAATCCACGACCTTCAGATGCCAAATATCTAGATCAGGCTGACGTCATTATTTACAGCGGCTTCCATTTGGAAGGAAAAATGGCTGAGCTTTTCGAACATTTGAAAACGAGAAAAAAAGTGATTTGCGTCGCAGATTATTACCAAAAAGACAAACGAATTGTTGTGGATGCTCAAGGCGCTGTTGATCCGCACATTTGGTTCGACCCAAAACTTTGGCTGGATGCGTTCAATGGTGTTACAGAACGCTTATCCGAACATTACAAAACCGATTCAACACTATTTCATTCAAATTATAAAAACTACAATACACTCATTCAAAAAGAGTATCAGGAATTGAAATTGAAGCTTTCAAAGATCCCAATCGAACAACGCGTAATTATCA
>CBFGNV010000114.1:0-6958 GCA_965650275.1 uncultured Fluviicola sp. | reverse complement strand
TATTTCCTGTTCCCTGAGTTGGGCTTGCGGAAATATAATAAGTGTTCAGATACGATTCAATATTAGAGTTCAACACATAATCGACCAATAAATTCTGAATAACAGTACCATTTCCACCCGTATTCTGGATTTTGAAGACCATTTCATCCACGTCTCCAATATTCTTCATTGTATTTCCTCCAAGATCATCTACTATCAATTGTGGAGAAACAATAGTAACGCCATTGGGTGAGTTAACACTTGCACTTGCAAGATTTCCATCCAATTCAGCAAGCGGATTTCCTGTAACTGATGATGCATCACAGCTTGACGAAATACCGATAAGTTTAATATTCAGAACATTGGAAATGTTCCATCCGCTTAGGTGCAATGAAACCGTATTACCGCTACTGGAATTGACAGTAACGGTTCCGTTTGAACTCAGCAAACTCTGAAATGAAACATTGAGTGGTAATTCAAAAGAAATGTCATCAGTTACCGATGAAATAGTGGTTGAGCCAAATCCGATGTTGTAGTTAAAAACGTATTCGGAACAGGTACTCAGCGTATTGACATTAGTAGCCAATGGATCTCCGTTTACACTAACACTTTGGTCAAATGAAGTAAAGGAATAGCTTTGTGAACTTGCCATTTTCGGTAAAAGGGCGCATACACAGAGAAATAGGGTTAAAAAGTGAGTTTTCATAAGTGATTTTCAGCTTGAAAATCAACTCAAAGGTTCAGCCTAAGTTTATGGTGTAGTTAGCTCAGATTGAAGATAAGAGGTGATTTCAAAAGTTAATGTTGCGAATTTATCAAAATCGAATTACATAATGATAGATTAAATCAAGTACCTCGACTTTCAATCACTTAATCAGAAAACAACAACAAATACAACAAACTGAATATCAACCCTTAAAAAGAGAACAAGAACAACCTAACACTGAAAAATGTTAAACAATTGTTTAAAACAAAAAAATGTTGTTGATATCTTGTATCAGAAATACGTGAGTCGAGCTCCTATTTCCTACCCTGCAGTCTCAGGTGTTTTTTCTTTCGACTTTTTAGGCTTCTTCTCCTTCTTTTTCGGTTTATCGGTTTTACCAGTCGGCATGGCATCATCTTCTTTGCCTGTGTTTTGAACTACGCCGTATTGTGAGACAATTTTCCCGACCTGATCGTAAACTGTTTCTTCGATCAAAATATCTCCACGGTATAAAGCTCTGCGCTTCAATTTTCCGTCAGGAAAACGCTCTTCGAACCAACCTTCTCTTACTTCTGTTTTAGTAACGGTATTGATGTCTTTTAAATTGATGAAAATCCATGATTGTGCTTTCTTAGTTCCCACATTGAAAGGTTTGTTCAATCCTTTACCCAGACTTTTTGCTTTCTTCAGATTTGGATCGGTATCACGAACAATGTCTTTCACACTGTACATTTCCAGTTTAACTCCAGCCGAATCTAAATAGGCATCTAATTTGGCCTTGGAAGCTTTATTTCCTACCATTTTTCCATACCCCAATGCAACTGCTTCGTTCGGAAAGGTGTAAATATCTGCGGTAAGATATTGCTGGGGTTTACCGCTGGCTTTTTTGTAGTTCTCTATAGATTGTAAGCTTTGATCGAAATAAAGTGTTTTAAACTCACCGTTTTTCGAATCCATTACCCAGTTTTCGGTTCTAAGCAACACACCTTCGTCATAATAATACTTGAAAACGCCGTTCTTTTTCCCTTGTTTGTAGTTGGTCTCCTCAATGATTACACCATCTGCATTGTAAACAAGGAACGGACCTTCCAATAATCCGTTTTTGTAGGTGGCTACTTTCTCCAGATACGTTTGTCTCATTTTTGAGCCTGGTGTAAACTTAGGATTAGCTTTGTACGTTTTGCGCTGCCCCTGCAACACACCATTCACATACATCTCTGATTTTACCGTATCGCCGTAATACGAGAATGAATATTGCGGACCATTCAATTGTCCCATGGTGTAATTCTTCTCCCAGCTTACAAAACCTGTAGAATCGAAAAAATAAACCCAACGACCATCTTCCACACCTTGTATGTGCGAACGAATAGCCATGTAACATCCAGATCGGTAAGTGGTTGTATCAACACCATTCGCTCGTCCTTCTACAAAAGTTACTTTGCGTTCCAGCATTCCGTTCATATGACAGGTTTCACAAATTCCGGTATACGGTTTGTGATTTCCGGAAGTCATTACAATTCCGGTATTTGGATCCATTTCCAATTTCTCATTACAATCTACCACTCCGGCAATCTTTCCACATTCCCATTCAGCAAAACGGTTGGCAGAGCGTGCCTGACTTTTTTTCCAGCAGCTGTCTTTCTTTTGAACCTCGAAATTGGGCTGACTATACCCCATTCCGACACAAAATATGCTAAGTACGATAAGAATTGATTTCATGATACTATTGTTAAATGTTATATAAAGATTTATACTTCGACCAGCTTAGTGTCCTAGTTAAAAAGGTGACTGAGCGGAGTCGAAGTCAACTTTTTCTATTGTTCCAATTTCAGGGATAATGTTTCCAATGCAGCTTTCATTCGCGCAGGAATAGAAATGGAGCACTTGTTTACGCTGTCATAACAAACCAAAACGGAAGTTCCGGTTGTTCTCAGATCATCATGTACTTTTACTTCGTAAGAAAGCGTAAAACTCTTGTCACCCACATGTTTCAGGAAAACTTCAATGGTAACCGGTTCATGCAATAAAATGGGACGTAAGTATTCCAATTCGTTCTTACGTAAAAGTACACCGTTCTTTTTCCAATCCCAATCCATTCCCAATAAATTGTTAAAATAATGAATGCGCGCTTCTTCGAAGTAATTCAAATAAACGGCATTGTTCACATGCTGCATCATGTCGCAGTCGGAAAAACGAACTTTTAATTTGTAAGGAGTATGCATTATTCTTTTATTCAAATGTTCACCTCGACTCCGCTCGGTGACCTTAGAGTCAAGGTTATCGAGCGGAGTCGAGATAACGTTATTACTTTCTCTTATCCAGTTGTGAAAACTCCGAGTTATTCGAAATATACTCCGGCACCAGGGTTTTCATTTGTTCTACCAAGTCCATGTTGTTCGACGATCCAACAGAATCCACCAAACGCTGAATTGCTGTAAAATCAGATTCCTCTACACCTCTGTCTTTCGCAATGAGAATTTTCGGATGATGTGTTGGCAGCGTACTTTCTTCGTTACTCAACAATTCTTCGTACAATTTCTCACCTGGACGTAATCCTGTAAAAATGATCTCAATGTCTTTGCCTAAGGTCAAGCCTGAAAGTCGGATCATGTTCTTCGCCAAATCAACAATCTTCACCGATTCTCCCATGTCGAAAACAAAGATCTCACCTCCTGTTCCCATTACTCCGGCTTCCAACACCAATTGACAAGCTTCTGGAATGGTCATGAAGAAACGGGTAATGCGTTCGTCGGTTACAGTAATTGGTCCACCTTGTGCAATCTGCTTCTTAAACAATGGAATTACGGAACCGTTTGAACCCAGTACATTCCCAAAACGCGTGGTAATGAACTGCGTATTTCCTTCCGCGTTTGATTTTTGCGCCAGCATTTCAGCAATTCGCTTACTTGCACCCATTACGTTTGTTGGATTCACGGCTTTATCCGTAGAGATCATTACAAATTTCTCCACTTCATATTTCAGCGCCAATTCCACCAACGCTTTTGTACCACGAATATTTGTACTAATGGCCTCGCTTGGATTTTCCTCCATTAGCGGGACGTGTTTATAAGCAGCCGCGTGATAAACCCAGGATGGTTTGAACACATCGAAAACGCTATTTAGTCGCTCGTAATTGCGAATGTCTCCAATCACAACTTCCAGATTCAGGTTTGGAAATTCTGAACGCAGTTCCAGTTCCAACTCGTACATTGGTGATTCTGCCTGATCAAATAGAATAATCTTTGAAGGTGAATAAGTCGCTATTTGTCGAACCAAACCAGAACCAATTGAACCAGCTGCACCTGTAACCAAAACTACTTTATTACCCAACGCACCAATCAACGCTTCCTGATTAAGAACAATCGGTTTTCTTCCCAACAGATCTTCAATGTTCACTGAAGCAAGTTGTTTTGCGGAGAATTCGCCATTGATCCAACTTTTCGGACTTGGTACTTTCTTCAGTTCCACATTATTCGCAAAACAAATATCTACAACGCGTTTCTGGTTATCCGGATTGGGGTCTTGAATGGCTAAAATCACCTGATCAACACCTTCGTGTTTGATGTATTCATTCAATTTATCAGGGTGGATAACGGTAATTCCTTCAATTCGAGCGCCTTTCAAATTCTTGTTATCATCAACAAAACCAATCACTTCCATTGGAAGAAGGGCATCTTTTTCAATCGTCCGTTTAGCAATTAATCCTGAAATTCCCGCCCCGTAAATCAACACACGTTTCTGCGTTTCGCGCGGTTTTTGTGTTTCCAAATACCATAATTTGATGGTGAAACGAGCCACAGTTACGAGGAACATGCAGAAAACATATTCAATCACCAATACAGAGATGGGGAATAAATAATAGCCGTCGATGAAGTAGTAACGAATGAAACCGATGATTCCGAAAATGACAGAAGAAAGGCTTACAGCGATGAATAAGCGTCGGAAATCAGAAGTTGAAGTGTGACGCACCAAACCTCTGTGGATTCCAAAAAAGTAGAACACCAGAAGTCGTACAAGGAAGAAAACAATCAGTGATTTCGACACAATGTGCCATTCCTTTTGCCAGAGATCCGAATCGGCTTTGATATCAAAACGAATGAGATACGCGAGCAACATGGAGGTTGCAGAAATGCATAAATCGATAAGAATAATAACCCATCTGGGCACGTTTTTCTTAGGGAACATTCGTTAATTGATTTTCAAAAACTAGTTGTTATACAAATATAGCGGAAACAACCGAATTGCGAATGACTAATTGCGAATGACCAATTACTAATAATGCCTTATGAAAGCATCGAATTTTACCTAAGTTTTTGGCGGATGGTGCGAAGAAGATTCCACCACCATGGTGCAGAATTCCAGAGAAACTGCGTATAGCCAACATCCGTTCCACCCAAATTCAGATTAAATCTGCGCACGTTTTCTACATTCGATCCACCGAACCAGAAGGTTTTATTTTTCGAAAGTGTTTCGTTAATTGCGGTAAACAGCAAACGATACATTACTCCATCTTTCTTTGCTGAATCAATTACACTGCCTTTCAAATACATGATTGCATTTGAATTTTCAAGCAACCAGATTCCACCAACAAATTCCTCATTCCTGTATGCACATATCGAATGAAATCCATTTCCGGCGAAATTATCAACTAAATTCTTAAGCGATTTAACATTTTCTGAATTCATTCCTTGCACGCGTCCAACCAAATCTTTTTCAATTCGATCATAAATCAAACTAATTTCATCGTTTAAACGAATTTCATATTCTTCACTTTTCTTTAACATTCGTTTTGCTAAAACATTGATTGAAAAATTATTAGAATCAATTAGTTGATGTTTCCATTTAATATTTTGAGCATTGAGAAAAGAAACTTCAGAACGAAAACACAACTGAGAAACAGGAAATTCCGTTTTCAGAAATTCGATTCCATTTTCTGTTAATTCGCCTTCACCAACCCATTCGGAATATTGATGGTAAATTGGATTTATGAGGATTTTTTGTCCAAACTTTACGGTAAACGGACAAACCATTCCGCCTGTTCTTGTTTGGTTATAGAGAATCGTCCAGTCTCCGATCAAGGCATTCAGATATCCAGATTTCGAAAATACGGAAGCATCAGATTGCTCAACGAGCAAATCCCATTGCTGCTGTTCTTCGGCATTTGGATGCACAAAATGAAATGTTTCGTTTTGCATTGGGAACGAAATTACAGAAAAAGGTTCAATCGATTCAAACGGTTCAAGTAAAGCATTAAACTATTTTTTGAACTCTTTGAACCTTGGAACAGTTTGACTATATTGGCATTCTATGAAAGAAATTGAGCGTAAGTTTTTGGTAAACGATGAAATTCAGCAAATCTTATTGAATCTGAGTCCAAAAAAAATTCAACAGGGTTATTTGGCTGAAAACGATAAAGGCGTTGTGCGCGTAAGAACGAAAGGTGAAAAGGGTTTTCTGACGATTAAAGCAGCGAACATTGGCGTTTCGCGTGACGAATTCGAGTACGAGATTCCATACACAGACGCTGAGGAAATGCTAAAAATCTTTTGTTCTACGTCCATTTCAAAAGAAAGGTATACGATTAATTACGGTCAGCATTTATGGGAAGTGGATGTTTTTCACGGTAAACTGGAAGGTTTGATTGTAGCAGAAATAGAGTTGCAATCAGAAACGGAGGAATTTGAGCTACCGCGCTGGATTGACAAAGAAGTGAGTGATGATAAGCGTTATTTTAATTCGAATCTGATTCACTTGAGCTCTAGCGAGCTAATTACCAATGACTAGTTACAAGTTACCAATAACGCAGGATAGCTAAAAAAAAGCCGATCAGCTATGCTGTATCGGCTTTTTTAACTCGTAACTCCTAATTACTTTTTCAGTTCTTTCTCGCACTCACCGATCATATAAGTCGTGCTCATGTATCCCCAGTACGGTTTATCCAATGAGTAAGTGGTAATCAACTTAAACTTCTCTTCAGACTTCTTGAAATACTCGTAAGCGTTCTTTGCTCCACCACCAAACATTTTAGGCGTGTAATAAAGAGAATACCCCTTTGATAAGTAAATGTGAGGATTGTTTTCGTTCTCTTTCTTCGCCAACTCTAAGTTGTCTTCGAAGATTTTCCCGTATTCTTTCCATCGGCTTTGAGGATCAACTGCCAAACGCGCATTGGCAACCATTGCTGTCAATACATAAACCTCATCCTTCAAAGGACAAGCTGTTTTTACCACATCCAACGATTTATCTGCTGCATCCAGGTAAAGGTCTTTCATT
>CBFGNV010000113.1:0-7296 GCA_965650275.1 uncultured Fluviicola sp. | reverse complement strand
TTGCAAGTGCAGGTTTCGTATCCCGTTTGAATTCGGTTTGGCAGCTGCGTCCAATTGTTCAGGCAAAAGGAACTGAAGGTGCGCCACTAAGTATTGATGCGTCTTTGGCCGCAATTTATAACGATCGTTTTTTCATCGGAGGAATGTGGCGACCAAATGCCGCTTTCGGTGCTTTCGTTCAGTTCAAATTAAGTCCACAATTGAAAATTGGTTTGGCTTCCGATTTTGGAACAACAGCAATTCGTAATTACAACAACGGAACGTATGAGTTGATGTTGAGCTACGATTTCAACCCGCGTAAACAAGGAATTATTTCCCCAAGATATTTCTAATACAATCGAATAAACAAATTATGAAATCAATAATTGTTGTCTTAGCTGTTTTGTTCTCGGCGGTTGTTTTCGGACAAACTACGCGATTAAAGAAAGCCGACGAATATTATAACCTGAAATCGTATGCACTGGCAGTGGATTCTTATGAGAATTTACTTGGAACGGGTGTGGATACACCAGGAATGAAAGCAAAACTTGCTGATTCTTATTATCAAATGGGTGATTTGGCGAATGCGGAAAAAATCTACGCAAGTTATGTTCCTTTGCAAACTGTTTCAGACGTGGAGGTTTATCAATACGCACAATCGCTAAAAGAGAATGGAAAATACAGTGAATCTGATACCTGGATGAAGCAATTTGCCGTGATGAATCCAAATGATGCACGTTCAAAAGACTTCACAGAGAACTTTAACTATTTAGAGCAAATTCAAAAAGAAGGAAGTCACTTCACAATTGACAGTTTGGAAATCAATACAATACAGGCTGACTTTGGCGCTTATCCATCAGTTGACGGCAAGAAAGTTTATTTCGTTTCTTCACGTAGAGATCCGGCTTTCGTTAAAAGACTTTGGTTAGGGAACGAGCGTCCTTTTTTGGATGTGTATGTGGCCGACCAGGCTCAGACTGGAAAACTATCCAGCCCAGACCGCATCTCTAAAAAAGTAAATTCCGTTTATCATGAAGGACCACTTTGTTTTTCTCAGGATGGAAAAACGGTTTACTTTACACGTAACAATATTTCAAAAGGATCATCAAGAAAAGATCAAAAAGGTCTGCAACAATTGAAATTATACATTGCCGATGTTGATGCCAATGGTTCATGGAAGAATGAAAGAGAATTCCAGTACAATTCAAAAGAATATTCTGTTGGTCATCCCACGTTGAGTGAAGATGGAAAAACCTTGTATTTCTCTTCCAATATGCCTGGAACGTTGGGTGGTGCAGATATCTTCAAGTGTTCAGTAGATGGAAATGATAAATTCGGTACTCCTGAAAATTTAGGAACGTTAATCAATACCGAAGGACAAGAAATGTTCCCTTGGGCAGGTAAAGATGGTGAGTTCTTCTTTTCATCAGATGGTCATACAGGCTTAGGTGGATTGGATGTTTTCGTTGTTCTTTCCGACAAAGCTGGTGTTTTCAGAAAGTTATTGAATGCAGGAATGCCAATCAATTCGAATAATGATGATTTCGCATTTACACAAAATCCTGATGGCGTTTCGGGATATTTTTCTTCGAATCGTTCCACCGGAAGAGGCAGTGATGATATTTACTCTTACATTTTGACAAAACCGTTCAAGACAACTTTGATGGTGACTGGTTTCTCAGTTGATATTGCTGGTGGAATTATTCCTGGTGCGCGAGTGAACCTGGTAGATGAGGAAGGTGGCGTTTTAGCAATAGCAACAAGCGATGATAAAGGATTTTACACTTTCGATATTGATCCGGACAAGGTTTACGAACTGCATGTTGAGAAAAAAGATTACTTCCCGAATTACGCAACATTCAATACAAAGAACCTTCCTGTAAACACTGAAGAAATTAAGCAAGATGTGAATCTGGAGAAAGATCCTGGATTGGCCGTGCATGCTTTGGTGACTGATGCAGCGTCTAAATTACCACTAGAGGGTGTGAGCTTGAAAATGGTTGACAATATGACAAATACTTCTTTCGTTGACATCACTACTTCTGCAAGTGGAGACGTGCTGAAAGGATTGTCTGGAAAGAAAATCAACGACCAAATTTCTTACACCATTACACTTACAAAAGAAGGTTATTTATCAAAGACAGTTGTGTTTAATGCCAAGATCGCTCAGCCAGGAGTTATCGAGGTTCAAAATGCACTCGACTTAACAATGTCGAAATTGGAAGTTGGTGGCGATTTGGCGAAGTTGATCGATATCAAACCAATTTATTTCGATTTGAGCAAATACAACATTCGCCCGGATGCTGCGAAAGAATTGGACAAGATCGTAAAGATCATGAACCAATATCCGACAATGCAAGTTGAATTGGGTTCTCATACCGATTGCCGTGGTTCAATTGCTTCTAATGAAAAATTATCAGATAACAGAGCGAAAGCCTCAGCCGAGTATGTGAGATCGAGAATTACCAATCCGCAAAGAATTTATGGTAAAGGATATGGAGAATCAAAATTGAAAAACGGATGTGGTTGTGAAGGTCCGGTGAAATCTACTTGTAGTGAGGCAGAACATCAGGAAAACCGCCGTACAGAGTTTATAATTACCTCTATGTAACAATGTGAAGTGATAGTGGTAGCGTGAGAAATGGATCCTTAGGGATCCATTTTTTTGTGCCTGCTTTTTAAGAGTTATAAACTCACTCGTTGATGGGGATCTTATCCTATTGGACGACAATGTCTTGTAATTGTCTCGATGTTAATATACGCAGCCAAAAGTATGATATTTAACTTTGTGTTAAATAAACAAGCAAAGAAAGAAAAAAATCTCACTGTACATTATTCTAAAGTTCAGTTGATGATTAAAATTTTTAAATCTTAAAAACGACAAAAGATGATTTAGATGAACAACGCAATAATACAAATTCAAAAAATGGGATACAGTTGATATTACTGAATTTCAGATTAAAACAAACAGGTATAAATAATCAATTACAGATAATTAAAAGACGGTTACATCGAAAAAAAAAATACTAGTTGCATTCGATTTTTGTTAAAAAAACTTGCATTATTAAATTTTAGTTGTAAAATTGAAACAACGATCACTATTCGTCGGCTGAAATTTTCAGCTATCCCCTAAAAGGCAAAAATGCCGAAAAGTTCAACGATGTATAGCGATGTAACCATTATTCGCTATTGTATGAAAAACCACTATTTTACAAGACGACTTGTACATCTCTGTCTGATAATGACAGCGATAGTCAACAGTAACATCGGATACGGTCAGTGTCCGGGAAGCAACACAGGCTATGTCAATCCTCAGGCAGTCGTTAACAATTCCAGCTTTGGTGTAGAAGACTGGAACAATCCACAAAATGGACTTACTGATAATAATAGTTATACAACTATTGCCAATGCGGCATTGCTCATTGGTGGAACGGTAAGACAATCGCATTATTTAGTTGTAAGGAATCTGAATCTCAATGTTCCGCTTAACGCCCAAATTTGTGGTGTTCAGGTAGAGGTGAGAAAAGCTTCTTCGGATAACACTGGGTCAAACTGGACACGTGATTTGGATATTCGTATTTTGAAGAACAATCAGATTACAGGAACCAATCATGCGAACACAGGTGTAAATTGGCCAACAACTGAAACGGCATTTACCTATGGAACAAATGCGGATTTGTGGGGAACAACACTCTCAGGATTTGATGTAAGCAACAACGGCTTTGGTGTTGCAATTGCATGTGAGTCGCGCGCAGCTGGACTTTTACTACCAACCGTGATTTCCTATGTGGATCAGGTTCGGGTTCGGGTTTACTATTATGTTCCAACACCGGATATTGATGGTGACGGCGTAACAGATAATGCAGACATTGATGCTGATGGAGATGGAAAACCGAACATTCAGGAAATTACCGCATGTTCAACTCCGTCAACGTTTACGCTTCCTGCCACTAATGATCCAACGTTGGCATTTCCAACTGCTGGTGGGGTGAGTCTAAATACGCTCACACGTAATTCGGCAGGAGCTGGAGTAAGTAGTTTTGAAATTTCAGAAACTTACCCTGCTATTTCCGGAATGGAAGTGAAAACAACACAAGACGTTGCAACTGCAATCGATCAATCGATTCAAGTGATGCGCTTCAGTCAGCCAGTTCAAAACCTGAGTTTCAAGCTTCAGGATATTGACGTTGCGGCTGGTCAGTTTCAGGATCAGATAATAGTGAATGCTTATGGTTACGGACAATTAATTCAACTTTCTCCTTCCGACTTTACGATTGGTTCAGGAAACTTCAATACCTACATTGGGAACAATACATTTAACGGATTGATAGCGATGGACGATGCTGAAATGAATGGGACCATTCAGGTAAATGTGCCTGGTTTAGTCGATTCAGTAAGGTTCGTTTATAAAAATATTGATGTTGCTAATCTTGGAAATCAAGCATACGGAATTGGTGAAGTAAAAATGTGTAATCCTTTTGCTTCGGCCTTTGATTTTGACGGTGATTCTCATGTAGATTACTTAGACAAAGACAGTGATAACGATGGGATTTTGGATAACATAGAATATCAGAATTCATTGACATATGTTGCTCCAACTAACTCAGATTCTGATGGTGATGGATGGGACAATGCCTACGATACCTCAACAGGAGGAACGGCATTCGGAACTGAAAATACAGACGGTACCGATAATCCGGATTTCCATGACTTAGATTCGGATAATGATGGTTTCACTGATCTGATTGAAGGAAATGATGCAAACCACGATTGTGTGGCCGACTTCAATCCTGTGAATATTGATACCGACGGAGATGGAGTTGATAATGCTTACGATCCAAATAACGGTGGAACAAATGCTCCGGTTCAGGATGTTGACAATAATGGAATTCCTGATTTCAGACAAAATACAGCTCCAAGCACTGCAGCTGCCGGACCAGATCAAAGCGGTTGTGCGTCATCATACACCATGGCAGCAACAGTTCCGGTTTCGGGAATGGGATACTGGACGGTTAGTGCCGGAATGGGAAATTTTGGAAATGCAAACAATCCTGCCACTTCGGTTTCAGGAACTATGGTCGGGACAAACACTTACAACTGGACGGTTTACACTGATGGTTGTCATTCAAGTGTTGATCAGGTTTCAATTGTTACGTCTAACAATCCTGCAACACCAACAGTATTCAGTAATGCCCCGCTATGTGAAGGCGGAACATTGAACCTTTCAACTTCCAACGTTTTGGGAGCAACTTACAGTTGGTCAGGACCTAACGGATTCAATTCCACATTACAAAACCCGTCAATTCCAACTACAACAACTGCAAACTCAGGATCTTATTCAGTTCAGGTATTTGTTGGTTCTTGTTCTTCTGCTCCGGGAAGCGGAAACATTACAATCGATCAGAGCGCCGTTGCGAATGCAGGACCAAACTTAAACTCGTGTAATGGTGCTCCTGTAAGTCTTGTTGGTTCCATTTCTGGTTCAGCAAGTAGTTCAACATGGTCAACCAGTGGGACTGGTTCTTTCAATAATGCAGCTCTACAAAATGCAACATACACACCATCTCCTGCGGATATTCTGGCAGGAACTGTGACGTTGACATTGACAACAAATGATCCTACAGGAGTTTGTGGTGTGGGAACTGATCAAATGACCATTGTAATTTCGGGAACTCCAAATGCAGCATTTACTTATCCACAAACAAGTTATTGTCAATCAGATGCTGATCCAATGCCGGTTTTTGGAGCGGGAGCAAGTGGTGGAACATTTAGTTCGACAGCTGGTTTATCATTGAATGCCGCTAATGGTGCTATTGATGTTTCTGCATCAACACCTGGAATTTATAGTGTGATGAATACAATTGCGGCAGCCGGTTCTTGTCCGTCAGCAAATGCAAGTTTCAATGTTACTATTGTTGCAACTCCTGCAACTCCGGTGGTGAACAGCAATTCTCCTGTTTGTGAAGGAAGTGCAATAAATCTTTCAACTTCTGCATCTGCAACAACGTATGCGTGGACTGGACCAAACAGTTTTACATCTTCGGTTCAAAATCCAACTATCGCAAGTGCGGTTGTATTGAATACAGGAACATATTACTTAACAGTTACAACCGGAGGATGTTCTTCTGCTGTTGGTTCAGGAGTAGTTACAGTGAACACAGTTCCGGCTTCGCCTATGGCATCGTCAAATTCACCGATTTGTGAAGGTGAAGATCTAAACCTTGCAAGTCAAACTATTTTGGGAGCAACTTATTCATGGTCTGGACCGAATACGTTTAACTCAACGGCTCAAAATCCAACAATCTCAAACGCCACAACTGCCGCTTCCGGAATTTATTCGGTTTCAGCAATTGCGAATGGTTGTACAAGTGCTCCGGGAACAGTGAGTGTAGTTGTTAACTCAACTCCTGCTGCACCGGTTGCGGGAAGTAATTCCCCTGTTTGTGTAGGTTCTCCTATCAATCTTACAGCACCAACTGTTGCAGGCGGTTCTTATGTTTGGACAGGACCTTCATTCAGCTCGATGCTACAGAATCCAACCATTGCTGCTTCTGCAGTTTCCAATGCAGGACAATATGATGTAACAGTTACTGTGAACGGTTGTACAAGTCCGGTTGGAAGCGTAACAGTTGTAGTAAATACAGGTTGTTCACAAGATACAGATGGCGATGGTTTGTTGGATGACGATGAAACAAATAATACAGGGACTGATCCGAATAATCCGGATACCGACGGTGATGGCTATAACGATGGAGGTGAAGTGAACATTGGTTCTGACCCGTTGAATCCTTGTGATCCAAATCCAAATTCACCTGCTTGTGATGGTGACGGAGATGGTGTTCCGAACGATGATGAAGCAACGAACGGAACTGATCCGCAAGATTCGGACACTGATGATGACGGTGTAACTGACGGTGAAGAGGTTTACGGAACAAATGATCCATCAACTCCATACACGCCGACAGGAACTTCAGACCCACTTGATCCATGTGATCCTCTTCCAACAAGTATTGCTTGTGATGGCGACGGTGACGGTGTTCCAAATGATGACGAAGCAACAAACGGAACAGATCCGGCAAATCCGGATACGGATGGTGATGGTGTAACTGACGGTGAAGAAGTTTACGGAACAAACGATCCATCAACTCCGTACACGCCAACAGGAACTTCAGATCCGTTAGATCCGTGCGACCCATTAATGACAAGTCTGGCTTGTGATCAGGATGGTGAAGGACTTTCTAAAGGAGAAGAAGCAACAAATGGAAAGAATCCAACAAATCCGGATACGGATAGTGATGGTGTGACTGATGGCGAAGA
>CBFGNV010000112.1:0-7615 GCA_965650275.1 uncultured Fluviicola sp. | reverse complement strand
CATCGTATTGGGAAAAAGCAAGGGCAGGAAGAAGCGTAAACAAAAAGAGGAGTTTCATGGAATGAAATTACAAAATGTGGCGGAATGAGTTTGTTGGGTGGTGAAAATTAAAAGATTTCAACGTATTTTTTAGTCAGACGAGGGATTTCCCTAAATCCCGAATTTCCCGAAATCCCGAAATCCCGAATTCCATAAAAATTGATTTCAAGCAATTTTCATTTTGTGAAACTTTAAATGAAAAGTGTGAAATATCACCGAAAAAAGTAGGAAATATGTAAAGACACTTTCCCTTTTCATCCTTAACTTCAAGGCATGATAGGCAGAAAAGTAGTCATCATTGGTGGTGGCTTTGCAGGATTAAATCTTGCCCGAAAATTATCTAAAACAGACTGTCATGTGGTACTTGTCGACAAACAAAATCACCACATGTTTCAACCACTCTTTTACCAGGTTGCAAGCGCGCGACTTGAGCCCTCAAGTATTTCTTTTCCGTTCAGAGCTCTTTTTAAAAGAAAGAAAAACGTCGAGTTCTGTTATGCTACGGTCAAAAGTGTTATTCCGGACGAGAAACGAATTGAAACCAGCATGGGAAGTTTGAGCTACGATGAATTGGTCATCGCTACGGGATGTCGAACAAATTTCTTTGGAAACGAAGACATTGCTCGCTATTCCATGGCCATGAAAAATACGCAGCAAACTATACATATCCGCAATTCAATTCTTTCAAAGTTTGAGAAGATCATGTTTGTTGACGACAAAGAGCGAGAGGAATTGATGAATCTTGTGATTGTAGGTGCCGGACCCACAGGGGTTGAACTTTCAGGAGCTTTTGCAGAAATGAAACGCAGAGTACTTCCGAAGGATTATCCGCAATACGATTTTTCCAAACTGAAAATCATTTTATTGGAAGGAAGTGAGAATACATTGAATGCCATGGGTGATGCTTCCCGAAAATGGTCAAGAAAATATCTGGAACAATTGGGGGTGGAAGTTCGAACATCTACTGTAGTTGAAAACTACGATGGTCATGATCTTAAATTGAAAAATGGGGAAACCATCCCAACACAGAGTGTAATTTGGGCAGCAGGAGTAACAGGGAATACAATTCCAGGATTAGAAAATGCAACCATGGTTCGCTCTCGTTATACTGTAAATCGTTTTTCAGAAGTAAAAGGATATGAACACATTTATGCCATTGGCGACATTTCTTACATGGAAACTGAAAAGTATCCGCATGGACATGCTCAATTAGCGAATGTTGCAATCAATCAGGGGAAACAATTGGCGCGTAATTTCCAAAAGAAATGGAATGGCTCTCAACAAGTTCCGTTTGAGTACAAAGACAAAGGTTCAATGGCAACCATTGGAAAACACAAAGCAGTTGTTGAACTTCCATTCATGAATTTTCAGGGTTATTTTGCCTGGATGGTTTGGATGGTGCTTCACTTGATGTTAATTCTAAGCGTTCGGAATAAAATAGCCGTTTTCTACAACTGGGCGTGGAGTTATCTGACAGGTGATAGTTCTCTTCGACTAATTCTGAGAGATGAGAAAAACAGGGAAACGCTGGGGAATAATACTTAAGCATCGAAAGATTTGTACATCAATTTTGTTCATCGATAAATCAAGTAAACATTCAATCCTCTACAACATCTAAGAATCGCTAAAACGAAAGTTGTCTGATAAGTGTATTTTATTCATCATTCAATTTTCGTTTTTGTCATTTTATGATAACTCTGAAAATTGAAAAAACATTCCCTTCCTCCATGCTATTTATGATGTAAATAAAGCGAATAAGGGTTACCCCCTGTTTTAGCTGTAGATATAATCAGACCCGGTTAAAAGACCTAGTTTTGCTGGAATATATTTAATTCTACATATGAAAAAAAATTACTTGATCTTCAGCTTGCTTATAGCAGCGCTTACCACTTTCAACAGTTTTTCCCAAACCTATTCCAGTTATGGAAGCACACCCTCAAACGATGATTACAATTATATTGATTACTCATCTGACACAATGTATTACACGTTCAATTCATTAGCTTCCGGAGCATATTCAGATGCCAGTTTGGTAATTGAAGGTGAAGCCTATTTTGACGGAAGTGGCTCTTATAATGTTTTTGGTCCAGGGGCAGCTTTACTAGGAAATTTCACTACTACAGCCTTCTATAGCTGTACACCGTTTGTTTCGACGATTACTATACCAATGGCTACAATAAATTCGTTTTCAAGCAGTGTAGTGTTGAAATTTGTAAAACAGGGGAATGTTTATCCGTATTGTTCCAACAACAGAATGCGTGCGAAGCTAACCTATAATTACTGTACAACAGGGGTACCTTCAGAACAAGCAAGCATATCTCTTAATGACAATGTTTTTTGTCAATCGGCTGATCCAATCAATTTAACTGGCTTACCGGTTGGAGGTACTTTTTCAGGTGCTGGTATAACAAATGGTCAAATTGATCCATCTGCATTGCCTTATGGAGTTTACTATGCCACTTATACCTTTACTGAGGCAAACGGATGTTATACTAAAGACAGTGCGAGCTTTACTGTATTCGAAAATCCTGCTGATCAATCGATGGTTACATGTATGAATATGGGACCAACAATCAACACGGGAAATATTTCAACTGTTTACACAACAGATCCGGGTCTATCGGATCTAATCGGAATTGGTACAAATGTAACGTTGAACCCAATAATAACAAGCCCAACAGAGGTATACAGTGCAATTGTATCAAGTCCTTTTGCATATTCAATTGACGCGATTGACACTGCGAATTTTCAAATCGCAGATCATGATGTGATTTCAGGAGATGATCGTGGAGGGATAGCAGTTACAGAAAACTACGTTTATATCGTTGGTGATGATGCAACTGCTCGTTTTGATTTGAATTTACAAGATGGAATTGATTTGCCGAAACGCGATGGGATCTTTACAGATTTAGCGCAAGTAAAACTTTATACTATTTATAATACAGCAGTTCCTCACGCACCTAATAGCGACAACCTGGATGGATTCACAATGAATTCGCTTCGTTCGCTTAACGAGGATTTATCATATGGTGATGAATTAATCATGTTATCGGAGCCTGTTACATTTGGAGTTGAAAACCAGGCTGTAATGCTTGCTGGTTATAACGAACTAATTGTTGGAACTGCTTACGGGAATTATGATTTCTATCATATTTCGATCTTAAACGGTTTGGTAACACCAATTGGTGAACATAATCTGGATATTTTTGGTTCTGAAAACTGGGCCGATTGGGGAATGTCAGGATTTGACGGTACAGATCGTCACGCTTATTTTAGAGCATCTGATGATTCTATTGTTGATTTCAATTTCACAACGGATCTGGCAACAAGCATTAGCTTACTTACCGATTTTTCAGACATGGCAAGCTTTATTGTGCATCCAACGAACAATCGTTTTTATGGGCATTATGAAGGTGGTACATCTACTTTTGGTGGTGATGATGAGACTATTTTTTACTTCCAGACTACAGATACTGCAACTCGATTAACGGCTACATTGGAAAACTATAGTTGTCCAAATAAAATAACATTTACGTTCAATTCAATTGATCTTGGTGCCGACACTACTGTTTGTTCTGAAGATGGATTGTATATCATCTCCGGAGGTTTTGGTTATGAATCATATACATGGAACGGCGTAAACAACAATTTTAACTCTTTTGCTGTACAAAATTCTGGTGAGATTGTTTTATCCGTGGTTGATGAAGTTAATTGTACGCTTACAGATAGCGTTAACGTAGTTATTGATGAATGTACTGCTGGAATCAATGAATTGAATGATGCTTCAATGATGATTTATCCGGTTCCAAATAATGGAGCATTCCAAATTATCTTTAATGCGCTTGCAGAAGAAGCACAACTGAGTATTGTTGACATACAAGGAAAACAAGTTGCAACTGCAACGGTTTCAAAAGGAGAAACAGTTGTAGACATGAACCTGAACGTTGAATCTGGAATTTACTTTGTTCGTTTGACTTCCAAAAATGGAACATCACAACAAGCAATTAGTATTCAATAAATAAAACGCACAAAAAAAGCCGGTTTGATTTTCAAATCGGCTTTTTTTTGTGATGTCTATTTTTCTGAAAATTGATTTACGATCGTTTTATTCAGAAACATTTGTAATGGCCCATTTAAGAAGGACATTCTTTTTTTTCGGCAATCCCAGTTTTTCAATGATATTTGTGCGATGTCCTTCAATCGTTTTTTCCGATAAGAACAACATCTCTGCAATTTCTTTACTCGTTTTTTGTTGTGCTATCAGTTCAATGATTTTTCGCTCTGAGAAACTCAACTTATCCAATTCACTTGATCCGGCTTCACGAACATTGACCAAGTCATTCAATAAAGAATCACTTACGTATTGGTTTCCTCTTGCAACTTCAAAAAGACATTTTTTCAGTTCTTCCTGTGCATGCTCTTTGAGAATGTATCCATAAATCCCATATTCTTTTGCCTTATTATAAACTGTGATTTCATTGTGCATTGTCAAAAGTATAACCTTGGTTTTCAGTTTTAGGTCATGAATTTTCTTTGCTACATCTATACCATCCAATGCAGGCATATTAATATCCAGAATAGCAATATCTGGTAACCTTGATTGAATAATATTTAATGCAGAAGCTCCATTATCACAGGTAGCAATTACTTTATAGCCGTACGATTCCACAAAACTTTGCGTTCCATGAAGTGTAAATGGATGATCATCCGCAATTAATATTGTCATTAGAGCTTTTTTAAATCTATGGTTATTATTGTTCCTTTCTGATCAGATTGAATTTTTGCCTCACCTCCAATAGCTTTGCTTCGTTCGATAATGTTATGCAATCCAAAAGCATCTTTTCCAGTAAGGGTTTCCATCACATTAAATCCTTTTCCATTGTCTTTAATCTGTATGAATAAGCCGTCTTCTCTTTCCAGAATACTAATTTTTGTCGCGATAGCTTCTGCATATTTAATAATATTGGTCAATGCCTCCTGAACAATTCGGTAAACTTGTAATTCATCTGAAACAGACAAAAAACCGCTATAGTTTATATCCGAAGTAACCAGAAGTTGATTGGAAGCTTGTGCGCGATCAAGCAATTGACCAATACTTGCCGAAAGACCTACTTTTTCGAACATTACCGGATGCAGGTTTCGGCTAATATTTCGGATATCATTAATTATTGAATCTATTTTTTTCCCTCGTGAGGATGTATTACCATCGAGGATATGTTTTAGATTGAGCAGTTCGTGACTCACACTGTCGTGCAAATCGCTTGCAATACGTTTGCGTTCTTCTTCCGTTTTATCGAGCAACTTTTTTGTATACAATCGCGCTCGCTGATTTTCTGTTCTGATTTTCTTCTGCTTCTGTCTTGAAAAAATAATTACTCCAATCAAAATTAATCCCATCAATAATGAAATCAAGAAGGCTATGGTCGCTTTATTATTTGAAATCGTTTCTTTCTGATTAACAATTTGGCTTTCCTTATGCTTCGTTTCATAGAGTTTATTTAATTCCATTGTTTTCGTAATCATTTTTTGATTACTGATCATGTTTTCAGCGTGTTTCAACTTTTCTGAATAGACGAATGCTTTTTGATAATTGTTATTCAGTAGCGCATTTTCTTTTAAAATCTCTGCATATGCAAGTTGATTTTGATAATCCTCTTGTTCTTCAACTACTTCTAAAGCTTTTTCAATTGTATTGATGTTCTCTATTCCTTTTCCGGATTTAATTTCATAGTTCGCCAAAGCAACAATGTAATCAGCATCAGATGCTACAGCTTTCAATTCATCTACAATTGGCTTAATGTCTGAAAGCAATTCCCTTGCTTCTTCATTTCGTTTTTTATGTAACAAAACATCCACATAAAAAGAAGCTAACGCAACCTCAAGAGATTCATCCTGTATTTTGCTATTACTGAATAAATGATAGGTTGAATCAATCAAATCATACTTTCTTGGATCGTTAATTTCTTCGTACAATATGATCTTGTTATATAAAGCCACGAATATGTTATTCATGTCGTTTTCAAGCTTATAGTCGACAATTGATTTATCAATACATAATTCAGCTTCTTTATAATCCTTGGTATAAAGGTGAATCATTGACATGTTACTATAAATACCCCCTCTTCCACTATAATTATCTGTTTTGTTAAACAGGCTTAATGCTTTCACATTGTTACGAAGCGCTTTTTCGTGTTGGCCAATTGCAAAATGACAAAATGCAATATCTCCATAAGCATAACCGATCTCAATGCAGGTATTATAGTCGAATGGTTCATGATGGATTATTTTTCGGAAGTAAGGTATTGCTTTTCGATAATTGGATTGGTTCATGTGGTAATTCCCAATGTAAGATTCAAAAAGCATTTTGTGCCACGGAAGTTTATTTCCGATCTTTTTTTTGAACGACAAAACCGTTTCAAATGTGCTTTTCTGATAGAAACCACAATGCATCTCTTGTTCGGTTAACTCCCAAAGTGCTTGAGAAGCTTTTTCATATTGCTTACTGCTTAATTGCTTCGAATAGTACTTTCTGAAAATTGAATAGTACTTTTTGTTGTGAAAATTAGCCTTTTTTGAAAGCCAGGAACAAGTAGCATCTAATTTAACTGTCGATGATTTATGGTAGATAATTTTATTGGCTGGTTTACTACAATAACTTAGAAAAAACAATAATACTATACTCCCAAAAATTTCCGCTGCACGTTTGCTCATCAAAACCCTATTTCTCCTTAAAAATACCTGTTTGAAATGGAACTACTAACGTTTTGTGTCAAAATTGGGAAACACTGGGGAATAATACTTAGACTGACCTAGAGGAAAGCCAAAAACGAAAAGAGGAAGAGTTATTCTTTTCCTCTGTTGGCTATGCACCTTTCCTCTTTACTCCTGCACCCAAACCTCTTTCTCCCACTTCATTACTTTTGATTCACCGCTTTTACTCAATCTGGTAATTGTTCCTTTGTAAGTGACTTTCTGCTCACCTTTCTCTGGCGCAATCAATTTGATTTTACCCTTTCCGTTTCGCACAGAAGATTTTACCACTTTTCCGTTACTGCATTTTACAATAGGCTCAAGATAACTATCAAATGCTGCCATTGTGACTTGCAGTTCAATCGTATCTCCCGCAGTTACCAAATCTTTGCCTTCCGCTATTGCCATTATCTTATCGAAACCGTATCCGCAAAACGCGATTCGGCTATTCATCAAAGAAAAAGCTTCGTGACGAACTTTGAGAATTTCTTTCTCCAAATGACAAATCGTTCTGAACATGTTCAAAAAAGAAGTTTCTTCAGGAAGTAGTTGCGACCATTCTTGCTTTGAACGGCTCAAAGTCATATAAATCTGAATGAGTACATCTCTATCATCGGGAGCCACGTTCGAAGCATCGACCAATTTCTCTACTTTCTTACGCAGGTCTTTGAAGTCCTTGAAGTCAGAAACACCAGTATCGTTAAACGAAAATCTTCTCTTTTCTCCATTAAAATTGGATGAATTTGCAAGTTTCTCCGTCAAGTTTTTTCGTAAATCCGAAAGCGTAGATTGAATGAGTTTTCCATTTTCAGAATCCATCGCATAA
>CBFGNV010000111.1:0-7665 GCA_965650275.1 uncultured Fluviicola sp. | reverse complement strand
GCAATACATTCTGATTTTCATCCAAAACAACAATTGCGCGAGCGTGTAAACCGTTCAATTTTCCGTCAGTCATTTCCAAACCGTAAGCTTTTCCAAATTCACCAAAACGGAAATCTGAAAGTGTTTCAACATTTTCAATTCCTTCTGCTCCACAAAAACGTTTTTGAGCAAATGGTAAATCGTGTGAAATACAAAGTACAGTTGTGTTTTCTAATCCAGAAGCACGTTGGTTAAACTCACGAACAGAAGTTGCACAAGTTGAAGTATCAATACTTGGGAAGACATTCAAGATTACACGTTTTCCGTTGTAGTCTGATAATTTTGCATCCGTCAAGTCATTTTTCAATAACGTGAATTCCGGAGCTAATGAACCAATTGCTGGTAAATCAGCGTTTGTATTTACTGGATTTCCTCCTAAAGAAGTTGTTGCCATAGTCTTTTATTTTATGAAACGAAGTTACTGTTTTTGCTATGATGCAAGTGTGAAATCGCGTTAAATGATTTCTATAAACGGATAAATATTATCTATACGAAGTGGCGAATTGAGATAGCCCGGTAAATTCACTGTTGCGAAGATAAACACGCCAGGAGTGACGTTTTCCAATAGTTGAAGTCATGTCTACAATATCCATAACATGTTCACCAAACTCCAAATCACAAGCTTTTTCAGCGTCTATCAAACAGTTCTTTCTGTTCAGTCCAAAAGTGGTTTCACCATATTGGTAAGGTCCTGGACCAAATAAGCCCACTTTATTGTCCTTCTTCTTCAGAACAAAGTCTTTTTCGTTATAGGCAATTAACCAATTGATATTTGGTTTCGTAATCGTTGCATGATACTCGCTCAAAAAGAAATTTCGTCCCATTGCCGGAGCAATCAGTACAGCATTCACATTGGATATTGTAGAGCAGTTCACCAAAGCGCGAACAGCGACTTTACAGCCGAGACTGTGAGCAATGACGTTAAACTGTTGATTGTTGAATTCACTGAAAAAGATTTCTAATGAATTTCCTACGAGATCAGCACTTGAATAGGCATCCTGAAATAGAGAAAAGAGTGCGTTGTTCTTCTTTCTATTAGCTGAAAAACAACAATCATATCTACTGTCCCAATAAATTTTTACCAAACGATAATCATTTAGCTTTTGAGCTGAAAGTGTAGAGTCAAGAATTCTATATTCGTTAACTGAACTAACATCAGTAGCTGATTCCTGATACGATTTTCGGTAGCCATGAATTCCGAAAACAGGCAATTCTGACCCAAATTTGTCCTGAATAGCATGTGATGATTTGATCAGCATAAATGCGTTCAATCGTTTAAACGATTCTTCCGAAATAGGGGTTTCACGTTGTACTCCTAATGCTGAAAAAAGGGAATCAGCAAAATCCTTATGCCCTTGCAAATAGACCTTCACCGAATAGTTGCATGCTTTAAAATCACTTTCAATCATTCCCTCCGGATATAACATTCCTTCGTAATCGAAATAAATGCTCAAGCCTGTGTCTAGTGGATTTTTATTCACGAAAGAAACATGCTGAGCAAAAAGCTGCTGAAAGCCAAGGAGTGATATGAAGGTTAGAATGTATTTCACAATTGAGGCTTAAATGCTCTTGTCATTTCTCGTTTTCCTGGAGGGCCAGGCAAGCTTTCAACAACAAATCCGGCTGATTTTAGATCACGCTTCACCTGACCTTTTGCGCAATAGGTAACAAACACACCGCCTAATGAAAGCCAGTTGAAAATCTTTTTGAAAATCTCTTCTGTCCACAGTTCAGGTTGTACACGCGGACCAAAAGCATCGTAATAAACCAAATCAACAGTTCCATTGTCCAATTGAAGATCCTGAATTTTCGCGATTCTTTTATCTAAAACAAAATGTTCGGAAATAGACGTTTCCTTATTCCATTCCGCTGAATTCATTGCTTCATAAATAGCGTGCGATTCTACATCTTTGGAAAAATCGGAATAGTTCATTGCTCGCCATTCTTCTTCCGTTGGAGGAAATGCTTCCAATCCAATGTAGTGAATGTATTGATTTCGTTTTTCGGATGAGAAATAGGTGAGAAGTGCATTTAATCCGGTTCCGTACCCCATTTCAAGCACAGAAAGATAATCTTCCGTTTTTGTATTTATTCCGTTGGAAATGAAAACATGCTGAGCTTCCTGCAATGCTCCGTGGGACGAGTGGTAATGTTCATTCCACTCTGGAATGTAAATGGTTTTAGATCCGTCGCCGGTTTCAATGATTTCTCTTTTCACATTACAAAGAAAACGAAATGCATCGAGTAAAATGGTAATGTTTAAGTTGATTTCATCTTTCAATCAATGAAAGTGAATTATAATGACGACTGAGCTTAGGTCATCGAGCAGAGTCGAGATGTCGAAGTCGTACTAAAAGAAGTCACTTCTTGCAATTCTCGAAAACCAGGGTCATGATTTCCATTGTGCGGTCGATTTCTTCCTGAGAAACACCGTTTAACGCTTTGGCTCTGTATTGAAGTACAAGTTCATTTACCGCATTCAAGGTTTCGATCCCAAGTTGAGTGACGCTCAATTCACTTCTCCTTCTATCTTTTTTATTCGTTTTTCTGGAAATGTACTTGGCTTTCACCAGTAATTCGATAATTCGCGTAACAGACGCATTGTCTTTAAATACGCGCTCCGAAATCTCGGTTTGAGGAATAGATGGATTTTCCATTAAACATTTCATAACCAACCACTGATCGATTGTGATTGTGAAGCCATGTTTCTTCAATTCTGATTGTGCGAACTGACGATAAGAGCGCATGGCTCTGTCGATGGTGTAGAATATTATGGAGTTTAACTTTTCCAAGAGCAGTGTTTGTAACGAATATAGTGATTGCAATTGAAACACAAGCACTAAGTTCAAGTTATGTAAATATTGAGTTTTGCAAGGAAGCCCGTTGCTTTCAGACTTCCTTAGCAGTTAACTATTCATTCCAATCTTTTATTGCTGATGATCCCAAAGTTTTTCGGATTGACACCAGTTACACGTTTAAAAGCTTTAGAGAAAGAGGGAAGATCTGCATAACCAACTAAGTAGCTAATCTCTGTCCAGTTCGAATTTCCGCTTTTATACAGTTCAAGTGCTTTGGCAATTCTCAGTTTCCGGAAATAAGTTCCTGGACCAACGCCTTGGTGCATCTTAAAAACTTTATTGAGCTTACTAGTGGAGAAGTAAATAACGCTCGCATGTTTATGAACATTGAATGGTTCTGTGCAATGTTCCTCCATGTAAAGAAGCAAGCGGTTTATGGCCTGCTTGTCGAAATCGAGTTGCGTGAGTTTCATGTTGTTTGTATTGGTTAAAGCAAATGTATTTGAAATAAATAATAGTTGATATGTCAATTAAGTTAAAATTCCTTAACAGTACTGGTTGTTGTTGATATATCAAATATGTTTGTATTGTGATAAAAAAGACAACGAAAGAGATGAAAAACAAACTCAAATTTGTAGAACCATGAAACAGCTATTACTTTTTTGCTTTACCTTTTTTCTTGTTGCGGCAAATGCTCAGCAAACGACTGTTTCTGGAACTGTAAAGAATAATGAAATTCAGCTTAAAGAAGCTTTCGTTTTTGTATACAACAAGGATACCGTTTCTTTAGGAAGTACAATTTCCGATGAAAATGGAAAGTTCTCACTTGAGATTCCTGTTACCGATTCTGTTTTTGTAAAAGTGTCGCACGAGAGTTTTGGAAATTATGACTCCGGTTTGCTTTCGACACTAAATCCCCTGGAAATTCAATGTTCAACCACTAAGAGTATTGATGAGGTTGAGATTGTGGCTAAAAAACCGTTGGTTGAAAAAACTCCCGGAGCTTTTATTCTGAATGTTGATCAATTATTGTCGGCAACCGGTTCTTCAGCATTTGAAACCTTAGGAATGGCGCCAGGAGTGCGTATAAGTTCTACGGATAACATTAGTTTGAATGGAAAGGACGGAATTGTTGTTCAAATCAACGGAAAGCAACTTCCGATGTCTGGATCAGATTTAGCGAATTACCTCCGTGGAATCCCTTCTTCGAGTATAGAAAAGATTGAATGCATTCATTCACCTTCCAGTAAATACGATGCCGCAGGAACAGCAATTATCAACATCATTTTAAAGAAAGACGTGCGATTAGGAACGAATGGAACGTATAATGGTTCGTACGGACAAGGAGTTTACCCAAAGACTTCGCATAGTTTAACCTTGAATCACAGAACAAAGAAAGCGGCGTTCTTTGCATCTTACGGTTATACCTATCGAAAAGGATTCAATGATTTACAGTTGGATCGTCATTTTTACACGAATGGCGTTTATGACGGTTCTTACATTCAGAAGAATTATTTCACCTTTCCTGTCCAAAATCATACGACACGTTTATCAGGTGATTTTAATGGAAGCAAAGGGTTGACTTATGGATTTTCCTTGACCGGAGTGAGTAACGGACATACGCGTTTGGGAAACAATATATCTGAAGTTTTAGATAGTACAGGAACCCAATCTTCAAGTTTCTCAACTTATAGTAAAACGAGTGATCATTGGTTGAACGGAACCGCGAATCTCTACATGAAGAAAACGATAGATTCACTCGGATCATTTATTTCTTTTGATGCGGATTATGGTGTGTTTACCAATCAGTCGGACCAAATCTTTATTACAGATTATCTTGATTTGAATATGCAGCCAACAGTTCCACGTTATCTTTTGACAGGGAATTTGGGTGGAGATTTATCCTTGTTTTCATTAAAGGGTGATCTAACAAAGAATTGGACGAAATTCGGAACTATTGAAGCTGGTTTGAAATCGAGTAGAGTAGTTGCGGATAACGATGTGGCTTTCTATGATGCAAGTTCCGGAACTGAAGTTCTGGATAGCACGAAAAGCAATCACTTCATCTATACAGAACACATTCATTCGAGCTATTTCACCTGGAAACGCAGTTTGGATAAATTCGATTTTCAGGCAGGCATCAGAGCTGAATATACGGATGTTGTTGGTGATCAGATTACAACTGGTCAACGAAACGATACTACGTATTTACAATTCTTTCCTACTGCATTTTTGGGGTATCATGCGAATGATAATCATCAATTTGAATTGGCGATGGGAAGAAGAATTGACCGGCCAAGTTACGATCAGTTGAATCCGTTCAAATTTTATCTTGATCCTTCGACATACAAAGAAGGAAATCCATATTTGAGACCACAAACGACTTATAATTTCGATTTTACCTACATTCTGAAGCAGAAATACATTTTCAACGCTAATGCAGGAATTACAAGTAATAACATTACAGAAGTAATTGCACCGTTAACGGATGAACAAAAACTGACTGTTCAAACCAATGTGAATTTGAAACGCGCAATGGTTTATTCCCTGGCGTTTTCAGCACCAATTGAAATTACAAAATGGTGGAACATGAACCTATCAGTTTCAGGATATTATGCAATGTACACAGGTGATGTTGCACGCACAAGTATCCGAAATCAAGGTTCGCCGGTTGGGGATTTGTCGGCAATTTCAACTTTCAGCGCAAAGAATGGCTGGAGTTTTGAATGGAACGTTTTCTATCATACACCAGAATTGTATGCATTCGATAGTATTAGGACGATCGCATTTACGGGTATTGCAGTTCAAAAGAAATTCAAAGAAGGAAAATGCCTTCTTAAAATGGCGCTTACAGATGTCTTCTTCTCCAGCGGTATTCGTGCGAGTGTAGCTTTTACAGACTACCGCGAATCGTTTGTTGTTAGGAGAGATTCGCGTGTGGCAACGGTTAGTTTCACATATAAATTCGGCAAAGCAAGTGTACAAGCTAGTAGACGCAGAGCCGGTGGGGCGGAAGACCTGAAAAGCCGAGTAAATACCGGGGCAGGGTAGAGAGTGTTAGGTTTATGCCCACATAAGTACATTAAGGACAAAAAAAATCCCCGCGCACTTCGACTTCGCTCAGTGACCGCGGGGATTTTGATTTAATCAATGCTTTTCGCCTCAACCAACATTTCGTCTAATGCTTCATCCAGCACATCGTTGGTTTTACGCAGTTTTCTAAAGGTATAGTTCAGGATCACCAATGCAAGAACACCAATTAATGCTGAGACAAAATAGGCTGTCCCGTAAGCAATTGGATAATCTTTTCCGTAGTGTGCCGATTTATAGAAAATCATAATCATAGCACTTGGACCGATAATTTCCGCCAAACTCATCAATGAGGTAAAGATTCCCTGAAGTTCACCTTGTTCGTTCGAAGGAACTTGTCCCGAAACTAGATCGCGAATGGCAGGATCAAATATTCCTGAAAATGCATACGGTACGATCATCAAAAAGATCATCCAGCCAAAAGGAACGGTTGCAAAACCCACAAAGGAGATAACACCAAGGATGAGTCCGATTTTGGCGGCTTTTTCGTTTCCATATTTCGTTACCAGCTTTCCGGCAAAAACAGCTTGTACCAGTCCAAAGCAAACCCCGACTGCTGCAAGTGACATTCCCAGAAGCTTCAATGTCCAGTCAAACTTCGCAATTGTGAAATAATTCCAAATGGAATGTAAAGACATGTTCGCAAGCATTACAAGGAAAGTAACCAGAAATAATGCACGGTATTTTGGGAATTTCACGATTTGAATCAATGCTCCAACTGGATTTGCCCTTGCCCAATTAAATGTTCTTCTTTCTGATTTTGGTAATGATTCAGGTAAGAAGAATAAGGCAAGAATAAAATTGAATACAGAGAAGAAAGCTGCGATCAGGAAAGGGACACGGAGTCCGAATTCAGCAACTAAACCTCCAATTGCGGGTCCGATAATGAATCCTAAACCAAAAGCAGCACCAATCATTCCAAAGTTCTGTGCCCTGTTTTCATCAGTTGAGATATCTGCAATGTAAGCTGCTGCAGTTGTGAAGCTTGCTCCAAACATCCCTGAAAGTAGGCGACCAACAATTAACCAAGCTAAATTCGGTGCAAAATACATGAAGATGAAATCAATTCCGAGTCCAAGTAAAGACATCAAAATGATGGGTCTTCTTCCAAAGCGGTCACTGAGATTTCCAATCAGCGGTGAAAACAAAAACTGCGCTCCGGCATAAGCAATAACAACTGGTAAAGAGAATTTCGATGATTCTGTAACAGATAAATGTGTCAATCCTGCAATTAACTTTGGAAGGGAAGGAATAATAATTCCCAAACCTATAGAGTCAATACAGATGGTCATTAAGACCAGATAAATAGCGTATTTTGATATTTGTTTTTCCATTTTATAAATAAGGTAATACGTTCTCCAAAGCGATTCCTCTCGATCCTTTGAGAAGAATTAGCATTTCTGTTGGAGGGTTTTGTTTAAAGTGTTCAATCAACGGTTCTGTTGTTTTCAGGAAGATTGCCTGCGGATGTTGTCCTTTCAATTTCAAGAATTCTTCCCCAACAAAGAAGCCACTCAGACGAAGATCGATTGTCTGCTGCAAGACTTCCTGATGCACAAATTCGGCATCGTCACCCATTTCACGCATATCTCCAAGAATGAAGAATTTGGCATGTTCAGGTATTGCTGCAAAACTTTTCAATGCAGATTCCATGCTGGTTGGATTGGCATTGTAACAGTCAACAATTACTGTGTTACTTTCTGTCTTCGTGACTTGTGAGCGATTGTTTGAAGGAACA
>CBFGNV010000110.1:0-7752 GCA_965650275.1 uncultured Fluviicola sp. | reverse complement strand
CAGTACTTACAGAAGGTTTATTTCTAAACGTATTCGAGTTGATCATCTATAACCGTTGGTGTGAAAAAGTCTTTGAAACGATTGACGTGGACGAAGGCTGGAATGGAAGTTTTAACGGAAATCCAGTTCCAGCAGGTACATATGTTTGGGAAATGAGAATCAAACACCTTTATGGCCCGGATCTGGAGAAGGTTCAGGGGCATGTGACAATCATTAGATAATTCTAATCCCGAAAGCTTTCGGGACCAAAATTTTAAATGTTAAAGGAGAGAAATCTATTTTCTTCTCTTTTCAATTTGTTAGCCGGTCTTTGATAAGTACCCAATTCTAACACGACGTGATTTTTAAAATTTAGCCATTTAACATTTAGAATTACTTCGTACATCATTTGCGCTATTTTTCGCCTATCCTCTTGTTTTCTAACGAATATCACCCATATTTACAAAAAAAACACGCTTATGAAACTGAAACTTCTTTTCGCAATTTGCCTGCTGTCTTTACCTGTATTTGCTGGTGGATCAGCTCGCTTAACAGTTAACTGGACGTTTAAGAATGTTATTGATGGTTATGATCACAACAATAAGATTGTAATTTATGTTGATGACAGAATGCTTGGTGAATCACCAGAGTATATTCAATCACATAATTCTAGTTATTCTGTAGATGTTCCAAAAGGAAAGCATAAGCTGAAAATTGAAAACTACGCTTATTATGAAGGTAAATGGGAACTTCACCGTTCTGCAAATGGATATTCTGTTGATGCTTATTATGAGAATACAGTAACGTTCGTTGCTTCCAATACGTTGAATATGGTTTGTGATATTGACTCGGAACAAACTACGTTCACTGTTACAGGCATGAAAGAAGCACCGAAGAAAGGAACAGCTTTAGCGGTATCATGGATCTACAAAAATGTGGAAGAGGGTTACGATCACCAAAATAAAATGGAAGTATACTCTGACGGAGTTTTATTGGGAACTTCTGACGTTCAGATGGAATCTAAGTTGGGGAAAATGACAGTGATTGTTCCGGAAGGAAGCCACGAGATCAGTATTATGAACTATGCTTATTATGAAGGAAACTGGGAATTGCATTCATTGGAAAATGATTATTCAATTGATGCATTTTATGTTACCAATATGACTTTCGCAAAGAAAAAAAGAAGCGTGAACCTGGTGTTCGATATTAAGACATTGGATACGAAGGCCACCGTAAAATAATTATCCGCCACGGCGGAACTAATTACGAATTACTAATTAATCGGTAGTTCGTAATTAGTAATTTGTCATTTTGAGGAAGAGCCGTCTACGAAATACCACTTTCCATCTTCCTGCTTAAACGTTGAGTATTCTTCATGAATCCCCGCTTCACCGTTTTCTTCGAAGTAAGCTTTGAAATGAACATTTACTCCGCTCGCAGAAAGCACTTCCAATTTTAACCACTTACAGTTTTCTGCCCACGCTTTTATTGCTTTTGCGGAGTAGTGCTTGCGCATCTTTGGATGTGTTGTTTTAATCAAATACTCCACATCAACCAAAGTATAAGCTGTGTAGCGTGAACGCATCAACTGTTCCGGAATTTGTGGAGTTGCTTCACCTGAAATATATGGTTCACAACATTCAGAATACGGTTTACCACTGCAGCACGGACAAATCATTTGATGAGGTTTTTGAAGTTTCCTGTCAACAAACTTAAATTTAGTTCCGCAGTTTTCATTGAAAGGGCTGATGATAACTGTCTGTTCTTTGCCTGAATAACCGAAAACTGAATTTCGCGCAATTCCAAATCTGTCATAGAACCACCTGCATAGGTTTGTTCAGCAATTTTAAAGATCTCTTCCGAATTCAAAACAGCAGAATTCTCTATAGCGTAAAGCTGTTGTGCATAGTTGTAATTACTCATTGCCAACTTCACTTCTTTCTCAATTTGGAGATTGTTGCTTTCAACTGCTAATTGCGCATTTTCCTGTTGCAGATCGATGTTCTTCATCGCTGTAAATGTCGAAAGGTTATCCAGGATGGTCCATCTTAAAGTAAATCCAAAACCTGGTCCGAGTGAGCGGTTGCTCGCTAACAATCCAACCTGACTTTGAGAATTTGTAATGGAATACTGTCCGTAAAGCGCCACCTGCGGATAATATCTTCCCTGCATTTCTTTGCGCTGTGCATCAACAATTGCAATTTGCGCTTTGTTCACTAAAACACTTGTATTCTGTGCTTTTGCATCCGTTAGAATTTGCGTTTCATCTACTGCTGTAATTGTCGGTTCGGTATCTTCTACTTCGAAATTGATTGTACCCATATTCCCCATAACTGCGGCCAATTCCGTTTTTAGGTCGAGAATGGTTTTGTTGTGCGCAATCAGGTTTGAACTATCTGTATTCATGTCTAATCGGGCTTGAAGCAGATCCAACTCGCTCATCGAACCATTTGTTGCTTTCAATTCTACAATTCTGTAGCGCTCTTTCGAAAGTTCCAAAGCGTCTTTATAAACAGAGTTCATGCGTTTCTGAAACACGATAGAGTAATACAAAACCGCCGTTTGATACAGTTTCATTTCCATTTGTGCCTGAACCTGAAGTGTGCTCTGATCTTCCTGTAACTGAAGACGTTTATCTGTAGCAAACATGGTAAATCCATCAAAAATGGTCCAATCTAAGCGCAAATTCGCAGTTAACGATTGATTCTTTGCACCGTTCTTTTCGTTGATCTGGCCGGAATAGAACTCCTGGCGCGTATTTGATGAACCGAAGAACTGATCGGCATTGACGCTAATGGTTGGCAAATAACCCGCAGTTCCTGCATTGTTGTTATTCGCAATTTGCTGTGCGTTGTTGCGTTCAATTCGAATGTCAAAATTGTTTGCCAATGTATTCTGAATAGCTTGTTCAAAGGTCAAAACGCCCTGAGCATTGAGCTGACCGACAGAAATACAAAGTATAATTGCTATGAGCGTTTTCATATTGTTTTTTTCTTCTTTGACGTAAGATAAATGTAGAGTCCGGGAATCATGTATAAAGTAAGTATAAGTGCAAAAGTCAATCCACCTACAATAGAAACACCCATCGGAACGCGACTTGTAGATGCCCCTCCTAAAGCCAGAGCAATAGGTAAGGCTCCCAGGATTGTTGCGAGCGTTGTCATCAAAATTGGTCGTAATCGTGCTGCTGCAGCATCGATAACCGCATCTTTGACACTCAATCCGTCTGCTTTACGCTGGTTAGCAAATTCCACGATGAGGATTCCGTTCTTGGTGATCAAACCAACCAATACGATGATTCCGATTTTTGAGAAAATGTTTAAAGTATTATCTGTTAACCAAAGCGAGATAAGTGCACCTGCTAAGGCAGGGATAATAGTAAAAATGATTGTCAGCGGATCACTGAAACTTTCAAATTGTGCTGAAAGAATTAGGTAAACGAGCAACACGGCAAGTCCAAATGCGAAAAGAATACTGTTACCACTTTGAGCAAATTCCTTTGATGTTCCTGCTAAACTATGCGAGAAGCTTTCAGGAAGTACTTTCTCTGCAATTTTATCCATTGTCTTGATCCCATCACCAATGGTAAATCCATCATTCGGTTGTGCGGAAACCGTAGCCGAAACAAAACGATTATATCTGAAAAGGGAAGGTGAAGAAGATTCGTTCTTTAAGGTTACCACGTTTTCCAACGGAATCATTTCTCCTTTGTCGTTTCGAACGTTGATTCCTGCCAAATCTGTCGGATCGTTTCGCTTATCGCGGAAAGCCTGACCAATTACCTGATATTGCTTTCCATCCTGAATGTAATATCCGTAGCGCTGACCTGAGAAGTACATCTGCATGGTTTGCGCAATGTCCATTTCATCTACCCCGAGCAAAGCAGCCTTATCTCTATCAATCTCTACCTGAAGTTCAGGTTTATTGAATTTAAGGTCGACATCAACTACCTTAAAGGTTGGATCTGCACTTGCTGCCGCTAAAAACTCAGGAAGTACTTTTTTCATGCTTGCGATATCAGGAGCCTGAAGCACGTATTGAACAGGTAAACCGCCATTTCTTCCGCCACCTATGGTTTGTTCCTGAATAACGAAACTTCTTGCAAAGTTATGTTTGGAAAGCTCTACCATCAATGCATCAGCAATTTCCTGTTGCGAGCGTGTACGCTGTTCTTTGGGAACCAGGTTCATACGAATGAAACCGCGGTTCACGGAAACGGAAGCTCCGAATCCCGGAGATGTAACGGCAATTATATTGTCCTTTTCTGCCAGGGTGTCTACAAATTCGATCAACTCGCGTTGGTGTTGATCCATTCTATCGTAGGAAGTTCCTTCGGGTGCGTTCGACATGATCTGGAATCTGCCTTTGTCTTCCATCGGTGCCAATTCATCCTGTAAATTAAAGTAGGTAACTACGGCAGCAACAATAGTCAGTGCCATCATGACAAAAGCGATCCACGGACGTTTCATGAACTTTGTCAGTGATTTTTTGTAACCGTTCATCAGTCCGTCGAGCCATTTTTCACTCATTTTATAGAATCGCGAATGCTTTTCCGATTTCTTCAGAATACGGGAACTCATCATTGGCGTTAGTGTCAGGGAGATGAACGCAGAAATGATTACCGAACCAGCAACTACTACTCCAAATTCCTTAAACAAACGACCTGTTTGGCCTTGCATGAAAATAACGGGTAAGAATACACAGGCAAGTGTGATTGTAGTAGAAATAATGGCAAAAAGGATTTCTTTGGAACCTTCATGCGCTGCTTCTTTCGGATCCTGACCTTTTTCAACACGGGCGTAAATATTTTCCATGACTACAATGGCATCATCCACTACCAGTCCGGTGGCGAGTACAATTCCCAAAAGTGTCAATAAATTGATGGAGAAACCTGAAATATACATCAGGAAAAATGTTCCGATCAATGAAATTGGAATAGCGATAATTGGAATCAAAGTCGTTCTCCAGTTACGAAGGAAAAGGAAGATGATCAAAACAACCAAGCCAAATGCAAGTAGAATCGTTTCTTCCACCTCAGAAATCGCTTTCTTAATATTCAGCGTGGAATCAAGAGCAATTCCCAGTTTCACGTCTTTTGGAAGTTCCTTTTTGATCTGGTCAATCTTCTTGTGTATTTCGTCAACGATTTCAATATAATTTGCTCCTGGCTGCGGCATTACAGCGATACCAATCATCGGTGTGCCATGATTTCCACGGAGTAAGGTACGTTCGTTTTCCGGAGCCAGCATTGCGGCGCCTACGTCTTTCAAACGAACAATTTCATTCTCATTTCGACTAACCACCATGTTATTGAAGTCTTCTTCAGTAGTTAAACGCCCGAAGGTTCTAATGGTCAATTCAACCGTATTCCCTTCGATTCTTCCCGAAGGTAATTCCACGTTTTGTCCAAGAAGCGCTTGTTGGATGTCCAACGCCGTGAGGTTGTATCCCGCCATTTTCTCTGGATCAAGGTTCAACTTCATGGAATATTTCTTCTCTCCCCAAATGGTCACGTTACTTACACCTTTTACGGTTTGGAAACGTTCCTTGAACATGTCGTTTCCAAGTTGTGTCAATTGAAGTAAGTTTCGCTTATCAGACTGAACCGTAAGCGAGAAAATGAATTCCGCATTGGCATCTGATTTTACAACAATTGGAGGATCTGCATCTTGTGGCAGGTTTCGAACGGCTGCCGAAACTTTGTCGCGCACATCATTTGCTGCAGCGTCTAAGTCAACACTCAAGTCAAATTCCACAACAATTGTACTTCGTCCATCCGAACTGGTTGAACTAAGGGTTTGGATTCCGGCTACTCCGTTGATTGACTCCTCTAATGGTTCCGTGATCTGCGATTCGATAACTTCGGCATTCGCTCCACCATAGTTGGTTGTTACCGTAATGATCGGTGGATCGACAGAAGGGAATTCCCGCACACCAAGGAACGAAAATCCAATGATCCCGAAAATGACAACCAATATGGAAAGTACGGTTGAAAGTACGGGCCTGTTTATACTGAGTGAAGGTAAATTCATTACTTAACCAATTTTGTTTTTACCGGCACACCAGCTTTTACAGCAAGCAAACCAGAAATCAATACTTTGTCGCCGTTTTCCAAGTCGCCAATGATTTGAACATCATCAGCAGTTCGAACACCAATTTCCACTGGAACTTCAACTACAATTCCGTTTCTTACTACATAGACTTTTTGTCCGTTCAGAATAGGAATTACACTTTCGGCAGGAACAAGAAATGCATTTTGCTCAAACCCCAGATCATAATCAATGGCAACGAAAATTCCGGGGATCAATTTCCCATTGTTCTTCATTTCGGCTCTAACTTTCAGCATTCGGGTTCCTTCATCTACTTTAGGTTGGAATGCATAAACCTTAGCGGTGTATTTTTCTGTTCCGCTTTGTGTATGAAAGTTGATCGTTTGTCCGGTTTTCACATTTGATGCATAACGTTCTGCAACTGAGAATTCAATTTTCACCGGATTTTCCTGAACCAAGGTTGAAATAAGCGTAGTAGGAGAGATGAATGCTCCAACGCTCACCTGACGTAAACCTATTCTTCCGCTAAACGGGGCACGAACGGTTGCCTTGGAAATTTGCACGTTGATCAGATCGATCTGCGCTTTGATGTTTTCCAATTGGGATTCTGCTTTTTCGTATTCTTCAAGGCTGATTCCTTTTCCGTTAAGCAAGGTTTTCTTACGCGCTTCATCTTTCTGTGCCAGTTTCAGATTCACAGTCAATTCTCCTCGTTGTGCTTTCAGAATGTCTGTATCAACTTGTAAAAGCACAGCACCTTTTGGAACAGTTTGACCTTCCTTGAAATTGATTCGCTCAATTCTGCCCGAAACTTCGCTGAAAATATCCACTTGTTCTCCAGGAATTACAGAACCGGGAACAGAAATTACATTTGCAACTTCTGCAGCTTTCAATTCAACCACTTCGACAGTCATTGTCGGTGGTGGTCCGCCAGCTTTTTTATCTTCTTCTTTAGAGCCACACGCTGCTGTTAGTCCAACTAATCCAATTATTAATAACGACTTATTTATCTTGATTCTCATTTGCTCTGCTATAATAAAGTTCAATTTCTTCGATAGGTAATTCTTTGGTGGAAGTGATGAGTTGCTGTAACATAGGAACCAACTGATCACGCTGATTTTCGGGTAAAAACGATAGAAAATGGTCGTTGGTTAACTGAAGATTTTCTTCAATTTTCTGGATCCATGGTTGTGCTTTCTCCGTTACACTTAATAAATGTTGACGTCTGTCTTTTGGGTTCACTTCACGAATGATCCAGCCATCTTTCATTAAAACATCCAGAATACGAACCAGTGAAACCTTATCCATCAATAATTTATCCGCCAATTCCTGTTGACTGATTTTTCCGGAGTTTTGTCCTACTAAGTAAAGTGGAAAGTAATATCGTTCAATAGGTGTGTCTTTCATGCTCATAGCCATCACCCCAATATATTGTTTGGTGAGAAAGCTGAACATGCGGCCAAGAGGAAAATCCATATAGTTACCCTGTTAATAGTTTACAAAGTTAACTAATGAGTTTTCTTTGGCGGTTAAAAAAAAGTTAAATGAAATAGAAATTGAACGTTTTGTGACGCACTTGTTTTCGATACAATTCTTCCCATCGGGAGAATCACTCAAACTGACGTGCTATCAGTTACTTCCCAATTTTCCGTGTATCAACAATGGAAATCATTACCCATTCGCCATCGAGTCGTGCGAATTGAATCAAATTTACACCTTCATG
>CBFGNV010000109.1:0-7836 GCA_965650275.1 uncultured Fluviicola sp. | reverse complement strand
TGTTAGACATAATTGAATCCGTGAGGTTAGCGCTTTACGGATTTTTTATTTGGAGAAGATACGAGATGTGGTTTACAAGCTGCTTTCGAATAGACTAGCGATTTCATGTTCAGCTATTCTGAAAGTAAAATTACAGTTAAGCATATCTTGAATGCGCAGAATCTCTGGATACTGTTGTGCTTTTATCTCACTAATCTTCCACTCACCATTGAGGTAGACGGCCTCATAGAACGTGCGTTCATCAGTTATCATGTAATGACGATTAAAACCTTCTAAGCTTCTGTATTGCGGGAAGTTGTTTTCCATAGGTCAAAAAAATAAGCCCCGGTCACTGAGGTTGCTCGAAGTGCCGGGGCTTAAAAATTATTAATTATTTCTTATTGAACGAAGAACTGTACACGACGGTTTTTCGCTTGTTTCAACTCATCGTTGTCACCTTCTCTGAATTCTTTTGTATTCGGTTCGTCAGCACCTTTTAATTCTGCTTTAACACGTGAAGGATCAATTCCTTTAGACTTCAGGTATTCTTTAACCACAGAAGCACGACGAGCATCCATATCTGCGAAAGCAGGTTTTTGTTCAGCATATGCTAACTCATCGCTGTCTACACTTGCTTTCATAACAACTGTCATTGTAGGATTTGCCTTCAGATCAACAATGATTAAATCAAGTGCTGATTTTGCTTCAGGAGTCAATTCGTCTTTTGCAAAAGCAAAGTTGATACATTGTGTTTCAATTCTTTCTTTCGGTGTAAGACGATCCATGTTTACGTTTGTCATTGACTTTGCGTAAATCATTGTTGAGTACTTTTTGTTCTCAGCGTCCTCGTAATTACAGTTACACGTTTCTTTTTCTTCAAGAAGTTGAACCGTTACATCATCAACGAAGTAGTAAGCTCCGGCAAAGTTCTCAAACTTATTTTCTTTCGATTTTTTATTTGTCTCAGGCTTAATTTCACCGTTCGGCGTAAAGTTTCCAATTGTGATGTATTTTTCACCATCTTCCTTAACGGTGTAAGTAGCACAGATTTTCTCCCATCCAAGGTAAGAATTGAACACCTTGTTTTTAGGATGAACTACACTTACTTCTTTTTCAATTAGAGGAACCTTCTCAGTAGCGTTGTATTCTCTTTTTCCGATAACCATTCCAATTTGGCTAATAGAATATTTTGAACCTTCAGCTAAGTTAACATAGAACGTTACACAAACTTTCTGACCTTTTTTCAAAGGTGTAGTTAACTTTTGAGTTAAGTAAGTTCTTGGAATTTTGTCCTGGTAACCAAAAGCAACGATTCCAGCGTAACTGTCACCTTCTTTTGGTGCTTCAGTTCCATAAACGTTTGTTGGAGCAGAAATTTCAGGAACTTTTGAATTGGAGATAAAAATATCTGCACGAGCTCCGGTTGGTGATTTCCATCCGTTTACAAAGTCAATTTGACCAAGTTTTTTAACTTTTCCAGTGTTTGATTCGAAACCTCCGTTTTGGATCAAATTGTCTTGAGCAGTACTCAACAATGGTAATGAAAGCGTTACCAAAGCAACTAAAGCTCTCATTTTTTTAGTTGTTGATTTCATAGGATTTTACAGTTTTAATGAACGTTTTAACTTTTTCTGGATCCACATCGGGGTAAACTCCGTGTCCCAAGTTCGCTATGTGTCGTTTATTATTTCCGAACGAATTTAACATTTTTATTGTTTCCATTGCAACGGTTTCATGACTACCGTACAAAATACACGGATCCAGGTTCCCTTGTAAGGTTTTATTTGGACCAACAATCTCGCGCATTTGAGGAATATCCATATTCCAATCTAAACCAACGGTGTTACAATCTAACGCACTTATAGCTTTAATAGAAGTAATTGCTCCTTTCGAGAAAAGTGTAACGGGTACGTCGGTAATTGATGCTGCAATTCTATCAAGATAAGGAAGTGCGAACGTAGCGTACTGCTCTGTTCCTAAAATTCCTGCCCATGAATCGAAAACTTGTATCATTGATGCTCCTGCTTTCACTTGTGCTTTTAAATATGCAATTGTTACTTCTGTGATGTCGTTTAGCAAGCGGTGTGCCAAAGTTGGATTTGTAACTAAAAGCTTTCGTGCCTCCGAGAAGGTTTTTGAACCATGTCCCTCAACCATATAGCAGAAAATTGTCCATGGAGCACCAGCAAAACCGATTACAGGAACTCTGCCATTCAATTCCTTTACAGTCAATTTAATTGCTTCCAATACGTAACCCAATCGGTCTTCAATATCAAAGTTTACTTCAACGCGCTTAGCTTGTTCTTCACTTCTGATTGTATGCTCGAACCAAGGTCCGCGCTGTTCAATCATTTGATAGGGAACATTCATTGCTTCGGGAACAACAAGGATGTCAGAAAAAATAATTGCAGCATCAACGCCTAAAAGATCAACCGGTTGAATTGTTACTTCTGCAGCGAGTGCGGGTGTCTCAACCAGTTCTTTGAATCCTGATAATCGGCTTCTAACCGCTCGGTATTCTGGTAAAATTCGTCCTGCCTGGCGCATTAACCAAACAGGATATCTTTCAATATCTTCTCCTCGTGCAGCACGAAGAATCAAATCGTTTTTCAGTTCCATTGTCGCAAAAATAGTGTTTTATACGCATTCAGGTACGATGAAATGAGGTGAAAAGACTTCGTGAAAGAGGTGTTTATGTGTAATTTACAACCTGTCTAAATAAGGCGGAACAAAATTGTGCTTCAGTTCTTACCAGTTTATTTCCACTTTCCCATGATTTCTCAGTTTTTCATTCACTGTAGAGAAAGGTTTGCTTCCGAAAAAACCCCGATATGCGGAAAGTGGAGATGGGTGAGGAGCGGTAAAAACCAGATGCTTATTTCTATCAACTCTGGCTCCTTTTGATTGTGCCGGAGAACCCCAAAGAAGGAAGATAACGCCTTCTTTTTTATCATTGATATGCTGGATAACTGCATCCGTAAATTGTTCCCAGCCTTTGTTAGCATGACTCAATGGGTCGCCCTTACGAACAGTGAGAATGGAATTCAGCAATAAAACACCTTGTTCAGCCCAGTGATTCAAATCACCATTTTCGGGAGCTTTCTTGCCTAAATCATCTTCGTATTCTTTGAAAATATTCTGTAAGCTCTTGGGGAGCGGACGCACGTGTGAATCGCAGCTAAAGCAAAGACCATGAGCATGACCGGGAGTTGGATAAGGGTCTTGCCCAAGGATCACCACTTTCAGATTATCGAAAGTACAAGCATCGAATGCTCTAAAAATGTTGTTTCCGGAAGGGAAAATTTCGTTTGGTCGAATTTTATATTCTTCTTTTACAAATGAAACCAACTGTTTGAAGTACTCCTTATCGAATTCTCCTTGCAATTCCTTTTTCCAACTCGCGTTAATTTTTACGTCCATAGAAGCTCAAAATTAGTTTAATCAGTTCCAAAGTTCAAAGAGCTTTAACGGTAAAGTTTTGAACGTTTTCAACTTTTGAACTTGTTAAGATGCTTTAGCATCGCGACATACCACGTGAAAACAGGTTTGAAAATACTCGTACTTCACGAAGCATTTTTTCTCTTCCCGCATTTCGAAAAGTACTGTGGCCAATGTTTCTTTCAAATGGGAAATCTCTCCCTCAGTTAGAGGTCGATGAAACATGAAGGTGTGATAAGAAATATCAAAAGTGGTTCCATGCAAATGTGTTGAACATTTTATAGCATTTCTGTTTTTTCTGCGTAAGCGATCAACAGAACTTTTGGTTCTTGTAAAAGAAGTGAGCACCAGTTTTGTCCCATACAAATCTGTTTGCAAAAGTTTGTACTGAAAACGATTCCACATTTCGTCAACAAAGTCTTTTACAAATGGTCTTGCAAAAGCGTAAGAGTAATACATAGTATCAATGAAATATTTTTCATTAGATGTGAATTTTACCAGATTCCCTTTTTTGAACTGCCTTACAATGTCTGACTTTCGGAGTGGAATGTTTGTCAATCCATTTGTTTTCGATTCTTTCCAATGCCCCAGAACATTATCGTTCATACGCCATGCATGAGTGAATTGTATTTCACAAAAACGAACAGGAGTAGAAGTTTCTTTCAAGCTATTCACTTCACCCTCGAAGGTTTTGGTAAGCCATTGCTGGGTTTGCTTTGGATTGACAAAGAAAATCACAAGCGAACAAAACCATGCGCTAATAAGCGAATAGAAAAGGGTGCGCCATTTGAAAATTTTCTTTGTAATGTTCCGCATTGTGAAATTCGAAAAGAGACAAAAATAGAGTTTCTTGTAAAAAGGCAAAATTTCAAGTTCAGAGAATTATAGATTTCTTGAATTCGGTAAATAGAAAATTACAGAATTTTATAATTCGAAAAGTGTGAAATTCGATAATTCGACATTTATCGAAGAAGTCCTGAAAATACTAGTGCACAGAGTTGTTTAGAACAAAAAAGGGTTCCGTTTGCACGAAACCCCTCTTCTGTGAAGTGATAGTGAAAGTAATTAGGGTTGAAGAACGTAGTTCACATCTTTCGTTGTCATGTCTCCCTCGTGGTTATACGCCGATTCGATATGTAGTCGAACTTGCGTTAACTGACTCACGCTGTAGTTTAATGTATCATTCAGCGTAATAGAACTTGAATGATGGTCAACTTCTTTTTCTGCTAAAATGGAGTTATCGCTTGTTTTGTAAAGAACAACGTGATAACCGTGTAATTCCATATTTCCTGTAATTGAGCCTGTTACAATTGTTTGTGTTCCGGAAATGGTGTCATTTACGGTTGGATTCGTAATAGTGATTCCTCCTTCAAATACTTCCTCCTCAACTGAGTCCTTTTTACAAGATAGAACGAATATAGAAATTAATAAAAATGTACAGATTGCTGTCTTCATTTTGTTTTGTTTAATAAATAATAAATACCGAAGCTAATTGCCTCGCGTTGTTTACTTTGTTCTTCTCCCAGTTTTTGATAAATCGGAATATTTAAACCAATTTGTAAACTCAAGTTATTTTTTGAGTAGGAGAGAACTGTTGCACTTTGAATTAGCAAGGCTTGCGCATTTGTATGTGCAAATGGTTCGTTGTTCAACTTAGCCTTTCCATTTGTTGCAATTGAAGCTCCTGTGCCAACCGAAAAACGATTAACGATGAATATTCCAAGAAGCTGACTGAACAGCGTGTTTCCTGGGTGGTATTCATATTTATTCGCCGTTCTAAGCATGTAGGAACTCTCATTGCTTAAGCCAAATTTTCCGGAGCGCATGGCGAACGAACTACTGATTGTGTAATCCAAACTTCCTGTTCCCGGATAAAGCATTAGATCTTCATTTTCAGGATCGGTAAATTTTCCTGTAGGAAGCTTTAGTCCAGCGCCTGCTGACCAACGAAAAATTGTTTTGTTGTTGAACATTGAATCAATAACGAAATAATGGAAGCCAAGCTGTGCATCACCAAGCCCTACAATGGTTTTATTGCCGTTTTCAGACGATTTCTGAAGGTTGTAATTCAAAGGCAACGAAAATCTTGCTTGAAAACGTTTGGATAAACGAACGGAAGCGGAAAGATCACCCTTGAGGTAATATTCCTGAGAATATGTATCTGGTCGACCGTACAAGCCCTGATATGTTGTTGCATAGTGCTTGTACGAATGCAAAAAGGAGAAAGAAGTTCTATTTCCCTGAACTTGTAAACCTAATCCCATATTTCCTAAGCTTCCACTACATCCGCACGCATCACAAGCATATGTTGTGCTCATTGCCATGGCAACAAACACGGTTAAAATATGTTTCATGAATTTTGTATAAACGAATGAATAATTTCAGCTTATACAAGATTGGGAGGTGGAGTAGGGATTTTTGAAAAATGTGCCGATACAATATCTATGTATCGGAAAAAGGTAATGTGTTTTTGATTGTTGACCAACTGAAATGAATGTTTTTCTTGAAAAAGGTGCACAAAGATCCATTCCGCATTCTTCACCTGAAAAGGTGCGGGTTGACGTTGTTTTTTCTGGTAATCGTTTTCAATTTTAGCAAGTTGTTTTGCCAAATAACAAGTACCGTTACATTTCATTTTGGGTTTGTTCTGGTTAACACAGTGTTCCTTAGCAAGCTGCTTTTGGTTGTACCAGAAATAGAGGTTATACGAAAATCCACCGAACAGTTTGAAGCTCATCAAAGCGATGAGACAACAAACTGACATACGATGAATTATTTTATGCATTAATAAATTGAAGGGAAGTTCTTTGGATCGGCTTCGTTCATAATTCCGTAAGCGGTTTCCACGATATCTTCGATACTCGGTTTTGAGAAGTAATCCCCATCTGATCCGTAAGCCGGACGGTGATCTTTCGCACTTAAAGTAATTGGCGCTGAATCCAGGAAGTTATATCCTTTTTGTTCAACCAAAACTTTGTCAAGAATGAATGCAGTAGCACCAGAAGTTACGTCTTCGTCAACTACCAACAAACGATTTGTTTTCTTCAATGATTCAGCGATCATGTGATTCACGTCGAATGGAAGAAGTGTTTGAACGTCGATTAATTCAACATTTATTCCAAGTTCTGTCAATTGTTTTGCAGCAACTTCACACAAATTGAAAGTTGAACCGTAAGAAACAAGCGTCAAATCAGTTCCTTCTTTCACAATTTCAGGAACCCCAAGTGGTGTGTTGAACTCACCAATGTTATTTGGCATTGGCTCTTTTGTTCGGTATCCGTTCAATGGTTCTACAACCAAAGCAGGTTCGTCAGCCGACATCAACGTATTGTAGAAACCAGCAGCTTTTGTCATGTTTCTTGGAACACAAACGTGAATTCCGCGAATAGAATTGATAATCATTCCCATTGGAGAACCACTGTGCCAAATTCCTTCTAAACGGTGGCCGCGAGTTGAAATGATCAACGGTGCCTTTTGTCCACCTTTTGTTCTGTATTGAACTGTTGCCAGGTCGTCAGACATGATCTGAATGGCGTACAACAAATAATCTAAATATTGAATTTCGGCAATTGGACGTAATCCGCGCATTGCCATTCCAATTCCTTGCCCAATGATTGAACACTCACGAATTCCAACGTCAGAAACGCGTAATTGACCAAATTGTTCTTGTAATCCTTCCAAACTTTGGTTTACACCGCCAATTTTTCCGGCATCTTCACCGAAGATCAATGCTTCAGGATGTTTTTCGAAAATACTTCTGAAGTTTTCACGAAGAATGATTCTTCCGTCTTCTTGTCCGGCATTACTATCGTAAGTTGGAGGTACGGAAGTTACATTCAATGCGTTATGTTCAGATTCCGAATACAAATATGAACTGTAACGGTTGTAGTTTGCTTGAGTTTCTTTATTCAACCATGCAATAACAGCTGCTTTGGCAGGACCGTTCTCTCCACGTGCCAATCGTAATGATTTACGAACTGCCATGAAAATATCTTTTCTTACAGGCTCAAATGCCTTTTTCAACGCATCTAATTCGATTTGAATGAATGTTCCGTTTGCACTTTCTTTTGCAAGAGCTTCTAACACCTGGACAGCAGAATCTAAATCTTGTTTAAGAACAGCCGAGAACTCTGTCCATGCCGCACGTTTTTGTTCGTTCACAAATTTCTTTGCTTCAGCAGAAATAGCATCTAATTCTTCCGTAGTTGCCAAAGAATTCCCACCAGCCGAAAAAGCTGCAATCCATTCTTTGAATTTTCCAATACAGTCGAATTCAGTTTCCCAGCTCAAACGGGTTTCATCTTTATAACGCTCATGAGAACCTGAAGTTGAATGTCCTTGCGGCTGATTTACTTCTTTCACGTGAACCAACACCGGAACATGTTCTTTACGGGCAACAGCAACCGCTTTTTCATACGT
>CBFGNV010000108.1:0-7862 GCA_965650275.1 uncultured Fluviicola sp. | reverse complement strand
GTTGTTGAATTATCCGTTTTACTCAAATCATAGATCTGAATGTAATTTTCTTTTCCACCAAATTCACGGGTCCAAGCCTCAATCGTAGGATTTCCGGTCCATTCATTAATCAGATTCGCTTTTACTTCTTCCAAATCTTCAATGGCTGTCCAAATGTCCTGATCCAAGTCCTGAATCTGAGTAAACTGCTGCTTCATCCTAGACATAAAGCGGTCACTTTGACTTTTATCCGCAGCTCTTTCTTCAAATTGAAAATACAGCATCTGACTTTGATTATAGATATAACCTAAATCCTCTTGTTCGCGCTCAACCAATAACATTTCCCCCGTATTCTCTTCAGAAGAACAAGAAAAAAGCAATAGACCCAAAAAGATGAAAGCAAAATTTCTCATGATCAGATGTTTTATGGAAGTTACACATTTATGCATTAAGAGGAAAGCCAAAAACGAAAAGAGGAAAGATAGAGTCCTGCTTAGGCATTCACACATGACTCTTTTAGTCCTAATATCTTAATGTCTTAACATCTTGAAGTCCATAAATAGTTTACGTCCTTCATGTTGAAAATTTGCATCACAATTGTTGATTACTTTTTAATCAAAATAAGATTTAAAACTAATCAATAATGTAGTTTTGTAGAACATAAAGACTTAACACGGTGTAAAGCTTTTCGCTTTCCTCTTTAAGCTTTCCTCTATAAATCCGATATGCAGTGCTGAAAATAAACGAAACGAAAAACGGCACTATATGAACGAACAAGAACGCGCCATTGTGCACATGGACTTAGATACTTTCTTTGTTTCCTGTGAACGGTTGGCAGATAGCAGATTAAATGGCAGACCCATACTTATTGGCGGAACTTCCGACCGTGGTGTAGTTGCATCGTGTAGTTACGAGGCGCGTGCTTTTGGTGTGCGATCGGCTATGCCCATGCGAATGGCGAAAGAACGCTGTCCGGAAGCAATTATCATCAAAGGAAATACAAGCACTTACAGCAAGTACTCGCAGGATGTAACAGATATTATCCGCGAAATGGCGCCAGTAGTTGAGAAATCTTCTATTGATGAATTTTATATGGATTTATCAGGGATGGACCGCTTTTTTGGTTGCTTCAAATATGCCAAAGAAGTTCGGGAGCGAATCATAAAGGAAACAGGACTTCCCATTTCTTTCGGTTTATCGAACAACAAAACAGTTTCCAAGATTGCTACCGGAGAAATAAAACCCAACAACAGTCAGCAAATTCAATACGGAGATGAGCGTTCGTTCCTGGCACCGTTATCTGCAAGTAAAATTCCAATGGTGGGCGAAAAAACCTTTCAAACGCTTTGTGATTTGGGTTTGAAACGTATAGCAACGATTCAGGAAATGCCTGTGGACATGATGGAAAGTGTTCTTGGACAAAACGGCGCGAGTATTTGGAGAAAAGCGCAGGGAATTGACAATAGTCCGGTAGTTGAATACAACGAAAGGAAATCCATTTCTACAGAACGTACTTTCGATAAAGACACGATTGATGTAGTGAAATTGAAATCCATTATGCTCGCAATGGCTGAGAATCTGGCATTTCAGCTTCGACGTGGAGAAAAAGTATCGGCTTGTATTACGGTAAAAATCCGTTATTCCGACTTTCAAACTACCAGTTTACAGCGAAAGATCCCCTATTCTGCAGCTGATCATGAAATCATTCCAATTGTGATGGAACTTTTTGAGCGCTTGTATAATCGTCGTTTGTTGGTTCGACTCATTGGTGTTCGGTTCAGTGATCTGGTAAATGGTTATCAGCAATTGCGTTTGTTTGATGAAGATGCATCCCGAATGGTAAAGCTATATGGAGCAATGGATAAAATACGTGATACGTACGGCGACAGAGCCATATTCAGAGCGATGGGAGCTCAGGCAAAAACCATCGGACATTTCAATCCATTTAATGGTGATGCGCCCATGTTATTAGCAAACAGAAGGGTTTAGTTATGCTGAATTGTCATTCTTCCTTCAGTCTGAAATATGGCGTTTTAAGTCCCGAAAATGTTGCTTTGATCGGAAAAGAACTCGGTTTCAATAATACTGTGCTTACCGATATCAACAACACATCTGGTGTTCTATACTACGTAAGAGCTTGTCAGGAAAACGGAAAAACACCCATAATTGGCGTTGATTTCAGAAATGGAGTTGACTGTAAGTATGTGGTTATTGCAAAGAACAATGACGGTTTTAACGAAATCAACATTCACCTGACAGAGCACAATCACAACGAAAAGCCGTTTCCAAACATTGCTCCGAAATTTGAAAACTGCATTGTTGTTTATCCATGGGGAAAGGAACCTGAGACACTCAGAGAATACGAATTCATCGGAGTTGCAGCTTATCAGTTGAATCGCTTTCGAATGCTTAAAACTACGCAACCCGAAAAATACGTCGCGTTGCAGAGTATGACTTTCCTTAATAAACGAGATTTCAATACACATCGTTTATTGAGAGCAATCGACAATAATTTATTGCTTTCTAAACTCCCGGAATCAGAGCAAAGCAGGGCTGATGCACTTTACCTGAATAAAACCGATTTTGAAAAATTATATGAAGACTTTCCCGACCTGATAACACGCGCTGAAACATTACTCGAAAATTGCGCCGTTTCCTTCAATTTCAACAAGAGTAACAATTCTCAGAACATTTCTCATTTTAAAAATTCGGAAGAAGATGATCTCATGCTTGTAACCGAACTCTGTGAGAAAGCAATTGAAAAACGCTACGGAGATGTAGAAGACAAAAGTCACATTCGCGAACGCATTTCTCGTGAAATTGATATCATTCACCAGAAGAAGTACCTATCCTATTTCCTTGTTGCATGGGACATTGTCTCCTACGCACGTTCGAAAGGCTATTACTACGTTGGAAGAGGAAGCGGCGCAAACAGTATTGTTGCTTATTTACTGGAAATAACGGATGTTGATCCCTTGGAATTGGATCTTTATTTTGAACGGTTCATCAATCTGTACAGGGAAAACCCACCCGACTTCGACATTGATTTTTCGTGGCGCGACAGAGACGATGTGATGAGTTACATCTTTGAACGTTACCCTGAAAAATCAGCACTGGTATGCACATACAGCACTTTTCAGATGAAAGCGACCATTCGCGAACTGGGGAAAGTATTCGGTTTACCAACTGCAGACATAGAAGGAATGTCGGCGAACCTGAAAAGCGGGAATCCAAATGATGAAATGCAGAATCTGGTTATGAAATACAGTAAACTCATTTCCGGGCTTCCCTCCCATTTAAGCGTTCACGCAGGCGGAATTGTCGTGAGTCAAAAACCGATAACCTGGTTTTCTGCAACATTTCCCACTTCAAAGAAATTTCCTACCACCCAATTCTCCATGATTGAGGCTGAGGATGTCGGACTCTATAAATTCGACATCCTCTCCCAACGTGGATTAGGAAAAATCAAAGACACACTTGATATCATTGCTTACAATCAACCAGATAATCCACCACACGATATTCACGATGTAAAAACGTTTATCCGCGACAAGAAGATCAATCAAATGCTTAGCGAAGCAAAGGCAATTGGCTGTTTTTATGTGGAATCTCCAGCCATGCGCATGTTGATGATTAAACTAAGAACGGACAACTATCTTGGGCTTGTGGCCGCGAGTTCTATTATTCGTCCTGGAGTTGCTTCCTCAGGAATGATGCGCGAATACATTCTTCGTCACCGGAATCCGGAACGCATCAAGCAAGCGCATCCAAAATTGCTGGAAATCATGCCCGAAACCTATGGCGTTATGGTTTATCAGGAAGATGTAATCAAAGTTGGAAGTTATTATGGGAAACTTAGTCCCGCAGAAGCAGACATGTTAAGACGTGGAATGGCTGGGAAATTTAAAGGTCGTGGCGAATTTTTGAGAGTCCGCGAGCAGTTCTTCGACAATTGTAGAAAAGAACAGTATTCAGAAAAAGACATTCAAGCCATTTGGTTTCAGATGGAAAGTTTTGCCGGTTACGCCTTTTCCAAGGGACATTCCGCTTCCTACGCTGTTGAAAGCTATCAATGTTTGTATCTGAAAACCTATTATCCGTTGGAATACATGGTGGCAACCATCAACAACTTCGGTGGATTTTACAGCACTGAAATTTACGTACGCGAGGCTCAAAAACTCGGAGCAACAGTAGAAGCCTCATGTATCAATAAAAGCTATTCACAAACGGTTATTTATGATAAACTGGTTATTTTGGGACTGCAGCATGTCAACGAATTAGAAAGTAACACTATCAAGCAAATAGTCAGTGAAAGAAGAGAAAATGGACCTTTCAACAGTTTAATCGATTTAATGGAACGCACACAAATCTCTTTAGAACAACTTGTTTTATTGATCAGAATTGGTGCTTTGCGTTCTTTCAATGTTCCAAAAAAAGAACTGTTGTGGAGAGCACACCTTCATCATAACAAAAGCAAAGTGAAGACAACACATCCGCGACTATTTGTGGAAGAGCAAAAAACGTTTGAACTGCCTACGTTAACAGAAGTTGATGTTGAAGTATCCCTCGATCAGCAGCATTTACTAGGCTTTTCACTTTGCAATCCGTTCGAGTTGCTGAAAGAACCAATTCAAAATATTGTAACAGCAAGCAATCTTCACTTGTTCGTTGGTCAAAATATTACCGCTTACGGCTACAAAGTCGTTGTAAAAAAAGTGGTGAGCGCAAAGGGTCATCACGTTCATTTCGGCACACTACTCGACGTTGACGGAGAACAATTGGATACCGTCCATTTTCAAGATGCAGTTTTCCGTTCGCCTTACAACGGCTCGGGAATTTTTGAAGTAAAAGGTAAAGTTACGAGCGAATTTGAGCACCTGACAATTGAGGTAGAAACGGTGAAACGATTGATGTATGTGGATGATCCGAGGTATGATGATTAGACCTAATATTTTGATGCAAAACGCATTGTATAAATGAACTTTTTCGCTAACTTATATAAGAAAAACGAAAAATGACATTAGATACTATTCATGGAAAAATCCACTCATTACGAGGAATACAAGTAATTATTGACTCAGATTTAGCTAAACTTTACCAAGTAGAAACCAGAGCATTAAAACAAGCCGTACGAAGAAACCTTGACCGATTCCCTCCAGATTTCATGTTCGAAATTTCAGAAACTGAAATAGAACAGATGGTATCACAATTTGTGATACCATCTAAAAGTTATTTTGGCGGTGCTAAGCCATTCGCATTTTCAGAACAAGGTGTAGCAATGCTTTCGAGCGTATTAAAAAGCCAAACAGCAATTCAGGTAAACATTCAGATTATGAGAGTCTTTGCTTCTATCCGGCAATTTTCACTAAACAATATAGAGCTTGCACAAAAAATAAAGGAACTGGAAGCCACATGTAACAAGCAATTTCAAGACATATTTGAAGCGCTGGATTATCTACTAAAAATTGAGCAATTGCAGAAAACAGAAACTGACCGTCCAAAAATTGGTTATCAATAAATCGAATTCAAAAATCTTAAGGTCACAATTTGTGGCCTTAAGATGGTATCACAAAATGTAACACCATTACTTTCGCATATTCAATTCATCAAAAACATCCGCCAGCAATTCATACGAATGAATGCGTTTTTCAATATCGAAGATATTTCCTGAAACCATCACCTCATCCGGTTCAAACTGATTGAAGAAATTCTCAAATTGGTTAAGCAAACTCGATTTATCGCCTACAAAAGTACAGGCCATCATTTGGTTTGCGGCTTGCAGCAATTCTTCCGGCCAATTTTTGATCAAATCCTGAATTGGTGGTGAAAGCGGATTTCGTTTTCCAGTTAAAATTCCAGAGAACAAATGGTACAAACTCATGGAAAGTAAATCGGCTTCTTCGTTTGTGTCAGCTGCTATTCCGTTGATACAAATCAGCACATACGGTTTGTCTAAGTATTTTGAAGGCTGAAAATTGTGACGATAAATCGCTAATGCATGTTTCAGTTGTTGTGGAGCAAAGTGTGCTGCAAAGGCATAAGGCAATCCCATTTCAGCTGCCAAATAAGCACTATCTGTACTTGAACCCAGAATCCAGATAGGAACATTTAATCCTTCAGCAGGAAAAGCACGGACAGCCGACGTACTATTTTCTTCACTGAAATAAGTCTGCAGTGCTTTCACATCAGCAGGAAAATGATGCTGTGAACTCATATCGTTTCTGCGCAAAGCCATAGCCGTTTGCTGATCGGTTCCAGGAGCACGCCCCAACCCCAAATCAATTCGTCCGGGATACATCGTTTCCAATGTACCAAAATGCTCTGCTACTGTTAATGGTGAATGATTGGGAAGCATAATTCCTCCTGAACCAACACGGATTTTATCTGTTTTTGAAGCCACATGTCCAATTAGCACAGAAGTCGCTGAACTGGCAATGAATTCCATATTGTGATGCTCCGCCAGCCAAACACGTTCATAACCAAAACCTTCTGCTTTCTGAGCTAACTCGACGGTTCTGTCGATTGCCAATTTTGCATCACCACCAAGGGTGATAACCGATAAATCGAGAACGGAATACTTCACTTTTTTCATAACTAAACTTCGTTTGTTCAATAGATCAAAAGTTCAACGGTTGAAAAGCATCAATCGTCTGGAACAATCCATCTGCTTTGAGCCTTTTGAGCTTTTCTTGAACGTTTTGAACGTTTTTTGAGCCTTTTGAACCCCTTGAACGTTTTCTGAACATTAAGAAATCCAAAGGTAGGCAAATTCCAGGCAGTATTTACCATGGTAACTTAAAGGTAACCGGTAATAAAAAAAGAAGTCAAAACGAAATAATGTGGAGATTTTTACAATTCCTCCCCTGTTTCCTGATTTATCTTACCTTCAACTCAAACTGTAAACTTACATTTTGGAACAAATTCCTATTCATAGTCTTGGATTGTATGGTCAACACGATTTCGCGCTTTGGGGAAACACCAATTATTCTCCTCCGCCGGAAGTTCCACACCGCCACGACTATTATGAATTTATCGTGTTTTTTGAAGGTGGCGGCACGCAGTCCATCGATTTTGTCAATTACCCCAACGATGCCGCTTCTGCTTATTTCATTCGTACCGGACAAGTACACATGATGAATCGTAACGAGAATTCTTCCGGTTGTAATTTCCGATTCTTAAGAACTTATTTCTACGACAACGAAACAGGCGCTGCGGCATTTTTTCGGGAATATCCCTTTTTCTCCATTCAATCGAATCAACCTCAATTGAAGCTTTCAGAAGAGGTTTTTATTGCCTTGAAAAAATTGATCGAAGTGTACAGCTTATCCGAAAAATTCGCTTCGCATGAAACGTTGAAATCATTGGTTCGTGCCATGCTTCAGCTACTGAAACGACCTTTCGAGCAATCGCAACAAGCACCGCAACATCCGGGAACGCTCGAAAAATTCATGGCGCTCGTTTCTTCACATTTTAACGAAAAACGAGCCGTAGCCGATTACGCTTCCATGCTCAACATTACGCCAAACTATCTGAACGAGTTGTGTTCCAATAATCTTGGACTTTCGGCCAAAGCATTAATAGATGAACAAGTGATGCTGGAATCGAAGCGTTTGCTTTTCCATACTGATCTTTCTGTAAAGGAAATTGCCTTTCATCTCAACTTCGATGATGCGAGCTACTTTGTACGAAGATTCAAAGAAAAAAACGGAATGACACCAGCTGCATTCAGATCTTCCGCACGAAACGAGAAATCTAATTGATATATCAAACTTCTGTTCAAACCGTAAAAAGTCCTATTTTCGACAAAAGGCATCTTGTATGTTTGTGGTATAAAACTAAACACAATGAAAATACTTACTAAATACCTTGTTCTTTTTTGCCTT
>CBFGNV010000107.1:0-9315 GCA_965650275.1 uncultured Fluviicola sp. | reverse complement strand
CGAGAGATTGTTGAGAGATTGAAGCCAGTATTGGAGTTTGAGACACGAGATTTAAGCACATAGAGACCTAGAACACATAGTTTTGGAAATGCCTTTCTATGTGACCTATGATCCTCTGTTGTTAAATTTCATTTGGATGCTTTGTTTAGGTGTTTATTTGTAGAAATATGATAGAAACTTACATTATTTACAGAAATGAGTAAGTTTCTTTTGAAATGAGAGTGGAAACCCATAAAATAGATTGAATATTGTGTGGTTTTATGGCAGAAAGGAAAAAGTATTTTGGCAATCTTTGGAAGATTACAAAGGAAACAGCACAGGCTTGGCTTGGAGCCGATCCATTTCGACAAAGCGCAGTAGTGGCGTATTATGCTGTTTTTTCAATTCCTGCATTGTTGGTGATTGTTATTGCCGTTGCTGGACTGGCATTTGGACCAGAAGCAGTTCAAGGTAAAATTTCAGATCAGATTCAATCGGCACTGGGCACAGAGACAGCTGAATCAATAGAAACGATAATCGCAAACGCTTCTGAAAAAAAGACGTCTATTCTGGCGACAGTTATCGGTTTTGTGACCTTGATTGTAGGTTCAACGGCTATGTTTACAGAATTACAGACTTCCCTGAATCAGATTTGGGAAGTAAAGATAGTGGCAAAGAAAAAATGGTTGAAGACGATTAAAACCAAGTTATTTTCTTTTGGATTGGTGTTGTCACTTGGATTTCTAATGTTGATTTCATTGTTACTTACCACTGGGTTGGAGGCGTTGAGTCAAGTAATAGAGAAGAGCGCTCAAGATTTTCTCCCGTTCGTATTTCGTATTCTGGGGTTTGCGCTTTCGTTTGGAATTATCACCGTGCTGTTTGCATTGATTTTCAAGATTCTCCCCGATGCTAAAATCAAGTTGAAGGACGTTTGGATTGGTGCCATGGTGACCACGTTACTGTTCATTCTTGGAAAATATGCTTTGGGAATTTACTTCGCAAAAGCGAATCCGGGCTCCACATACGGAGCTGCCGGATCCATTGTATTGGTGATGTTATGGGTTTCCTATTCTTGTATGATCTTGTTTTTTGGTGCCGAATTTACCAAGCAATATGCTTTGTTTCATGGTCACGAAATAACTCCAGCCAAAGGTGCCGAAATTGTAAAGAAGGATACACCAACTGACGTATAGCTAAAGCATAGTCAGAATTGAACAACATAGAACCACATAGGAACATAGAACACATAGATCTTTGAGTTACTTTCTATGTGACCTATGTCTCTATGTGGTTAAACTATACCTGTTCTGGTTTCTGATACAAATCCTTCAGTGCTCCTTCGATATCAGGGAATTTGTACTGAAATCCTTCTTCCGGAAGTCGTTTGGAGATGACATATCGGCTTTTCAAAACCAATTCCGTTTCCGTTCCAATGAGCATTGCTCCAAACTTCAATAACCAGGTGGGTTGCGGAATTCCGAACGGAACCTTTAATGTTTTTCTAATCAATTGATGCAATTCTTTGTTGCGAAGTGGATTTGGGGCCGCCATGTTGTAAGGTCCTTCACATTTTTCGTTGTTGAGAAAGAAAATCACTGCACGACAAAAATCCTCTTCGTGCATCCAGCTGAACCATTGTTTTCCAGAACCCATTTTTCCACCCATTCCGAGTTTAGTTAAGGTCTTCAAAGGAACAGTCACACCTCCATTTTTGCCAAGAACAATGGTGGTTCGCATCGCAATTTGTCGAATGCCCTGATTTTTGTACGACCAAAACGCTTCTTCCCATGCTTTACAAACTTCAACGGAGAATCCATGACCAATTCTGGTACTTTCTTCCGTATTCGGAGCGTCTTCGGTATGTTCGTAGATGGTTGCACTTGCTGCATTCAACCATGCTTTCGGAGGATTTTTACAATTGAGAATCGCTTTTCCAACAAGGTGAGTGGTGATTTTTCGCGATTCCATGATATCTCGTTTGTTCTTTTCGTTGTAACGACAGTCAACAGATCTTCCAGCCAGATTAATTACCGCATCCGCATTTTCGAATTCTTCTGTCCAAAGTCCAGCGGTTAGACCGTCCCAAGCAACAAATCGCGCATTTTCAGGAAGGTGCTTTGGAGCATTTCGAGAAATGGCAACAATATCTGCCTGGTTATATGCTTTAGCTAATTCCTGAAGTAATTTCTTCCCAAGAAATCCAGAAGCTCCGGTGATGATGATTTTTTTCATTTTAATAAAGTTTGAAGACCAATGCGTAAATAGAAATTCTAAAAATGATCCAGCTCAATGTCAAATATCCGCTAAATCCAAGTTTTTTGATTCGGGAATAATGAATGAGAAGCATTACGGTTAACACAACTCCAAAGCCAAGTGGAGCGAGCAATTCAATAGTTATTCCGAAGTTTTGAAGAAGTGTGAGAACCAATCCGATACCCAATAATAACAACGCTCCAATCAATGAAACCGTAGTTAAATGCCCTGCATAAGTATAGAAATCACGTTGCTTTAATAACCGAAAGCTGAAATACTGAAATACAAATTGAGAACCGAATAGAACGAAGTCGGGAACTGGATTCTGAACCAAATGATCTTTTAGAAAGTGAAAGAAATAAAAACCAACACTGAAATGAATGATGACGGTTGCAAAGAGAATGTAAAGAACTCTCCAGAAATAAGAAACACTTGGTTCACAGCTGCAATTGGTTTCACAAACATGGACAGGTGCGATTGCTTTTCTGTTGAAACTAACAAAACTGTAAAGTTGTTCAAGCAGGAAATGAATTGGTTTCCAATGTCCGATTTTACTAATCAACGGCATTTTAATTCCAAGAACGTAGAGTAAACTATCTATTCCGTAGAGAACATCATTGTTACTGGCATTTACAAGGGCGATTTTATTTTTCGCTAAGTTATGATTGAATTGAAGTTCGTTTTCTTCTACCGCTTTTGAATAGGGAAGACGAGACTCTTGGGAAATAAAGCCGCACGCTACAAATTTCTTGGTATACCAATTACATAGAGGACACGCCTCGTCGTAAAGTAAATAGAGCTGATTTTCCTGTTTCATAACTCATGTTTTATTTCAATCAAAACTTTCAGTAATATTTGAAAGTTTGTACTAAATTTTTTTAACTATTTGAAAAACTGAATGATCTTTCCGAAGAAAACGTGTTCATCAGCCTTCATCAATGTGTCGGATAAACTATCCAGTCTTGTTACCAATCGTTCAATATTTTCAATGGTTGCAACAAAGGAAATTGATTCATAAGACTGATCTACTTTTTTTAGTTCAGCCAAATGTTGTTGCAAAGGTTCAATCTCTCTGCGTTTGCGTTCGCGAACAATGCGTTTTGCTACTTCCCACATGTCTTTCTCGGCGCGGAAATATTCTTTTCTATCACCAACCACGCTTTCTTTGTAAACCAATTGCCAGTTAATCAAATCGCGGATATTCATATTCGCATTTCCACGAGAAATAGACAACTGCTCCATCACTTCTTCGGTAGAAAGTGGTCGCTCGCTGACCAACAACAAAGCATGAACTTGCGCCATAGATTTATTGATTCCCCACTGGGTTCCGAAGTTTCCCCAGGTTTGAATAAATTGCTGTTTTGCTTGTTCAAGTTCCATAGTTCCAAATGTATACAAAACTTTCAATAATAATTGAAAATTGGTAAAATGTTTTTAACATGAAGAGAATTACATGTTCGGATGTATTGAGAGCAAATTTTTACAAAAAGTATTTGTTCAACTCCTTCTCTCCTTGTCTCAGCGGTTTATTATAACCAGCTTTTTTATTAAACCTCAGAGAGAATGAGAAAAAGAGAATTCTAAGGAAAACCGCTAATTCTACGAAAAAGAAATGTTGTTATATTTGGGAAAGGCGTAACACACTAGAAATATTCACTGAAGACCAACTAGATTAGGAATTCGAGGTTTTTGTGAGTAAACGGTATAGAGTTGCGTTTGTAAATGAGTTATAAGCAACCATACTTTATGGACAAAATAGAAATCAAATCTGTATCTGAATATTTAGCTCACATACAATCCTTTGAGCAACAAAATATAGCCCAGTGGTTTTTCAGAGGCCAAGAGGATGAAGCTTACGATTTAATTCCGGGACTTTTTAGAATTAATATTAAAGAGACTCTTACAAATTGGAATGATTTGGAAGAGTATATGCTCAATATATTTCAACGAGAAGCAAGACCTTTTAATGAATTTAAATCAGAAGATGATATTGAACTTATTTCTCTAGCTCAACATCATGGACTCCCCACTAGACTTTTAGACTGGTCTATGAACCCACTCATTGCATTATTCTTTGCTGTTGAGAATTACAATTCAAATGCTGAAAATAGTGCTGTATGGTGTTATGGATTTCCATCGACAAATAATTGTTTCCCTACAAGTACGCGAATTGATAAAAGATTGACATTAGAAAAAAGTGGGATTATAATATTTCCACACCACATATCTCCAAGAATAACAAATCAATCTGGTTGTTTTACTATACATGAACTTCCGCAAGGTAAGGAACACTTTATACCATTTAACAAGCAGGATAATATATTTGGAATGTTTGATTTATTCATTATTAATAAAAAACATAGAAAAGAAATATTAGATCAACTTTATGATCTTGGATATCATCATGGACTAATATATCCTGGGCTTGATGGTATTGCAAAAAGAATCAAATTTGAAGCTGTCACTTCTCACAATCGATGTAGCAATGAAAGACAGCTGAAAAAAATGTCTGAATAGACAGCTTATAACAACAAATAAGCACCAGTTGTAAGCCTTGGAATGACCGCATTAAATAGACCAAATACTGAATGATAAAACAAATTGAAATAAAAAATGTAGCAACCTATGACAATCAGGGCGTAAAATTTGACGACTTGAAAGAAGTCAATTTTATATATGGAGCAAATGGTTGCGGAAAGACCACAATTTCAAACTTTGCCCACGACAATTCAGCCCCAAAATACAATTATAGTTCTTTGACTTGGCAAAATGCTTTAACCTTAAATATTTTGGTTTACAATAAAGAATTTAGAGATCGAAATTTTGGAAAGGGAAAACTAAATGGTGTTTTCACACTTGGCGAAGCTACAGCAGAACAAATTAAGTTAATCGAACAAAAGAACGAAGAACTTAAAGTTATTAAAGCTGAAGGAATACAAAAACGAAATACGTTAGATAAACAGAAAGCTGAGGTAGAAAAATTAGAAAACGAATTTAAAGAAGCTGCTTGGACAAAAGTTTACAAGAAAAATGAAACTATGTTTAAAGAAGCGTTCTCTGGTTTCCTCCAGAAAGAATCATTCAAGAACAAATTTTTATATGAATTTTCAAGTAACACTGAACAATTAGAAACCCTTGAAAATCTAAAAGCCAAAGCTGAAACAATTTTTGGTGAACAGCCACAAAGAATTGAACCAATAAGCCAAATCTCATTTGAGAGAGTGTTAGAAATTGAAACCAATGAAATTTGGAAGAAGATCATTGTTGGTAAAGCTGATGTTGATATTGCCAAGTTGATACAGAAACTAAACATTAACGATTGGGTTAATCAAGGTAGAGAATATATTCAAGGTGACACTTGTCCCTTTTGCCAAGAAAAAACTATAACAGACAATTTTAAAGCACAGTTAGTGAGCTTTTTCGATGAAACGTATTTAAACGACATCAAGCAACTAAAGGAATTAAAACAAGAATTCAACACTTTAAATCAAAACATAATAAACGAGCTAAACGGAATTGAAGTCAATCAAAAGGCTTTAAGTAATACCAAACTCGGGATTGATAAGTTTTCAGCTTACTTAAAAACACTGATAAGTCAAAACACAACAAATAACGAATTTGTAAGTAACAAAATCAAAGAACCGAGTAGAAGTATTGAGATAATTTCGATTAAGGAACAAGCTGATTTAATATCCGAGTTAATCAATCAAGCTAACGTTGAAATTAAAACGCATAATGACATTGTCGCAAACTTTGCGACTGAAAAAAGTAACCTGATTAAAGCTGTTTGGAAATTCTTAATTGAAACTCACAATACAGATATTATTGACTTCAACGGAAAAAGAAACGGTTTAAAAAAAGGTATCGAAAGCTTAGAAATACAGCTAAAAACTAAACAGGACGAATACAAAAAATTAGATGCTGAAATAAAAAGCCTAAATAAGAATGTTACAAGTATTCAACCTACTATTGATGAAATAAACAGAATATTAAAATCCTATGGTTTTTTAAATTTTGAAATTGTTCCTACCCAAGAAGATGGCTTTTATCAAATTCAACGTGAAGACGGAACTATTGCTGAAGCAACGCTAAGTGAAGGAGAAATTACATTCATTACTTTTCTGTATTACTTGCAATTGACAAAAGGTGGTGTTTCAGAAGATGAGGTAAACAACGAAAGAGTATTGGTAATTGACGACCCAATTTCAAGTTTAGATAGCAATGTTTTATTTGTTGTAAGCACGCTCATCAAATACATTATTAAAGGCATCAAAGAAGACAAAGGGAATGTACGGCAATTAATATTGCTAACTCACAACGTCTATTTTCACAAAGAAGTTTCTTTCATAGACGGAAGGACAAAAACTTGTAATAAGACAAACTTTTGGATTTTGAGAAAAAACGAAAAGGTTACAAGTTTACAGAGTTTTGAAATGAATAATCCAATTCAATCTTCATACGAACTTCTATGGCAAGAATTGAAAAGTGATGAAGTCAAATCAACACTTACAATTCAAAACATAATGCGGAGAATAATTGAAAATTATTTCAAGCTACTAGGCAAATATGGAGACGATGATTTAATCCTAAAATTTAAAACCAAAGAAGAACAAGAAATTTGTCGTTCATTGATTTCGTGGATAAATGACGGTTCACACAGTATAAATGACGACTTGTATGTTGAACTTCAAGACAGGACAATTGAAGCATATAAAAACGTTTTTAAAGATATTTTTATATTGACGAAACACGAAGGACACTACAATATGATGATGAACATTACAGAGAACGAAAAAGTAGAAATTGAAATATAAAGGTTATAAAGCTGAGCCTACCCAAAAGTTGGGCTTCTTTGGTTAAATCATTCCAACAAGTGATGTTCAAAAGACCACTGATTCATATAGTGAATAAGGCAGGCAACACTCAATTCAAAGAACAATCTTAAACTGAAATCCATTCTTGATGAGCATCTAAAGAGTTGAAGGGTCAGTACATTACAACCGTTTCTTATTTTTTATCATTCCAAGTAAACTGTTTTTCAAACAAAAAATGTCCGATCCTTATCGAATCAGACATTCCTTTTCATACCAAGAATGCTATCACTCCACAATTAGTCTCTCTGTAGCGCTAGTTCCATTCACATTTAATTGCAGCAAATAGATTCCTTTTTGAAATTGATTTAGATATATGGTGGTGAGGGTGTTATGTGTTGTTTCGAATAAGGTTTTTCCGTTTAGATCAAGAATTCGGATACTTCCGTTTTCTTCCGACTGAACAGTCACAAATTCGTTTGCTGGATTGGGTGAAACTGTAAAATTCAAAACCGATTCTTCTTTCATTCCAAGAACTCCATTGATAATTCCAATCGCGTCCAAATCAAATCCTCCAGAATGAAATTCTGTTGGAAATGGATCGTTGATTGGATTTCCGGAACCATCAAGAGTGGTGTGTTCTCCATCAACATCGCCGACAACGTCAACCAAACGCACGAAGTTGATGTTTTGCAAATCCAGATTGGGAGAACCGGTTAATTCGCTCAAATCGAATGGAGTCCCATAGTTCACACGGTATTTTCCTGCTAAATTGTTAACCATTCTGCAATCTGAAATGGAAGAGTTGCCAAGCTGTGGAGCCAATGGAATCTCAGAAGTGGAGGGGAAGCGTACAAAGTCAATTCCGTTTGTGCTGACTTCAACATGCGCAAATTCCATGTATCCATCTACAAAACCGTTTTCAAAAACCGCAAAATCGAACCCCGGACCATCTTGAATCACATAATCGAAGGTTAGAGTAGCAACGCCGCTGTCACCCAATGAAACAACTTGTGTTGCATTCGCCATTCCAAAAGCATCATCCAAATCGCCGTAACTGGCATGATTCAAATCATCGTAGGTCACAGTTGTATCGTTGATGTTTACAAAGCCGCGTGTGATTGTTCCTCCGGTTGCCCAGGCAATAAAAGATGGACTCGATTTATGAATTGCCGTTGTTCCAACACTATCTGGCGATGGAGCGAAACTTTGCGAAAAACCGAAGTTCGAGATGAACAGAAGTGGTAAATATTTAATCATAGAATAAAATGCTATTTGGGTTTAGACCAACTGAAAATGTTTGCTCTAAAATTCCGGATGTATTGAAAATGTGAATTTTGCCATTGATGGTATAGCCCATGGCGTCGCAGATGTAGAATTTATTATTAGATGCTCGGTATTGGATTCCAAAGAGTGTTTCCACATTTGTGAGATCAAAGAAATCTGTAGAGCTGATGGTTTCGCTTGCTGGATTGAACAATCGTGTATGAACAGTTGATCCGCTAGAACTCACAATGATAAATTGGTTTCCGTATTCCGAAATGGATGAAGCATTGAAGGTGAAAGTTTCTTCTTTTATTAACGAAACTGGATTGATACGATGCATACGTGCCGGTACGGAACCGTAATCACCACGAGAAATGGCATAGATTTCACCGCTTGCATCAACGGCGATGTCGCCCATATTTGGTCCACACGCGATTTTCGTTTCTTCTGTTAACGTGTTTAGTGAAATGACAGAAACGGTAGAATCAACATCCGGGAAATTCAATCCGCCCGAATTGCAAACGAACAATCTGTTATTGCTGATGGCCATTCCCTCAGGATTTGCTCCAACCTGAATTCGTTGCGTAATAGCTAAACTTGCTGTATCGAGAACATCCACATAACCATCGTAACAAGTAATAAATGCTTTTGATCCGTGGAAGGTAATGAAACGTGGTTGTTTCGGAGTTGTCCCATTCATCATGCTAATTTGTGTGATGGAATTTCCTGTTGAGGCATTCATCACTTCAATCGTGCTGGAAACATTCACAATGATGTAAATTTTGTTTCCGTAACGCTGCATGTCGTTTCCGGTATCTCCTAAACCACGATTGGTTTTCTGCTCAAAGAAATTCGAAATACTTTCTCCGCTTGATGTATTCAACCAGCTTAAACTAGCGTTGTTGTGATTGAAAAGCCCTTCGTTCAAGACAAGAATTCCACCTGTCAAATTGTTCGGAGCTTCTGGTTCAGGTTCCGAAGTATGCTTCTTCTTGCAACTTAT
>CBFGNV010000106.1:0-9817 GCA_965650275.1 uncultured Fluviicola sp. | reverse complement strand
TCTAGTTAATCAGCGAATGATTATTCGTTTGTTTATACTAAAATATTCCTCAGTAATGGGCGAATGATTATTCGTTTTGTTTCTACTAAAATACTCCTCAGTAATAGGCGAATGATGATTCGTTTGGTTCTTCAGTAATGGGCGAATGATGATTCATTTGGTTTCTACTAAAATATTCCTCAGTAATGGGCGAATGATGATTCGTTTGGTTCTACTAAAATACTCCTCAGTAATGGGCGAATAATGATTCGCCCCTACTTCGGAAAACACTCACCTAATTACTGCTACCACTCGCCGATTTTTTATTGTCGCTACAAAACAGTGATTCTACTTTTGAATCGCAAACAATTGTTAAAAACATTAGTTCTGTTGGTTCTGTATTTCCAGAACTAAAGAAACCATGTAACTTTGTGCGAACAAAACTTCAATAGATGTCAAGCATTGAATTAACACACACGCAAAGAGAATTGATCGAACGAATGGGAGTATTCTATGAAAAACATGGAGTTCCGCCAATGGAAGGTCGAATAATGTCATTACTTATTGTTTGTGACCAGCCAGAACTGACTTTCGATCAAATTCGCGAATTGCTCGGAATCAGTAAAAGTGCGACAAGTACCGCTCTGAATACGCTTCAGCTTACACAACGTGTCATTTACAAAACACGTCCAGGCGACCGCAAACGCTATTTCATGAGCAACATTGTGCAATGGGAAGAATCGTTTACCGAGAATTTTCAAAAGTTCTTCGATGTGATCAAAATCATGAAAGAAGCACTTGCACAGCGAACACCAGAAACACCGGAATTTAATCAACAAATGATGGGTTTCATTGAATTTATAGAATACTTAAGTATTGAATTTCCGCGACTTTACTCAGATTGGAGTAATCGCAATAAACAGAGTAATATAAAATAGGAAGTATGAAGAGGAGAAAACAAAACTATCGTCTGCGCTTACTGATGCTCCTCGCCTTTTTAGGTGGAAGTATGAGCTTGGCCCAGGCACAATCCGGAGAAATGACGCTACAGCAGTGCATTCAGTATGGATTAACAAACAATTCAGGTGTTTTGAAGTCAAGATTGGAGATTGAGCGAACCAATGAAATGAAAACAGAAACAAGATCAAACTATCTTCCGCAAGTTTCGGGTTCAGCACAAGTAATCGATAATCTTCAACTGCAAACCTCGATACTTCCGGGAGAGATAATCGGCCAGCCAGGAACTCAGGTTGCTGTTCAATTCGGTACCAAATACAATGTTGTTGCAGGAGTTGACGCAACACAGGTATTGTACAATCAATCATTGATATACGCGATGAAGATTACTGAACAGAGTTCCAAAGTTTCGGAGATCAACGCAAAAAAGACCGAAGAACAACTGATCTATGATATCGCAAGTGCCTATTATGCTGCTCAGGTTACTTTAACGCAAAAAACATTGGTTGAATCCAACTTAATACAAGTGGATAGTTTGTTAAAGCTTACTCAAATTCAGTTTGAAAATGACTTTGCCAAGCAATTGGATATCGATCGACTAACGGTGAATTTCACTAACCTTCAAACGGAGCTGGCGAATAGCACTACGAATTATGAAAAACAGTTGATGTTGTTGAAATATTACATGGGAATGCCGCTCGAAGACAACATTAAACTTCCTGTTTTCAACGGGAACGAAAAATCCTCTTTGATTGTTGATCCGGAAGCATTGAACACAACAGATATCTTGTTGATTCAGGCACAACGCGATCTTTACAATTGGAATCTGAAACAAATAAAATCGGGATACATTCCTACACTATCAATGAGTTTTCACTCCGCAATTCAGGTACAGCAAAACGATCTACGCATTTTCAGTAAAGACGCGAATTGGTTTCCAAATTCATACATCGGTTTAAATCTAAGTGTTCCGATTTTTGATGGTTTAGCGAAAAACTCGCGCGTACAGCAAACAAACATCCAAATCAAGCAATTGGAATTGGATGAAAAATACCTGACGGAAAGTTTGAAAATGCAGCGCACCAATGCTAACAACGCTTTGAGTACAAATAAAGCAGCTCTGGAAAGTCAGCAACGTAACATTGAATTGGCAAGAAAAGTTTACGAAACAACGCAAGCACAATTCATTGGTGGAATTGCAACAATGTCAGACGTTGTGAATGCAGAAACATCTTTGCGCGACGCACAAACCAATTACTTACGGGCTTTAGTGCAAGTAAAATTAAGCGAGTTAGACTTAATCAAAACAACAGGAAATATAGGATCATTAAACTAAGTTCAAAAGAGGATCAAAAGTTCAAAAGGATTAATCAAAAATTTGAACACTTTGAACATTTTGAACCCATTGAACAGATAAAAACAGAAGACATGGAAAACAACATAAATAACAATCCAGAAAATACTCCAGTAAAAAAGAAAAGCGTTTTCAGACGCATTATTCTTCCACTACTTATTGGAATGGTAGTACTCATCCTTATTGTGATGAAATTGGGCAGTAACAAAGAAAAAATGGATGCAAATGCCGCAATTACAGAGCAAAAAATGACCATTTTCCCAGTAACCGTTGCAGAACCTTCAATGGAAACAGTCACTCAGGATTTTGAATTAAGCGGAGACTTTGTTCCTGATCATCAATTGAATTTTGTTTCAGAAGCCTCTGGTCGTGTAAATAAATTGAATGTTCAAAACGGTGATTATGTGAATCAGGGAAAAGTGATTGCAACGTTGGATAATGAACAAATTCGAATTGATTTGGCACTTGCAAAAACAACACTCGAAAAAGCGAAATCGGATCTGGCGAAATATGAAAAAATGGCAAATAGCGGTGCTGTAAACAAGCAACAAGTAGAGGAAATGAGAATGAATGTAAGCACTTCTGAATCTCGTGTTCAAACGTTGCAAAGAAGCTTACGTTTAACAGCGGTTGTCGCACCAATTTCAGGCGTGATTTCTAATCTTTCCATCGAAAAAGGAAGTTATTTGGCTCCGGGAACAAAGGTTGCTGATATCGTTGACATCAAAACACTGAAAATGAGTGTGAAGTTGTTGGATGTTCAGGTGGTTCGTGTGAAATCTGGTCAAGCCGTTAACATTGTTCCTGATTTGTACACTAACACAACAATTGCCGGAAAAATTGCTTCTATTTCTCCTCAAGCCGATGGTTCGAAGAAATTTGATACTGAAATTCGTTTTACAAATCCGTCTAAAACACCATTGAAATCGGGTATGACTGGAAAAGTGAAATTCACATTCGGTGGTACAAAAGAAGCACTTACAATTCCATTCAAATGTTTGGTAGGAAGTGTCAAAGATCCAAAAGTCTATATTGTTCAAGGCGGCGAAGCGAAACTAGTTAAGATTCAGATTGGTTCAGTTGATGATGACAAGATCGAGATCGTTTCCGGACTTACGAAAGGAATGCAAGTGGTGCAAACTGGTCAGTTGAACATTGCTAACGGATCAAAAGTTAAAATCATTAAGTAATAATAGAGGAAAGAGGAAAGACAAAAGAGGAAAGACTATGTTTCTTGCCTCCATTTTCTGTTCTCTATTTTCTAAAAAAAGAAAAAGATGTCTATTACAGAACTATCCATAAAAAGACCGTCGCTGATCGTTGTGATCTTTGCCGTTCTCGGTTTCCTCGGAATCCTCAGCTACTCTAAGCTGAACTACGAGTTGATGCCAAAATTCTCTATTCCAGTTGTTACAGTTACAACGGTTTATCCGGGAGCATCGCCCTCTGAGGTTGAAAACTCCGTTACGAAGAAAATTGAAGATGCTCTTTCAGGCGTTGAAGGTTTGGACTACACGCAATCTACTTCTATGGAAGGTGTTTCGTCGGTGGTACTAATGTTGAAAAACGACATGGATCCCGACAAAGCATTGCAGGAAGCACAACGAAAAGTAAATGCTATTCTCTCATCTTTACCAGAAGAAGTTCTTTCTCCTTCATTAGGTAAATTCTCTTTTGATGAGGCGCCGATTATGAGCGTGGGAATTACAGCAGACATTCCTCCTACTGAATTGTATTCTTTGGTAAAGGACGATATATCTCCAAACCTTGCTAAAATGGAGGGAATGGCGCAAATCTCAATGGTTGGTGGTGAAGAGCGTGAAATTAAAGTTCAGGTCGACCGTGAAGCATGTGCCAACTACGGAATTTCGATTCTGCAAATTACAAACGCTATTCGAAGTGCGAATTTGGAACTGCCAACAGGTAAGATCAAAAGCAACGAAAGTCAAGCATTGGTTCGTTTACGCGGTAAATACAAGGATTTAAAAGAATTGGAGAATTTGGTGATCATCAACGATCCAAAAACAGGTTCTCCTGTTCGATTGAATGAATTGGCAAGTATTTCAGATGCTTCTAAAGAGATCAAGACGTTTAACCGTATCAACGGAATCAACTCTTTGGGGATTCAAATCATGAAACAAACCGACGCAAATGCGGTGAAAATCAGTAAGAATGTAAAAGAAGAATTTAAAAAGCTCGAAAAGCAATACAAAGCACAAGGATTGAAATTCAAAATTGCTTCCGATTCTTCTGACTTTACGATTGCTGCGGCTGATGCGGTAGTTGAAGACCTTGGTTTGGCAATCTTCATTGTTGCTTTGGTAATGTTGTTATTCCTCCATAGTGTACGAAACGCAGTTATCATTATGATTTCCATTCCAGCTTCTTTGATCTCCGTTTTCATTGCGATGTACTTGCTTGGCTTTACCATGAACTTGATGACTTTGCTTGCGATTTCGCTGGTTGTAGGGATTCTCGTGGATGACTCGATCGTTGTATTGGAGAACATTTATCGTCACCTCGAAATGGGGAAAGAGCGCAGAAAAGCAGCTTTGGAAGGACGTAACGAAATTGGATTTACCGCCATGGCGATCACGCTTGTTGACGTTGTAGTGTTTCTTCCATTGACAATGGTTGGTGGATTGATTTCAAATCTTTTATCACAATTCTCATTAGTGATTGTGATCTCTACATTGATGTCGCTTTTCGTTTCATTTACATTGACACCACTGTTGGCTTCTCGCTTTGCAAAAGAAACGCAGTTGAACAACAAAACCTTGGGTGGAAGAATTGTAATGGGCTTTGAGAACATCCTGAAAAAGATCACGACTTCTTACGGTAGAGCATTAACAGTTGCTTTGCGTAGAAAGCGTTACATCATTCCGGCAGCAGCACTTGGGATTTTTGTTATCCCTATGTTGCTCGGACCTTACATTGGTGGTGAATTCGTAAGTCAAGGTGATAGAGGTGAATTCGTTATTTCATTAGAATTACCACAAGATGCAACCATTCAACAAACCAATGCGACTGTACAACGAGTAGAAGATTACCTGTTCAGCGACAAACAGGTGGTGAGCGTCTTTACAAGTGTTGGAACGGCCAGTGGAAACATGGGTTCTCAAAGCAATGCCAATAACAAAGCGCAATTGACGGTAAAATTGGTCGATAAGGAACAGCGTGAAAATTCTGCCGCAATTGTTGCCCAATTGATGAAAAAAGACATTGAGCAAATGCTTCCGGATGTAAAAGTAAACTCTGCAGCAGTAGGAATCATGGGTGGAGCAGATGATGCGCCAATTCAAATTGCGGTTACTGGAAACAGTATGGATTCGAATTACGTTGCAGCTGCAAAAGTGGTTGAAACATTGAAATCCATTAAAGGTACTGCAGAAGTAAAAGTATCGGTTGAAACTGGAAACCCCGAGATCACTGTGAACATCGACCGTGATAAAATGGCGAAATTCGGGTTAGACATGAGTGTTGTTGGTTCAACTTTGCAAATGTCGTTTAACGGTGATGACAATTCAAAATATTCCGAAGGTGGAAAAGATTACGATATTTTGGTGAACTATGACGATTTCGACCGCAAAAGCACAAGTGATGTGAAAGAAGTTTACTTCATCAATAATCGTGGGGAAGAAATAAAATTGAGTCAGTTTGCCAGCATTGGAAAAGCAAGTGGACCGTCAAAATTGGAGCGAAGAAACCGTATTCCTTCGATCATGATCACTTCTCAGGTTTTGGGAACATCAAGTCAGCAAGTAACGGATGAGTTTACGAAATTGATGGAGAAAAATCCACTTCCGAAGAACACGGTTTACAGTTTTGAAGGTGATGCTAAGAACATGGCTGAAGCAATGGGGAACTTGTTATTAGCGATTTTGGCTTCCATCCTATTCGTTTACCTGATCATGGTGGCGTTGTATGATTCTTACGCTTATCCTTTAGTTGTACTCTTCTCCATTCCGCTGGCAATCATTGGAGCGTTGTTAGGATTAGCACTTTCGGCAGAACCAATCAGTATCTTCTCGATGCTAGGAATGATTATGTTAATCGGTCTCGTAGCAAAGAATGCCATTTTGATCGTTGACTTTACAAACCAGAAGAAACGTGACGGTCACAATACGGTTGAAGCATTGATCATTGCTGGTCAAGCACGTTTACGTCCAATCTTAATGACCACATTAGCAATGGTTTTCGGTATGATGCCGATTGCCTTGGCAACTGGTCCGGGAGCTGAATGGAAAGCTGGTTTGGCTTGGGTATTGATCGGTGGATTAACTTCATCAATGTTACTTACATTAATCATCGTTCCTTGTGTATACTTGATCTTCGATATATTCAAACGCGAAATTTCGAACAAGAATGCCAGAAAACAACTCAAAGAAATTGATGTGGTGTCACTTGGACATGAATACGATCACAACTAATTGAAAATTCCAAAATTCTAAATGTTAAAGATTTAATTACCTCTTTAGAATTTAGATTTTTGGTATTTAGAATTTAGATTACAACCAAGAACAAAAGAATGCCTGTCCGTTTGAAGCGGATGGGCTTTTTTTATTTCCCGCGAAGTGCGCCAAGGACGCAAAATTTTTACAATTGAAAATTCAAATAATAATTTCTTTTCGGTAAAACTAAACGCGAAGCATTCCTCTGAACCCGCGTGCGGCATAATACGATTCCGCACCATTGTGATAAAGGAAAACAGTATCATATCTTCTATCGCAGAATAACGCACCACCTAGTTTTCTAATATTTTCAGGAGTTTGAATCCAGCTTGAAGTTTTCAAATCGAACTTACCGAGTTTTTGAAGTTCGCGATACTGTTCTTCAGAAAGTAGCTCCACTCCCATTTCTTTGGCAACATCCATTACCGTGTTTGCCGGTTTGTGTTCTTTTCTCGATTCCCAAGCCGCTCTATCAAAGCAATAACTTCTGCGTCCTTTTGGGCTTTCAGCAGCACAATCTACGAAAATGAATTCTCCAGTTGCTTTGTCGAAACCAATTACATCCGGCTCACCTTCGGTCAATTCCATCTCATCTAAAACAGCCAGTTTCTTAGGATTCGCAGTCAACTTCGCTTCCACTTTCGACCATTCCAAGCCTTCATGACGCTGCATGTTCTTCTCGAAACGCGTCTTTAGTACTTTCAATAATTCTTCGCTCATGACATAAAAATAGGGAAATTTGGGCTTTTCTTTTCTCAAACACATAGTCACATAGGAAAATCAGAGATAACATAGCTTTTCTGAAAATGTATCCTAGAATCGTACAAAGAAAAACTCATTAAAGATTGCCTATACTTCGGTAAGCTCAGCATAGGACGGACTCGTAAAGTAGAGCGTCTGGTAAGCGCTCTTTTCATCTGTGAATCTGTGGGGAATTATTAATAGTCCTGGTCTTGTTCAACTCTTCGAAGCCAAACGTGATCAACCTGATAATCATCCAGCTTATCGCGTTTGATGTAATACTTTACCCATCGTTCTGGAACGAGAATGAGACTTTCTTCCGAATTGGAAACTGTTTTCACTTTGAACGGACGTTTTACCCCATCCACATCCAGGTAAAAGCGATTTTTCGACCAATACCAATTGATATTTCGGTTGTTAACTGTAAACGTGTCCACCATTGTCCACGGATACCAAACCACAATAGCATCGAACGGAACTGAGACTTCACCAACTGGAATTTCCCAGGTTCCTTTCAAACATTCCGTATTGATCTTACCACGAGTCAGTGGATACAAGGTATCTGAATCCAAGGTATCACGTACCAAATAATAGGTATGCATGAAATTCGAAGCTGAAAGCGTGTCGTTAGATAGTTGAAGCGTGTAGTACAGATCACGCATATTATTTTCTTCAAAATGAATTTCGGTGGTGGTATCGGTTGAAGCCAATTTTCCGAACCCGAGCGAGCAACACGGATAATCAACACACGACACTTTTTTATCCTTGATAATCCAAAATTCATTGGTCTCGTAATACCTTCTATTATCGTAATATTCTTCTTCAGAATCCCGATACTCTGGCATTTCAGATGTTTCAGGCATATTTGAAACAACAAATTCCACTCTCCAGGAACCTTGAAGGTCAGTAGTCTTCACTTTCTGGGAAAAAGAGATCTGAATACTGAAAAAACAAATGATCAACAGGTAAGATTTCATTCCGTAGTTGTTTGTCCTAAAATAGGTTTAACTTTTTGAAACAGAATAGCATTACACTCATTAAGTTGAACATCAGACTAAAAGTTCTAAATTTTAATGATCACCCCTTTTAAACCATTAAGAGATTAAGATACACTAAGCTAAATTTTATTCTTAATGAGCCTTAATTCCTGAATGGTGAAATCAATTCTTTATATAATCCTCCAATTCCAACATCATTTTTACTTGTTCCGGTACAAAGCTCATTTGAGCAAATTGTGAAAGCTCAACTTCGGTTGTGTAGAAGCTATAGTTATCACCTACGACTATTAAATTACCGTCGAAATAGTAATAATAGAGACTTACAAGCTCTTCTCTTGGCCTTACACATTGGGTGGAATGAAACAGTATTGCTTTTCGATCAGCGGAAAGATGGGTACGCCAAGTATCAGGACCGCATTGATTCCAGGAAACCTGCTCATAAAACCGAAGCTGATTATCTATGAATCCAAAATAATTTTCAGGCTGAAATAGGCGATCCATTTTTACATAAATATCACTTGTCGTAACTAGTGTATCCGTTGAAATAATTGCCCCATGCCAGATGGAATTCCAATTCTCAGATTCAAGAAATTCGCGAATGTATGGTTTCTGATAATGCTTTTTGATACCTATCACGGTATCAACATTCACATTCTGACTGTTCAATTCCAAATAATAAGTACGGAAATATTCGGGGAAGGCATTTACTCTTTTAATCGAATCGGCTCTAAGGGAATCAGGATTCATATTTCCCAACAAATAAGAACGAAAAAGGTCTTCGTTTTGCGCAAAACTGGGGTTGAATGAAATAAGAATTAGCCAGGTAAATGTTAGTTTTCGAATCATAGACTGGTGCTACAACTCCTTCCAAATAAAGTTCAACGATTACGCTTTCAACCAATTAAACCTGTCTCAACTGACTTTTCGTCAGCAGGTTTATACTCTTTGCGTTCTCTGGTATAACGAGTCGAACGTTCAAAGTGGAAACAACCCGCGTTAACTTTATATTTTGTCTTTAAATACCAATTTCCATTCGTATCGAAAAGGATCAATTTATGCATTGTGATCTTCGTTGTACATCCGATACTTTTTCGTTTCATTTTGTACCTATGAATCGATTTAATCACCGTCGTTGAATCATAATATTTGATATCTGTATTCCAGTCTTGCCAACCAATCCTATGCATCCGCCAGGAAAGCGATTGCGCTTCACTAAGGAATGAGAGGAAAAGGATCGATATGGTGATGACGAGTTTCAAATGCGGTTCAATGAGTTCAAAATGATCAAGTGTTCAACAGGCTTAAAAGTTCAATCTCTTTCTAAAAATCGAAACTCG
>CBFGNV010000105.1:0-10115 GCA_965650275.1 uncultured Fluviicola sp. | reverse complement strand
AACTCCTAATCCGTAGGTTGACCAAGGCACAAAGCCTTCTGCTCCCCTACAAATTCGAGAGAATGCTATTGCCGAAAAGCTGAAGCTAGCCACTAAAAGTCCATGTCCCAAAATGGGAAAACGTTCCTTTTGATATTTATAGAAACGCCAGAGAAAAGATCTTCCCTTCTCTTCCGGTTTCGAAAATTCGTTTTGTTTAAAATCCATTGATCTGAAGTAGTTGAGATAAACAATAGTAGCCTGCCAATGCGAAAATAAAACTATCAAATCTATCCAAAATTCCACCATGCTGCGGAATTAAGTTGCTGTAGTCTTTTTCGCCACAAACACGCTTAAACAACGAAGCAAGAATGTCGCCGCTAAACGAGAACAAACTCACCAACACCCCAAAAATGGCAATCGTCAGCAAATCATAATAATCTGTTTTTGCGACATTCAAGCAGTAGTAAAAAGAAGTTGCAACTGTAATGATGAACGCTCCAACGAAGCCACCGATGGTTTTATTTGGACTCCATTTCGGCGTAATTTGACGTTTTCCCAAAAGTTGTCCGATGATCTGAGCAAAGCCATCGAAACAAAAAACCAAGGTATAAACAAAGCCAATTTCAATTGTCTTCAAAGTGATTGAAGCCACTAAAAAACTCGCTATAATCAGCAAAAACGGAACTCCGAAGAAGAATTGATTTTTCAGATTTGTCTTCAGTGACATTCTGATGAATTCATAAAGAGCAATCAACGTAATTACAATAGCCAGGTAAAAAAAGTAATCGAAATGAATACACAAGATAACACTGTTTACTATCAGCAAATACATCAGGTATTTCACCCAACGATTACTTCTGTCTGCTGGTTTTTGCGCCTTTTTTCGATTGATAAAGACAATTGCAATTGCTCCAATCAGAAAGTAAACTGCCACAAGTGGATAAATACTACTGAGCATTTACTTGTTTTTGAAGGTGATAAAATGTTCTTACGTTCGAGCGCAATTCTTTCAGATACAGCACACAAACCAATTCTTCGAAATAAGCCAGAGCACTAAATACAATCATGAAATAGAAATATGGCGGATAGTTTCCAAAATTGAAGAACGTAAAAATGAAAATTCCCTGAATATATCCGGTAATCTTATTGCTGTACAAATGTAAACTCGGACTTCTTTTGAATTTGATCAGAGAAATAAGCTGTGGGATGATATACAAACCCATCATCAGGCTGAATTCAAAAACGTGTTCCTGAATAAAATCATAATGAAAGTAAAACATTCCGGAAAACGCACAGATGTATGTTCCTATATCGGCGATACTGTCTAAACGTGCACCAAACTCAGTTTGCATGTTAAAACGACGCGCAATGAATCCATCCAGAATATCTGAAATTAGATTTGCTGACAACAGAATAATAAACAGCTTGTCATTGTTCGAAAACATTGCCCAAAACAAAACAGGAAGCGCGAGTATGCGGTAGCCCGATAAAACATTGGGAATGTTCAGCAACTTTTGATTTGAAGACATGGATTAGTGTTTACGTCCAAGATTCTGATGTGCGCTAGCAAAATGTCCAGCCGACAAAGCGGCGGCGATGGAAAGTTCTCCAGCTAAAACCAAAGCTCCACAGATCTCAGCAAACTTACGAGCGTTTCCGGCACCAAAACAATCCATCAATTCCAAACATTCTTTTTGCGTTGGTAAGCCAGTTCCACCTCCAACTGTTCCAACAATCAGGTTTGGGAGTGTCACAGAACAATAAAGTGCTCCGTTTTCCTTCTCTTCCATTCTGGTGATTCCTGTAGCAGCTTCAGCCACGCAAGCGGCATCTTGTCCCGTTGCGATGAATAAAGCCGTTAATCCGTTCGCATAATGTCCTTGAGCGCCAATTGCGCCACTTTGGATAATTCCTATGGTTGATGAGCGCCAATATTCTGCCATGGCACGAGCAGATGTTTTCAAAACTCCCTGAATGATCTCAGCAGGAAGGACGATTTCAGTTGTCACTTTTTTTCCGCGAACAGAAGTGAATGAATTAGAAGTCGCTTTCTTATCGCCGGAATAATTTCCTTCGATAAACCACATTTCGGGTTTTATAGGTGTATTTTCAATGATGTATTGACAAATCTTATCTGTGCAGATGGTTACCATGTTTTGTCCTGAAGCATCACCAGTATGAAATTCGAATGTTAGGATAAGGTGATTTCCTTCAATATTAGAACGCATATCTTCCAACTTGGCAAATCGGCTACTTTGTTCAGTAATTTCTCTGAATTTATCGACTTGCGTCAAGACCCAAACCACAAACTGACCTAAATCGCCGAGATTATGGAATTTAAAAAGCGGACTGCGTTGAACACCTTCGACTAAACAAACAGAAGTTGCACCGCCGGCTAACAAACACGCTTTGGCTCCACGATGATATGAAGCTACCAAAGCTCCTTCTGACGTTGCCAATGGAACGAAAAAATCGCCCTTAGCTGCTGAACCGATTACGCGAACAGGACCAATAACACCAGTTGGAATTTGCGACATTCCAATGTAATTTTCAATATTTCCTTCTAATTTATTCAAATCAGAAAACAATTCTTTTCCAGTAAGAACAGGGAGTTTGAAGCCAGTTTGCTCTTCTAAAAAGGTTCTGCGAAGTGAAGTACTTTCTTCGCTTACTTTTAATTCAATTGGTAAACGGTCGTCCTTAACATCAACAATAGTTTTGTCGTTTATGGATTTAACAATGCTGTCAACGGATTGAACGGCTTGCAAAATATGCAATGCTTTAGAAGATTTTTGACTTGATGAAGCCATAGTTGAGGGTTTTTAAGTTTAGTAAAGCAAGTAGCATTACAAATTGTAATGTTAATTTTTTGTGAATTTCACTTTCACAACTTTACAAATATCGAGCCGTTTCAGAAAAACCCTGTGCGCGCCTAGGAATCAGAAGGGTTCGTTAAGTCAACAAAACCTTGGTTTTCTTTCAAATCAGGATAACGTTCAAAAATCTCCATTGTTTTCTCGCGATTCGCGTGCAAACTTTCCACGAAAAGGATGCGTGCATCGCCATCTCTACCTGCTATTACATTTAAATAAATAAGTGGAAGAACAGCAAAAAAGAAATTGTTACTACCTAGAAAATCTTCGACGAAAGCTCGAACCAATGTAGGTTTATGATCGAGTAAATAATCAACATAATCAAAAAAAGCATCTTCATTTCCCGGATCCAACTCCAGACATTTCAGGTAAGCACCTTCAGCTTCTTGAATCATTTCAGCATTCTCAAGTGCCCCGGCGTAAACGTGAAAATAACCATCCATTTTAGGCTCCAACTCAATGGCGCGTTCGATATAAGTCAAACTTTCTTTTGGTTTTCCCTGTAAATCTTTGATAATTCCTAGTCCAAGCCACGCTTCTGCCAAGTTAGGAGCCATGTTCAAACTTTTCTGGTAGAAATCCCAGCTGGTTTCCAATTGCTCTAAATGCTCATAGGCTTCTCCTAAGTAGCAGAATGTCAACGGATCATCACCGTCTATTTCCAAACACTTATTGAAAGACTCAATGGATTCATTGTATTGTTCCAATGTCAATTGTGCATTCCCCATATTAAAGTATGAGGGCGAAAAACGCTCATTGATCACCAAACTGTATTCATAAGCGAGAATTGCTTCTGCAAACTTCTCACATTTCGTATAGGTATTTCCTAAGTTGTACCAAGCTGTAAAGGAATACGGATTATCGTCGATAAAACGAGTATATGAAGCAATTGCTCTATCCATATCACCAAGCTGATCCAAACAAAACGCCAATTCATATAGCGCTCCTTCATTTTTCGGATTAGCGATCATGGCTGCTTCCAACACTTCTACTGCGCCTTTATAATCACGTATTTGCTCCAATTCATTCGCCAGATCAAGATAGATTTCATCACAGTCTTCTTCATCGGCCAATTCCAGAGCGGCACGGAAATATTTAATGGCGTTCTTGTTATCTCTAAGCTGCGAAAAGATCGTTGCTTTGGTCAACAACATATCAATTGATGTTGGATCAATCCGTTCAATTGGCTCAAGAATATTCAATGCTTCTTTCAATTTTCCGGAACCCGACATCGCTTGTGCTTTTCGAATCGCGAATAAGGTATAAAAAGGATATTGCTGACAACCAATTTCGGCTGCAGATTCTGCCTTTGTATATGAACCATTTATCAGGAAGTGATCGATTATTCCTTCAAGTGTATCACTATCGTAAAAACCAATTGCATTTTCTGCTAGTTGTTTCTCGAATCTGGCGATGTCATCGTTTAGACGACTCTCCTGGTTTTCATCTTCCCAGTCAAACATGGTGTGAGTATTGTTCTATTAAAGTTACCACTTTTATTAACCATTATTGAAAAACATTTCACAGGTTTTCAACATTTTTAATTGAATGAAATCAATCACCGCTTTTGAGGAAATTCTTCCTTTAACTTCTAATCAAATAGCCAGGTTTAGTTACAAAGCGTTTACAAAGATAGGGAGACATGGACTAGAGACAAAAGACATCAGACTTATTTTGTTCTTTAATTACAAATCTTTGGCTTTTAAGGAAACTGAAGAGCAATGACCAAAATATCATCTACCTGCCCCAATTCCCCTTTCCAATCGTTTACAAATTCATGAAGAATATCTTTTTGCGCTGACAACGTCATGTTTTTGTTTTTCAGAATCAATTCACGTAGTCGTTTATTGGTTAACTTCTTGTCATTTGGTCCACCAAACGTATCTACATAACCATCTGAAAACAGATAAATCCTGTCTCCCGAATTACATATCACTTCATGTTGTTCAAACACCTGATCATCTGGTGTTAATCCGCCAATTGCGCGCTTGGTTCCTTTAATTTCTTCAATGTCATCCGCGTCTTTTCTAAGAATCCAAAGTGGACGATTTGCAGCTGAATAAAGTAATTTTCCCGTATTCGGATCAATAGAACAGAGCACAATATCCATTCCGTCGCGAGTTGCATTTTCAGATTCATCTTGTTGAAGCGAACGTTTTATCTCGCGATTCACATAACTCAGCATTTCACCCGGCTGACTCGTATTTTTAAGTGCTTCATCTAACTTTTCAGAACCTATCATACTCATGAAAGCTCCCGGAACACCATGTCCGGTACAATCTGCTGCTGCAACAAAGAAATGCCCCGCTTCTATTCGAAAGAAATAGAAATCGCCACTCACAACGTCTTTCGGACTAAAAAGCACAAAATGCTCTGCGAACACACTCTTCATTTGCTCCATAGATGGAAGTCGGGCTTCCTGAATGCGTTTGGCGTAATTGATACTGTCCGTAATTTCCTTAAAGGCTTCCTTTACTTTCTCTTCGGATTGCTTACGAAGCACAATTTCAGTTCTGAATTTATAGTTCCAAAGCAAGGTGCTGGTAAGCGCAAAAATGATTCCGACCACAAGGAAAACGAATCCTCCTTTCCATGTCATGATCTTGAATAAGCAACCAAGAAGAAGCGCATTGATGGCAATAAAATTGATGCTGCTCAGCAACAAAATCTCCAGTTTTCCGCTGGAAAAGGGTTTCCATTTGTTGTATTTATACCGAAACTCGAGAGGAGCGTAAGCAAAACAATACCAGAAAACGCCGACTATCATTTGAATTGAAGCAGAAGGAAGTTGCAAAAACCGGAATATTAAGCCTGCACCAATAAGCAAAATGGCAATTCCAAGATAAATTCTTCTGGCACGATTCAACTGAGTTAATTCAGCTCTCAAAAAGAGAAGTGCAAAAGCAATTGGAAAAAGTAAAACCAGGGAAATGAAGAGCGATGCACGTACAACCTCGTTAGTCAAATTCTCAAAAAAGAGAATCATAAACACCAACTGACATACAAACCAGCAGATTAAGACTATGCCTATTTTACGCGTCATGCAATTGATTTTCAGCGAAGTTAGAACTATTATTCTTCAATCAGCTTCCCTTCTATCGTGATTTTCTTATTCTTGAATTCGCTGATCTTTCCAAAAGCACCAAGCGTGCTCAGAATGTTGTTCTTAAACGACCTTCTTCCTGAATAAACATTCACAGAAACTTCAAAATCTTTGTTTTTCAATTCGTTGAGTATTTTCTCGGGAATCACAATATCATTGAAATTAGCCACTTGTCCGGGTTGAATTTCGCGTGATGCATTTGCCAAATAAAACTGTCCATCTTCAGAAACTTCCATTTTTGAATTGGCTTTCAATTCACCCGAAAACGAAACATCCACAATGATCGTTTCTTTATTTTTCTGCAATTTCTCCAGAGCTTTTTCACTTAAAGAAAGATCAATTTTAAAGGCCGGAACGGTCATTTCTTCCTGCTCCACTTTCTTTACGGCATCTTCATCAGGGTGAACATCTTCGTTTTGTTTTACTTCTTGTTTTACCGGTTCTTCTTGTTCCGTTTCTTTAACTTCGTTTCCTCCACACGATACAACCGTAAGAAGCACTATTCCAAACGCTAAATATCCAATATTCATAAGTCCTGATTTATTGTTTAAATGTAAGATTTTCTTTTTCAAGAGCCAATCTCAGAATAAGCAACGACGCTTTTCCCATTCCATGCAGCTGTAAAATTTCTTTCTCGGTTTTCTCCGACAAGATTTCCAGCGTTTCAATTCCTGCATTCTGCAATGCTCTGCAAGCCGGAGCACTCAACAACGCTAAAAAACCTGAATCAGGCTTAAGAATTCTTGCACAAATGGGACAAACCGGACAATCACTTGTTTTGTTAAATTGATGTCCGTTTTCACAGCTTCGCAATGGCACTTCGACTAAATTTTATGTATTAATCGTAAACGCTGCTAAAATGATCAATGCACTTGGCAAACCGATCAAACCAACATCAATCCAAATTTTCTTTCTGTGCTGCTTTTTGAGTTCATCCTTCGTTTCGCAATCTGGACCATTTTCAACAATGTTCTTTCGGCTTTCTCCAGATAACACTTCAAACATGTCTTTTTTCACTTCAGGAGAAGCCATTTCAGCTGCTTTCAGAAAAGTTGCCGGATTGGTCATTGCCAACTCGTTTACCAATATCTTGAAATGAGTGACAGTAAGATCGCGGCGTTCAGGCAATTGTTTAATTCCATTAATGAACTGTTCGGCTGGTATAGCCAACTGATTGGCTTTTAATTGATTGACCACCTTGGCATAACTCTCATGTTTTTTTAGGGTAGAATCCGCGTAATCTTGGTATAGCTTAGCATATTTCGATTCAAATTGCTGATACGGCATGTCAACGTCCTCTTCACTATAAAAGTGATTCACTACATCACCAACAAAGAAAGTAGTATTTTGAAATTTTGTATTCACATCATTTGAGAGTTGCACTGCGAATTGATTTAGCAATGCATTATTCAGCGAAACATTGAAATCACTGTTATCACCTTCGCTCGAAACCATCTCAATAGTCACATCCTTCTGTTCGTGTAATGATTTCAGAAACAATGTTCTTGAAGCTCCGTTGGTTGAAAGTGTAGCGTTTTTACCAGTATAGTTTCCTTCACCTCTTTGTTCCATTGTATCAAGAACTTCACGACCTGTAAATCCTTGTGAATCCGGAATCCGGTAAATTTCAAAGACATAGGCTTTTTTTCCATCCAAAGCCACAAAAACCGTTTTCGGATTCTTCTTTGGGTTGAGAAATGTGGTTTCCTGAGCGCAAACAGTCAGTGAGTTGATTAAAAAAAGTATTGACAGGAAAAATGTCGACTGAACAATCTTACGATTCATTATATCGGTTTTTGGTAGAAAGTACAAATCAACAATTATTTTCCGAATCTGAACTGCGAAATGTTAATTGAAATCGAGCTTTCGGCAATCTATGTTCGATTTCACTCACAAATCACTTCTTAATATCAGTAATGACTGCTTCCAATTCGGTCAAGAACTGACTTCCTGTTGTTCTCAAAATGTAGCAATTGTCATTATGCTCTAACATTGGAGTAAATAAAGATTCATCGGTATTCACCTCCACTACCACTCCGTTTTTCCGCATAACTTCTCTTGTAAAGTGCTGAGGAAGATTCGTTGCGCCTGAAGTTCCGATAATGAAAAGGATGCCTGTTTTAGATGCCATTCCAACTACAGAATCCCAGGAGTAATATTCTTGATTGTAGTATTCATCAAACCAAAGCACGTGTGGACGCAGTACATTCCCGCATTTCGGGCACATCAAAGCCAATTGCTCTTCTGTTGTAAATTGATTTTTATCACGGCCTATCAATGGAATTTCTTTTGGGAACGGATACAACTCTGTGGAGCATTCCTCTGAACAACGCACAAAGGTTAAGTCACCATGAATTTGAAACAAGCTTTCCGGATTACTTCCAGCTTTCAAATGCAAGCCATCTACATTCTGAGAAATCAGTGCAAAATTTTCAGGAATAAGCTTTTCTAATTTAGCCAGGGCATAATGTCCCGCATTTGGCTGAGCTGCTTCTGTAACCGACTTACGGTATAGGTACCATTTCCAAACTTCATCATAAGCAATATCGAACATACGCTTGGTAGCAATCTCTTCTGCACGATAATTCTCTGAACCAATGGTCCAATAACCATCTGCACCACGAAAAGTTGGAATGCCGCTTTCAGATGATAATCCTGCGCCAACCAAAAAAGTGATCTTTTGTCCGTTAGCGATACATTCTTTTAGTTTAGCCTGAAGTAGTTCGTTCATGTGTCATCAATTCTCAAGCTAAAATTAAGAATGAATTCTATTTCCGAACAAGGTAAATAATTCCAACTGTCAATCCGGAATAAAAAGCAACAGTTCCGGTAAGAATCCCGGCGGAGCCCCAGTTATTTCTTCTTCGGTACTTGATCATTTCTTTTTTTATCGGTGATCTGGAATCATGATCTTTCAACAGATGATAGTGTTTTCTATCAAGGGAAAAATAGTAATGTCCACGCTCTCTTTCATCCTGAATTGTCTCCAAAAACTGAAAATAGATTTCTGGCTGTTGTTCGATAAGTGATTTAAGTACCTGATTCATATAACTCCTTTTTAAACCGTTGGAGTCAGGAATTGAATAATTAAAGTTTTGGAAAGATTTAAGGTCAGTATGACCTACAGTTTCCAAATAAGCATCTGTTTTTACTTTGATATTCGAATGAGCAAGATACAAACTATCGTATTTCAACTTTATCAAAGCGTCTATTTGTCGTCTTTGGTCTTCTACGCGTTCTTTGTTGTTACTCCATCTCAACATATCATAATAATAACCTCTGTTCATTACATAAACACTATATAAAGGGCAATTCGGAAATGATTTATGCAGTTCAACAAGCATTTCATGTTCCTTATTCTTTACATAGTTATGCAGAAGATCGTAGTAAACGCTGTTTGTGGAAATTGGCTTTACTTTCGTAGCAAAACCCTCCTGTATCGTTGAACTTCCTTTAAATTCATACTCTCCATTTTTATTCATGTTGGATGGATAAACGGTATAGACATAAGTGTATACTATTCCATCTCTGACCTCGTAAATTGTGCTTTTTGATTTATAGAATTGAGAAGTATCTGTTTGCCCAAAAGAAAAGGAAAAAAACAATAGAAAAAGGGAAGTTAGCGTGACTTTCATATGACGGTTTCGAAGATTCATTTGGCTCTTACAATGATAGGGAGAAAAAGTTCAGAATCAGCACAATTTACCACTTCAATTTAAGGAAAACAGCTAAATAGCAACTTAACAATATTGCTAACTTTGAGCCATGAAACTGAACATTCTGCTGTTCTTGCTGTCGCTTGCAACATTCTCGCAGGCACATGCATTAAAGACAAATATTCCGGAATTACAATGCATTTCCATTCAGGACGCATACATCAAAGAAGCATTCGAGTTAACCAAAAATTCTGTTGGCCTTTCAGCTCCAATTAGTGCACGTGCATTTGCCTATTTGGGTCTTGGCATGTACGAATCATCAAAGTACTTTAAGTCGGCTTCAAACGATCTGACACAGTACCTCAACGATTACAGCCATTTAGAAAGAACAAAGGGAATCGTTTCAGCTCAGCTCATTGAAAACGAAGTGAATTTCCAGATCTGTTCCTATTTCTACCGTTCGATGCCACCGTCTTCGAAAAAGCATCTAGAAGCTTTACG
>CBFGNV010000104.1:0-10265 GCA_965650275.1 uncultured Fluviicola sp. | reverse complement strand
ATTCCAACAATCTCTTTAGGCTTAGGTTATCACTGGAAAGGAAGTAATGAATTGAAGCTGGAGCAAAAGGAAGTGGAGAAAACACCGTTTTTCAGTAATTGGAAATGGACAAATGTTGGAATAATATCTACCAAACAATCCTTTCCGACTGGTGGGAGGAATTACCCTGTTTTTGCATTGAATAGTTTTGTTTGGAAACAGTTCAAACCTAAAGTGGGAATGGAAGTTGGTTTGGATTTTATTTCGAAACAATCTTTAATGAATTACCGAGATTACATTCCGAAGACACAATGGACCATTTTTCAGGTTGGAGCGTACTCATCGTTTATTTTGCCACTCGATCGATTAAAATTTGTTCTGGGAATGGGCGTTTATCTGAAAGATCGTTATGACATGGATGATGAACTTTACCATAGAGTAGGAATGAGGTATCAGTTCGATAATGGACTATTGATTAATCTGGTGCTTAAAACACATTGGGCAAAAGCCGATTACGTGGAGTATGGAGTAGGTTACACACTTAATTATAAGAAATGAGAAATTTAGTTTCAATTCTGGTAGTTTTTGTATTGGTTTCTGCTTGTAAAAAAGCCGAGGATCGTTCCTGCTGGAAATTTTGGGGAGATGAGAAAACAATAGAGATTCCTATCGATGCAGATTTCGATAAACTGTTTTTGAATGCACATTTGGAATATGAGTTGGTTCAGGATTCTACAGATAAGTTGGTGATTATTGGAGGTGAGAATGTGATTAAGAAGGTAGAGTGGAGTATCTCCGACGACAAAACCCTGACGATTTCGAATAAGAATAAGTGCCATTTTTTGCGTAACGAGCGTAAAGTGATCAAGGTTGAAATACATTATACAAACGTTTATAATATTCATTTTGAAGGAACGGAACCACTAAAAACGCGTGGAACATTGAATACCAATTATTTTGTGCTGTTCATTAGAGATGGAGCTGGACCGGTTACGATGGATTTGAACTGCATTTCAGTTGTAGCAGATATTTCTCACGGATGGGGAAATTATGTTTTAACCGGAAATACTGATCATGCATTTATAGGAGCTAGAAGCAATGGTTATGGTGATGCGCTTGGTTTGAACGTAAATCAATCGATTTATGTATCCCACGAAACCAGTGGTACATTGAAGGTTAATTGCGGTACTTTGCCTCTTGATGGTTATCTGAAAGGAAATGGAAACATTCTTTACAAGGGAACTCCAAGTTCTGTGAATATTTTAGATACAGGTGGTGGAGAAGTAAGGAAGATTGATTGAATATTGATTGATAAAAAAATCCCGGCGACTGAGGCTACTCGAAGTCCCGGGATTTTTTAGTTCTATTATTCGCTTCCGAATAGTGCTGAGTCCGCCGCGGCGGAAAGTATTATTTTCCTCGTTTCAATTGCATCAATACTTTGAATGCTTTATCTACGTGATCTTGTTTTACAACAATGGTAAACTCGTTTGCTGTAGAAACAACTTCAATGATATTTAAACCTTCCCAAGCCAGGTGCTTCAGGATGTAGTAGTAAACTCCATAAACTTCTGAATTAACCGTTGGTAACTTTACAGTTACTGAAGCTAGATCTGTAGTATGAGATTTTAAACGTTCGTTAATCAACAAATTGTTGATTTTTGAAGAAATATTTTGAGAACAAATAATCGTTGTTTCTGTTACCCCTCTACAAATTGTATAGAAAACATCTGAATCAGTGTTTACTAAGGTTACCAGATCAGCTTGTTTTAAGCGCAGTGATTCAGTGTTTTCGAAAGTATAATCTTCAAGATTTGAGCGTACAAGGAAATCACCAAGTTCACCAATGATATTTGTGATTTTAAGGTTTAATCTGTGGTAAAGTCCGGGAGACATGCGCTTGATAGCCATTACAATAGCTCCCTCTTTTACTTCTTTGCCAAGTATTTCTTCAATTTCAGGTTTGATTTTTCGTGCTAGTGAAGAGATGTTGATTAGATCGTCTGTCATTGCTTCTCGCAAGAATGGACTTCTACCAATTATTTCTTCTGTGATTTTTCCAATAGATAACATATGTTTTTACAAATTTCCGAGTGTGTAAAATTACACATTATAGTTAGCATTCAGGACAAGAAATGTTGTATAAAAGTACATTGATGAATATTTCTAACGATTCAATGAACAATGTTCACAGTCTCATGAAGATTTACAACAAAAATGTGATATGTCAACTAAACGTGGCTTGGTGCCAGCTGTTTAATCAGAGATTTGATCATTTCAAGTTGATCAGTAACACTCAATTCGCTGTTATCAATTACGATGGCGTCATGAGCCTGAGTGAGTGGACTTTCGGCCCTGGTGGTGTCGATGTGATCACGGTGAAGAAGATTTTGCTGAACTTCTGCTCTGCTCACTTTATCACCCTTATTTATCAATTCACGATATCTGCGTTCTGTTCTTACTTCAGGAGAAGCAGTCAGGAAAATTTTTAGCTCAGCATGCGGGAAAACTACTGTGCCAATATCGCGTCCGTCCATAATTACACCACCTTTCAATCCCATAGCCTGTTGCTGAGCAACCAGTTTTTGACGAACTTCCTTAATCGCAGCTACTTCACTAACCCATGAAGACAATTCGATTCCTCTTAGGTATTCGGTAATGTCTTCAGAGTTTAAGAATAATGGATGTGATTCATCCTGATTTCTTGGTCCAAAACTAATATGAATGTTATCTAAGTTTTGAATGAGCAGCTCTTTGTTTAGAGCTCCATTTTTGATGATCTCATTTCTAAGGGCGAAATGTGTCACTCCCCGATACATTGCTCCAGAATCAATAAAAATATAATGCAGGTCGTGTGCAAGCGCTTTGGCAAGCGTGCTTTTTCCACAAGAGGAATATCCGTCAATTGCTATTGTTATCTTCTTCATATTGAGCCTAACGAAGTTACGGTATTTTTTTTTGTTATCGCAGGGGCGAAACATCTTTCACCTTTACAGAACAAAAAAAAGGGACCCTTACGGATCCCTCTTTTATAATCTTTAGCAGATTCTTAGAATCTCCATCCAAGACGGAACATAGAAATTGCATTGTTAGCAATAGTTCCTACTTTGTGCTCAGAGTTTGTTTTTCCAGATACAGTTGTACCACCTGAAGTTACAGAGTACTCACCTTCTTTATCTGTCCAAGAAGACCATCCCCAACCTAATTCAAATCCTAGGTAGAAGTTCTCAGCAAAATAATAATCTGTACCAGCCAACAAGTTAACACCAACCATTGAAGATGGAGTTGTAACTTCGTAGCTATCACCAGCTGCGTAGTTGTTACCACCGTCTACATCAGATCCAGTGTCAACGCTTTTAGAACCACCGAACATGATGTCTAAACCTACGTATGGAGATAATTTATCAGTTCCTGTGAAGTGGTACTCAGCTCCTAATCCAAGACCCCAAGATCCAGTTTTAGACTCATAAGTTCCTGTTCCTCCAGAGAAATCAGGGTTTTCGTAAGCGATGTCTGAAGTACTAGTGTTGTTGATTGCCAAAGACAAACGAACAGCGATGTTATCAGCAACGAAATAACGAGCGCGTACAGATGGAGCATTGAAGCTAAATGTAGAAGCATTATAACCCAACTGACCTTCGATAGAGATAGGTGCGTCAGCAGCAGCAGGTTTTTGAGCCATAGCTACAGTAGACAAAACTACTCCACCAACAAGTAAACTTAACTTTTTCATATTTTAAAATATATTGGTTGGAGCGAAAGTACAGAAAACTTTTATTCATGCAACTCCTTTTTTTTAACAAATTATCGTTAATAAAGTGTTATTTCCTTCATTTGTCAGGGAATGAGACGGTTCTGAGTGATTGGTTTCTTAGTTTCCGGAACTGGTATTCTTGCCGATTGGCATCGAAAAAGTGATTCCGTGCTGTGATCCTGCTGCTGAATAAATCATCCAGCCGTATTCAAAAGAAAAGCGTTTCAGGTGAAATGCAGTTCCGAATGAAAAGCCTGCTAAGCCAGGTCTGTTTGCAACTCTCATTTCCAGTCGGCGTTGAATGTCTACTCCTACACGGAAGTATACCTTCTTACCAATATTGATTTCTGTTTGAATCAAAGCGTGTCGTGCTGCCTTCTCAAAAAAGTTGGCTTTCTTTACTTTAATAGTGTCACCAGTAAGTGCGTCTATCTTGTCTTTAGCATTCGGATCGACATAACTTAAATCCCATTGCTGTAAATGTTGTGCTGTTAATGAGAATCTAAAAGGAGCGTGTGAGAGTTTTTTCGAAACTCCTAATTGAACATCTAAAGGTAGTGGCGCTCTTTCTGAAGTATATCCTTTCCATTGAATGCCTAGATTTTTGACAACACCAGAAACAACGAATTCTTTTTCCTCATTAAAGTATTGTCCGCCTATGTCGATCGAGTTCCCAAAAGAATAATAGCTGTCTAATTGCGAGTAGATTAAATTCAGGGTTGCGCCAACTGACATTCGTTCATTGATTAAACGAGATGCGCTTGCTCCCAAAACGTAATCTCCCGTACTGAAATTTCCAAGGTCATTTCCTGCTAAATCAGTTCGTTTCATTGATCCGTAAGAAATATATCTGAAATGTGCTGCACCAACTGTTTTTCCGAATGTTCTTGCATATGCTAAAGATCCGGCATTGATTCCACCGGCTCTCAGGTTCTCACTTAAGGAACCGCGATTACTCATTTTAAGGTTTAATGATGCCGGATTGCTGAATGCAAGATTAACATCATTGTCTCTGCTATTAATAATGTTACCCGACATTCCAAGCTGACGTGCAGAGTAAAATGAATTCAACACCTGATAAGTTGTTGTTCCGCCTGTTTGCCCGACAGAAACAGTGCTTAATAATAAGGTAGAAGCAAAAAATAAATTCTTTAGCATGAAATCCATAACGTGAAATTACTCCTTTAATTGTAGTCTGAATTTACTTGAGAACGATTTCCTAATTCAATCGCCTCCAATTTTTCGATTTTACCAGAGTTGATTTCAAACCTTAAAAGGGTACGAACTTTATGAAAACCATGAAAACCGGCTGCTCCAGGATTCAACCATAAGCAGTTTAAGTTTTTATCCATCTGAACAAGCAGTATGTGTGAGTGTCCACAAATGAAGATGTTTGGTTTGTGCATTCGTATCAATTGGTCACTACTTCGCTGATATCGCCCTGGTTTTCCCGCAATGTGAGCAATCATCACTTTGCATTTTTCAACTTCAAAGATTTCAATTTCCTTCAATTCTGCTCTTAGTTCATTTCCGTCAATATTTCCATAAACTGCACGAACCGGTTTGAATTTCTTTAATTCATCCAATACTTCCGTGTTTCCGATATCTCCTGCGTGCCAAATTTCGTCTACGTCGGCAAAGTGCTTGTAAATTTCAGTAGGGAAGAAGCTATGTGTGTCTGAAAGTAAACCAATCTTCATGCTGCAAGATAATTACTAATTACAAATTACGAATGACTAATATGTCTAGCTATAGAATTTAACTGGGAACCATAAAATCCGTAATTATTCATTTGTAATCGGTAATTCACAATTAGTAATTGGTCATTTGTAATTTGTCTTGCTATATTTGCATTTCGAACATACTAAATAATGTCGCATGGCTACTAAAGCAGCAGTAAAACCGACTAAAACAACCAATAAAAGTACCGCGAAAAGTACTACGAAATTTTCGAAAGAAACGTATATCAAATGGTATAAGGATATGCTATTGATGCGTCGTTTCGAAGAAAAAGCAGGACAATTGTACATTCAGCAAAAATTTGGAGGTTTTTGTCACTTATATATAGGACAAGAAGCAATTGTTGCTGGAACTGTAAGTGGATCTAGACCAACAGATTCTCATATGACGGCTTACCGTGATCACGCTCATCCAATTGGATTGGGTACTGATGTTCGTGTATTGATGGCAGAATTATACGGAAGAAAAACAGGTTGTTCGAAAGGAAAAGGAGGTTCAATGCACTTCTTCGACAAAGAGAAAAACTTTATGGGTGGACACGGAATCGTTGGAGCTCAAATTCCAATGGGAACAGGTGTTGCATTCGCTGAAAAATATAAAGGAACAGATAATGTAGTTTTTGTTTCAATGGGTGATGGAGCTGTTCGTCAGGGAGCTTTGCATGAAACATTCAATATGGCAATGAACTGGAAATTACCAGTGATTTACATTATTGAAAACAACAATTACGCAATGGGAACTTCTGTTGAACGTACTACTAACGTAACAGATCTTTCTAAAATCGGTGATTCTTACGAAATGCCTTCTAAATCGGTAAACGGAATGTCTCCAGAGGCAGTTCATGAAGCAATTGAAGAAGCTTGCGCACGCGCTCGTCGTGGTGACGGACCAACGTTGTTGGATATTCGTACTTACAGATACAAAGGACACTCAATGTCTGATCCACAAAAATACCGTACGAAAGAAGAGGTAGCTGAGTGGATGGAACAAGATCCAATTGAGCACTGTTTGAAAATGATCCAATCAAACAAATGGTTGTCTGATAAAGAAATTGGAGAAATTGATGCCTGGGTGAAGAATGAGGTTGAAGAAAGTGTGACTTTCGCAGAGAATTCTCCGTATCCTGATGCTGACGAGCTTTACGAAGATATCTATCAGGAGCCGAACTATCCTTATATTATTGAATACTAAATTCCCAAGATAAAGATCTATGGCAGAAGTAATTTACATGCCCAAACTGAGTGACACCATGACTGAAGGTGTTGTAGCTGAATGGCATAAGAAAGTGGGTGATACCGTTAAAAATGGTGAACTACTTGCAGAAATTGAAACTGACAAGGCAACAATGGAATTCGAATCGTTTTACGACGGTGTTTTGTTGCATATTGGTGTAGAAAAAGGAAAACCTAGTCCGGTGAACGCTTTGTTGGCAATCATTGGTGAAAAAGGTGAAGATATTTCAGCCTTGATTTCAGGTGCTCCGGCTCCAACAGAAGAGAAGAAAGAAGAACCAAAGGCTGAGACTAAAACTGAAGCTCCTAAAGCAGAAGAAAAATCAGCTCCTGTAGTTGAAGCGGCTCCTGCAAAGACGGAATCTCCGGCTCCGGTTGCTGCAAGCGCAACTTCATTGAATAACGGAAGAATTGTTGCTTCTCCTTTAGCTAAGAAATTGGCTGAAGAACGCGGAGTTGACTTAGGATTTATTCAGGGAACAGGTGAGGGTGGACGTATCACGAAACGTGATGTTGATCATTACGTTCCTTACGATGCTCCTGCTCAAGGAAACAGACCTGCTGCTAGTGGATTGGTTGAATCATTTACTGAAGTTCCGAATTCTCAAATGCGTAAAGCGATTGCAAAAACGCTTACGGCATCCAAGTTTTCAGCGCCACATTTCTACCTGAAAATGGAGGTGGATATGGACAATGCAATTGCTGCTAGAAAAGCGATCAATTCAATGGATGGAGTGAAAGTTTCATTTAACGATATGATCATTAAAGCTGTTGCGGCGGCATTGAGAAAGCATCCGAAGGTAAATGCTGACTGGATGGGTGAATCTATTCGTTACAACAATCACATTCACATTGGTGTTGCAGTTGCTGTTGAAGAAGGTTTGGTTGTTCCAGTTGTCCGCTTTGCGGATAGTAAAGGAATCTCTCAATTAGGAGACGAGATCAAGGATTTGGCAGGACGTGCAAGAGATAAGAAATTGAAACCGGAAGAAATGCAAGGTGGAACTTTTGCTGTTTCAAACCTTGGAATGTATGGTATTGAAGATTTCACTTCAATTATCAATCCACCAAACGGTTGTATCCTTTCTGTTGGACAAATTAAAGAAACTCCGGTTATTAAAAACGGACAGATTGTACCAGGAAATGTTTTGAAATTGAGCTTATCATGTGACCACAGGGTGGTTGACGGAGCTGTAGGTTCTGCATTCTTGCAAACACTGAAAATGTTATTAGAAAATCCAGTTTCCATGCTGGCGTAATATTGAAAAAATAATCTTTCGAAAAGGGTGCTGAGATGAGTCGAAGTACCCTTTTTTTTATTTTTTATTTTTTTGTATCATTTATTCAAAATAAATGTCGACATTGGCGCTTTAATATTATAGTATGAGTATCGGAACAGTTAAGTTCTTCAATGAAGAAAAAGGATTCGGGTTTATTATTGATGAGGACACAAAACAAGATTTTTTTGTTCACGTAACCGGATTGTCAGAAAAAGTAACAGAAAATGACAAAGTCACGTTCGAGATAACTGAAGGCAAAAAAGGGCTAGTTGCAGTAAATGTGAAAAAAGCTTAGTACTGAACTTTTAGTACATTCACCCTGGTTCGGAAGAGTCAGGGTTTTTTGTTTCTATACACTATTATTTTTCCTTAATCGAATTCCAGGTAGAATACATTTTTTCTTGTGTTGGACGATTGGCTTCAATTTCTGTCAAAGGCTCCACTTCACGTAATGTAGCATGACATTCTCCCGGCAATGCCTGGTAAAGAGCTGTTCCTTTCGTTTTCCAGGAAATCATTTCATCACTCACTTCTTTTATTACTTTTCCGGGATTTCCAACCACCAAACTTCGTTTCGGGATAATGGTCTTCGCCGGAATAAAAGAAAGTGCCCCAACAATGCATTCGTCGCCTATTTCTACATCGTCCATAATTACGGAGTTCATTCCAATCAAGCAATTTTCGCCAAGATTAGCACCGTGAATTATTGCTCCGTGACCAACATGCGCTCCTTTTTTTAATCGAAGAGATGTTCCTGGAAACATGTGAATAGTGCAGTTTTCCTGAACATTGCAACCGTCCTCAATAATAATTTCTCCCCAATCACCACGAATGGCAGCACCAGGTCCAACATAAACGTTTTCACCAATATGCACATTACCTGTTACAGTAGCATTGGGGTGAATGAAACTACTTTTCTTGATTACAGGAATAAATCCGTTGAATTCGTAAATTGCCATGACTATAATTACTAATTACCAGTTATAAGTTACAAATTAGTAGAAAGCAAAGTTAATTTGTAATTCGTCATTCGCAATTGGTAATTATGTGAATATCTTAGCAATCAAAATTCCTGTTTAGAAATGAGTTACTGCAATTACGTCAAAAATTTACCCGACGATAACGTTCATAAGATTTATCACGATTTTCATTACGGTGTTGAAATTGAGGATGATAATCAGCTTTTTGGACGGTTGATCCTGGAAATAAATCAGGCAGGATTGTCATGGAATACCATTTTGAACAAACAAGAGAATTTTCGTGAAGCGTTTGATAATTACGAAATAGCACGAATTGCGGACTATGGCGAAGAGAAAATTGAAGAATTATTAAAAAATGCCGGAATTATTCGCAACCGTTTGAAGATAAATGCCGTTATTTATAATGCCAGACGGGTGAAAGAGATTCAAAATGAATTTGGTAGCTTTAATAATTGGTTGAAATCACAAAATAGTTTAACTTTAGCTGAATGGGTGAAATTGTTTAAAAGCAATTTTAAATTTGTAGGAGGCGAAATTGTTAACGAGTTTCTGATGAGTACAAATTATTTGCCCGGTGCGCACACTGTAGAATGTCCGTTTAATAAACGATAGATGAAAAAATTACTTCTTTTAGGCTTAACACTGATCTTCGGAAATCTTCTGAATGCACAGGTTGGTATTTTTGGTGGAACTTCCATTTATAAAAGTGCATTGGTTAAAGGTTTTTATACTGGAATTCAATTAGGAGCTGAGGTTCCTCGTGACGACATGGTTTCTTTCTTTGGAAGGGTTACTGCAACACTACCTCAGATTTCAACAGATACCATTCGTTTGGAAGCTATTGATCCAACAACAACTTTTCCAGGTGTGATGGACGTAGAAGCAAAATTTAAAAATTCTGTTGTAAACTTTCAATTTGGTACTCGCTACTATTTAGGTAACGGCTATGATTACGGTATTTCTGCTTACGGTGGAAGTATTTTTGAAATTTCAGCTATGACCGTAAAAAGAAGTACAACTGCTGGTTATGATGAATCTAAGTATGCATTTATCAGTAGTGATTCACAACCTTATGATGACAGAGGTTCTGTGTTTTTGGTGAACTTAGGATTGAGCGCAGGTGTTAAGTACAATTTTTACTTTGGTTTGCTGTACTTTGATATGACGGGATCTTACAACTTGATTCCTGTGTTTACAAACGAATTCAGTAGAGTTTACGGTAGAGCGTCAGCTATTAACTTCACGTTCAATTTAGGATTCAGAAAAGATATTTTTTAAATAAAAGTCAAAAGTCAAAAGT
>CBFGNV010000103.1:0-10981 GCA_965650275.1 uncultured Fluviicola sp. | reverse complement strand
AAGCACGTTTGAGGAACATCAAAAGCTTCTGTTTGATCAGCAGCATCATTCGGACTTCCTGAATCAGCAGATAAACCACAACCTCTTCTTGCAAATGCTCGCCATATCAAACATTGGTTATCGCCATTGTAAAGTAAATTGTCTGCTTCCAAAATTCCATCTCTTGCATCAATAAATCCTGAGTTACAAGCTGTCAATTTCAAACCTTCAACAACCAAGGCCAAAGCCATATTGTTTCCACCAGTTCCAGTTTTGATATTCGGGTCAAATCCGTATTCATCGATCAATTCCCATGTCAATTCCCAAAGCATTGTATTCCAAACGTAACCTCGGCTATGAACAGCTGTCATAGAGTTTGAATAACCCAAAGTTGCTGCGTTCATTCCGAAATTAGTTGAATAACGTGTTGGACGAATTCCTACTCCCGTAACTGGTTCACCATTTACATAAGTCCCCATTCCGCGCGTACGTTCAGAAACCATATCCGATTTCATCGTTAAGATCAATGCAAAGAAATCCGACCAGCCTTCACCCAACTGTTCATCGTTGTACATGCAATTCGTATTGCCAGAACCACCTATCAATCTGTTAGAAACTCCATGACCGTATTCGTGAGCAATAACGCCGTTATCCAAATCAGAATCGAAAGCATCGATATCACCCGAACTCCACAGTTCAGCATCAACTGTTGCACCAGCTACAAGCGATTCAATAATGCTGTCTCCATCCATCTTTCCAATTATACAAGCCGGGATATTTACCGGATTATTTGCCTGTGCAGTTCCACCAATTGATCCCGGAATAGAATTCTGTGTGTTGATAAAAACCACCGCAATTGCGCCAAGATCCTGACAAGCATACATCTTTTCAATGTAGTTACAATTACCACGACGAACCAACGCAATTTTTCCGTTCAACTCAGGACCGTTCAGAATATTATCGCAAGCATCGGTTGTATCAACTCCATCGTCGATTACCAGAACCATTTCTCCCAAAATCGGATTGCCAACTTCAATCGCCGGACCAAAAGTGGCATACGCAGTATGGTAATTACCAGCAATAGAATCAGGTGAATGAACTTTCAAATGCGCACTGTTGCTGTTTACATTCCACAAGTACATTTGCATGCGCGGATTAGAACCATCTGGTGGTGTAGAGAAGTTTGCATTATCTGTTCCACTTCCATCGTAAGCATCAGCGTTTACACCGTCGCTTCCATTTCCTTGATTCGTATAATTTCTTTCCTGGAAATTTCCACTTTCTTCATCAAAACCGTAATGTGCTAATACATCATGAATGATGTTGTTCATGTAGAACAGGTTTGTGATTACAGCGTCCATATTTCCAAGCGGACCTAAAGTAGAATCGTATTCAAAATTAAAATCCAAAGCTGGCCCACCATCAGGTGCATATCCTGGCTGGTTATCGTCATCCATATCTTCAGATGCGTACACATTGTTTCCACGTGTTATCGTATATTCATCGCCTACGGTTCCATTTGTATCGTGCCATCCAAAAGGCGAAAATGTTGGGTCGGAAGGATTGATCAAAATCCCACGATTTCCATGATTCGGGCTTTCCAGTGGCAAACCATACACCTTATACTGATCCATTCCCGGAGGAGGTGGTGGAGCACAAGAAACTGAATTTACATTGCAAGCAGTATTTTCAGAAGTATGAGAATGTCCGCATGAAACTGTCCAGTTATTCTTAAATAACATTTCACCAGTTGAAGCAGAAATTTGCACCGACCACCAATCTGTTGAGCCAATTGGATTGATACTCAAATCCCAAACGTAAGTCAACTGACCTTTATCGGCTCTAATCAATAGTTTAACCGGAATATTATCATATGCTAAAATTCCAGCTCCAAAAATGTATTGGTTATCTCTTTCATTCTCTGAAATCATGGCCACTGGTGAATACGCAATACCCAATTGTTCGCAAGCTTTGATAACTGCATCGATTGGTTGTAATGAAACCGTGTTGGTTTGTAAACCAGTAATTGAAACCAAACTCGGAGCAACGTGAACCACCTCATTGTTCTTCATTGCAATTGAAGCAACTCCGTTTACAACAGGAGTATTCTCAACCATTTGATGAATAAAGACATGTTTTACTCCAGGCGCAAGTGAGCTTGCGGTAGAACTAATGGCAATGTTTTTCACATCGTTCGCCGTCAATCCAAAGGTTGGAGCATTTTTTTGCAGGTAGTTTGAAATGACAAGTTCTGTTTTCTGTGCAAAGGAGGTTGCAACTGAAATAAACGTCACTGCGGTTAGTGAGAGTGTCCTCAAAGCAGTTTTCATAATTGTTGTTTTATTGAAGTCCATGAATTTACACAGAATTAACAACAGTTATGAAATAATTTAACCCAAGCGTGCCTTTAATTGATTAAAGTGGGATTCCAACCCCTGGCCTTTAAAACGCCAAGTAGGGTAGTTAACTCAACAGCGCTCGAAATCTTGGAAGTGATGTTCTCTATTTGCAATTGATTATTCGGTAAAACAAGTGGTTCAAGACTATGCGGAAATGTGAGTTGTGAAACCCTTTCTTCTGAAACCAAATCATTTAAAAAACGACGTAAAAGATCAACGCTTTCATTTGCTGAAATACCAAAATCTGAGGAAAGTACTGAGTGGAAGAAATGAATTTCCTGAGTGGCGCGTGTAAGTAAAACATTCAAACGTTTATAACCATTACTCTGATTCAAAGGTCCAAATCGCATGTGAAATTCTCCTTCTTCATTCTTCCCATAACCCATTGAAATCAGCAACAAATCGGCTTCATCGCCCTGAACCTGCTCCAATGCTTTAAAGAAAATCGTGCCGTTCTCTTGTCCTTCAGTAATTAAATTCTGGGTTTTAGCATCGCAAGCATTCCAAACAGTTTTGAGCTGTTCTTCTGAAAATGCAACGATTCCAATGCGTTTCGACCAATCAATTTTCTTCAGTTTATTCGCAAGTTCCTTTGCTTCAGTTTCGTTCCTACGTTCAACAAACATTCCATTGGTGACAAAGTGACTGAATAGAACCTGTTTACGTTCAGAAGAAGGATAAACGAGCAATTCGTTGTTGTAGAAATGCTTGTTTGAAAAAGCAATCAAATCCACATGTTCACTGCGGTAATGATGACGCAAAGCAACCCGTTTGTAATAGAACATTGCCTGATGCAACAAATCGTGTCCCGACCACTTTTTTCCGAAATAGGAAGTTGGAGACATTTGTTGTTCATCGCCTGCAACCAATGCTCTTTTGGAACGATACAAAGAACCAAAGGCATTCGGAAGCGGAATCTGACTTGCTTCATCAAACACAACAACATCAAACAAATCTGTTTGCAACGGAAAATGATCTGCAACCTGAGTTGGAGTTGCCAGCCAAACAGGCAGTAAATCCTGAATCCAGATTCGAGCTTCAGAATCCAATAACTCACGAATGGAAATATGACTTCGGGATTTCCCGAACTCTTTCACCAAAATTGCTTTTCCCTTTTTCAATTGATTTCGCAGCTCTTTTTCTTCCGCATTGCATTTTTGCGAAGGCTTTAGAAGAAGTGCGTTATTGCTTTTGAATTTCTGGAATTGAAGATGGATCAATTCTTCCGAAAAGTCATGCTGATCGACGGTTTGCTCCTTGATACAATTCTCGATTTTCTTTAGTAGTTGTTCGCCATCAAACTTGATGAGTTCAGGAAACAACGCTTCCGTTTTTCGCCAGTTGGAAAGGAGAATGATGGCTTGAAGGTGATGCCAGTTTCCGGCTTCTTCAAATAAATTTAATATAGAAAGTGGAAGAGTTTGGATCTTTGAACTGTACGGAAGTAAATGCTCAAAATTCTCTGATGAACGATACACCTCAGCCTCGAGATTTTCAGCATTTTCTACCAATAAATAGCGCTGCAAATCTTTATACAAGTTCTCAATCTGTGACTGAAAACTTAAAATCAAACGACGTTTTTCACTGGTCCAGCCAGCAACTTCAGCAAGCTTTGCTTCCGATTCATTGCTCATGCTTTTCACGAAAGCAGCTCCCAACTCCAGTTCCCACGGATTTGGAGAAAGCTCCAGGTTATTGAAATACGATTCTAATTCTTTTAGTTCGGTTCTCAGCGCTTCCAGCTTTTTCCAATTCCCGATAGCAATTTCGAGATTCACTGCTTTCGATTGCAAATAGGAATTCAGGGTTCGTTTGATCTTCGATTTGGCAAAGTAACCTTTCGCGGTTTCATAGCTTTCTATTTCAGAAGCTGATGGTTGTTTTTTCCAAAGACCAATTTCCGCTTTTTGAGCCTCCAATTCATTGGAAATTTCAGTTAATCGTAAACGATTACGTTCAAATTTTTTCCATTCCTTTGGTTTCTGAATCAGATTTGCGTAAAGTTTATATTTTTCGTTTTCAACCAGTTGACATCGTCCTGTAGACTCGTATAATTCTTTCAGATCTTTGAACGATTGAAGATTGAGTGCCATCTTCAAGAGCACCAAAGTTTCCAACCATGATTTAAACTTGCGATCGCCATTATTCAATTGAAAAAAAGCCGGTTTATATCCCGCTAATTTGTTCAATCCACCAACCGTAATATCAAGTGCGCGAACGCTGTTCTTATATTCAAGCCATTCTTTTATATCCGGAGTATCCGAACGAAATTTGAAAGCATCAATTGGCGTTTCTTTCTTCAATTCCAGAAATTCATTGTAGGAAACACCTCCAACCAACGTTGGAGAATTGAGACGATCCAACAATTGCTGCAATTGTGCCAAGCGCTGTTTTGAAAGTTGAAGTCCCGGTTTGAATTTATCTTCTCCGTCCTCAAGCATCAACCAGGTTGACTTCAAATGTTCCAATAAATCGCGACTTCTGGTTTGACTATGAACCACAAATGCAAACGGATTCAGATTCAAATCTGTCAATTTGGAAGTAATGACTTCTAACGCAACTTTCTTTTCAGACACAACCAACGTTCGTTTTTCAGTCGAGATCAATTTACCCAGCAGATTTACCAGAACCTGAGATTTACCCGTTCCCGGCGGACCCTGAACAACCACATTTTCGGATTCAAAGTTCTTGAAAACGTTCAACTGATCTGTATCCGCAACCGTCAATAATCCATCGGGCAAAACCAAAACTTCGATTGCATTTTCTTTAAACCCAAGCAAAGCGCTCAAGAGAGACGATTTATCTGATGAACGTTGAATCCCCTCCAGTTCTCGTAAAATGTGAAATCGGTGATAGTGGAAATTCCCAAGAACCGATTTTTCCTCCAGCTGCAATTCGATGCTGTGTTTAACAGCAATCTCCTGAATGAACCCTAAAACCTGTTCAACAGAACTATTTTCAATATCAGGATTTTCATCCGTCCAATTTCTAAGGATCCGTTTCACAAAAGGATTCACCTCAAAAACTTCATCACTTTGAACGTTCAATTGCTGGGTTTGACGGTTAACCGACCATTGCAACGGAAAGAGGAACAAAGGCGTTTTGAGCTCATTCCCTTCAATTTTCCAATGAATAAGATAATGCACGGCACATAACGAATTCAGATCCGCTTCTTTCCGAAATTCTTGTGCTTGTTTTAGAATGGACTTCAGTGAGCCGCTGATCTCAAAAACCTGCTTTTCAGATGGCAAAGATTGAAGTTGGATAACCTTATCTTGTTCCATATCTAAGTCACAAAGCATATCCGACAAAGGAATGTCAGACAGCTCATGAATAAAACTTTGGATATCAAACGGAGAATCAGTCATAACTATCAATTAACGAAAGTAATGAATCTTGCTTTACCTTAAACTAGTGAGTGCATCTTGCCAGTACTAGCATATAGTTTCCTTATCTTCACAGCAGCAAATTCACCCATATGCGTCTTTTCCTTTTCTCCATCTTTGCTTTTAGTCTTTCTATTTCTAATGCACAAAACAGTCGGATTGCTTTTGGTTCGTGTGCAAGACAGTCCGATCCACTCGATATTTTCGATACGATTATGACGCACCATCCAACACATTTTTTGTTTTTGGGGGATAACATCTATGCAGACACAAGAGATACTGCAGAAATGCGATTGAGATATTCTATACTCAATGATCACACCTCGTATCAGCATTTAAAAGACAGTGTTCAAATTTGGGCAACCTGGGACGATCATGATTTTGGCGAAAACGACGCCGGAAGCAGTTATCCGATGAAGAAAGAATCGACAGCGCTTTTCTATGACTTTTTTCAGGAACCGTTGAGTTCAGAACGCAGAACACACGAGGGAATTTACACTTCGTATATGATTCAGGATACGGGTTTGGTGATTCAAGTCATTATGCTGGACACGCGCTATTTTCGAGACGAATTATTGCCATACGACGATCGAATGAAAAAAGACACGTGCTACAATTACGGTTTAAGTTACTGCCCGAACAATTCGAAACAAAGCACTTTACTTGGAAATGAACAGTGGGTTTGGCTGGAAAAAGAATTGGAAAAATCGGCAGACGTTCGATTGGTATGCAGCAGTATTCAATTTGCACACAGTTATAATGGCTATGAATCGTGGAACAATTTCCCCAGAGAGAAAAAACGCTTTTTGAAACTGTTGCGAAAAACCAAAGCGAATGGTGTAATGATTCTATCCGGAGACGTTCATTACGCCGAAATCTCCAGCTTAAAAATAAAAGGTGGTTATACCTTATTCGATTTCACATCCAGTGGTTTGAGTTCAAAATGGCACCGGGCAACACCCAACACCAATCGAATTCAAGGCCCGGTAATGGAAAACAACTTTGGGCTACTTTCATTCTCTACGGGAAAAAAAGGAATTCATGTTTGGTTCGAACTATTTACAGCCGACAACCAAAAAGCAATGTCGAAAGATTTTGAACTATATTATCTGAAATTTTAATTCTTGGAAAACACAACGAAAGTCAAAAGCAAGCAGTAATTTTGCGAGGCATAAAATTCTCGTCAAAAATGAGCGCTCAAAACATGAAATTCGGAACCAAAGCTATTCACGCCGGTGTTCAACCTGATCCAACAACCGGTGCAATTATGACACCCATTTTCCAAACTTCAACATACGTTCAGGAGGCTCCTGGTGTAAATAAAGGTTTTGGATATGCGAGAGGTAAAAACCCAACCCGTGAAGCACTTCAGGCGAATCTTGCAGCTTTGGAAAACGGAAAACATTGTGTTTGTTTTAGTAGTGGAGTTGCAGCAACTGATGCTGTTTTGAAATTACTTAGTCCAGGTGACGAAGTAATTACTGGTGACGATCTATACGGTGGTACGTACCGTCTGTTCGTGAAACTTTACGAAAAGTTTGGCATTAAATTTCACTTCGTGGATTTGACGAATGCAGAGAACGTTAAGAATTATATCAACGATAAGACGCGATTGATCTGGGCAGAAACGCCAACCAATCCAACAATGCAGATTATTGATATTAAGGCAGTTTCAAAAATTGCAAAAGACAATAACGTATTGATGGTCGCAGATAACACCTTTGCATCACCATATCTACAAAATCCATTGGATTTGGGAGCTGATATCGTAATGCATTCGGTTACAAAATATTTGGGTGGACACTCGGATGTAGTTATGGGTGCTTTGATTACCAACAGCGACGAATTACACGAACAATTGTATTTCATCCTGAACAGTTCCGGAGCAAATCCTGGTCCTATGGATTCATTTCTTGTTCTTCGTGGGATCAAGACACTGCATTTGAGAATGCAAAGACATTGTGAAAACGGAAGAAAAATCGCTCATTTCCTAAAGGATCATCCAGCTATTGAAAAAGTGTACTGGCCAGGTTTTGAAACACATCCGAATCATGACATCGCTAAAAGTCAGATGCGTGATTTTGGTGGAATGATCTCTATCGTTTTGAAAAATACAGCGATTGAAAATACCTTCAAAGTAGCATCATCATTTAAAGTATTCTCTTTGGCTGAATCTTTAGGGGGTGTTGAATCTTTAATTAATCATCCGGCAACAATGACCCACGCATCTATTCCTAAAGCGGATAGAGAAAAATCGGGAGTTGTAGATAATCTGCTTCGTTTGAGCGTTGGTGTGGAAGACGTGGAGGATTTGATTGCGGATTTGGAGCAAGCACTTAAATAAATTCAAAAGTGAAAAGGTAAAAGTCAAAATCGTTCAATATTTTAACTTTTACCTTTTGCTTTTTGACTTATCATATGATAATCATAACCGGAACATCTCAAGGAATTGGAAAGGCCTTGGCAGAATTGTATCTGTCGAAAAATGAGAGCGTGATTGGAATTGGTAGAAACCAAAGTATTCAACATTCCAATTACGTGCATCTGAAGTGTGACTTATCCAATCCTGAGGAAGTTGAAAAACTTCAAATTCCGTTAACAGATGACCCCATAACATTTGTGCATAATGCTGGTGTTTTAGGGGGAATTGGTCGATTTTCAGAACTGAAAAACAGTTCTCATATCGAGATCATGCAAGTAAACTTCAACGCTGGAGTAACCCTTTTTCATAAATTGATTCAGCAGGGAAATCAGAAACCATTTACTTGTGTTTTTATAAGTTCTGGCGCCGGAAAACGCCCAATCGCCTCCTGGGCAGGTTATTGCGCTTCAAAAGCAGCTGTTGATTTATTTCTGCAAACCGTTCAGGAAGAAGAAAATGAAAAAGAGCATTCCAATGTTCAGGTTTATGCATTTTCACCCGGAGTTGTAAATACCGGAATGCAGGAAAAAATTCGTCAATCGACATTGAATCAGTTTTCTGCAGTTGAACGTTTCATTAATTTTCACAAAAACGATGAATTAAAAGACGCTTCTCTTGTGGCAGAAAAGATTTTCGCATTGATTGATCAGCGCCCAACAAGCAAAGTTCTATGGGCTATTTCCGATTTTGATTGAATCCACTTAATCAAAAAAAACAACCGATAAATACATTTAGTTTACATTTCAATTAAGTTTTCGTAAATTTCCGACGCTTTTGCCATGCATGTTTACAACCCTATTCGTTGTAAAGCATCTTATTTAATGTAAAACTAGCTCGTAAAAAATGAAAAAAATTATGCTCTCTCTCCTTACTATTTCCGCTATTGGAGTAGTTAAGGCGCAAACCACCCCTAATCGAGTTTTAGATAAATCTAACACGCGTGACGGTGAACAAGTTGAATACTGTATCACCCACAAAAAACAAGCAGCACTTCTTGCAGATCCAGCAATGGCTAAGCAAATCGCTAAAGAAAAAGCTGAATTTGAAGCCATGTTAAACAACATGGACAAATCAGGAGGTGAAAAAGCGGTGCAGTACACTATTCCTGTAGTATTCCACGTACTTCATAACGGAGGTATTGAGAATATTAGTAGAGACCAGATCATGACTGCTCTTTCAATTCTTAATCGCGATTACGCGATGCTAAATGCAGATACAGCAACAGTTCAAGCTCCTTTCCAAACTATTCGCGCAAGAGCGGATATTAATTTTGAACTCGCAACTAAAGCTCCAAACGGCGCATGTTTTTCCGGAATTACAAGAACAGTTAGTCCACTAACGTTTGACGGTTCTGACGGTGGTGACCAGGTTGCTGCTATTGTAGCAGGAAACGATGTTTACCAGGGACAATGGCCAGGAAACAAATATCTTAATGTTTTCATTTGTGCTGAAATTGGTGGTGCTGCGGGATACACAATGTTACCGGGTTCATGGTCAGCGACTTCTATGCAAAACGGAATCTGGATCTTGAATAACTACCTTGGAAACATTGGTACTTCTTCTGAAGGAACAAGTAGAGCTCTTACACACGAAGTGGGTCACTGGTTAAACCTTGAACACGTTTGGGGTGGAACAAACAACCCAGGCGTTGATTGTGATACAGATGGTGTTAACGATACTCCGGCTACAATTGGATCTACATCTTGTGCTCTTGGTGCAAACACTTGTAACGAAGATCAAGCTTACTGGGGATTCAACCAAATTGATAACGTTGAGAACTACATGGACTATTCTTACTGTTCTAAAATGTTCACAGCAGGACAAGTTACAAGAATGCGTGCTGCATTGAATGTTGCAAGTACAGGACGTGCAAACGTAATGTCGCCAGCTAACTTAAGTGCAGTTGGAGCAGGTGCAACACCAGTTCTTTGTCAGGCAAAATTCTCTACTCCAAAACTTCAGGTTTGTACTGGTGAAGCAGTTGACTTTACAGATGAATCATTTAATTTGGTTACAGGTTGGACATGGACATTCCCTTCAGGATCTCCGGCTAGTGCAACAACTCAAAATGCAACAACTACCTGGAATACTCCTGGAACTTATACAGTAACTTTAGTAGCTACTGACGGAAGCACTTCTGATAATTACACGGTTTCCGTTGTGGTTCTTCCTAACAACGAAACACTTCCATTCTATGAAAGTTTTGAAGGAATGAGCAATTTCAGCGGTTCAACACGTTGGTTTACTGAAACGCCTGGAAACACTACAGCATGGGCAGTTACAAATACTGCTGGTAACACAGGAACAAACTCTGTTAAATTGGCAAACTTTGGTCAAGCTGCAGATGCAATTGATAACCTTATTTCAGGTCAGGTAGATTTATCAGGAATCACAGCTTCTGAAGCAACTTTCTCTTTCCGTTACGCTTACAGAAAAAGACAGTCTGCAAATACAGATCAGTTGAAAGTTTATTTTACTGACGATTGTGCAGAAACATGGAACGTACGTAAAACCTTAAGTGCAACAACAATGACTCAAGGGGCTACAGCAACAAGTACTTGGACACCGGCAGCTAATAACTGGGTGACTGTTCACGTTACAAACCTTACACCTTCTTATTGGGTGGAGAACTTCCGTTTCAAATTTGAATTCAAATCTGGTGGTGGTAACAACATTTACCTTGATGATATCAATATCTACGAAGGTCCTTAATCTGATGCAGTTGTTGTTGGTTTAGATGAATTGACTTCTGTAAATGGAGCTATTCTTTACCCTAATCCAGCTGACAATGAGTT
>CBFGNV010000102.1:0-11080 GCA_965650275.1 uncultured Fluviicola sp. | reverse complement strand
CCAATAAATCGCTGCCCTTACTAACAGCAGTTTTAGATTTGAAAACTCTCGAGAAAAATATGGTGAAATTGAACGGCAATATTTACATCGACAAATATGAAGTTACGAATCAGGATTACAATAAGTTTCTGCAAAATTTGAAGGTTTCAGGAAACACAGCGCTATATGAAACGTGTAATTATGATTCTACTCAATGGTCAAAAGGTAAGTTTGTTAGTTTGGGGAATGAGCCTATGCAGAATTTTTATCATTGGCATCCGGCATACGTCGAGTACCCTGCAGTTAACATGACATATGAGGGCGCAAAAGCCTATTGCGAGTGGTTGACAAAACAATACAACATGCAGCGCAAACGCACATATACACAAGTGATTTTCCGATTACCAACTCAAGACGAATGGCGTTTGGCAGCAGGTTCCGGAGACGCGAAGGCTACTAATCCATTTAACGGACCATTTGTACGAAATTCGAAAGGATGTTATTTGGCGAATATTCAAACTGAACCCGGAAAATTTGCAGATGATGGTGGTTTCCAAATGGTAAAAGTAACGAGCTATGAACCAAACAAAATGGGGATGTTCAATATGCTTGGTAACATTGCTGAAATGACATCTGTAAAAGGCGAAGCAAAGGGCGGATCGTGGTATAATTTATACGAAGAGTGTAGTTTTGATAAAGTTCAGAAGTATGCTGGTCCAAATCCGGAAACAGGATTCAGAATCGTAATGGAAATCATTGAGCAATAGTAAAGAAGCACAGTTGAGTAGTTTACATCAAAAACAGCAAAGCGACGAGCAGTTGATGGTTCAAATCATGAGCCATCATGCTCCTTCTTCGGCTAAACTGGCAGAATCTGCCTTGGTGGAATTGCATGCGCGCTACAGTAAGAAACTGCTCGGTTATTTTATAAAAATGCTGAATAAAGATGTGGATCTGGCACAAGATTTTGTGCAGGAGGTTTTCCTTAAGATCATGGAGAAAAAACACCTCTTTGATCCTGAAAAACGTTTTTATTCCTGGGTTTTTGCCATTGCTTCCAACATGTGTAAAACCGCTTATCGCCACCATGGAAAGTTGGTGGAACTGAATACGGAAACAAGTAAACTGGGGGTTCTTGACGAAAGTAAATTGGAGAAGAAGTTGTTCTTAGCCGCCTTGCAAAAAAGTATTGATGAGCTGGAGCATTATCATAAGACCGTTTTTGTTTTGCGCTACCTCGAACATTTCTCACTGAATGAAATAGCAGAAATAACGGAATCCTCACTTGGAACTGTGAAGTCGAGACTATTCTATGCTACCCGAAAAATTACAGAAAGCTTGAAGCATTATGACCCGAGCTTTGAAACAAATGTTTTTAAATTGAATTGATATGGAAGATCATATTGCACGATTGTTTGATCTGATTGCTTCGAAGGCATACGGATCTTTAAATACGGAAGAGCGTACTTTCGTAGATCAGCATATTTCTGAACAGGAGTATGATCTTCAACGGATGATTCTGGATTCAACTGAGGAGTTGGAATATCCAACAGCTGTTCCGCTCGTTTTGGAAACGAAACCTGAAAAACCAGCAATTTTAATGCGCGGAATTCCATTGTATCAGGTACTAATTGGCGCTGCCTGTTTATTGCTTGGCTTCTTTTTATTCTCAGGCAAAAGCGGAATTGATTTCCAGTTGATCGATCAGCCCTTTGGGATTTCCCTTCAAAATTCGTCTCCGGTTGTACAAGTGGTTCACGATACCGTTTATGAGGTTGCTCCGAATCTTCATTCTCCAGCTGCAATGTTAAGTCAGCTGTCAGCGAATTCTGTCGACACTGTTTATGTGATTCAGCGGGAACAGTATGAAAAAAGCACTAGAATGTTAGACGCTACTGTGCCGAGCTTAAACCTACAATTGAGTGAAAATTTGGTGGAATCAAAAGGATCATCCTCAAAAGAAGACAAAAGCGCTGCCTTGCTTCCGAAACCAAGTACGTTTGGTTCTATGAAGTAAAAGAGCATTGTCAGAGAACAATTTTGAATGCTCTTAGTAATAAATATTAAAGACAAATATGCTACTAAAAGTGTTTCGAAGTCACGTGTCTAAGATGCGTGACTTTATTTTTAGCTGTAATTTATTGCTATTGTGTCAACCAAAGAGATGGATTCATCTTCACCGCAGCACCATCTACAACCTGATGAATTTCAAAATGCACTGTAGACAAGTTCGAATCAGAATCTGAAAGCAAACTTCCGATGCTTTGCTTCGTTGAGACCTTAGCTCCAACAGAAACATAAGCTTCCTGTAAGTTACTGTAAACAGTTCGGTAGTTTCCATGTTTAATGATCACACATTTACCTGCTCCCGGAATGCTGATAACGCTGGTTACTTCGCCTTCAAAAACAGCACGCACCTGCGAGTTTTTCGGAGCACCAATATCAACACCATTGTTGTTAGTAAAAACACCACTTAATGTTGGATGTGGATTTTTACCGTAAGCTTCAACCAAAGCACCCTTAAGAACTGGCCATGGCAATTTTCCTTTATTGGCTTCAAAGTTTTTCCCTAAAGCCGCACTTTCTTTCGTCTCTGTAACTTCAACCACTTTTTTCTCAGGAGCTTTGTCCGAAGTTTTAGTTGTAGTCGTGGTTTTAGTTGTAGTTTTTGAAGATGAAGCTGCCTTTTTTTCTTTCGCTGCGGTTGCCGCAATTTCTTGTTCTATGGCTTTCTTGATTTTCTTCTGGATTTCTGCTTTTTGCTTTTCCGCAGCTTTTAATTCAGCGGTTAGTTTTCCTTCGTCTTTTTTCAGCTTGGCAAGTGTTTGCTCTTTCTTTTGTTTGTCCTGAAGAACCATATCACGTTCCAAAAGCTTAGTTTGAAGCAGTTGTTCCTGACTTTTTTTAATCTCAGAAATATCCTTCAATTCTTTGTGCAGACTCAATTTGTTCTGCTGAATGACTTTGTATTGTTTTTGTTGGATCTCCGCAATTTTATTCAAATAACTGTTGCGTTTAACCGCTTCAAAATAGTTGTGGGCCGAGAAAATGTACATCATCTTCCCGTATTTGTTTCTGTGCTTGTAAGCGTAAAGCATCATCTTTTTAAAACGTGCTTTCAGTTTTTCAATGCGGGTTCCAAGTTCTTTTACTTCGCTTCCTTTAGATTGTAAACTAAGTTCTGTTCCACGAATTTGATTGTCTACGTTTTGTACCAAAGCTTCACGACTCTTCACCTGATTTTCAATCAGCTTTAGTTCGTTCAGTGAACTCGTCGTATTTTTCTTCGCTTTGTCTAACAGGGTTTTCGTACTGGAAAGTTTCTTTTCAAGTTTTTTCTGCTCAGCCTGTAGTTGTTCACTTTTACTTTGAGCAAAAGAATTACTAAAAGCAAAAAGTGCCAGCAAGGCTAAACAACTATTCTTTAGTACCACATTCTTCATAGTCTTCAGGAATTATGAACTCCATTTTTTCAGGGACGTTGATCTCTGTTTGCTTATACTTCAACTCGATGTAAATATTGTTACGCGGAGTTTTGATGTCAATTTGTACGTCGTGAGGGATCAAAAAGTTACTTATTGAATCTCTTGACAAATATTGTATGGTAATACTTGTGGTGTCTTGAGGCGAGTCAATGAAGATCTTGTTCAAAGAACTTAAATCACCGTTAATGTAATACTGAACAATGATTGGATTCTCGTCCTCGTTTCTGTCACGGTCTCTATCACGATTTCTATCACGCTCCCTGTTTCTGTCTCTTTCGTTATTGTCGTCTTTCAATTCTCGTCTTACCTCACGTTTCTTTTTGGAGGAAAGGATGTATTGGAAAGGATCGTTGATTTGGAAATAACGGTAGCTCGTATCAAATCCAATAGGTAATCCTAAAATCAATTCTTCTATATCGTTGTAACTGAAATCAACTCCAAAAGATTCTTTGAAATAACTCAGATCTTTTCGAATGTAACAGTCGTTTAATTTATTGCTGATCTGAACTGAATCGGGACGGATTAATGCCTGTGCAACCGGAAGTCCGGCTTTAGTAATTAATGCACATGCAGCACTATCCTTTGTCATTCTAAGAGACGTTCTGAAATTAACCGTTCTGTTGGTATCTGCAAACGTGGTGCTAATTCTCGAAAAGAAATGTTCAGGACGTTTATTTGATAAACTATCCATCGCAGTCACCAATTCTTCGGTTTTTTTGTTCTTTACCCTTTCCGGTTTAAATTCCCCTTCAACTGTTTTGCAAGATGCAAGAACAAGTCCAACAAGAAAGAACAACTTAGTAAATTGGGTCAACATATTTGCGTTCAGAGATTTTCTTTTCAATTGATTTATTTTTTGCTCCCAGTTCTTTGGCTTTCTTCCAGTTTTCAACGGCTAAATTGATTTCCCCATTGAAAAAATAAGCATCACCGAGGTAATCTACGTAATTGCGTTCATTAGGTTGCATTTCGTTCACTTTCTTCAAAGTAGCAAGTGCTTCTGCATGTTTTCCTTCCTGTAATTGCACCAACCCTTCTGTTGCTTTGAAGACCACATTTGTTGGTGCTTCAAGAAGTACTTTATCTACCAGGTCGCGAGCCGTTTTTAGATCTGTTTTGGTTAATGCCAAACGCGTTGCATAGTTATTTTTGATCAACAAGTTTTTCGGATCAGTCAAAATTGCTTTTTCGTACCAAACAATCCCGGCTTTATATTCCTTGATCATGAAATTCGACTCACCTAATTGAGAATAGAATTCGGCTTCTGTTCCTTTATCACCAACCACTAAGTCTTTTCCAATTTCTCCCGCTTCAATAGCTTCACCGTATTTACCGATTTGGTTACAGGCTATGGCGTAAAGCAGGTAAACGTTTGAAAGTGTTGGGAACAGGGAAACGCATGCTTTCGCATCCTTATACAATTCCTCAAAATTTCTGTTCTCATACTCCATTAAAAGTACTTGCTTCCAAATGGGATACTTTGTATTGTCGAATGTCAATGCTTTTTTGTATTCAGCAAGTGCTTCAGCCTTCATTTCTTTCTGCAGGTACAGATCGCCCAAAACGGAATGTGATTTGGCTTCATTTGGATGTTGCTGAACCAATGTTTTCCCCAACTCAATAACTTCAGGATCTACCTTGAATTGATTTTCGTAAAAGGTGAGCAGCACATTCACTTTTTGATCAATAGTTACACCCTGTCCGGTAAATGCTTTTTGGTAAGCCTGGTAAGAATCTGATTTACGATTTTGACGCAAGTAAAGCTCTCCCAAAAACAAATAAGCCCGACCATTGTTTGGATCGGCTTTCACCAATTCTTCCAACATTGCCTGACCTTTATCCATTTGGTTGTTGTTGAAATAATAATCAACCAAAGTTCCAATCAGGGAAATATCGTTTGGATACATTTTTCGTGCTTCCTGAATTTCGTTTATGGCTTTTTCTGGTTGTTTCAACTGCATGTACAAGTTGAATTTTTCAATCGAAATTTCAGGAATAAGTCCAGTTTGATCCTGCATTTTGTTGTATGCATTTACGGCCTCACTGTATTTCTTCATTCGTTTCAATACTTCACCATAGCCAAACCACCAATCTACATTTCTTGGTTCTAATTCTACCAATTGCTTAAAACAAGCTGCGGATTCTTCAACTCGTCCCTGTTCGTAATACATGTACGCCAATTCTTGCGTGTACCAACGATTTTTAGGGTCAATTTTGGAAGCTATTTCTGTATACTTGGCCGCACTGGTTTTGTCGTTCAACATTAAATAACATTGAGATAAACCGTATGCTGCTGCATCATCGTTTGGTCGCGCAACAATGCAAGAATCGAAAGCAGTTATTGCTTCCTTGATTTGTCCAGCCGTTTTCAGCCGAACGCCTGTGTGAAATGTCCTTCTGTAGGCATTGTCGTTTTCCGAACTAACATTCGACGTGGTTTTTGGAGTCTTGCACTGTGCAAAAGCCAAAAGAATAATACTGAAAACGACAAACTTTTTCATTAGGCAATAATTGAATAATCACTCAAACTTAGATCACGTGCCAAACCTTTGTATTTGGAATGAGATCCTAACATCGAATCGCGAAGATTTGCATCTATAATAATTGAATTCTGCTGAAGAATACTATTCTTGATAATCGAGTTGGTAACCATAGATCCTTTTCCAAGCGAAACATGCGGTCCAACTACAGAATTCTCAAGAATGACATCTTTTCCAATATAACACGGTGGAATAATCACGGAGTTTAACAATTTTGCGGATGGATCTACAAGATCCAGGCCTTTTTCCTTATCGTATTCCAAAACGCGTTGATTGGTAATAACGGTAACTTCCTTGTTCCCGCAATCCAGCCATTCGTCAACTTCACCTGGTTTAAAGCGTTTCCCTTTTTCAGTCAAGCGACGCAGAGCATCCGGCAATTGGTATTCACCGCTTTTGATGATTCCGTTTTCCACCAGGAAGTTCAGCTCATTGCGCAATGCCATTCCATCTTTGAAATAGTAAATTCCAATCATTGCCAGATCTGAAACAAATTCGCGTGGTTTCTCAACGAAGTCAATAATATCTCCGTTATCGTCCATTTTTACCACACCAAATGCACTAGGATCTTCAATTTGCTTCACCCAAAGAATTCCATCCGCTTCCGGATCAATTGTAAAGTTTGCTCGGAACAAGGTATCAGCGAATGCAACCACAACAGGACCATCAAGTAATTTCTCGGCACAAAGAACGGCATGAGCTGTTCCAAGCGGTTTATCCTGATAAAAGATGCTTCCTTTTGCTCCTAATTTCTCAGCTACTTTGATCAATTCGGCTTCAATTTCTACACCGAAATCACCAATAACGAAACCAATTTCTTCTATTGGTTCGTTACAAACAGCAGCAATATCTTCCACTAAACGGTGAACAATTGGCTTTCCACCAACCGGCACAAGTGGTTTAGGAACTGTAAGTGTGTGTGGACGTAATCTGCTGCCACGTCCGGCCATTGGAACAATTACTTTCATCTACTTCGTTTTTTGTTGCGAAGTGTTCAGCACGGCTGATCTACTTCTTTATTGAACTCCGGTACTGCCAAATCCGCCAGCACCGCGAGTAGTTTCATCTAATTCATTTACAACTTCCCATTCAGCTTGTTCATGTTTTGCAACTACCAACTGGGCAACGCGTTCACCATGTTCAACAACAAATGGAGTGTTGGATAAGTTTACCAGTAAAACTCCAATTTCTCCGCGGTAATCTGCATCAATAGTTCCTGGTGTATTCAAAACCGTAATTCCGTGTTTAAATGCCAATCCGCTGCGTGGACGAACCTGAATTTCATAACCCTTAGGAATTGCAACTTTTAATCCTGTTGGAATCAATCGTCTTTCCAGAGGTTGCAAAGTAACAGGCTCACTCAAGTTTGCACGAACATCTAATCCTGCTGCGCCTTCTGTTGCGTAGGCAGGAATTTCATTCGTGGAGCTGTTTTGAATTGCTATTTTCATTTTGTCTTATCTTCTTTTACAGTATAAGAAATATCAATTACTTCCGTAATCTCTTTCTCTGTAATTCCTTGTTCAAGCGTAAAAATGTACTTTCCTTTTTGTGGAAATTTACGGTGACTGAATTGAACGCTGGTGGTAACTATTGTTCCGGATTTCTCTCCAATCCATGATCCGTCGGGATTACCAATTTTCACTTCCACTGGTTCTCGTCCAATTTGACCATTTGGTGTTTTCGCATGCAAGAAAAACCAAAGGTTATTGTACGAATAATCCGTGGTTGTTCTCACCGTTACATCAACCGTATAATACTTCGTGGTATCAGGAATATCAACCGTAAAAACGGGTTTATTCTCCAGCGTCCAGGTATTGTTTGGAAACGCCACAGTTTCAGTAAATAAAGGAGAATCGCCACAACTCGCTAAAGTTGTAACAACTACCAATGCAAGAACGAGTTTAAGCACCTTGTTGTTCATTTGGTCCATTGTTTTTACGCGGTGGTCTTCGTTTATTGAAGCGTTTTTTCTTTTGTCCACCTTCACCAGTTTGCGCAGCTCCCTCTACATTTCCATCATTGGTTTTAGGTTTTGGTTGCTGCTGTGGTTTATTCTGCTGAGGTTTTTGTTGCTGTTGTTGCTTCGGTTGTTGCTGTTGTTTCGGTTTTTGTTCCTGAACTTGTGCAGTACCTGTTGAAGCATCAGCGTTCACTTTACCTTGTGGACGTTTTTTCTTCTTCTTGTTTTTAGAAGTGAATTTATTGTCGAAACGATTCAATGAATCCTGACCAACTACGTTATCGTAATCAGGCTCTTTTTTCAATACTTCCTGTTCGTATTCACGTAAATCTGCAGGTTTTTTACCGTTTTGATTCATCTTCGCTACCTCACGAACACGTTCAGGAGTAAGCGGAATCAATGCCGGAGCAAACATTCCTTCTTCATGAAGAATGTACCACATTTGACGCTTGAAAACGTCAGTCTTAATGTGAGTTGCAAAACCTTTTTCGGTTTGAAGCTTGGTATCGTTTGTAGGGAAACTTTTGATGGCCTCCAAGTACATATCCAATTCGTAGTTCAAGCAACATTTCAACTTACCACATTGTCCGGCTAATTTTTGCGGATTAAGCGATAATTGCTGGTAACGAGCTGCTGCTGTTGAAACCGATCGGAAGTCTGTCAACCATGTTGAACAACACAATTCACGACCACAAGACCCAATTCCGCCTAAACGTTGAGCTTCTTGTCTGCTACCAATTTGGCGCATTTCAATACGAATCTTGAACTTATCCGCCATGTCTTTGATCAACTGACGGAAATCCACACGACCTTCGGCTGTGTAGTAGAATGTAGCTTTCGTTAAATCACCCTGATATTCTACGTCTGAAATTTTCATTTCCAAGCCTAGATTTACAGCAAGTGTTCTCGCCTGAAACATTACTTCACGCTCAAGTGAACGTGCTTCCGACCATTTATCAATATCTTCCTGAGTGGCAATGCGAATAATCTTGCGCACTTCCATAGGTTTAAGGCTTGGTGCCTTTTTCTTAACCTGAATTCTAGCGAGTTCTCCAACAACAGAAACGATTCCTACATCGTAACCCGGACTTGCTTCAACCACAATTGCGTCGCCAACTTGCAGCGATAGGTTTTTAGCGTTGCGATAAAAAGCCTTACGGCTGTTTTTAAAGCGTATTTCCAGTATATCATATGGTGTTTGTCCGCCTGGCATCTGCATATTTGCCAACCAATCGAATACACCTAGTTTGTTGCACCCACCAGAACTACAGGTTCCATTGTTTTTACAGCCACGGGGCGTACCGCCTCCGCTACTACATGAGGAACATGCCATAGTTTTGTATAATTTGAATGTAAAAATAAGAAATAATGTCCTATGCTTTGTGAATGAAACGCATCACTTGGAAACACAGGTTTGTGAATAACAATTGTCCGTGCGCATTTCTATTGAGATGATAGTGTGCGTCGGTGAACAATTGCATGAAATCCAGGCAGTTATTATTGGTAATAAAACGCGAGAAATTAGCTAAAAACTGGGCTTCTTCTGGTGAAACGCGAACAAGCATTTCTTCCGTGTAATTCTTCAATAAACTTTGGCGGACCATGTGTAAACTGTAATCCACGAAAATCTTTTGTTCTTCACGCGATTTCATTCCAATGAGACCTACCCAATCCAACATCGAATTCACTTCTTTTTTGAAACAAACACGCATTAATTGAATGAAAAGTTCTCGGTTTTCTGCTGTGTCGCCCGATTCTTCCAAATTTTGTCGCGCGACCTGCAAGCTTCCTTCTGCACGAGCTGCCAAAGAAATCGAAACTTCTCTTCCAGCTCCTCTTTGCTCCAGATAATGCGTCAGAACATCAATGGAATAAGATGGAATGCGCACAACCTGTGTTCTGGAAAGAATGGTCGGCAAAAGCTGAACGGTACTTTCAGCAAGCAGAATGAAAATGGTTTTTGGCTGCGGTTCTTCCAACAATTTCAGCAATTTATTGGCGCAGGTTTCATTCATCGCTTCTGCCTGATACATAACAATGATCTTATATCCACCTTCAAAGGAACGTAGCGCCATTTTTTTGATGATGCTCGCACTTTCGTCAGTTCCAATAATCGGTTTGGTTCCTTTTTCGTCCATGTATTTCCACCATTCATGCGGACTAAACAATGGATTCTCCTTAACAATTTTCCGCCATTCATTCAGAAACCCATCCGAATTCTTGGATTTCGATTGCACAGTTGGAAACGAAAAATGTAGATCGGGATGCTGAAGTGAACTCACTTTTCGACAAGAATCGCAAGTGCCGCAGCTATCTGTTTCAGTTCTGTTTTGACAATAAAGGTATTGGGCAAAAGCCAGGGCAAGAGGCAAGGAACTGTAACCGAATTTTCCTAGAAACAATTGGGCATGACTCATTTTCCCGGATTGAATCTCCTGAATAATGTGATTTTTTACTTCGTCTTGACCAACAATTTCTGAAAAAAGCATGCGTAAAATTAGACATTAAGATATTCGGATACACCTTTTTAATTCTAAATTCCAAAATTGTAAATGTTAAAGCCCTAGATGTGTTAAAGTTACTCGTTGATAAGATTGGAAGGTAAGGGCGGGAACAGCCCAATTACTATTCTAAAACGTCCTGCTTTTTGAAATTTACAATTTTGGAATTTAGAATTCATTAAATATTCCGGCTTTTCTGAATAATTTGTACCTTGGAAACTAAATTATAGAACCATGAATAATATCTACTCTCTAATGGGATCGATTGCTGCTTCTGCAATTGTTTCTTTCTCCTTTGCCCAAGAAGTAAAAATTGACGAAAAATCGGTTTCATTCAATAACGGAAGTCACAATGCCATCGTAGTTACAATTCCTTACGCATCAAAAGATGTTGTAGAAAAGGAATTGAAAAGTGAAATGAAAGATTGGGGTGGAAAATTTGAATCCACAAAAGGCGAGTACATTGCGATGCAAACAACCATGAAATCGATGGGAGAGAAGCATTTTGACGGTTATGCAAAGATTATTGAAAGTGGTGATGTTATTCAGGTTGCTTTTGCAGTTGATTTGGGTGGAGCTTATTTATCCAGCAGTGAGCATGGTGCGCAGTAT
>CBFGNV010000101.1:0-11699 GCA_965650275.1 uncultured Fluviicola sp. | reverse complement strand
CCCATCTCGATTTTTGAAAAGCCCAAATGATGATGAGTACGAAAATGGCAATGATAATTACTGGATAGATCAATCCAAAGAAAGGAAGGATCTCAAGCGTGTCGGGGTGAACATACGGACATAAATAAGCAAGGAAAAGACAGCACAAAACCGTCACACTGAGAATAACCAGTATAGTACGGAATCGAAATACTTTCTTGTACCAAGCGCTCATTAATGCTTTATTTCTGACTTTGAGAGAACAAAAATTCCTTCTCTGCTTTACTCAACGATTCATATCCAGACTTTGAAATTTTATCCAAAATCTTATTTGTTTTCTCCTGACGCGCTTTTTTATCCAAATTGAACTGTTCATCCGTTTTTGGTCTGCCGCCTCTTTCAACTTTCATTCGAGGTCCGGGCTTAAAAATTCCCGACCAGAATTTTTTAAACCGTTGTCCAAATGATTCCGACATATTGATGATATTTCTAGACGAATTTAAGTTAGTTACCGATAAAAAACCAATTAATGCACCACCTAAATGTGCAAAATGTGCAGTTCCGTCATCGTTCGCCAGTCCCACAACGTCGAGTAACAGGTAGATACCAGCAATTAAAATCAGTCGAATATTAATGCCTCCGAACAATGTGATCTCAAGATTGGGTTTATAGAATGCCATAGCCATAAAAATGGACATTACAGAACCTGAAGCTCCAACAATTACGGTTTCATGTCCGCTTAAACCAGGAAAAACAGAATGTGCCGCAATTTCCAGTAAACCTCCTGCGATTCCTCCAACTACATAAAGATGTAACAGTCTTCTTGATGTAAAAAACTGCAAGAACATTCTTCCAGAAAAATAAAGAAAGAGCATGTTGAACAAAAAGTGAAGAACGTCAAAATGCGCGAATATACTTGTAACAATTCCCCATGGCGCATGTAAAAAACCTTTGGGTGAACCATTCAACATGAAGATTTTGATCAGAAGTTCACTAACAGGCCCATCAGCTTTAGATAAGTGCCCAATTGTCATCGTGATCCCGATAGCGAGAAAGACAAATAAATTAATGAGAATAAGAAGAATCAACGAAGATTTCTTACTCAATTGGTAACGAAGTTCATTTAAAAACGGATTGCTCATACCTATTAATAAAAATTATTCGAACGTTTTCTCCAATAAAGTACAATGATTGCCCCTACGATTGCTCCACCAAGGTGGGCTAAGTGATTCACATTGTCGTCTTTCAATTTAGCGTAGAACAAGGCAATTTCCAAAATCATATATCCAATAATGAAATACTTTGCTTTCGCTCGAATAGGAGGAAAGATCATTTGCAATTCAGTATTGGGGAATAGGATCCCAAATCCGGCTAAAACACCGAAAATTGCTCCCGACGCACCTAAACTTCCACCTGTGATCATGTTTACATAATGCAATACTTTAGACTCTAAAACAGGATCGGAGTAGTTCTGAAAAGAAACCATGTTTGAATACATGGATGAAGAATTGTTGATTTGGTTGTAAATCACATCAGGGGGAATTCCAACAGAAATAAGTTCGTTTTTAGCCTGGTGAATTTCATAGATGCCAAATGCCTGAGAAAGTATCATTGCACCAATTCCGGAAGCAAAGTAGAAGATGAAGAATCGTTTTTCACTCCAAACCTTTTCCAGAATGGTTCCAAACATCACAAGTCCGAACATGTTTAAGACCAAATGCATGATATCGGCATGCATAAACATGGAAGTGATAACCTGATAGGGTTGGAATAGTGGGGAATTAACAGGGTACATGTTTAGAATGTTCTCCAAATAGATCCCTTTTGTTTTGAGAATCTGAGTCACAATGAACATCAATACATTCAGTATCAACAGGTTCTTAACTACAGTTGTTAAATTGCCAAACATGACTAAAAGAGTTGTAAAATGAGTTCGTTACTAATAAATGAGATGATCTTTTTCCCTGATGGGCTATATTGATGCTCACTTGAAGCAAATAATTGTTCTAAGAAATGTTGAATTTGAGCTTCTTCCATTGGCGTTTTAAACGACATACTTCCGGCAAAGGCCAATTGAGCCATTACTGCATGCGCTACTTCACCTTTATCCACTTCCTGCATTTGGAATTGTTCCAATAATTTATCAATACAAGAAATAACGGTTGATTCATCCAGAATAGCTGGCATTCCGCTTAAAAGGAATGTTTCCTCTTCAAACGTCCACGTAAATCCAATTCGACTTAAAGTGGTTGCATGATCCTCCCAAATGCGTTTTTCCTGAGTGCTAAATACTTTGTCAAGCGGAAATATCAGTTGCTGTGAAGCTAATGGATTCAACATAAATCCAGTCATCATTTGTTCGTAAATCAAGCGTTCCTGAGCTCTTCTGGCTTGAACAACCATTAATCCTGAACTGTGATTGGCAATGATGAAACTGTTTTTTACAATGAATGGTTTTTGAATTTCAGAAATTTCCACGTCCAATTGCTGCTGAACAACTTCAGTTGTAACCTCTTCCAATTCCTCGTTTTCCCAGAAATTCTCCCATTTGGATTCTTTTTGCTGCCCGAAGCCTTGCTTATTTAAACTTGACGTGGAAGTAAAACCATTTGACGTTGTTCCTGAACCTGGAGTAGGGCGTGTATTTGTAAACGGATTATAGTTCGGATTTACTTTAATTTCAGGTTGTTTTGGAATATCACTTAAAGTAGAATACTGTAAATCGAAGCTTGCTTCTCTATCAAAATCAAGCGTTGGTGTAATATTAAATTTACCCAAACCATTTCGAACTGCGCTTTTCAAAATAGCGTAAATGGCTTTGTCTTCCTCAAATTTGATCTCTGTTTTCGTAGGATGTACGTTCACATCTATCGCTTTAGGATTAATGGTCAAATACAAGAAATAACTTGGATAGTGCTTAGCATCTAACAACTGATCGAATGCCGAAGCAACAGAATGATTGAAGTAAGTATCTTTGAAAAACCGATCGTTTACAAAAAAGAATTGCTCTCCGCGTGATTTCTTCGAAGCCTCAGGTTTGCCAACAAATCCTTCAATTTTGACAATATCAGTTTGCTCAACAATTGGAACCAGTTTGTCGTTAAATCCTTTTCCAAAAACGTCTACAATACGTTTACGTAAAGGAGCTGCTTCCAGGTAATAAATCTGATTGTTATTGTGTGTAAGTTTGAATGTCAGATCTGGATGTGCGAGAACTATACGCTCAAACTCATCGCAAATATGACGCATTTCTACTTGATCTGATTTTAGGAAATTTCGCCGCGCCGGAACATTGAAAAACAAGTTCTTTACTTCGAAAGAAGATCCGGGCGCACATGGTTCTGTATCATGACGTTTAACATCACTTCCTTCCATTTGAAGAACAGTTCCAATTTCGTCATCCTTTCGTCTGGTTTTTAATGTTACATGAGCAATTGCACCAATAGAAGCTAAGGCTTCACCTCTAAATCCTTTGGTACTCAGTGCAAACAAATCATCTGCATGGGCAATTTTACTTGTTGCATGTCGCTCAAATGCCATTCTTGAGTCCATAAACGACATTCCTTTTCCGTTATCAACAATATGAATGGAAGTTCGTCCGGCATCTAAAATGTGTAACTCAATTTTCGTTGCTCCAGCATCTATACTATTCTCCATCAACTCTTTAACAACAGAGGAAGGTCGTTGAACAACTTCTCCTGCTGCAATTTGATTGGCAATGTGATCTGGTAATAAACGAATGATGTCTGACATAAAATTGCTGTATTGTACACGGCATTACCTGCAAAATTAGCAGAAATACACAGTGTAACGGCTCTATTTTTAACAATTCTCGTTCCAATTGTCAACAACTGACATTGCGACAGATTTCGTCATTAAATTCTGTATTTTTGCAAGGTAAAATCTCGAATTAGAAATGAGTAGATTCCTTGTTTATTGCCTTGTCAGTGGTTTGTCTGCCACATTATTGGTAGCCGTGACAAAACTTCCACATAAGTCAACCGATCAGAAAATAAAAATAACCCAAACGGAAGATCAGTGGGTAAAAGAGCAGTTGTCGAAATTATCTCTTGAAGAAAAGATTGCGCAATCGTTCATGGTCGCTTGTTGGTCGAACAAAGGTCAAGATCACTTGAATGAGGTGAATGCCATGATCACAGACGATAAAATTGGCGGAATTATCTTCTTTCAAGGCGAAAAGGAGAATCTTCAAAAAGCAATTACACAATTCGATAATAGAACCAAATTGCCACTTCTTTATGGAATGGATGCGGAATGGGGAACAGCAATGCGTTTGTCAGACACAGAGCGATTTCCGTACTTAACCACTGTTGGAGCAGCTAATGATCCGGGTTTAACTCGTCGTTTAGGTAGATTAATGGGTGAAGAGTGCATGGAGATGGGAATTCATATGAATTTTGCTCCGGATGCTGATGTGAATATTGAAAGTGAAAATCCCGTAATTGGATTCCGTTCTTTTGGTTCTGATCCCAACAAAGTTGCTGCTCAAACTGCTGCTTTCGTAGAAGGAATGGAAGAAACGCCTGTTTTGTCGTGCATTAAACATTTCCCCGGACATGGCGACACAAAAATGGATTCTCATATTGGTTTACCAACAGTTAATCATACAATTGCTGAATTTGAGAAAACAGACTTTCCTGCTTTCAAATCGGGAATCACTGCCGGAACAAATGCGGTAATGGTTGCTCACCTTAAAGTTCCCGCTCTTGATCCAAGTGGAACACCAAGTTCTCTATCTGAACCTGTGATTAAAGATTATTTACGTAAAAAGTTGAAATTTAATGGATTAGTTGTTTCTGACGCATTGAACATGGGGGCGGTAACAAGTCTTTATGGAAAAACGGATGTTGTTGTAAAGGCATATAAAGCTGGATGTGATGTTTTGTTGTTTCCTGAAAGTGTTGGAGAATCAATTGAGAAGATTTCGTCTGAAGTGACTGCCGGAAAAATTTCAATGACTGAAGTCAACGAACATTGTGAACGCGTTTTACGAGCAAAGTATAGAGCAATTAAGGAGAAAGAAACATACAAAAGTAATCACAGTAAAAACGAAAGAACATTGGTGGAAAGCTTGATCTGTGAAAAGGCAATCACCGTTTTGAAGAACGATAATCAGACTTTACCAATTGATGACTTGTCGAAAGAAGTGGTTCACATTGCGGTTGGAATGCATCCGGTAGCTTTTGATGATCGATTGAATAGTTATGGAAAAGTAAAGCAAATTCGCTATTTCACGGTTGAAGAAGCGTTGGAACGTTTGCCAAAAGTGAAGTTTTCATCTGATGCAACAATCATTCTTGATTTACATGCTACAACACAGCGTGACAAGGGGAATTATGGTTTTGGTAGTTGGCAAAAAGTAGCTGACTTGCTTCCAGAACAAAATAAAGTTTGTGTGGTTTTCTTCGGTAATCAGTTGGTTTTAAAAGAGACGAATACACTTCCTTCAACTGTTGATGCATGTGTTTTGGCGCATGAAAATCACAATGCAATGCAAGATCGTGTTGCACAATTCATCATGGGTGCTTTTGATGTGAAGGGAAAATTGGAGACGACTATCAATTCTACCTGGACAAAGGGAACTGGAATTGAAGTGAAAGGAAATGGCCGTTTGAAATATACAGTTCCTGAGGAATTGGGAATATCATCTAAAAAGATGGAAGAAATCGATCAGATTGTAGCGAATTCTATTGAAGCCAAGGCATTTCCCGGATGTCAGATTGTTGTTGCAATAGAAGGAAAGGTCATTCATCAGAAATCATATGGTAAACTGACTTACGAAAGCGAAGATTCGGTAACAAACGAACATATCTATGATATCGCATCGATTACGAAAATTGCTTCTTCAACGGTTTCATTGATGAAATTAGATTCAGAAGGGAAGTTCAATGCAACAAGTACGTTAGGAACATTGGTTCCTGAATATGTTTCCAATACGCCTTATGCTGCATTGAAAGCAAATGATCTATTAACGCATCAGGCTGGATTAACACCTTGGATTGCGTTCTATAAGAAGACCTTGAAGGATGGTGAATTGGATCCTGCAATCTACAAAAAGCAAAAAGAAGTTGGTTACGAAACACAGGTTGCAAAAGGAATTTATATCAAAACCGATTATTGGAAAACCATTCTCAAAACGATTACGGAAGCTCCGTTGTCGGGAGTGAAGAAATATGAGTATTCCGATTTGAGCTACTATTTCTTCAATAAGTTCATTGAAAAGACGAGTGGAATGGGACAGGAAGATTTTGTTCAGCAAAAAATTTATGCACCACTTGGATTGCAACACATGACGTATTTGCCTTTGCGTAAATTCCCGGTTGGACAAATTGCACCGACAGAAAATGACAAGGAATTCAGAAAACAAGTGGTTCAGGGATATGTTCATGATCCGGGAGCAGCAATGATGGGAGGAGTAGCTGGTCATGCAGGATTGTTTTCTAATGCAACAGATTTGGCAGCTTTAATGCAATTGTTGTTGAATAAGGGGCAAGTTGGTTCGTTGTCGATCATCAATAAAGATGTTGTTGAAGCTTATACGAAATGTCAGTTTTGTCCAGGAAACCGAAGAGGTTTAGGTTTTGATAAGCCCTCTCCTGATGGTTCTGGTGGTCCGGTAAGTAACCTAACGTCATTGGCAAGTTTTGGTCATTCCGGATTTACGGGAACTTTGGCTTGGGCAGATCCAACGTATCAGATCAATTATGTTTTCTTGTCGAATCGTGTTTCACCGAATGCAGACAATTGGAAAATTCGTGATATGAACATCAGAACGAATATTCAGAAGGTGATTTATGAAGCCTACAAGAATAGAACTAAATAGAATTATCAATTAGGAATTATTAAGAGACTCCAAAGAGCCAACTCTCTTGATAATTAAAGCATTCATAATTGATCATTAATAAAAATAGTTACCATGGTTGCAATCCTAAAAACCAGATGTTGAAACAATCATTCTAAACTTGAAAAAAGTACATACTTAATGCATAATTTTGATGTGTTAGGATTTGAAGATATTCAGATTTTATTGTCTCAATATCTTAAGGTCCGGAAGTCTTAATATCGGAAAAAATGAAAATCGGAATCGTATTATATCCAACGTTTGGAGGAAGTGGAGTAGTGGCAACAGAGTTGGGTAAGGCTTTGGCTTTGAAAGGTCACGAAATCCATTTTATCACCTATTCACAACCCGTTCGATTGGGGAGTTTTAGAGAGAATATTTATTACCACGAGGTGAGCATAAGCGATTATCCTTTGTTTGAATATCAGCCTTACGAAACGGAATTGGCAAGTAAAATGGTTGACGTTGTAAAATACGAACACCTCGATTTACTTCATGTACATTATGCTATTCCTCATGCTTCCGCAGCTTTTATGGCGCAGCAAATTTTGAAGTCGCAGGGAATCGATATTCCATTTATCACAACACTACACGGAACAGATATTACCTTGGTTGGTAGAGATCCGTCTTTTGAGCCGGTAATTTCATTTTGTTTGAATGCTTCGGATGCGGTTACTGCAGTTTCCAGTAGTTTAATGAGGGATACATTGACGCATTTTTCTACAAAAAGAAAGATACACGTGATTCCTAACTTTATTCATGTACCCGATGAGTTACCAGAGATCAATATGGAAAAACGTCGACAATACGCTTACGACGAAGAGCGGATCATTTGTCACGTTTCCAATTTCCGTCCGGTAAAACGTTTGGAAGATGTGATTCGAACATTTCATTTGATCCAAAAGGAAATTCCAGCACGATTAATTCTTTGTGGCGATGGTCCCGATCGCGTTAGAGCTGAACGTTTAGCTCGTGAACTGGATGTTTGTCATAAAGTACGATTCACCGGAAAAGTACGTGATGCAAGTTCTATTTTACAACTCTCTGATTTGTTTTTACTTCCTTCTGAAACGGAAAGTTTTGGTTTGGCAGCTTTAGAGGCAATGGCCGAAGGAGTTCCTGTAGTTTCTTCAAATACAGGTGGAATTCCGGAAGTGAACGTTCATGGTGTTTCGGGTTATTTATCCAATGTGGGAGATGTTGAAGATATGGCGAAATACTCATTGGAAATTCTACGTGATACCAAAACGTTGGAACAATTCCGTCAGGCAGCATTAACACGAGCATCTGAGTTTAAATTGGAAAAAGTACTACCTATTTACGAAGAACTTTACGAGGAAGTGGTGAAAGCTGTTAAAGCCTAATGCGTCCCGCGAAGTGCGCGAAGACCGCAAAGATCTAAATTTAATAGGCTGAAAGGCTCCCTTTAATAAGATACTAATGGGATAGGTCCAATGATTGTCCACATATCTTATAATTCAAATACTCTGCGAACTCTGAGGGAATACATTTATCCGTATTCTTCCGTTGGAGTGACTATAATTCTCTGCGTCCTTCGCGCACTCTGCGGGAGATTTTTGTTTCAATTCATCTGTGTTCTTCTGTGTCCGTCAGTGGGAGATACAAAAAAACAAACACGACACCTAAGCGCCGTGTTTATCCCTGTGATTCGGAAATTGGGTAATCCCTGCTGCCTTTAACATTTATTCATACCACCTAAAAGTCAAAGGCAAATTCGGGTTATTTCAGAATATTCACATGTCCGGTAACTACATTGTCAACGCGTCGTCTAACGGTCGACTTAAACTCTATTTTCCATGTGTAGGTACCATCTTGAGCTACAAGACCACGGAAGGTTCCGTCCCATCCACCTTCAATGTCTTCAGATTCGTATACAGCTTCGCCCCAGCGATTAAAAATGTAGAAGTGATAATAATTCGGATCCATTCCTGAAGTAATTACAGGTCTGAAAACATCGTTATTGCCATCTCCATCCGGAGTGAATGTATTCGGAACATAGTAGATTAGATCTTCTTCTACATAGACGGTCGCCATAGCGGTATCAACACATCCGTGATCTGAAGTAGCAGTAAGTACAATCTCATACGTTCCCACTTCTTCCGGGTAAATATGAGTAGGTTCAAATTCTTGTGATCCAGCCCCATCTCCAAAATTCCAGATGTAACTTACAGCGCCTAAAGTACTGTTGTTCATGTTAGTCACAGGTGAAGTTTCCAACATATAGTAGGGACTTGGTTGGAATGAAGCATTTGGAAGCGGATAAGTACAAACGGCAGATGTGAAAGTAGTGTCATACACACATCCAATTGCAGAAGTACTTGTTAACGTGATGTCAAAACAGCCATCGTTTTCAAAAGTGTACCAGGAATTGCATCCCGAAACTGAATTTCCATCAGAAACTGTCCATACACAACTGTTAGCTGTTCCGGAGTTATTGGTGAACTGAACATCTAAAGGAACGCAGCCACTAGTGACCGAAAATGTTCCGGTTAAAACAGGTGCCTGTTCAAACGATACAAAAGTTGAATCAGAAGCAGTACAACCATATTGGTCAGTTCCGGTTACCGTGTAAAAACTCGCAATAGTAGGAGTGAATGGCGTGTTGTTTTGGATTCCATTGTTCCACGCATACATTGCTGCTCCCGTGCCCGAAAGAGTTACTGGACTATTCTGACAAATAACCTGAGCCGGACCTGCGTCAACATTAGGGAGTTGATGAACCAGAATCGCAACCTGATCAGTGTCGGAACATCCGTTGTTGTCAATTCCAATTACATCATAAAAGGAAGTACCAAGTGGAGGGACGAAGGCAACATTGTTTTGCTGTCCCCCCAGCCAGTTGTAATTGACGCTTCCAACGGCGTTAAGAACGGTAGGCACATTGGCACAAAGTTCAATGTCAGGGCCAGCATCCACCTCGCTTATGGCGAAAAATGCGACATTCATAGTATCCCAATTAGTACAACCGTTTCCATCCGTTCCGGAAACCACAAAGTCTCCAGGATCTGGTGTAAATGTTGTTCCATTGGCCATTCCGTTTGACCAAGAGTAAGTGTTGGCACCTGTTGCGTTTAACACCAAAGTAGCGTAGTGGCAAATGCTCATGTCGGGACCAGCATCAACGTTCGGCAATGGAAAAATCTGTGTAATCTCAGTTGTACTGTTTTCACAACCTTCCGTCGACGTTGCAGTTAATGTGACAGTGTAATTTGTAGCGTTTACGTAGTAATGATTGGGAGAAGTTTCGGTAGAAGTAGCGTTATCACCAAAATCCCATTCGAAAGTGAGCGGGTAAACATCCGTCGAGGAGTTTACAAAACTTGTAGTATCTGTATTACAAGTTCCAGAGAAAGAAAAATTAACCGTTGGCAAAGCCATTACTGTTATTGGTTGTGTTATTGTATCAGAACATCCCTGATCTGAAATAGCAATTAATTGAGCAGTATATGATCCGCCAGTTGTATAAGAGTGACTTGGAAACTGAGCGTTCGAAGTTCCTCCATCTCCAAAATTCCAGATCCAATTGGTAATAGTTCCATTATTCACTGTTGATGAATCAAGGAAAAGTAAGTTATTGTCAACACAAGCTGCGCCAGGAGGGAAGTTTGCATTCACAATTGTTGGTGCAACCGTAACATTCACATCAACAGAACAGTTTCCCTGATTGGAGAATGTTGACATCGTACACGTATACACAGTTCCATCTGCAGGAGTGGGAACGTTAATGGTTTGACCAGTTAAATTACCAGGATTCCATGTGTAGTTCTGAAATCCGGTTGGTGCTTCCATGGAAATGATCTGATCACCCGCGCAATAGTTCATTTGTAGTTCAAGAGGACCGCAGCCTGCACTAATATATGCATAGCCAAAATGGGCGCCTAAACTACAATCCTTTGTTGTAAACTCAATGTAAACTTGCTGTCCCATATAAGCTGTTAAGTCAATTCCAACAGTTGTCCACGGAAGCCATGTAACACTTCCACAATTGTTAAAGTTTTGACCGGCTTGCCCACCATAAACAACATAGGTTCCGCAGGCGCCTCCAATTGGGTTTCCATTTACATCTAACAAGCGAACTGAGAATTCTGGTTGTTCTGTTGGGTCATGATCGTCTGGATTTTCAAGCACAACAGCATATTTGTAAACAAATAACGCATTGTTGGCTTCAACAGTTAGTCCGTAGCGCAACCTTTCAGCTTCGCCACCAGTGTTTGAATTTCCCAATCGTGCAGAACTTGTTCCACCCGGAGGAAGTACAGATAAACCACCACATGTAAACGGATCAATTCCCGGAGCCGAAAAAATGGTGTGTCGTGTTGCGGAAGTTCCACCCATCATATCGGGCATGTTATAAGTTCCGTAGTACGCTTCCCAGCTGCTAAAATTGAGAGCTGAGAAATCTGCATTGGGGCATGCAGACTGAGCAAAAGATGCCTGTGTAGAGAATGTACCTAACATAATCATTAAAATACAGGCGCGATGTTGTAGTAGCGTATTCATAGCGCATCCATTTAGTAGTAGAAGTATTGATAATTTATGAAAGTTGGTTGAGCAGTACAAGAAAAATTCGACCAGCTTGTAACTAAAAATAGACCAATGGAAGATTAATGTAGATGAATGCTATGCGTGCATATTATGTGAAAAGTCTAACAAAAAACCCTGTATCCACAAGGGGTACAGGGTTTAGAAGTATTATTAAAACCGGTTAATCTATTGACTAGCAGTTCTCAATGATCATTGCAGAAGCACCACCGCCACCATTACAAATTCCAGCTCCACCAATTTTCGCGTTGTTTTGTTTCAATACGTTAATTAGTGTTACCAAAACACGAGATCC
>CBFGNV010000100.1:0-11899 GCA_965650275.1 uncultured Fluviicola sp. | reverse complement strand
GGTTTGGTAGTTCAGTTGGTTAGAATACATGCCTGTCACGCATGGGGTCGCGGGTTCGAGTCCCGTCCAGACCGCTACTGTTAAAAGTAAAGATAAGTCCTATATGGCTGTAGGAATTAGAGATCCTCAAGATGTATCAATATCTTGGGGATTTTGTTTTTTAGAATAAAATCAATCTTTATGAAAAAGAGCTATCTATTACTGTCTATTATTCTCATTGGATTTACTTCCACTGCTCAAAATTTGATATTTAAAGATGAGAACTTCTTAAAAGCGGTACTCACTCATGAACCAAGAATTGATTTGAATGGTGACAACGTAATTCAAAAAGAGGAAGCAGATGAGGTGAAAAAGCTATCTCTGATGGAAAAAAATATTCAATTTGCTGATGATGCTTATTTATTCCCGAATTTGGAAATTTTAATTCTGACTCGCAATCAAATTACAGAGGTGAGGCTGACAGGTTTTCATCAGCTTAAAGAATTTTATTGTGCCGTAAATACTTTGAAAAAAATCGAAGTGAATGATATGCCTGAGCTAACAGCCTTGCACTTGAATTTCAATGATAGTTTGAGTACAGTTAGTTTAGGGAATCTTCCAAAGCTAACTAGCTTTTCAGCAGAAGGAGGGCAGTTAAAATCTTTTGATCCTGTGCCTTATCCGAAACTGGTATATCTTTCTCTAAGCGATAATAATATTGTTAGTATTGATATTTCGAAGAATCCTGAAATTGTTCAATTGAGAATAGCCGATAACCCGATAAAGGAATTGGATATTCGATTTAATTCGAAATTGCAAACTCATATTCTATATGTAGATCCTTCAGTAAAATTGATTACAACTCCATCGCAATCTTCCTTAATAAAAAGTGGAGGATTAGGAAAAACTCTAATTGAAATTGGGGAGTAGTTAATTTTCAATCAAGAAAGTACAATAGATCAGTTGAATCTGAGTTAGGGAAGCTATCAATTGCTTATCACAACAAACCATGGTATTGAAAATACTGCGAATTGAAATATGATTCCAGTACGATCAAGTTTTATGTCAATTTTATGATTTGGTCAGAATTAAAAGAGAACGTTTATTTTGAAGACGGTTCGTTGAGAGATATCTATATTAAAGATGTCAGCGAGCAAGATTGGGCAAAATTTGTCGATTATCTTGGAGAGAATAATCACATAGAATGGTTTAATCACCTTAAATGTGTTTCTGAATCAAAACCGAACTTTCAGACAATTTTGGAACAGTTTCAGTTTGGTGTGGAAGCAGTTCCTCCAATCAAGATTTTCATTTCTACTCTTCAAATTAATGCACATATCTTTTCGGAAGATGAAATAGAATGCACAATCGATCCAAAAGAATTTCAGTCAATTGAAGATCATGATATTCTTGTTTCATTTCTCAAGAAAATCTCTTCTGAGATCAATAAAACTATAATTGTTGCTCCTGAAAATATGCCTGAATTCGTTTTGTTCGAGATCAACTCAAAAAAATCGGAATAATTCCGCAGGCAAATACCAGTACAATGGCGCCAAAGGTTTTTAGATTGTCCTTTCTGGATTCTGAATTCGAAACGAGCTCATACCAGAACAACCTTTGAAAGGGGAATACCAAAACAAACATTAGGACAATGTGCATTAGGATAGAAAATACAGTATTGGTGAAGTGAATTCCGCCTGCAACAACCAAATGATTCCAACACAAACTCACGCCTAAAGAGGAATAAATTCCACTAATCCAATTGATCTTCTTTTGGTGATGCGGATACAAGATTTGTTTCGGTCGGTTTTGTAGAAAATAGCTTTCTGCTATCAGTGAAATGAACCCAACAATTAGAATAATTATCGCATAACCTCGCGCTCCCCCAGTTCTCGAGTCAAAACCAATCATTCGTATTGCCGAATTTATTAATAGCATGTTTGCAACGAAGGAGCAGATATACAAAGTGAATAGAAAAAGACGTCCATACCATTTAATATGGTTCTTTGATTCATATGCAATATTACTTGCTCTAATAGTTGTTGCAATCATTCCGATCATTACAAGAAGCATCACTACTCCGCCGTAAACTGGCTGGCTTCCGGCTTCATGAAAAGTTTCATAACTTCTTCTGTAATAGGGAACAGAGAAGAAAAGTATTATGGCGGTTACGACATTGCTCAGAACAAATTTGTAGTTGATTTCTTTCACGATATAAAATTGCGGATTATTTCCATTTGCACAATAAGCACATCATGCAGAGACCTCTCATTAATACCCCACAAAATCCTGAATCTTATATCTCAACTCAAAATCATTACCGTATTTCTCATTGAAGTCTTCGCCCGAAGTAAAGAATAATCCCGATTTACTGAGTTTTTGATCGTTACCCAGTTTTACCAATTCCACTGATTTTTGATCTCCAATCAAATAGTTGTCTTTATTGAGGTGAATGTAAACCGCGTGTTTTTCAGGAAATGGAAGCAAGGTTTGATACGGGATGAATTTCCCTTTTCGATAAATACCACCGTAACCATTAGAAAGCATGGGTATGTCGCGCACCTTGAGGTATTCCTTTTCGGAAAGCTCGAGGATCCTGTTGTTACTCATAAATTGTAATCCTGCTGCGGTTTCTTCAATAGCGTATTCTCCATCACGCATGTCATTTAGAGGAATGCCATTGTTTACAGAAGTTGTTGTTAACGTGTACTGCTCAACGGGTGCATAGTTGTAAACCAGTTTTACTGGTTGGTTCGACAGTTTGTAAGCATGTAAATCCAATCCGTTCTGAAATCTGCCGTATTTCCCCATCACATTGGTGTCGCAGAAATGATAGTAAACATATTCGGCGCTTCCGTCTTCGTGATAAATGATGCTGTCTTCGCCGTAAACGGTCATTATGGGTGTGGAATAATCGCAGTTGCCGGTGAATTCCAGTTGCTGAATGCCGCTCATGTTCGGAATGAGGTTTACCTTCTTGATGTTGTCGTCGAACGTTCCGCTAAGCTGTGCCCCAAAATTGTTGAAGTTGTATAATTTGGTCTTCGCATTTTGGGTAAAGATGCCTTCTCGTGTTATTCCTGTGAGCGTATTTTCCTTATCTACTACCAGTTTTCGTGTTGACAGATCGTAACGCCAGATGTTTAGAAGCGAATCAATGGCGATGAAAGTGGAATGTCCTTTCTTTCCAATGGCGCTGTTGTCCGAAGCAATTGAAAGGTATTTCGGTTCGAGCAGCAATTCGTTTTCCATAGCCAAGGCCAGGTTTTTAGGGTAGAAATAAAGCTGTAAACTATTCCTGCGAACCGATACAAACTCATCCAGTTTTTGGTCTGGAGTACCGTATTCATCTTCTTTCGCGATTCCAAATTCAATGAGTTTTTCAAAATGTTCCGCTTGTTGAAGATAGGGTTTGATCAACGCGTAGGCAGTATCTTTCAAATAGGATTGAAGGGTTTCTTTCCTGTATTCTTCTGAATCGTATTCGCCGAACTGAGGAAGCACGAAATAGCCGATGTCTCCAAACGCGTATGCCGTTTTTTCTCCCATAGTCATTGCCTGGATGTATGGAATTTGAGGACCGTCTGTATATTCGTAACTGTTCAATTGGTCAGCAGATTCTTTTCCGTAATCCGGAAGATTTTCACCACCTTTCATTTTCTTCGGATCTGCTATTACAAAACGGTATTTCACTTCGCTTGGCGGTGGAATCATGAACAACTGTGCCCCAGCGGTTTTGTAGAAATAGTATTCAAAGGTTTGGACTTCTTCATATTCTGGAACGTAAGTCCAGCCTGATAGAATACTGATGTAAACAGAATCCTTGTATTGTTCAATAAACTGTTCAGTTGTCAATCCGTTAGCTGTTGGGAAATAGGTTTGAACTGAATCAATGACATTGGTATACTTTCCTAATTTTTCCCAAGGCAAAGATTCATTCATTTCCCAGGAAAGAACTCCTGTTTCGTCAACTACCATCAATGCATCTCTATTAAAGGTGTGTTCAAAAAATGGAACAGAACTAAATGGCATATAATTTTCCTTGCGGATCTCTTTTCCTTCATTGTTTACCAATACTGTATGGTGGGAAATGTATGGCATTCGATCTTCACTTGGGTGTTCTTTTAAGGTTGCCCAGCGCCAACCTTCTTTATTCGGTGCACTCCAATTGGAGTAATGATCAGAATATGTGAATTCATAGATTGGTTCTGACGGAAATTCGTATTCGTCTCCGAAATAATGTTTTTTATCGTAAACCTCCACTGAAAATTTAGCATCCTCTATTTCGTAACCATATTCGTCATACAATACAAAATCAGAGGTTTCGATAACAAAGTTATTCCTCATTTGATCCACGACGGAATACTCTGACATCGGATTGATCAATTTCTTTTTAACAAGAATCGCAGCAATGGATTCCAGATTGTCATCATCTAGTATAGTATCGAAGATAGATTCCGAAACGAGATGAAATCCTGGCTTGATTTCTTCACCTTTAGCGTTAAGCGCAATTGGATAGTCTAACGATTCCAGGTAAGCAAGTACTCTGCCTTCTTGGTCAAATTTCCCAAGAGCACTGTATTCCCTGCCTATGATCTTTTTGTTCGAATTCGAGATACAATACCACTTCAGGTTGGTGTTGACAAAAGAAACGGTTTCGAACTTGACGATTGAATCAATATCGAGCTTCATTTCTTTCCCGGTTGTCATGGAGTATCTTTTGAGTTGATCATTTTCGCGAATAATTGCTTCCACATCATTTACCTTGAAGACCTGATCGGCAATGTTTGGCAGCAGTTTGTTTCCTGATAAGTCCACAAATCCGATCTTCTTGTTCACCGTTGTTTGCAGGAAGTTTTCATTGCTATAATACCCCAGGTATCCGCCAATCTCATCAAACTCTACCGGAACAACCAATCCCTTTCCAATTTCATACATTCCGACTTTTTCACCGTTGCGCACGAGATATAGTTCCTCATTTATGATGTAGCCAACTTCGTCGTATTCACATGGAATCAGCACCTCAAATTGCTTAGAAAGCAATCCCATTTTTTCATTGCTGGCAACCAACTGATTACTGTATGGATTGGGAACAAGGTTATCGTAAATACATGGAAGAATTAGTTTTCCTTCGCTGCTTAGGATGCCGTATTTGTCGTTTTGTTTTACCAAAGCATGATCTTCGTAGAAAACGGGCATGTCTGTATTGTCGAATGCAGGTTGAACGATCATCTTTCCTTCCATATTCACCATTCCCCACAATCCGTTGATCTGAACTGCTGCATTCCCTGTTTTCAGCCACATGGGAGAATATTCGTTATCGTAATCCAGTGCAAGTTGCTTTTGCGTTTTCAGATTGTAAATTCCCCATTTGCTGTTCAGCTTCACAAACATTCTATCCGACGTGACTTCATAACCAAGAGCATCATATGCAATAGGACAAGCTACTGTTCCGTCAAGACGAACCACTCCATACTTGTTTCCTTCACCCACAAAAATGTAATTCCCGTTTGAGTCGTAGATCTGGTCGTATTTATTCTTCAGGATGATTTTACCGGAAAGGTCTGCAAGCTGTTCTTTCGAATCCTGATCACGAAGTACCCAGTACTTGTCATCCAGATCGTTAATGTTGATGTATTTTGCTTCCTGAACAAGTACACCTTTATTGTTTACCAATCCAATCAGATCTCCTTTCACAATAACTTCCGTTTCACGGTTGAATTGAAAACCATCAGTGGAGTAGTAGTAATCGATGTTGTATTCCATCGGAAGTACGTTCTTTCCATTCCTGAACAAGCCAAATAAACCGTCTTTTTGTGCGGCACCAATACCAGCATTTGCATCCCAAACGTAATCGTAGTCTCCAAGTGGAACAGAAAACTTCCCTGTGCTGTCGATCAAGCCGATTGTTTCTCCTTTTCTCACCGCGAAACAGCTGCCTCTGAATTCCAAAGGTGTACCGTATTCACCATAATCGAAAGCATCATAGATTGCAGGAACAACGATCTTTCCATAGAAATTCATTAAGCCATACTTTTTTCCTTTTTTGAACCCAATCAAACCATGGTTTGCACCGGTTACCATTTCATCGGCCGGAGCAGCTTTACAAAGCAGTTTATCGTTGTAATAATCCCAGATCTGTATTTTTCCTTTTTCATGATTGATTGAAATGTACTCATCATAAATAAAAGCGTTTTGAGCAGTTGAAACCAGGGTAATTGAGAGCGAAAGCAGGAGTAAAAGCGTTTTCATAACTAGTTCAATAAGTTTGTGTCGACTCTGTTTGCTGGCGCGAGCGTCGCGCTCGTGTCTTAGTATAAAGTAGCACGAGTCTGGAGACTCGCGCCAGCATCTGAAGTCGATACCAAAAATAATGTTTCTCCTATAGTAAGTTACAGTAGTAGAGCAGTAAACGATTAAAATACGGCAATTGCTATACATGTTGGTGAACCATTTTCCAATGTAGTGGTAGCAGTTCTTGACAACGAACAAAACATGCGAAATATCCTTTTCATTCTAATTTCCTTTTTCTGTCTTAATGCGAAGGCACAAATGGATTCTACTCACCTTCAGTTGAAAATAAACGAAATCGAGATTAGTACTCAAGATTTCATGACAGTTATGCCAAGATATAACTGTAATCACAGTCACAACTGTTGTGAAATAAATTTTTGTGGTTGTTGTCCAGAACGTGACCGGGAACAACGATATGATACCATATATGCCGCTATTTACAAAAATGTGAAACGGATCACTGTTGTTGAAAGGTATCATTACGCAAGATCGCACGACAAGATGCCCGTTCATTTTCGCTTCAAAACAGGGAAAGGTAAGTGGTCTAAAAAGTACTATTCTGTTGGTCACGGAATGGTATGGGGTGAGATGGGCTCATTGGGTAAAGAACCTTCTGAAAAAGAATTGGCCTATCAGAAAACGAATAGCACTTTGGTAATGGATGAAGAAGGCGATTATTCTCTGATCGATCTTGAGGGAAATCAATTGTCCATCCCATTTCAAATAAACAAACCTCTTGGAAACGGCGTTTTCTTTTCAGGAGTGGTGATTCAGGATAAAATGGTTTACGGATTTTCTGATGGAAATGGAAAGAAATTGGGTCCGTTGAATATCATGAGTATTACACCATTTGGACGAGATGGAGTTGCAATTGCTACTTCATCAAATGGTTTGAGTTTGGTAAATACGAAAGGCGAGTTTCTTGGCGAAAAGTATTATGCTTATTTAGAGAAATTGGATACCGATAGGTACTCAGCCGCGATTCGTGTCAAAGATGATAGGACAGAAACGAATGGCCTTGTTCAATTCGATGAAATGTTGTATCAACGTATAAAACAAGTGCTTCTGAACTCGAAAGGAGAATGCTTAGCAGTTCTGCATTACAACAGAATTCGTTCCTTTTCTGAAGGTTTTGCTATTCTGGAAAAAGGGAAAGACACTTTTGCGCTGGTGAATAGAAACGGAAGAGAAGCAATACAATTGAACTATCAATATGTAAAAGATTACCACAATGGATTACTTGCTGTACACAATGGAAGTAAATGGGGATTTGTGGATACCACTGGACAGCTTGTTATCGATTTTCAATATAGTAGTGCAGGTCACTTCTATAACGGATCTGCATTTGTGAAAACGAGTTCAGAACAGGACGGAAAACAGACTTCGCAATGGATAGTGATTAACAAGAAAGGGAAATGTTTGAAAAAACTGCGTTACGATGGAATCGAGGATATTAAAAATGGATACGCTAAGGTGTCAGTGCGCGGAGAAGGATGGACGTTGATCGATCATACAGGTAGTGAATTGTTTCCAATTGGTTATTTATTTGGTGATTATGGACTTCACAATTCATGGTTCTGCAATGGTTTAATGACACGAAGTCCTGTTAAAAGTAGTAAAGGAGCTGAGGTAATCAATGAAAAAGGGGAAGTTGTACATTCTCTAACAGAATTTAGAGGTGCGTCGTTGGCTTTTATTAATGGTGATACCACTAAACTCCTGCCTCAATATTTCACCGTTAATTATGAAAATCAGGCATTAGGCATTTCCGATATAAATGGAAAAGGTTTGATCCCGCAGAAAAGCAATAGCAAGGTTTATTTCTGTTCTGAAAACAGAGCGTTGATGACTTATCATATTTATTCCGACAAAAGGGTGATTTTATATGACCTTCCGTCTGGAAAAGAAATACTGAACTTACCAGATATGGTCGTTTCTGAATTTATTGATGGAGCTATTGCTGTGAGTAAGGATCACTATTCAAAAACCGAGTTTTATGATCTGGACGGAAATCGATTGTCGTCACTTTAGATGTTGTGATTGCAAGCTCTAGTATTTGACGAAGGAGGTTGTATCGAGAACTGGCACTAAATTTGTTACTCTGTGGCTTTTTCAAGCACATGGTTCAACGCGTACTTTTTCTCTTTCTATTGCTTTCTACAGGATTTTCAGGTGAACTGCATGCACAGATCAATCCGCAGGGAGCGCAGGTTATCTTTGGTTCGGTCTCTACTATAGGACGTGAAATTAAACGTACATCCGACGAAACAAAAGCCCGCAAGGAACAAGAGGAAGCCGAAGCGCAGTACAACGATATGGTTCTTGCAGCGGATCAATTGTTCAATCAAAACAACTTTACGGAAGCAAAAAAACAGTACAACCAGGCACTTACGATTAAACGCGAGCAATATGTCGTTGATCAGATTGCACGTTGTGATGCAGAAATTGCCAGAGCCAATCGCACGGAATACCAATTGTTAGTTGATACTGCAGATAGTTTGCTGGCGGAAATGAAATACGATGCGGCCATTGAGAAATACAATGCTGCGTTGAAGATCAACAACCAGAAATATGCGATAGATCGAATTGCAGAAGCAAAAGCTTACCAGGAAATGTGGAAGAAAGTCATGTTTAGCGGTTTACTTATTTCTGATGCCCGAATCGATGAATATTCTTCGAAGGCTTATTCAAAAGATCCGTTTTCGGATTATATGAAGCCGGGAAGCTATCCTGTAATCGACAATTCTTTGATCTATTCCAGCTTTAAAACCCTTGACGGAATTGCTGTTCCGCCGAATATGCGTTTGGTGATTTACAGTCAGCCGAATTACAAAGGAACGGTTCTTTTAGACGTTACAGGACCGGCGATCATTAACAACATTAGCAAAAACACTTCTTCCGAAACTCAGGAAATCTTAACCATGAAATTTAACGGACCGCTTGAAACAGTATTTCCGGTAGCCACAAGATCGTGGAGTTCGAGCGATATGAATCAATGGATTTCGGGTTCGATGATGATAACGAATAACTAAAATTAACTGGTTAATCAACCTCCCTCCTTGAGCCTGCCTGTTTGCAGTCAGATAGTGAGGGATTGAGGGAGGTGGCCACCCCTCTTAATCTCCCCTCAAGGGGAGAAAAGGTTGCAACCTTAATATGAATTAAAAATGAAACACTTACTTACACTCATTTTACTTGGAACTTCTGTTTGTTCATTTGCGCAACGTACTCCCGGAGATACACAGGCTGATTTTGAACGTGATCCAGTAGTAACGGAATCAGCAAAGGTGATTGGAATGGTTCGTTCACAAATGCAAATGCGCGCACAGCAAACGAAATCGAACACTTCACCGGCAATCACAGAAGCAGAGTATCAATTATTGACAACTCGTGCCGAAGAGTTAATGCTGCAACAGAATTACAACGAGGCAGAATTGATTTATTCGGAAATTCTGAGTCATCGTGCAGATCAGGCAGCTACAGACCGAATCGCAGAAATTCAGGCCTTGAAAGCAAAGCAACAACGAGCGTTTGAACAGGCTAAGAAAGATGCAGAACTGAGAGCGAAAGCAGAGAATTCAGGTTCAGTCTATAACCGCAAGTTGGTGCATTTTAGTGGTGGATTGATCTACGATGAGTTTCAGAATCATGGATTCTCAAAGGCTTTTCATGAAGATCGTTTTTCAGAGATCATAGGAGTAGGGAAGTATAGCAGTATCGCTAAAATTGCTCCTAAAGCTTCAGCTCACACATTCGACGGAATTGCGATTCCTGCAGGTGTTCGATTGGTGATTTACCAGAACGCGAATTTTACAGGCGATACTTTGTTGGATATCACAGGTCCAGCAATCGTGAACAACAAACTATGGACATTTGAACTAACTTACAGAAATGCCAATTCGAAGGAATTCATTCCTGAAATACAAGCTTTGTATCCGCCAGCTGTGCGTATTTGGAGTGCAACCAACATGCATGCATGGAATAAAGGGTCGATGGAGATTATGCTGATTAATCAATAATCAAGTAAGGGCGGACTTCGACTCTGTAGTCACCTTCGCCCTTACAAGCTAACCCAATTCGTTCTTTCTAACAAAAATCAACCTCCTTCCTGGCTTTCTGGTGCATCTTCCACCGAGGGCGGCAATGTGTTCGCCTTTTGAAATTCCTCTACTTGTTTCACAAAGTCAGAAACCTTCAGATCGGTGTAAACACCATATGCATCTACAAGCGTTCCTTTTTCACCGTTATTGGTTTCTATCGCATACAAAATCGCGTTGTCCGACGGGTCAGATTCACCTTCAAATCGATAAAAGTTCACGATCTTCACGTCTTTGGGTTCAAAGATCTTATTGGTGTCCAACGATTCCAAACCCCTTTTATGTGCTTTGAACTGCACGGTAAAACCATCTTTTGACAATTTTCGGGTACACGACGACATGGTTTTCATTGAATCGGAATCACTTCCTTCACCTTTATTCGGACCATCGTCGTTGATATTCATATCTTCTCTTTTCATTTTCTAGAAATTGAGTTCAACTCCTTACTTGTTCGGCAGACAGGTGCTCAGTCACCTTTTTTCGGAATCTAACCTCCTTACCGAAGGTTATCGAGCGGCCTGCACTGAGCGCAGTCGAAGTGAGTCGAGATATAAAGATAGATGTATTCATTTTTCAGTCAGTTACACAAAATTTGAAATTGTTTCAAATACTTTGGATTTTATTGTTTTCGGAAAAAAAGGCAGTTACATTTAGTAATATGGAAATGAACATAAATATGGTCCAATTTATTGGGATCTGGTTGATGGTTACGGGCCTAATCATTAATACAATAGTTTTCATTTTTTCGTATTTCAGGGTGATCTCTCGCTTGAAAAAGAATGAGGACGATACGGAAGGTGAAGAAAAAGAAGAAGAAAAGAAGAAGAGTTTTCCCATTATACGAATGATCTTTCATTTCAGAGGAATCATCAAGGACGCAATGAGCGAAGAGAAACGCGAGAATTTTGAATTGATCGTGACTTTTCTAAAATGGGTTTTATTCGCCGCAGTTGGTCTTATTGCCATTGGTTTGTTGATGTTTTTTGTAGGGTTTTTCTTTTAAAGCGGAAGTGATGGCAAAGTATGGAAAGTTGGCTGGCGAAAAGGTGGAAAAGGCCATGCACGAAATGAAAGAAGGGAAATTGAAAACGGGTTCCGGAAAGAAAGTGACCAGTAAAGATCAGGCAATTGCAATAGGATTATCCGAAGCCAAAAGGCAAGGTGGAAAAGTCCCAGATCCACCAGCTGAAAAAGCAGGTAAAAAGGATGCGTCGAAGAAGAAAAAGGAAGCTAATAAATGAGCGTGAATCGGTTTGTCAGCCTTCGATACAATTCCGTTTCGCAACGGAATCACTCAGTCTGACCTTGGTACCGCACACGTCAAACTGAGTGAGATTACCAGTAACCGACATCTTATCCAGAGAAATTGTGTGTCAGCCTTCGATACAATTCCGTTTCGTAACGGAATCACTCAGTCTGACATTGGTAACGCACGTCAAACTGAGTGATGTTGCCAGTAACCCAAATCTTATCTAGAGAAATTGTGTGTTGGGTGTCAGCCTTCGATACAATTCCGTTTCGCAACGGAA
>CBFGNV010000099.1:0-12005 GCA_965650275.1 uncultured Fluviicola sp. | reverse complement strand
ATAGCTTACTCGAAAAGTGGTGATTGTGGCAATGCAATTAAGTACTTCGACAAAGTTTCACGTATAAAAGATACGCTTGGACAAATCGCGCTTTACCATGCCGGTGAATGTTATGTTAGCTTAAATCAATTGGTTTTTGCGAAAAACGCCTTCGAAAGCGCTTCTGAATTAAGTATGGATGAGGTAATCCAGGAAGACGCATTGTTCCAGTTTGCTATTTTGAGCTACAAGTTGGATTTGAATCCATACGACGAAACGGTGATCGCCTTTGAACGCTATTTGGATAAATACCCCAATTCTCCGCGAAAAAATGTAGTGTACCAATATTTGGTCAATGTATATACAAGTACTAAAAACTATAAAGTGGCATTGGAGTCCTTGGATAGAATTCCATCCAAAGATCCTAAGTTGAAAACCGCTTATCAGGTTATTGCTTTTGACCGTGGAGTTGAATTGTTTGTCAACGAAAAGTATACTGAAGCAATCACAGCTTTTGAAGCGGTGAACAAGTATCCAATGAGCGAAAAGATCAGTGCACAGGCGGCGTTCTGGACAGCAGATTCTTATTATCGATTAGGTCAATATACAACCGCCATTCAGAAGTTTGACGCATTTTTGGGAATGCCAGCAACCTATACAACTGGTTTGCGCGATGATGCCATTTACAATAAGGGTTACGCATATTTATCGAAAGGAACAGAAACGGATTATTTGCGTGCAAAGGAATGTTTCCAGGCTTATGTGGCTTCAACAACGTTAAAGGATAAAGTGAAAAAGGCAGATGCACACATGCGTTTGGCGGATGAGTATTATCGGGTTGGAGCAAGAGGTGGAGATAATGGTTCCAATGATCGAATGGCAATTGCCAATTACAAAGCTGCGATTGATTTAAAATCAGGGAACGAAGATCGTGCTTATTACTATATGGCAAGGGCATACGGTTTCTTATCAATGCCAGACGACAAAACAAAGTCGTTATTGGAAGTAATCAATAATTATCCAAAATCGAAATATGTGCAAAGCGCTTTATACGAACTTGCTCGTACTTATTTCAATTCAGGAAACTTCGACAAAGCGGAACGTTATTTCAAACAGATCATAAATGATTACCCAACATCTTCTGATGTAAAAGAATGTATCCACTTCCTCGGAGAAATTGCATTCAAACGTGGTCAATATGAACTGGCAGAGCAGCAATTCAAAAAGGTATTGAACGATTTCAACAATTCAGATGAAATTTGTAAACGTGAAGTTTCTTCTCTTGCAGATGTTTATCGTAAGCAAAATAACTTGTCGAAAATTGAAACGTTGTCTTCACTTTATTCTTGTGCCGATTCCATTTCAAATAACGTAGAATCTGAATATTACGATGTTGCTTATACTTCGTATGAAGATTCCAGTTACACAAAAGCATTGCAGCAATTCGATGCTTATCTGACGAAATATCCTGATGGAAAATACAAAACAGACGCGTTGAATTATAAAGCGGATATTTTGTATCGCCAAGGTAAAGAAGCGGAAGCTACAGAAGTATACTTGAAAGTATTGGAGGGTGATGTCAACGATTATACAGAATTAGCAAGTATGCGTGCTGCGAAGTTCTTATACAATAACAAGCGTTATTCTGAAGCTTTGCCTTGTTATGAGAAATTGGAGCATGTCACCAGTCGACCGGAATACCTGAATTCTGCACGAATTGGTCAAATGCGTTGTCATTACATTTTCGAGAATTTCCTGAATGCTGCGCAATATGCAGATAAAGTACTTCAAACACAGCAACCAGCGGATATTAAGCTGGAAGCAGAATACATCAAAGGAATTTCCTTGACAAAATCGAATCGTTTCCTGGATGGATTGGCGTCACTTGAATACGTAGTGAAAAACACCACTACCAGCAAGTCGGCTGAAGCGAAATACTTTATCGCTTACGGTTATTTCAAGAACGATAATCTGGAGAAAACAGATCAGGTGATTCGTGAATTGTTGAAGATCAAACCGAAATACGATTACTGGATCGCAAAAGGTTTAATTCTTCAAACACAGGTGTTGATCAAGCAGGATAATTTATTCCAGGCAGAGCAAACCATTCAGTCGGTAATGGATTTCTATCCGAACAAAACGGACGGCGTTTATGAAGAAGCGACACAGTGGTATGAGAAGATCATGACGCTGAAAAGCAAACCGAAAAGTATTCAGGCTCCTGATGGAGGAACCGTAATTGATGTTGAAGATAATACTGACCAAAAATGAGAACGGCAAAAATTTTAGGACTAGTTCTGACATGCTTTTTCATGTCGGTTTCATGGTCGCAGAATAACGGAAATGGTGAGGTTGTCATTTATACAACCGGAAACAGAGCAATTGAACCGTCTTTTAGAAAGACAGCAAATCCAAAGATTATTGATACGGTTTTTCCCGTTCCAAACGCGAATTATCCATTATTGTCAATGGATTACAATCCTTACATTACCCTAAATCCAATTGTTCCGGCAACGGTGAAATTGGAGCCGAAACTTCCGCAATTGTATAAGTTCTATGTAAAACTGGGAATGGGCTCTGTGTTCATGCCAATGGGTGAGTTTTACTTCAACAACACAAGAACGCGTAAAATGAACTATGGAGTAAATATTCAGCATTTAAGTTCATTGGGCGCACAGCGTGATGTTGCTCCTGCAAATTTCGATAGAACTTCTTCGCGTGCCTATGTTGGTATGAATGAGCGCAAATATTCGTGGAACGCAGAAGGTAGTTACGCTAATCAAGGATTCCATTACTATGGTTTCCCGAATGAAAATGCGAACGCTGACAGTATCAGGAACCGTTTTGGGATCTTTGGTTTGAAAGGTGATTTCACATATCATCGTCACGATAGTTTAGGAGTGAACTGGAAAGCTGGTATGGAATACAGAAACTTCGCATCCATGAAACCGGATGTAGATTCGCTTCAGGATTGGAGAGTAAAAGAAAACTATTTCCAAATGTACGGAGGTGCCTGGATGCGTTGGGGCGACGAAATCTTTAACGCCGACGTTATTTTGCGCACGAACAAGTACACTTATGGTTTGGAAAATCAAGGTCTTTCTCCGATTGATTCAGGGTTGGTCTCTAAAAACACGATTTTCTCTATTCGACCAAATGTCACTACGTATTCTAAAAACAAGCGTTTGAAAGCGAAATTGGGAATTGATATTACGGCGTCTAAGGTCAATAAAACACAGTTGAATCTTTATCCGGATGCAGAAGTGAAATATTCATTGTTCGATGATATTTTGATTCCTTATTTACAAGTAAAAGGAGGAATGAAAATGAACAATTACTATTCGCTTTCACGTGAAAATGAGTTCATCCGTTCGCAAGTCAATTACAAGAATGAAAACACTTCTATTCTTGGATTGATTGGTTTGAAAGGAACCTTGTCAAGACGTGTTGGGTTCAACATTCAGGCTTCGTTTGCAAACGTGAAAGACAAAGCTTTGTTCGTAACCGATACCACTTTCAGTGCCGGTAACAAGTTCATGGTTATTTACGATACAATGAACGTTGCACAGGTGGAAGGATCATTGACATACCAGTTGCAGGAGAAAACAAAGATCGATTTAATTGGTCGTTACAATTCTTATTCTCCGATCAACAATAGTTATGCGTGGAATTTACCGCAGGTTGAAGCTATATTGAAAGGAACTTACAACATGTACGATAGAATTATCGTAACGGCGAATGTTCACTTGCGAGGTGGAAGAAAGGCGTTGGTTTATGCAATGGAAGAAGACGTTGTGGAAGAAAATGAGCAATTGGTGAAGACTTTAGGATTTGTTGCTGATGCCGATTTGGGTGTTGAATTCAGATACAATTCAAGAATTTCCGGATTTGTGAATTTCAACAATGTAGCAGCTCAGCGTTACCGAAGATGGTATAATTATCCTGTTCAGGGATTCCAGGTAATGGCAGGAGTAACAGTTCGTTTCTAATGGAAATTTCGTTCATTCTTGGAGTCGTTTTCATGTGGATTTGTTTGTTCTTTGCAAGATCAATATCCAACAAGGAAATCCGAAATTTAGACAGCGAAATGAAAGCTAAATTGGTGGACCTGGCAACTGAACGGCGGAGTATGCAAATTGCCATTTTGGTTGCAGGAATAGCGTCATTTTATCTCATTTCTTATTTGGTCGATTCTGATCGGGAACTATGGTTCGGATTGTATGGTCTGTTCATTATTGGTTGGATCATTTTCCGTCTAACTGCTGCAATTAAGAAATACAGGGAATTGGGTTTCAGCGAAACATTCGTAAGCTCTCAGTTAAAAGCTGGGATAGTACGATTAGTTGGAATTGCTGTGTTTTTTGCCGTTTTCGGATTGAATTTTTGGCTAAACCAGAACAAGTATTAGTCCTCTCGCAGAGGACGCAGAATTTCAAGCAGATTTCCGCAGAGATAAACTCGATTACTATTTTGAAGTTCTTGATTTAAAACTATGTCGGCTATGATCCCAACTATGTGACTATGTGTTGAAATGATTCTTAGTCTAACAACCAAGATTCAATACCTTTTTCAGCCAATTTAGCTTTCAAAGTCCCGAATTGATTTCCTTTTCCTGCAGTAACACGAATCTTGCCGTCTCTTTCCAAAATCTCAGAAGAGAAACCAAGCGTTGCTAAATATTCTACTTGCTTTTGGGCATTCTCTCTTGTAGAATAACTTCCAACAATTACATAACCAGAATTGGAAATAGAAGGAGTGATACTTGTAGTAACAACTGCCGGATCGTTCGGTGTAGATCCGTTTTTCAATTTTACAGGAATGTAAGTGTCCTCGTCAAGAGCGTAAGAATAGGTGTTCGCGTTTTCAGGAACATCTGCTTTTTCTTGCAAGTTGTCACTTTTACCTTTGTACAGTTCTGTATTTCTTTGGTAAGTTGCTTTTTCCTGTTTTTTAAACGGATTGAAATCGCTTGTTGTAATGATTCCTGACTCCAGAACATCTGTTTTCATTGGAATCCAAACCGAATAGAACAAGATTGGAAGCGCGACCGCTGCTGCTGCATAACGCAGATATGGTGTTTTCTTCTTCGTTTTTGTAACCGTCTGATGCTCTTCTTTAACGGCTTCAAGAACAGGAATAGGTTCTCCCGCCAATTCAATGATAGGAGCAATAGAAATTCGTTCTGTATTTTCAGTCGATGTTTTTTCAACTGTAAGTTCCTGGATTTGTTGATGTGTATTTAGCGCCTGAACGTCTTCAACCGAAACGAAATGAACAGAAGATAGTCCGAATGACTGCATCAACAAGTTGTAGAAACGATCTTGCTCAAAGCAAATGTTTCGTTCTCTGTCTAGAAATAAAATTCCAACCTTATCAATCTGAATTCTATTTCCTTCACTTAGTTGTTTATCCCAAATGGCAACCTGATTTCTAACTTCCACTTCCGCTTCCGTAAAATTCAATTTTGCATGAATAGCATACGCCTGAACAAGAAGTCCGTCGTTGGCGATCAATTGCTTATTGAAGAGTACAGATTTTTTTGGCGGATGAATGGATGAGGTTTTTTCATCAAAACGAGCAGGAACACGTTGCGCAACAAATCCACCAAACGATGGTATCACAACACAATTGTGCTGCAAAAGTAAATTGCTGATCAATGATTCTAAACTCGCCATAGATTACAAATGTAAGAAATGCATAGAACTTTACGTAGTAAGGGTGTTTTAGTTACGTTTTTCTAAGCCTTTTTGCGGGAAATCAACTGTCGAATATTGATTCCTTCAATGGTACAAACGATCCAGATGAAAATCAGGATAAACAAGTTGCTGAATACGAATTGAATAAATCCGTGATCACCAAATGGAATGCTTGAAACGGTAAAGTAAATAATCAGACAAGACAAGAGGTAAAGGGTAAATTTCCTTCTGTTGTATTTGATAGGGTAGTATTTCTGTCCCAGAAAGTAGGAAAGTACCATTTGTAGAGCGTAAACAATCAACGTTGCCCAGGCGCTCGCCATATAACCATAGCTTGGGATAAAGATCACGTTAATAAGAATAGTTACGGCGGCTCCAATCAGAGCGATATAAGCCCCGAATTTGGTTTGATTAGAGAGTTTATACCAAATACTTTGATTGTAGTAGATTCCAAGAAAAACATTTGCGAGTAACAGTATAGGAACAACCTTTAAACCTTCCCAATAACTTTCATTCGTGATAAAGTATTTAAAGATGTTGAGATTTAATGTAATTCCCAAGAAGATCAAACACATGGCTGCCACGAAGTAGTTCATGAGTTTTACGTATGTTTTGTTTCTGTCTTGATCCTTCATTTGATTGAAGAAAAAAGGTTCGGCAGCATAGCGATACGCTTGTAATAGGATGGTCACTAACATAGCGAGTTTGTAACAAGCACTGTAAATGCCAATTTCGTGGTCAGCAAACTTAGCAGAATTGGGAATAGCGGGATCGTAAATAATTTGCTTCAATAAAATCCGATCAATTGTTTCGTTAATAATTCCAGCAAAACCACCAATTAAAATCGGGAATCCGTAGATAATCATGCGCTTGAAAAGATCCCAATGAAATGTGAATTTGAACAGAAGAAAATCTTTGTAAAGAAAAACGGGCTTTACCAGACTTGAAAGTAGGTTAGCGATGAGTATAAAGAAAATGCCCTCTTCAGGTCGGTCTGAATCAAAGAATCCTGCGAATAGAATGACGTTGAGAAGAATGTTTACGGCAATGGAAGAAAATTGAATGATGGCAAATTTTTTGGCATTTTCTTCTGCTCGTAATTTAGCAAGTGGTAAAGCAGAAATGGCATCTACAACAACAATAACCCCCATCAATACGATGTAATGATTGTTTTTGCCAATAACAAGGAGGTTTGCTAGATTCTGGTTAAACAGAAAGAGTGAAACCATAAAAACGCTATTCACAAGAAGAATCGCCATGAACCCAGTCGAAAAAGCATTTGGTTTATCTTTTTCGTTTTGGATAAAGCGGAAATATGCTGTTTCCATTCCAAAGGTTAAGAAAACCATCAGGAATGCAACAAAAGCATACAATTGTGAAACTACTCCGTAGTCCGAAGGATGCTTGAAATACAAAAGGTAAAACGGAACCAATAGATAATTCAAGGTTCTACCCAGAATGCTGGAAAGCCCGTAAACAGCCGTTTGTCCTAATAATTTCTTGAGCGGGTTCAATATCTTGTTTTAGATTAAACTCTAAATTTTGCTGGACGCTTTTCGATAAATGCTGTCGTTCCTTCCTTAAAATCGGCAGTTCCAAAACACTTCCCGAATTCTTCCACTTCAGTGTCAAATCCAGCTTGTCCACCTTTTCCGTACAACGCATTTACCGAAACAATGGCTGCGGCAATGGCTGTTCCTGAATTTGCAACAATTTTAGAAGCAATTTTATTTGCCGTTTCCAATAATGCATCTGGTTCAACAACTGAATTTACCAATCCCCATTTCGCTGCGTCGTCTGCTGGAATCATTCCTCCAGTGAAAATCATTTCGTTCGCTTTTCCTTTTCCAACCAGTTGAGCTAAACGCTGTGTTCCTCCGTAGCCTGGAATTACGCCCAATGTTACTTCTGGTAATCCCATTCGAGCGTTCGAAGAAGCGATTCTGATGTGAGAAGCCATTGCTAATTCCAGTCCTCCACCAAGCGCGAAACCATTAACTGCTGCGATAACCGGTGTGGTCATGTTTTCAATGAAAGAAAACAACAATTCTTGTCCTTTAGCCGCTAATTGTTTACCTTCTTCAACAGAAAATGCTGCAAATTCCTTGATATCCGCACCAGCAACAAATGCTTTTTCACCAGCACCAGTCAAAATAACAACACCAACCTGATTCGAATCGTTTGCAGCTTTAAGTGCTTCGTGCAATTCCTGAATCGTTTGTTTGTTCAAGGCATTCATCGCACTTGGACGATTGATAGTAATCGTTTGAACGTAACCGTTTTGTTCTATGAGGATATTTTCGAAGGCCATTTTCTTTGTTTAAGATTTGACTGTAAAAATAGCAATTCTTAGGGTTTTGAAGCCCACAAAATCGGTGAACGGGAAACAGTCGAATGTTAATAAAACAATGCGGTTAAATGGATGCTGTAACAATAGCTTCAGCCAATTCAGGAGTTACTTTCTGTGATTCACCAAGTCCCATCCATCCGCGTTCAATAAAGCGTTCTTTGATGATTGAAGCACTGCTTTGATAATCCTCAGTGTATTCAGAAATGGTTGTTGCCACACCTAAGGAATGGAAAAATGATTCTGTTTTTGCAATTGCAGCTCTTGCAATTTCTTCATCAGTTCCAGTTAAGTTCCAAACACGTTTTCCATATTGAGCCAGTTTTGCTTTTTTACTTTCAAAAGTTGCTTCGTACAAGCGTGGAGCAATGATTGCTAACGTTTGAGCATGATCAATGCCATGCAACGCTGTTAATTCGTGACCAATCATATGTGTTGCCCAGTCGGTGGTAACACCACAACGTAATGTTCCATTCAAAGCTTGATTGGCACAATACATCAGTTGAGACGCCAATTCGTAATCCGCCGGATTTTCGACAACAGCTTCTCCAATTTCAATCAATGTCGACAAAATTCCTTCAGCGTAACGCTCTTGCAATTTGTTTTCGCCTACAAACGTTAGATATTGTTCTGTTGTATGAGTAAACGCATCAATAACTCCGTTGGCGATTTGTCGTTTGGGTAATGTAGCAACAAACGTTGGATCGAGAAGTGCAAAAACCGGAAAGAAAAGTGGTCCGCCCATGGTTCGTTTTTCCTTCAATTCAGAACGACTGATCACCGCTCCTGAATTCGATTCAGAACCTGTAGCTGGTATAGTTAGAATGCAACCGAACGGAACTGCAGTTGTGAAGATCTTGCCTGGTTCACGCAGTAAAACTTCCCACGGATCGCCTTGATAACCGACTGCACCAGAAATAAATTTTGTGCCATCAATTACCGATCCGCCACCAACAGCAAGAATAAATTCAATCTTATTTTCTCGAATGTATTCTACCGCTTTCATCAACGTGGTGAATTCCGGATTGGCTTCAATTCCTCCAAAAAAATGCAGGTCAAAACCATTTATTTCGCTTTTCAGTTTGTCTAAAAATCCGGAACGTTCCACTGAACCGCCACCATAAGTAATCAATACACTTTTGTCTTTTGCGTGCTTTTCCAATTGCATTCTAACCGCCAAAAGCTGGTCTTTTCCGAAAATAATTGTTGTTGGCTGAGTGATTTCAAAATTGTTCACGACGTTGGATTTTTAAATGAATCTTAAAGGTACTTGTAAATGCTTATAAAACTACCGCGGTAAATATTTTTAACTTTTTTCTTGCAAAATGAAAACACGCGATATAACTTTGCCAAAAAGTTTAACCAAATGGTTAAATCAAATGGTAAACAATGGGAATTAAAGATTCAAGTACCGAACAACGTATTCTAGACGCAGCAAAAGAAGTGTTTATGCACTACGGTTTGTATGGAGCTAGAATGCAAGACATTGCAGACAAAGCAGAAATCAACAAAGCGCTTCTTCACTACTATTTCAGAAGTAAGGAAAAGCTTTTTGATGCAGTTTTTGAAGGTGCGCTCGAGAAGTACTTTCAGCAAATGGCTATAATTGGAGAGGTTAGTCTACCAATTGTAGAACGCGTTCATCAGTACATCGATAACATCTTCAAATTCTATGAAGAGTATCCGCAAATGTCGATGTTCATCATTAAGGAGATTCAGGTAAATCCGGAACTCTTTAAGGAAAAAGTCGAGAAATTGAAGCGTGATCAGAAATTCCTGTTGGTTCCGTCATTGAAAGCGGCAATGGAAAGAGGAGAGATCAATGAGATCAATCCGGTCATTTTTATTGTGAATCTGCACTCACTTTGTGCTTATCCTTTCCTCGGAACCCCTTTGTTTAAAACCATGATGAAAAAAGCTGGTCACAAGTGGACAGACGACACTTTCGACGAGATTAAAGAATCGGTTAAGGACTTTGTTTCAATTAAACTAAACAAAAAGTAATGAGAAGTAAATTACTCTTAGTCGGGATATTGTTTACTGCTACTCTTGCATCTGCACAATCTATTTCCTTGGATTCTTGCATTTCGTGGGCAAAACAGAATTATCCTTCAATCAAACAGAACCAGATAACACTAATGCAAGCTCAGCAAAATGAAAAGGCAATTAGTGAAGCTTGGTTACCGAAAATCAATTTCATGGGACAAGCAACATACAATACGGAAGTTGTTGCATTCAATTTTCCTGGAATGGACATTTCTTTTCCGCATGATGCATACATGACTGCATTGAGTTTGGAGCAAACCATAGTGGACGGTGGTTCAACAAAAACGCAAAAACACATCGAGTCAATTTCAACTGAAATGGAATTGCAAAAGAATGAGGTGGAGATGTACAAAATTGTTGAGCGTATCAATCAATTATATGTCAATATTTTGCTGGGACGTGAGAATGTGAAAATTCTGAATCTATACAAGCAGGATCTGTCGAACCGATACACCAACATGAAAATTGCGGTAGAGAACCAAACTGTTCTTCAAAGTACATTGGACGAGTTGGATGCTGAGATTCTGAAGACAGAACAAAACATTATTGAGTCGAATTTCAATTTGAGTGGATTGTATAAAACACTTACGTTCTTCATTGGACAAAATGTGGATGAGAAAACAATAATGCTGGAAACCCCAATTGGCGGAACGGTTGCAAAATTGGAAGTTTCTCGACCAGAATTGAAAATGTTCGACTTGCAATCCAAATTGTTGGATGAGCGTTTTTCATTGACGAATTCATATGCCTTACCACGTGTAACGGTAGGTGCAACAGGGAACTATGGTCGTCCTGGTCCGAATTTCATTAATCAGGAATTGCGCTTTTTTGCTAGTGCAAACCTCACTGTTCGTTGGAATGTGAGTTCGCTTTACGGTTTGAAACGTGAGCGTACAAAATTGGACTTAAGTCAGGATTTGGTTGCTATTCAACGTGAAGTTTTCCTTTATAATGTTCAGGCTTCGATGAATACACAAACTGCTCAACTGGAAGCATTAAGCCAGGTGATTCAGAAGGACGATATCATCATCGAAAAACGACATAATGTTACTACAACTGCTACATCTCAAATGGAAAACGGGAAAATAACAGTAGCAAACTACTTAACACAATTAAATGCAGAGCTTCAGGCTCAATTGAATAAGAAAGTGCATGAGATCAAGAAAATGAATGCAATTTCTACTATCAATACAACATCAGGATCATTCAAATTTTAAGATTAAATAGATATGGAAAATCAAGATAAAACAGCAGAACAAACTGCTAAGAAAAAGCCAAACAGAATGAAGTTCGTCCTTATTGGATTTCTTCTTGTAATTGTAGTTGGTGCAATTTTCATCTTCACAGGTGGTGGAACGGAATCAACAGATAACGCGCAATTGGATGCGGACATCGTTCCTATTCGTGCTTCCGTTTCAGGATACGTGAAACAAGTTCACTTTGAAGACAACCAAATGGTGAAGAAAGGTGATTTATTGGTAACAATCGACGATACGGAATACAAGGCAAAAGTTGCTCAGGCTGAAGCTGCATTGGCAAACGCAAAAGCAAACCTGGCTGCAGTTCGTAGTAATGCAAACGCCTCAAATGACAATGCAACTGCTGCAATGTTCTCTACTGAAACAACGCAGGAATCTATCAAAAGTGCACAAGCAAGATTGAATAAGACGAAAGAAGATTTCAAACGTACGAAAAGCATGTATAATGCAAAGGCGGCTACACAAGCAGACATGGACAATGTAACCGCTGAATTGGAAGTTGCTCAGGCACAATATGACATGGCACAAAAGCAATACAAAGCTTCTCAATCACAGTCGGCTGGTGTTCGCTCACAGGCAATTGGACAATTGTCCATGGTTTCTTTGGCTGAGGCAATGATTCGTCAGCGTGAAGCAGAGTTGAAATTGGCAGTTACACAATTGGACTACACAACAATT
>CBFGNV010000098.1:0-12707 GCA_965650275.1 uncultured Fluviicola sp. | reverse complement strand
ACCATCCAACTAAAAGTGTCAGAACTATCGTACAAACCGTAAAAACAACACCTTCCTTTCCGGCTTCTAAAGCGTGATTCAGGTTCATTCCGAATCCAAGACCAATTACGGAGGATTTCAATAGCCAATTGGTTGCTTTACTATTCCATTGAATAAAAGGATGACCAACTGTTTGGGCAATAATAAAACCAAGAAGCAAGGCAATTGGAGGATCAATCCACGGAGTGAAGCACAACAGCAAAACTCCAATAAAAATTACCTTTTTCAGCGTTTCATTCATGGTTTGCAAAGTTATTACATTGCGGTTTAATTCCTATTTCCAGCGTAGGAATTTAATTAACATACTGACAGCTTAGAAACCCAATTAATTCCCTAAAATCCTTGGTTTCAAAAACGATGACATTAACAAAGATCAGTTGTTTACATTATAAATCAGCGGATTCAGAGCGGTACCTCGGCAATCAACTCCAATCACTAAATCAAATAAGAATCCAAGCTTTAACAGCATTAAATATCAAAAACATCACCATCCTCAACTACATGAACATTTGAAAACACAGCTTTCGCTTCCAATTGATGCTCATCTGTAGAATCGTATCGAGAGCTTAAATGCCCTAGTAATAATTTAAACACTTCAGCTTCTTTGGCTATTTCTGCTGCTTGTTGAGCGGTTGTATGGTATGTAACCTTTGCCCTGTCCAATAATTTATGCAGGAACGTTGCTTCATGATACAAAACGGTTGTACCCTGAATGGCTTTAATTATTTCCGGATAATAGATTGTATCAGAACAATAGGCATAACTTTTTATACGTGGGGCAGGAAACGTGTAATCATCTGCATAAATAACCGTTCCGTCATTCAGCGTTATGTTATGACCTTGTTTTAGAATTGGTGCAAAAGTCAACGACAATCCGTCTTCCTTAAATTTTTCGCCATCTAAAGGACGTTCCTTTTGTTTTTCTACAATTTGAAACCCTGTTGTTGGAACACGATGTTTCAATGGGAAACTCCATATCTCCAACATTTTATCTTCGAAGATTAATTCTTTTCCTTTAGGTTCCAGAACAACAAAAGTACAGGAGAAATTTAGTTTCGCTCCTCCCACTTCAAGTTGAAGCCGAATAATCTGTTCTAATTCCTTTGGGCCATAGATAGTAATTCCTTTATCTCTTCCAAGTAAATGCATTGTACTTAACAAACCAACCAAACCGAAATAATGGTCGCCATGTAAATGCGAAATAAGAATATGCGTTATTTTCTGAAGGTGAACGTGGTATTTTCGAATTGCGTTTTGAGTCCCTTCACCACAATCGATTAGTATATGTCGACCATTACATTCAACATACTGAGCAGACGGTCCTCTTCTTGAAGTTGGGAGAGCTGCTCCGGAACCAAGAATTGTAACCGAGAACGACATTATTTTTGAACTAAGCTTGTTGCTTCTGCTAATGAATTAGAAATGGTAAGTACTTTATCCAACTGTGCAATTGATATCATTTTCAAAACACTTTCCTGAAGTCCTGTGAGAACAAACTGACCACTTGCATCTTTACACAATCTGTTTGCAGTAAGAATAGAAGAAAGCCCTGATGAATCGCAGTAGCGCGTTTTGCTTAAATCAAGAACAATCGTATTGACACCATTTTTATTCAATAAAACCAACTCACTTTTCAATTCGGGAGAATTTGTTGCATCCAATTTTTCAACCTGACTTGCAATTACTGCGTGAGTCTCTTCGCGGTTTATATTAAAGTTCATAGTTCTAGCGTTTCTCAAAAATAAAAAAATATTGAAGACCAACAAGTCTAGCGTTCAATCTTGCTGGCTAACAAATAAATTGCAGCCATCCGAATGGCTACTCCGTTTTCCACCTGATCTAAGATAATCGATTGACTACTGTCAGCCACTTCACTTGTAATCTCTACTCCTCTATTGATTGGTCCTGGATGCATCACAATTATTTCTTTATCTAATTGATTCAGCATTTCCATTGTCAATCCGTATTGCATGGAGTATTCTCGTAAACTTGGAAAATAATGAATATCCTGTCGTTCCAACTGGATGCGCAACATATTTGCAACATCACACCATTCCAATGCTCGTTGTAGATTATGTTCCACTTTCACTCCTAGCATTTCAATGTACTTCGGGATCAGCGTTGTAGGTCCGCAAACCATTACTTCTGCGCCAAGCTTCTGCAAAGTATAAATATTTGACAGTGCTACACGTGAATGCAGAATGTCTCCAACAATCACCACTTTTTTCCCTTCAACCGATCCCAATCGTTCGCGAATGGAATAAGCGTCTAACAATCCTTGTGTTGGGTGCTCATGAGTTCCGTCACCAGCATTTACAACCCTCGTTTTTGTTCGTTGAGAAAGAAACAAAGCTGCTCCCGGATTTGGGTGACGCATTACCACCATATCCACTTTCATCGCAAGAATGTTGTTGACTGTATCAATCAACGTCTCCCCTTTTTTTACCGAAGATGAAGCTGCGGAGAAGTTTACAATATCTGCAGATAATCGTTTCTCAGCCAATTCAAACGACAAACGTGTACGTGTTGAATTTTCAAAGAACAAATTGGCAATAGTAATATCGCGAAGTGATGGAACTTTCTTAATTGGACGATTAATAACATCCTTAAAACTATCTGCAGTTTTAAAGATCAATTCGATATCGTTTCTTGTCAGATCTCGAATACCTACTAAATGATCAACGCTCAGTTGTTCCATCGCTAACTGGTGTATACAAAATTATTTTATCCTTTCCTTCAATCTCTTCCCACTCTACCAAAACACGTTCAGAGTTCAGGGTATCAACTGCTTGCCCAACATAATCTGCCTGAATTGGCAGGTCACGCTGAAATCGTCTGTCAACAAGTACAAGTAACTCTACGCTTTTCGGTCGACCAAACGCTAATAGCGCATCTAGTCCTGAACGAATTGTTCTACCGGTATAGAGAACATCATCAATCATCACAACTTGTTTACCTTCAATTGTAAAGTCGATGTTTGTTGTACTTGGAATTAGTGGTTTTTCACGTCTGCGGAAGTCATCTCTATAAAAAGTAATATCAAGATTTCCACAAGTAACCGGCTGACCAACTATAGATTCTAAAATAGATTTCAATCTGGCAAGAACATGAATTCCGCGAGGTTGAAGTCCAATAAAAACTGTTGAAGAAAAATCGGGATGATTTTCAATAAGTTGATAAGCAAGACGATTCATAGTCAATTGAACCTGTTGTTCGTTTAAGATGACTTGCTTTTCCATTACTACAAAATTAACAAATTTCTGATTGGAGAATTATGGTGTTAATAAGTGTTCAAAACTCACCATTTTTTCGATTTGGCAACTGATAAATCAATAAAAAATACCCTTCACTAAAGATGAGCTAAACCGATTTGGTAGTTTCCAATAAAATAGTCTAACTTAGTAGCTCGGATTCTTTCAGAATATTTTTCAATTAAAATATTGGTAATCAGAAGATTACAAAAGACCGGTTTCGGGAAATTGCTTTTTCATAGGGTTTGTTATTGGTTGGTTGAACACTTTGAACTCTCGGAACCGGTTTTTTTGTGCCCTTATGTAAAGTTGACTTCGACTCCGCTCAGTCCCCCTTTACTGAAAAGTGCAAAAAATATGATCGTAGCTGAGCGTAGTCGAAGCTAGCCTCCCTTTCGTTTCACCTTGTATCCTTCTTTTAGAAGAATCTCCATCACTTTATCACGGAAAGATCCCTGAACAATAATTTCTCCATCCTTTGCCGTTCCACCAACGCCACACTTATTCTTTAAAAGTTTTCCAAGGTCTTTCAAATCTTCGTCTGAACCAATAAAGCCTTCAACAAGTGTTACTTCTTTTCCGCCACGTTGTTTTTTGTCCAAAGACACATAGAGCAATTGTTTGCCATTTTCAAGTGTCTCTTGCTGTTCCTCTTCCTCATATTCATAACCAAAATTCGGATTGGTTGAATACACTACATTCAATCGTTCTTTTTTCTTGCTCATCTTATCTTTTCTATCAATGTTGCTCTAATATCGTCCGCTAAAAATTTGTCCGGACCTTTCTTTAGCGCTTTTCGAATACTCTTTGGAGATCTTACCCCGAAAACAATCACTTTTTTATCGAGATTATGTAAGGCATCTACATCTTCTTTTGTAATACTTGCGTTGCTAATGCAGCATCCGTTCGAATTTTCCCACTGTGGAATGGTGTAATAATCTGCTGCGCTATTCGCATTAAGACAAATACTCCATCCTAAACTCTGAAAATAAGCCGCGTAATCCATATTCTGAAGAACAACCGTGATGTTCATATCTCCCGCTAAAGAAACAAAGTCAGCTAGTCCGTCCTGAACTTCCTGCAACGAAATCATATTTCCAGAAGCAACCAATTTGAGATCCAGAATCAATTCTCTGTTACCAATCAACGGAGCAACTTCTGTCAACCTTACCAATTTCTCGAAATTCAAGCCTGTGTACCGAATTTCCGAAAGTTCCTGATCCGTTTTATCACTTACTTTTCCTGAGGCAGTTGTTTCTGCTGACAGATCGTCGTCATGATAAAGCCATGGAGTTCCGTCCTTCGACCATTGAAGATCGATTTCAACACCAGCAATTTCAGAATAACTTAAGGCATAATTAATTGCTTCTATTGAGTTTTCCTGGTAAGGCGAAGTTGAAATATTGATTCCAGCTCCAGCATGACCGAAAATCTGAATATCGGGATAGATATCTTTCTTCTTACACGACAGTAAAAGACCTAAGAATGCTATGGCTATAAAAAAACGCATCAGAAAACATAATACAAATTGACAGCCACACCGTAATCGATTGATCTGTTGCCCTGTTTATTATCTCTCCAAAACTCGAATAAAGTGCGATATCCGGCACCAGCACCAATTCTTCTTTTCTGACCGAACTCCAGATTACAGCCCAGTTCAGGATTGAGCCAATAGTGTGCTCCCGCTGTTGAAACTTTTAATCTACTCACGGTTAGTTGTGCATATGGTTTAATATGAATTGCGTTTATGATCTTAAATTGTTTCGAATATTGGTAACCTAATTGAGGATAAAAGCGCTGTTGAAAGACGGTTCTATTGATTCCAAACCCCACAATAACTGCGTGATTGGGATTGCCACACGAAGCTTTATAATTGAGGAAAAAGTCTACAGGAGTATAGCTGAACTCAATAATGTGCCTTATCTGAATACTATCCTGAGCAGAAACCTGATTGTAAAAGATGAAAGAAAATACCAGCAACAACTGTTTCATATTGCAAGGTAAATAAAAGAAAAATGAGAATTTACTTTTTGGGGCAGCTTTTACAATGAACGCCTTTCTTTTTGTATTTCTTGCAACAATTCTTCTTTTTGTCGCATGAACAATTAGCACATGAAAAAACTTCAGGAAAGTAAGTGGAAGATGATTCTCTTAATTCTTGCTTCATTTTTATTTAGACTAATTCTACGCAAATATACACTAGAAATTCTAAACCAAAAAAATATCAGTAAAAAATTAGATTTCTTCCTTATTCAACATTGTGGTGACCACAAAGAAAACCTGATCTTCTTTCCACTCTTTGAAATCATACCCCAACGGATTTTTTGATTTCATTCTCATTGTGATAAAACCAAGGCCGGCCCCACCCTTTTCTGAAATGAGCCCATTGTTCAATGTTTCCAAATAGACTTCCTTCACTCCTGCTTCGTCTAACGAATTCAGTTTTTCAACGTAACCAGTGAGCTTCTCCTTATTATCAGCGCTTGTGATATTTCCCATACTTACCTTAAAAGCGGTTGGGCTTGCGCCAACTATCAGTAAACAAAGTTGTTCGTCACCGAACTTATCACCATGCAGAAGAATGTTTTGTAAACCTTCTACAACAATGCTGAAAATACGTTTTATCGTTGCCTTCTTTGCACCAGCAGAAAAAAGCATTTCTTCAACCTGCTCAGATAAACGATTAATAAGATCTTGATTGATGCCACCCAGGTGCGCGACAAACACTTGATTAAACCCGTTCGACTTAAAAGTTCTCAGGTTAGAATCCAGTATTACTTGTGTATCAATATTCACAATTCCCGTCTGCATCAAATTTGGAGGTTCCGCTAAAATATGAATTCAACGTCAATTTCAATTAGTTATTGAGTAAATAAACGTTTCCTTGCAATATTTTGCCATCATCAGTTATTAATTGGTAAAAATAGGTTCCCTCTGTAAGCTTCGATCCTTCCATATCATCACCATTCCAATCGTTCTGGTAATCGTCCGAATTGTAAACTACAGATCCCCAACGATTTTCTACGACCAGTTTTGCATTTGGTTTCAAATTCTTGATAAAAAAGACATCATTCGCTCCATCGTTATTTCTTGTTACCACATTCGGAACTATCAATTCTCCAAATACTTGCAGTGTTTTCGAAACAGTATCAGTACATCCTGTAGCTGTTGTAACAATCAATGTAACGACATAATTGCCTTCATCTATATAAGTATAAGTTGGTGTTGATGAAACTCCGAAAGGAACTCCATCTGTATACCATTCCCATGTAACAGGAATTGCATTTGTTGTCTCATCATTAAAGCTTACCAAATCATTCGGAATGATAGAATTTGGGCTGTAACTGAAATCTGCCATTGGTAAAGGCGTCGTTGTAACATTAATTGGATTTCCTGTAGTTTGACAGCCGAAAGCGTCTGTAACTGTCAATGTATAAGTTCCCTGTCCTATACTCATTAAATTCAAACTGGTCAATGATGTGTTTGTCCATGAATAAACAAATGGTTGATTTCCACTAACGGTAATTCCCTGAATTGCTCCGTTTAATTGCTGACAAGTTGAATTTGTTACAGACAAGTTAGTGACATTGATTGCTGGTCCGGACTGAGCAGGAATCACAAGTAATTGAGAATCCTGACATCCCATATCGTCAACCACAACCAAGGTGTGATTTCCTGATACTGTATTTGAAATATTTAGCGTATTCAAAGCTGCATTTCCATCCCAAGTATAGGTGTAAGGCTCTGTTCCTCCGGTTACATCTATTCCACTAATTCCACCATCGGTTTGAGCACAATGAACGGTATCATAAATAACGTTCGTAATATCAATTACAGGTGCTGAAGTTTGTCCAACATAAAAAGATGCCTGAAGATTACATCCCTGATCATCCGAAACATTAATAGTATAAGTTCCTGAAGGCAATCCAGTATTATCCAACGTTGGAGATGCATTATCCCAGTTGAACTGCGGATTAATTCCACCAACAATTGCCAATCCTTCAATCGCACCAGCATCAACAGTACATCCTGCAAGTGTAATTGCCAGATTTGTTGAGTCAATTGTTAAAGTTGTTGATGCGCCAATTGTGAAAGGCCCTGCTGTTGCAGTACAACCAAAACCATCGGTTACCAATAAGGTATAATTCCCGGCCGTCTGATTATTAATGTTCAACGGCGAAGAAACTGAATTCCATTGATATGACAATCCTGTTCCCGTAACGGTGATTCCGCCAATTGACCCATCATTTCCAGCACACGACTCATTCGTGATTACCATATTGGTTGTGTTGATTGTTGGTGCTGGTGTATTGATAATTGCAAACGGTCCAACAGAGGCTGTACAGCCATTTCCATCGGTTACCAGTAAACTATAGTTTCCAGCAGTTAAACTTGAAATATTCAATGTATTGTATGCTCCTGAATTCCATGAATAAACAATCGTAGGTTGACCTCCTGAAATAGTAATTCCGGTAATGCTTCCGTTTGCATTTCCACAGTGCTCATTCGAAACAACCATATTTATTGTATTGATTGTTGGTCCAGGCGAGTTTGTAATATTAACCGGTCCATATGAAACTGTACATCCGTTAAAATCTGTAACAACAAGTGTGTAATTCCCTGCTGCTAAGCCCGTATTGTCCTCATCAAAAGTGGCTACACCGTTCCATTCATAAGTTAAACCAGTTCCGGTTGCCTGTAAACCAACAATGCTTCCATTTGAATTCGAACATGTTTCATTTGTTACAACCAATCCGGCAGCAGAAATAGTTGGCCCAGCTGTTAAACTAACATTAAAAGGTCCTGCACCAGAAAAACATCCAAAAGCATCAGTTACAATTAATGCGTAGTTTCCAGTGGTAAGATTTGTTATATCAATGGTTGGAGATGAAACGAAGTTCCAAGAGTAAGTGAGTGTAGATGCTCCTGAAGCAGTTATACCTGTAATAGAACCATCATTTCCATTACAGCTCTCTGGTGTAATCACAATTCCAGTTGTATTAACCACCGGTCCGGCAATATTTGAAATGGTGAACGGACCTACTGTAGAAGTACATCCATTAGCATCAGAAGCAACAAGTGTGTAATTCCCAGCGGCCAATGAGGAAATATTCAATGTGCTGTAAGCTCCAGAATTCCAGGAATAAGTAACTGTTGGTTGTCCACCTGAAACGGTAATACCGGTAATACTTCCATTGTTATTTCCACAATGTGCATTATTGACAACCATGTTCGTTGTATTGATCACCGGTCCGGGAGAATTCGTAATGTTCACTGGTCCATACGTTGCTGTACAGCCCAAATTATTTGTCACTGTCAGGGTATAACTTCCTGCAGCTAAAGACGATATATTTAAAGTAGTTGCCGCAGAATTTGTCCAGGCAAAAGTCAATCCGGTTCCTGAAGCACTTAAACCGGCAATGCTTCCATTTGAATTAGAACAAGTCTCATTTGTAACAACAACACTTGCAGAATTGATACTTGGACCGGGATTTAATCCTACTGTAATTGGTCCTGCATTAGCTGTACAACCTAAATTATCAGTTACGGTTAATGTATAGTTACCGGCTGCAAGTGAGGTAGCATTTAATGAACTTCCCCCTGAATTGGTCCAGGAATATGTTAACCCGGTACCTGATGCGGTAATGCCAGTGATACTACCATTATTCCCCAAACAGTTTTCATTCGTAACAACCATGTTAGTTGTATTAACTGTAGGTCCGCCAGTTGAATTAATCGTGTAAGGTCCTGATGTTGCTGTACAACCATTTCCATCTGTTACTAAAACAGAATAACTTCCGGCAGAAGCACCAGAAAGATTCATAGACGGTGTTGTTACGCCATTCCACTGAATGGTTACTGTTGGAGCTCCACCAGATGTTGACAACCCCGTTATTGATCCTGCTGAAGAACATGTAGCATTACTTACTACTGCAGTTCCTGTAATTGTTGGACCACCAACTGTTACAGTTACCGGTTTCCTGAATGTTCCTGGACAAATACCTACATAATATGTTGTAGTTGATGACAATACAGGAGTAGTATATGTTAAACCTGTTCCTAAAGCTGCACCTCCAAATTGAGAAGCATACCAGGTTACACTTGAAGTTGGACCAGGCAATGTTCCTACAACAGTTGCCGTAAGCGTTGTGGATCCGTTACTACAAATAGTAACATTTGAAGCATTAATATCGAAAAAAGGTTTTGTATTTGTTGTTCCGGCAGCACCAGAAGTCGCTCCATTAGGAGGGAAGTTAGGAACAATGCTCGTGAATCCGGAAGCTGTCACCACTCCATTAGCGCCTCCATTCGTACTCAAAATCGGAGAACCTGAAGTGTAAACCACCATTCCGCCAGTACCGCCACCTCCGGGACCATCAGCTTCAACGCCAGTTGCTGTACCTCCCCATAAAAGAGCATTATTACCGCCATTTCCTCCGTTAGCACTTAGTGTCAGCGTATTCGGAAGAGCTGTACCATTAGATATAACAATTGCACCTCCTGCTCCGGCGCCACCAGCCCCATCATTCCCTTTTTTTGGATTAGCAAATGAAGTAGCTTGATTATTGGGATTGGAGTTTTGACCATTGGCACCGTTTGCTTCAATTGTACCCGTTCCGGAAACAGCACCATATGCCTGAAGGAAAACAAGACCTCCACCAGCTCCACCGCTTCCACCTTGAAGACTAGCATCTTGTTCTCCAGCGCCGCCACCGCCACCAAAGAACACTTTACTTGCACTATATGTCAATGGATGTCCACCCAAACCGCCTTCAGTTCTACGTTTATCCCCTCCCCATGCATTATTGTTCGGTCCAACAGTTACTTCATTTGCATCTGTTTGAGCTAATGAGTAACCACCACGTCCACCTCCTGAACTTGATGTTAACGATTCTAAAGTCCATGAAGCCGCATAAGTTGGATTAGGTACTCCTTTTCCATTATAGGCACCCGTCCCAATATTAGAACCACCGCCACCTCCAGCATTTCGGAAATTTCCACCCCCACCGCCGTTTGCTGGCGCTCCAAGTCCATATCTTGAATAAAGCGCATCATATTCTACAGTTGAACCACCAATTCCTTCGCCTTTCTCTGCAGCATCACCGCCAGTCGTAACTCCCGGTTTCCCCATATCCGTAGCACTTCCGGCAGGGCCTCCATATGGAGTAATCGCATCGATGACACCTCCCCTGAATCCAAATCCTGAAGCAGAAATCTTCGAGTTATTTCCAAATGTAGTTGCACCGTCAACCTCAATAGCTACGATACCACCAGTTGTACCATTCCATGGAGCTGGAATAATGGATGTATTTGCCTGAAGTGTTAAAGACGTAAAACGAGGTATACGAACGATTTGCACATGACCAGCTGCTGTGTAAGAATTACTTAAGGCACAATTCAGTGTAATCCCTGTTGTAGATGTAACAGAGCGCACTTCAAGAACTTCGTAATTTCCGGCATTGTTATAAGCAGTTACAGCACCCCAATCCGCACGATAATTGTTCATGTTCCCCAAATCCGCCATGGCACTGTTCGACAAGGTATAACCGCTATTCCAACCGCCTGAAGCAATAGGTGCTCCTGGTGTAGTATTGATATCCATTGTAGCGCCTTGCATCTGAATGATCATGATTAAGTCACCCGGTCCCAAATTGGCAGTAAGAACAGCATTTGTCAACGTATTATTCGCAACGGCAATTGTAGTTGCTCCTGCGCTTACGTCAGCTGTTAAACTTGTATATGAATTGACTTGAGTATTTGCTGCGGATATTGTACCTGCAAGGTGTTTGCCTCTTTGACCAAAAGAAAAAACGGAAATAGCCAGTAATGGCAATAGGGATAGTTTTCTAAGCATGCTGTTTGTTATAACTATAACAAGACGCTAATATAACCTAAAGGTTGTAAACACTATTGAATTTTTTTGGCAACATTCTGAACAATTTGAACAACTGCTGGACACACTTCCATGTTTTTTCTTGTCAAATCCATTATCTGAAACATGTTCTTTCGATCGGTGTGCGGATATTCTCTACAGGCAAGTGGTCGATCTTCATAAATGGAGCATGTATTATCCGCATATAAAAACGTACACGGACTTGACTTTAGAACATAATCATTGTCTTCATCCAATCGTAAATACTGATCGATCAATTTATTCTCTGATAGCTTTAACCGCCTGGAAATCCGCTTAATGTCTACGTCTCTGAAAATTGGACTTGTTGTTTTGCAACAATTTGCACAGGCCAAACAATCCGTTTTTCGAAATACTTGATCATGCTGTTCATGAAAAGTATCATCAAGTGTTCGTTTATTTGCTTTGACCGCCTTCTTAATCCATTTTTGGTAAATCTCCTTATCCGCCTTACCTTGACTAATCCATTTCTCCACTTCCATAGACGCAAATTTAAGAAGGTTGAACGAGGTTGAAAGCTTTTGTTTATTTTCGTTAAATGGAAACTGAAAAGTTTGATGTAGTTGTAATTGGCGCTGGACCTGCTGGATATGCAGCTGCAATGCGTGCGATCGACTTTGGGAAACGTGTTTGTTTGATAGAACGTGACAAAGTTGGCGGAGCTGGAGTGTATAACGGCGCCCTTTCTTCTAAAACATTATGGGAAATTGCCCAAAAGGTTTCAGACGTAAATGATACAATTAATCGTAAGGGAAGAGATCCGTTTTTCCTGGATTGGTCGGAAATTAAATCGACCGTTGACGAAGCTGTTTTCGAAAGAAAGTTTCAATACTCTTGTCATATAAAATTGTTACAAACGGAAACAATGAACTGTTTGTTGACTTACGAGAGAGGCGACGCACGATTTGTTTCAAAAAATGAAGTTGAAATTTCTCATGAAGGATCTACAAAGGTCATTTATGGTGAAAACATTGTTATTGCAACAGGCAGCAGACCAAGAGCAATGCCAAATGTATTGGTTGATGAACAAACTATTCTTACAAGTGACGGAATCGATAAGCTCAAGGAATATCCGAAAAGCTTAGTGATTGTTGGTGCTGGTGTTATTGGTTGTGAATACGCAACTATCTTCTCAAACTTCGGAAAAACAAAGGTGTATATCATTGATAGAGCAGATCGTATCCTCCCTTTTGAAGATCCAGATATATCTGAAATTGTTAGTCAGAATTTGGAAGAAAAAGGAGTTACAATTCATCACAATGCTTCTTTGGAACGCCTTGAAAATCTTGGCGGAGAAGTTGAATATGAACTGAAATACCCGGACGGAAGTACTGAAATTATTCGCGTAGAAAAAGCGCTGCTTTCTATTGGCCGTGTTCCGAATATCGAAAACTTGAATTTGGAATCAGCTGGAGTAGCAATGTCGAAAAGAGGTGTGCACATTGGTGACGATGATACGCAGACAAATATTCCAAACATTTATGCTGTTGGTGATGTGAGTGGAC
>CBFGNV010000097.1:0-13008 GCA_965650275.1 uncultured Fluviicola sp. | reverse complement strand
GGTACTGGAATAATTCTCATATAACTTGAATTTTCCAATCCTACAATGATCTCAAAACGCTCTGTTAGCTTGATCAGTTTTTTCTGAAACTCATTTTGTTTTGCCTCAGATAAACGCATGGCTTCTTTGTACTCATCCATGTACTTGTAGTCATGTATTCCTTGCTCGCGGTCAACTAAAACCGTTAATTCATTGTATGAAACGTAATCCGACAAGCCCAAACGCTCGCGAACAGCGGGTTGTACTCTAATGATTTTTTGGTTGTTCCAGTACAAGGGATACATATGCATGGATGTCACCACCTGAACAGCATTGTAATCTTCGAACTTGTTCTTTCCATAGATCTTTCGCAACAACTGATCACACATGGTGTGGTAAGGAATATTTCTTCCTTTAAAATCCTGAACCAAAAGCGAAGCCAGTTCCTCAGAATGTTCTTTTGAGATAAAACGAACCATTTTAGCGGCTTCTCTCTCCTGACGTTCCATCTCGGCAGTATTCGGTTTGGAAGCTACAACGTGATGCGAATGGTCGTGACCTTCATGATCGTGATTGTGCTCTCCTTCTTGTCCGAATGAGTAAGTGGAAATCAATAAAACAGCGACAGCAGCTGATTTCTTTCCAAATTTCCCAATCAATTCTCTAAGTCGACCATCTTTCGCAAACAAGCTCATAATCATTCCGATAATCATTAATAAATAACCAAGGTAACTGATGTTTGTTCCCCAAAAATCACTGTTTACGCTCAAAATTGTCCCTGTTTCATCAGGGAAATAAGAACTTTGGAAGAAGCGGTAACCGTTGTAATCAACCACATGATTCATGAACAAATGCTTTTTCTTGTCTACTCCATTCTGCTTATCCTGAATGGCAATATTACTTGAGTAAGACGATGCAATATCAGATCCGGGATATCTATCCATCATAAAATCTTCACACTTTATTTGGAAAGGCAAAGGTCTGAATCTAAGTCCGTAGCTAATGGCGTAATTCAATCCATTGAAACTGAAAACTGTTGGTTGACCAACTTCTTCAATACCACCTTTGATGCGAACGATCTTCGATTTTCCACCATTTGAAACTTTCAATGTCAAATAGTCGGAACCTCTGTCTTTACGACCTGAAGAGATCAATTCTCGTTTTGCATTTGGAATTACCTGCTTGAAAACAAATTGTTTCCCCATAAACGAGTACAGCGTTCTTGGACTGATCTTGTAAACAGTATTTGGTAAGATAGAATTGTAAAGCGAATCTGAAATTGGAGCACCACTTTGCTGAGATTTCTGCAATTGTGACATGGCAATGCTCTGCATAGGAATAGTTGCACGAATCACCAATGAATCTCCTTGTTCGAAAATATGAATTCCGGGATCGCTGGAATTAGAATAGAACAAAATTGCACCGCCCAGATTCAAATCTTCTCCCGGTAGTACGAAGTTAGACTTCATTCCATCCAATACAATGTCCAATGCTTTTTTCTTCGATTTTGGATCAATACGCAATGAATCAATGTATTTCGATTTAAAGTCGACGTATTCAACGGTTACTTCAGACTTTCCAGGTAATTTCGTTTTGAAATCAACAGAATTCGGATAGCTTTCTGCCATGAATTTCATTACAGAATCGCGGTACTGATATTTCTCACCGTCATTTACATGGAAATAAACATAAGGCTCAGCAGTTTCAATTCTGTTGACAGCTTCACCCTCTGCAATGTACATTCTTCCTTCAAAACCAAAATAGCGTGTTACACCAGCACCAATGATGATCACGATGAACGAAATATGAAACATAAACATCGCAATCTTCTCGCGACGCCACATTCTATAGCGCACAATATTCGCAACCAGATTTATTGCCAAAAACACCAATAGGAATTCGAACCAACGTGCATTATACACCCACAACTTTGCAGCCTGTGTTGTTTCATTTGCTTCAATAAAAGTTGCTCTTGCAATTGCTACGAAGAAGATCAGCATTGCTACTGCCATTCCACGCATTGAGAAAAGTGCGCTCGCTATTTTTTCCATCTAAAAACGGATTTATTTTCCGTTTGCAAAAATAACCATTCAGAACGCCCTAACCATGGAAATAGTGAAACTTTCGGTGAAGTGTTGAAAGAAAAACATTTCGGATTAAATTATCAGTTGACGAAAAACCAACACATAGGAAGATAGAACACATAGTTGAATCAACTTATGTAAAAAATCTATGTGACCTATGTCTCTATGTGATCATCTTTTTTCTCCTGATTATTTTGGAAAACAAAAAAGGGCTACTCTTTCGAATAACCCTTTAAATCTATTTTTTGAAAATTAATCTTCGATAGTAGATGGAACTAAAATACGTCCACAGTGCTCACAAACGATTACTTTTTTTCTTGTTTCAATATCTAACTGACGTTGAGGTGGAATTTTGTTGAAACATCCTCCACAAGAGTCACGATCTACACCAACAACTGCCAAACCATTCTTCGCATTTGTACGCAAACGATCGTAAGCCATGATCAAACGCTCATCGATAGCAGCTTTAGCTTTCTCTGATTTCGCTTGAAGTACTTCTTCATCTTTTTGAGTTTCAGCAACGATTTCATCAAGTTCACCTTGTTTCACCGCTAAATCTCCTTTACGCATTTCCAAACGCTCTTTTGCTTCGTCAACCACTTCTTTCTTAGCGCCAACTTTAGCCTTAGCCTCTTTAATACGTTTTTCGTGCAATTTAATTTCCAACTCCTGGAATTCGATTTCTTTGTCTAAAGATTCAAATTCACGGTTGTTACGCACATTATTTTGTTGTTCTTTGAACTTAACGATTGCAGCTTCTGCATCTTTAATTGCATTCTTACGGTCAGTAACTTCTGTATCAAGTTCTTTTACCTCTTCCTGCATTTTCTTCATTCTTGTTTCCAAACCTTCAATCTCATCCTCAAGGTCTTGAACTTCAAGTGGCAATTCACCACGTACTGTTCTAATGCTATCGATTTGAGAATCAATTTTTTGCAATGCGTACAACGCATCTAACTTTTCAGCAACTGTTGTTTCTTTAGTACTTGCTTTTGCAGCCATCCTTAGAGATAATTTATTGGATTCGTATTTACACTCGTTAAACGAACGGCAAAAGTAGTAAAATTTTTCTGCATTTGAGCTACCAACCAGTCCGAAGTATATTGTTCTGATTCAAAATGTCCGATATCCGCAATAATTATTTGCTTTTCGGCATCAAAAAACTCGTGATATTTGAAGTCGGCAGTAATAAAAACGTCTGCTCCGCCTCTTTTTGCTGCGTTCAACAAAAAACTTCCCGAACCACCGCAAACGGCAACTCTTTTTACTGTTGAAGAATGAATTTCTGTATAACGAACTGCTCCGGACCCAAAAACAGCTTTAATTCTCTTTAAAAACTCTACAGTATCTTCTTCAACTGACAATTCACCCACCATTCCGCTTCCAACTTGTTCATTGGTATTGTTCACGGCTATCACATCGTACGCAATTTCCTCGTAAGGGTGCGCTTGTTTCATGGCCGACAATACTTTCCCCAAACAATGCTGAGGAACTGTAACTTCAATTTTTTCCTCCTGAACTTGTTCCAGAACTCCCGATTTACCTATGAAAGGGTTCGCATTTTCATCCGGAATAAATCGTCCGGTTCCTGTAAAAGAAAAACTGCAGGCTTCGTAATCGCCAATTTTTCCGGCACCAGCTTCTGATAAAGCACTCCTTAACAGATCAGAATGCGTTGCGGGAACATAAACTTGTAACTTGACAAATCCATTTTCCTTCGGAAGTAAAATTTTGGTATTCTGAAGTCCAATTTTATTGGAAATGATCTTGTTCACACCATATGACATGTTATCCAGGTTGGTGTGAATCGAAATCAGGTTTAAATCGTGTTTGATTGCTTTCTGAACTACTTTCTCAATATAACTTGCCCCAGTAATGCGTTTCAGTCCTTTAAAAATGATGGGATGATGTGTAACAATTACGTTTGCACCTACAACAATGGCTTCATCAAGCACTGTTTCAATGCAGTCAAGCGCAACCAAAACGCCTTTGATCTCAGTATTTGGATCACCGACCAACAATCCTGAGTTGTCATAGCTTTCCTGATACGTATACGGAGCGAGGCTATTCAGATAAGAAACAAGTTCGGATACTTTCATATTTACTGTCCTTTTTTTGCTTTTTCAACAGCTTCAACCCATTCATTTCGATCAGCTTTGTTATTGATTTGAAGACTGAATTGCTTTCCGTTCGCATCAGTAAGCAATAACCTTTTGGACAAACCAAATCGCTTTAAACTTGCGGAAACCTCCGACAACGGAATATCAAAAATCAGATCTTCCTGAAGATTATCGTAACCCATAGCTGATTCCATTTTATCTCTAATGATATTGCCAACAGCACCATGGTTCAGTTTAACCCTTTCCTGAGTTCCGGAATAAAAAACACGTTTATTTGTAAGTACAACATCTCCAAGAAGCACTTTTACTGCTGATTGAAAATATCCTGCTTGCGATTGTCTTAAAATCGTTTCTTCCATAGGCTTTAAATTGAATGTCTCAAATATAGCCAGAAATAAACCTATTCGCAATTGGGCGAAATGGTTACGTTTTCAATCTTTCCAACCAACTTTCGAAAAGTATTCGAACCAAAAAATCCCTATATTTGATTCATTCAACACCTAATTATGATTAAGTCGATACTTTCAATTTCTCTACTTCTTGTTTTATTCAGCACCCCTGCTTGTATCAAACGCAATCCACAACTTTTTCATGAAATGGCTGGCGAATACGAGTGGACCGTTTCACACTCTCCCAACGGGGATAATAACGGAAATCCACTTCCTAATTTGAATGCTGAATCTACAGAAACGACTTATAAAGTAAAGATCAAACGAAACGGAAGAGTGCAAATGTTTGAGAATGACAAGGAGTTAAAGGAGCCCGATGTTGATTTTGCTTCAGGTGATTTTTCAGAAGGAAGTTCTCATTCTGCATACTTCACGTTAATGGTACTGAAAGATTTCTATTATACCTACAACGTGTATTACCAGAACGATTCACTCACGATCGAAGACTGGCCTCATGTTTATTATGTGAACACATTGGTGCGAACGAAGTAATTCCTGAAGATTTAGTTCTATTCGGTCTTTATCCAATGACTTATCTTCTCGAACAATTCGTTTTTCTTAAACGGTTTCGATAGATAATCGTTCATTCCAACTTCAAAGCATTTTTCTTTTTCCTTAGTAATGGAATGTGCAGTGATTGCAATAATTGGTGTTTTCGAACCCAGCTCTTTGCGAATGTATTCTGTAGCCTGATAACCGTCCATTTCAGGCATCTGGATGTCCATTAAAACCACATCATAGCTTTTCTGTTTGAACATTTCAATTCCTTCTTTTCCATTTTTGGCAGTGTCCAGTTCAAGATTCGTCATATCAAAAAGCTGCTGAGCAAAAAACAGGTTAAGTCTGCTGTCTTCGCACATAAGAACGTTTCCTTTTAATGAACTATAATCGTATTCAGCATTTTCTTCGCTCAATTGTTCTTTTCCTTCTGGCGCTTCGAAATGAATTGTAAAAAAGAATTCGGTTTTTTCATTCGGAATACTTTTCACCCCAATTGTACCGCCTTGTTTTTCAACCAGGAGCTTACAAATATTCAATCCAAGACCAGTTCCACCATATTTACGGGTTGTATCACTTTCTGCCTGTGTAAAACGACCAAAAACACTTTCCAGCTTATCGGGTGAAATACCAATTCCCGTATCCTGAACAACGAATGTCAACGCAGCTTGCCCTGACGACGTTCGTTCTCCCGAAATGATCAACTTCACTTCGCCTTTTTCCGTGAACTTTAAGGCATTGTCCAATAAATTGATCAATATCTGTGTCAATCTGTTTGGATCACCTTTAATAAAATCAGGAACCTGCGCGGCAATTTCATACTTGAAGGAAAGATTCTTCTCTCTTGCTTTTCCTTCTAAGATGGCAAACACATTTTCAACAACTTCTCTCAACCGGAAATCACATTGGTCAAACTGAAATAAGCCTGCTTCAATCTTACTCAGATCAAGAATGCCGTTCACCAAATAAAGTAAACTGTCGCCACTGGTTTTTACAGATTGGAGTTGTTTTCGCTTTTTCTCATCCTCTTCCGATTCTAATAATAAATCAGTAAACCCTAAAATTGCATGAATTGGTGAACGGAGTTCGTGACTCACATTCGCTATAAAATTGTCTTTTTGATTATTGAGTTCCTCCAGTGATTTTATGGCAAGTACATCTTTTGTAATATCCACAGATATATTGGTAATCCTATCTATTTCGCCATTCAGATCAATAACCGGGCTATAAGAAGCCTGAATCCAGATCGTTTCACCTTTCTTGTTCTTGCGTTTAAATTTTCCGGCATAAGGTTCACCTGCCACTAATTTCTCCCACAAAAAATCATTGTCGGTTTCAGTAAGCAGCATCGCGTGTTTCTTCCCAATAAGCTCTTCAACCGTGTACCCCATCATATCGGCATATTGTTGATTCAAATTAAGGATTGTACCCTCTTTAGAGAACTCAATAACCGCATTTGACTGTCCAATTGCTTCCAATAAATTATTGTAAACCTGCTCCTGTATTCTGATCCTTTTCTCGGAAATTTTGATCTTTTCGTTCAATACATCTGTCAGCTCACTTCCCATATCCTGATTACGTTTTTTAGCTTCCAAATGGATCATAACCATTTTAGCAACATCACGTAATGACTGTTTTTGTAGTTCGTTCAAATGCTGAGGCTTGAAATCGGCTGCGCAAACGGAGCCAATTACATAACCCTTCTCAGATCGCAGTGGAATACTGACATAAAATCGAATCCCATTTTCAACTTGCACATGGGGATTATTAACAAGCCGTTGATCCTGCAGCGTGTCTGAGATCTCCATAATATCATTTTCGTGCAAGGAATATTGACAAATACTGTCTTCCACCGGAACTTCATCAAGATCCATACCTATCTTCGATTTGTACCATTGTCGTTCATCATCAATAAATGTGATCAATGAAATGGTTGTATTACAAATTGTTGAAACAAGATTATTGAGTGTATCATAATACTCATCCGGAGGAGTATCAATGACGGCATATTCTAAAAGTGCCTTTATCCTGTTAATATCTTTGATATAGCTATCCAAAATCTGTAAATCATGGTTCTAAACAAAAATATCATTTTTCAGCGCAATTTCATGAAATGAGCGTTCAACCGTCTCCTATGCTGTTACGAAAGATGTCGAAGTAAATCGTATCTTCGCCAGTATGCGAAACCTTCGGTTGCTTCTTCTCCCATTCAACTTGATTTACGGCGCAATTGTCGCATTCAAGAATTTCTCCTATTCTGTAGGCTGGAAAAAGAGTTTTGAAATTCCCGGAGCCAGCATTTGCATCGGAAATATTACCGTTGGAGGTACTGGAAAATCGCCATTAACCAAAGAAATTACTGAATTACTTCAGGATGAACATCCGGTAATTCTTTCCCGTGGTTATGGTCGCCAAACCAAAGGATTACAAATTGCAAACACCAATTCCACTGCTTTGGATATTGGAGATGAACCGATGATGTACTGGTCGTATTTTCAACGACAAGTTCCGGTTGTTGTTTCTGAAAAACGCATTTTGGGAGTGGAATGGATTCGAAAAAATCACCCTAACTCTCCTATTCTTCTCGACGACGCTTTTCAGCACCGTGCAGTAAAAGCAGGATTGAATATCGTTTTAATGACTTACGATCGACCCGTTTTCAGAGACTTCACCTTTCCAGCTGGAAATCTGCGTGAGTTTCGTTCAGGCATTAAGCGTGCAGATCTGGTTGTTGTAACAAAATGTCCGGAAAGTTTGACAGAAGTTCAAAAATCCGAGTTCTACAATAAATTACCCATTTCCAAAGCGGATATCTATTTCAGTAAGGTAAACTATAACACTCCAACACCCATTGGAGAAAGTACCTGGAAAGACTTTAAACATGTGGTACTGATTACTGCGATAGCTGAACCTTTAGCACTGAAAAACCATTTTGAAAAAGCACACAAAGTAGAACTAAATCGATTCGCTGACCACCACAATTTCACTGCTGGCGAAATCAGGGAAATTCTACAAAAAGTTGCTACTTTTGCACCGCAGGAATGTGCAATTGTTACAACCGAAAAAGACCTTGTAAAATTGAGTCCATGGTTGGCAGAAATATTTGCGGTTTCCACAAATGTTTTTGTACAAACCATTCGCACGGAACTGGACAGACAAACGGATTTTAATCAACGAATAAAGAAATATGTTGTTATCACAAATGAAAGAGGCAGCTGATTATATCAGCTCAAAAACGCAGGTAAAACCAAGCATCGGAATTATTCTTGGAACCGGATTAGGTGGATTGGTAAAGGAAATCGAAATTATTGACGAGATTCCTTACGAGAACATTCCTCATTTCCCTGTTTCAACTGTTGAAAGTCATTCCGGAAAATTGATCTTCGGAAACTTAGGTGGAAAACAAGTCGTTGCAATGCAAGGTCGTTTCCATTATTACGAAGGATATAACATGCAGCAGGTTACTTTCCCTGTTCGCGTTATGAAATTGTTGGGAATTGAGCGTTTGTTTGTGAGTAATGCTTCAGGTGGTGTGAATCCGGATTACATTGTTGGTGAGATCATGATCTTGAACGATCACATCAATTTGTTCCCTGCTCACCCGCTAATTGGAAAAAACATTGATGAATTGGGACCACGTTTCCCTGATATGAGCGAGCCTTACGATCATAAAATGATTGAAATGGCCAAGAACATTGCAAAAGAAAATGATATTCGAATTGCAGTTGGAACTTACGCCGCTTTAACAGGACCAACATTGGAAACTCCTGCTGAGTACGGTTATGTTCGTGCAATTGGCGCTGATGCAGTTGGAATGTCAACTATTCCTGAAGTAATTGTAGCGCGTCACATGGAAATTCCTTGTTTCGCTATCTCGATCATTACAGATTTAGGTGTTCCCGGAAAAATTCAGAAAGTAAGCTTGCAAGACGTTATTGAAGTAGCTTCTCGTCAGGAGCCGAAGATGACATTGATTATGCGTGAATTAATCTCAAAAATATAAAGACATAAGACCGAAGACAAAAGACTGAAGACAGATATGTTCTTAGTCTTTCGTCTCAAGTCTTTCGTCTCAAGTCTTGAAAAATGAGTACAGAAACAAGAGATAAATACGAAGTTGTAATTGGTTTAGAAGTTCACGCGCAAATGTTGACGAAAACAAAAGCGTACTCAAGCGATATCAACGAATACGGTTCAGCTCCGAACACCAATGTAAGTGTTATTACACTTGGTCATCCCGGAACTTTACCAGTAATGAATAGCAAAACCATTGAATTTGCCATCAAACTTGGTTTGGCGGTTAATGCTCAAATTGCACCTGATCAATATTTTGCACGCAAAAACTATTTCTACCCCGATCTTCCGAAAGGATATCAAATTACGCAAGATACAACTCCGATTTGTACTGGTGGATCTATTTTCATTAAAGACGAAAACGGAACAGAGAAAGAAATTGGTTTAACGCGTATTCACATGGAAGAAGATGCCGGAAAATCAATTCACGATATTGATGTTTACGATACATTGATCGACTTGAATCGTGCAGGAACTCCGCTTTTGGAAATTGTTTCTGAGCCGGATCTTCGTTCGAGTCAGGAAGCATACAATTACTTAACAGAAGTTCGTCGTTTGGTGCGTTACCTTGATATCTGTGACGGAAACATGGAAGAAGGATCAATGCGATGCGACGCCAACGTTTCTGTACGTTTAAAAGGTGCTCCTGAATTTGGAACCAAAGTGGAAGTAAAAAACATGAACTCGATCAGAAACGTACAACGTGCAATTGAGTTTGAAGTTGAACGTCAGATTGAAGCCGTAGAAAAAGGAGAGAACATTCCTCAGGAAACACGTTCTTTTGATGCCTTGAAAGGAATTACTATTTCTATGCGTTCAAAAGAAGCTGCCAACGATTACCGTTATTTTCCTGAACCGGATTTACAACCAATTACGGTGGATGAAACCAGCATTGCACAAGTGAAAGCGAAAATGCCGCCACTTCCGCGAACGCTTTTACATAAATACATCAACGAATTCGGATTATCTGAATACGATGCGAATGTATTGACCGATTCAAAAGGAATTGCGCTTTACTTCGAATCAGTGGTTGCAGAAACAAAGAACTTTAAAGGAGCAGCTAACTGGGTTATGGGAGACGTGAAGTCTTATCTCAACCAAAACGGGTTGGAAATTGAAGATTTCCCTGTTTCTGGAAAAACACTTGCTTCGATGATTGCCTTGATCGACAGTGGAAAAGTTTCGCATTCGGCTGTTTCACAAAAGCTTTTCCCGGCACTTATTGCTGCACCTGATAGCGATGTACAGGAATTGGCGAATACATTGAACATTATTCAGGAATCGGATGAGAATAGTTTAAAAACGTTAATTGAGGACGTTTTCAAGCAACATCCGGCAGAATTCGAACGTTTTAAGAGCGGTGAAAACCAATTGACAGGATTTTTCATGGGTCAAATCATGAAGGCTTCCGGTGGAAAGGCAGATCCGAAAACAACTTCAGCATTGCTGAGACAATTGATATCATAACATGAAATTTGCAGGATTTCTACTATTTATTGGTTTAACGCTTGTCTCTTGCGGTTCTTCATCCGAAGACGAAGAAGGCAAATTGCCGAATAATTTTCATGTTGAAGGAAAAATAATTGGTGCTGCCAATAAAAAAATTCTGATCAAAGCAGATACAGATCAAGGTTCTGTTACAGTTGCAGAAACTACCGCAGACGCTTCAGGAAACTATTCTATTGATGGAAATATTCCAGCCTTAGGTTTGTATTCTTTCGTAGTTGAAGATGGCGCGAACAGTGCAATTGTACTTCCAATGACTGTTGATGATAAAGTAACGGTTAACGGAAACCTCAAAGATTTCACCATTTATCCGAAAATTTCAGGAACCAACTGGGCAAAACCGTTAATGTGGTATATGAAAGCATTGAATGATTTCAGTACAATGTACATGATCGAAGAAAATGCAAAGAATTTAACTCAGGAACAACGAGAAGCCGGAACAAAGGCTTTTATCGAAAAGATCAAAATGCGTATTATTCAGGATCCGGGAAATCAAACCAATATTGTGATGGTTTCTGCATTGTTCCCTTTGGAAGAAGGTTCTTATGCCGATTACGACAAACAGAACATTGTTGCGCTTGATAAAATGAGAACGGCTTATCAGAAGAAACATGCCAGCTCACCTTTTACGGCTGTCGTTATTCAAAAAATCAATGGAATCATTGATGGTTATGAAAATTACTATGCAATGACCAGTGGAACACTTGCTGCTCCGGAAATTTCTCTTCCCGGCCCGGATGGAAAACAAATGCGTTTGTCTGATCTGAAAGGAAAAGTAGTTTTGATCGACTTCTGGGCATCGTGGTGTCAACCATGCAGAGCTGAAAATCCGAATGTGGTTCGCTTGTACAAAAAGTATCACAGTAAAGGATTTGAAGTTTTTTCGGTTTCATTGGATACTGATCCTGAATTGTGGAAAAAAGCAATTGCATCTGATGGACTTTTATGGAAAAATCATGCGAGTGACTTAATGGGCTGGAATGGTTCTATGATTCCATTATATCAAATTCAGGGAATTCCTCACACGGTTTTAGTGAATAAAGAAGGAAATATCATTGGTTTAAAACTAAGAGGCGAACAATTGGAACAGAAATTGGAAGAGCTGTTCGGAAAATAAATCCAAAGCAGATCTCATACTTCGGTCGCTTCAGATTAAAAAAGGAAAAAGATGAAAAAAGTACTATTTATAATTGTTGCACTGGTACAATTTCAATTGTGGGCACAGACACCTATTAAAGTTGAAATTTCCGGAAATGTATTCAATACAGTTGCAGGAAAAGATGATTCAGTGAAAATTGCACATTATTTCGGTGGAACAAATTATAAAGATTACCTGGCTGCCAAGATCGACAAAAAAGGAAACTACCTTTTAAAGGGAACTTTACCCTCGAAAGACTACTACGTTTTTCGTTTGGGAAATCAGCACATTAACATCATTCTTCGTGACAGTTCAAAACTTCGTTTGAATGCCGATGCTAAAAATGTGGTTTACTTTCACACGCTTACCGGATCTGACGAAAGTAATCAGGTGAACGAGTTTGTACGCGAAATGCAGGCTTACAATGCAAAACGTGATTCAGCTTCTAACCTATTACGTCAACATCCTGAAAACGGTGAGGCCATCAATCAAAGCTTTCAAACAGAATACTACAACTTCCAATCTTTCAAACAGAAGTACATGCAGATGAACCAAAACTCTCCTGCCCTGCTTCCTGTAATCAGCGCTATTGAAGTTGATAAAGATTTTGCTACTTACGAAAGCATCGTAAAACAAATTTCAGAATCGTTTAGCGGTTCGCCAGTAATTGAAGCTACCAAGCAGCAATACCAGGAGAAAGTTCGCCAAATGGAGGCAATGAATTTCCTTTCACCAGGAAAATTAGCTCCGGATTTCACTCAAAATGATGTGAACGACAAACCATTAACACTTTCAAGCTTAAGAGGAAATGTCGTTTTACTTGATTTCTGGGCATCGTGGTGCGGACCTTGTAGACAAGAAAATCCAAATGTTGTTGCCTTGTACAACAAATACAAAGACAAAGGATTTACCGTAATGAGTGTTTCTTTGGATAAGGAAAAACAAAAATGGCTGGATGCAATCGCTAAAGACAAATTGGTTTGGCCAAATCACGTTTCAGATTTGAAATTCTGGTCAAATGAAGCGGCAAAACTGTACCAAGTTACTGGAATTCCGTTTACCGTTCTTATCGATAAAGAAGGAAAAGTGATTGCAACGAAACTGAGAGGTCCACAACTGGAATCAACACTTAAACAAATCTTTGGATTTTAATGACCAAC
>CBFGNV010000096.1:0-13122 GCA_965650275.1 uncultured Fluviicola sp. | reverse complement strand
CCCGACATACGAGATGATCCAACACCCATTGTTCCTTTTTCAGCAATCAGCATCACGCTTTTGTCAGGATGTTGAGCTTGTAAGGCTTTAATTTGATCTTGTGCTTCAGGAGTAATCATACACTTTCCGTGCAATTCGCGGTCAGAACGTGAGTGCGCTTGGTTTCCTGGAGAAAGTAAATCTGTAGAAATATCACCTTCACCAGCGATGAATGTAACCACTTTAATTTCTTCAGCAATTTCAGGAAGTTTCGTAAAGAATTCAGCCTTAGCATAACTCTCCAAAATATCGTGTGCAAATCCGTTACCAGCTTTGAACGCCTCTTTCAAACGATCGGTATCCGCATCATAAAGATAAACCTGTGTTTTCAAAACATCAGCAGCTTGTTTTGCGATAGAAGCATTATCTCCTAGCGCCAAGTCAAGTAAAACCTCAATTGAAGGCCCGCCTTTCATATGCGACAACAATTCGAAAGCGAACGCAGGTGCAATCTCCTCAACAACCGCTTGACCAAGAATGATTTCCTTCAAGAATTTCGCTTTCATTCCAGCAGCTGGAGTCGTTCCAGGCAACGTGTTATAAATGAAAAACTGAAGCGCGCTTTCACGGTTCGGATTGCCTGTATCCCTGAACTGACCAATAATATCAGTTAACAATTCAGCACCATCGATTGGTTTCGGATGCAATCCTTGACCTTTACGTTCTTCAATTTCGTTGATGTAATCTTGATAGGTATTCATAAAAAAGTCCTGTTTTTCTTTGTTTAACGGTAAAATCCGCAATTTTAAAAGTCGTGCGAATTTACGCATTTCTTAAGAAAAAACCCATAGCGAAAACATCGAAAGAAACTCCGAAACAGCTTATTTAGATTGATTTTGAATAAATAAGCTTCGAAATGTTCACTCTTTCACAATAAACCAGGAATAAACACGCGTTCCGTTCGGTTCATCAACCGGAACAGATTCAACAAACTTCAAGTTTTTGTTCTTTCTTGATTTTGTGTAGGATAGGATTTCAGCGGAATAAATGATTTCGTTTATTGGGCGTTCAGCAGTAAAAATGGTGTCAAAGATCAACTTTTCTGAAGGCTCCAAAACAATCTCTCTAGATTGAACAGTTACCGTTTTGTTTGGAACAGCCGTAATCTTCAGCTTCACTCTGGATGATGTGGTATTTTCTATTTTATACTGTGTTTGAGCAATTGCAGCACATTCAACCACTTCTTGCTTCGGTGTTTCCTTCTTTGGTTCAGTGACCACTTCTGGCATTTTTACCGGTTCTACCCATTGTATCTCCAGTTCATTCGGATATTTGGTTTCGTAAAATTCCGTTTGATTTCCATTTTCATCAAACTTGGTGGTTGAATTGTAAAACTGTATTCCACCATCTGGCGCATCGCTGAAATATACTTTTGACACTTGTCCATTAGGGAAATACTCCAAATTTACCGAAGCATGTCCTCCTACACTTCTTAAATAGTGAAAAAACAATTCCTTACCTTGATTGTTGAAGGCGCGTATGGAACCAAAGCGTTTGTCCAAATCCCAATTTTCTTCTGTTGAGATTTTTCCGTTTTTGTGAAGACATGTTTTGATAGTCCCACCATCAGGAGTAGTTTTGGTTTTACAAGAAAGCTGCGCATTTACCGAAAATGAAAGCAGAATTGAAAGAAGTAGTACAAAATGTTTCATGTTCACGATTTGACAATTATTATACCATTCAAAAATAAATCAATAATTTCTTAACTGATTCAGTTTCAGAACCAACCTTTACCTAATTTATCCGTCTTAAACTCAACACACTAAAACTCAACTATGAAAAAGATACTACTACTTTTAACATTAACGAGCGGTTTTGCATTTGGTCAGTCAATCACGATCACAAAAGCGGAATATCAATTATTGAAAGACGTTGGAAATATAGATCCAACTGCACATTACATTTTTAGCGATCCAACCTTACCTACAAACGTTCAGTACAGTATGGGAACCGAGAAAAATGGAGTATGTGATTGTATGGTTCCATTGGATTCAACATTCACACTGGCAATGCTTCCGAACGATGATGAGTCGTCGCCGTTTATTGCATTACCTTTTACCTTTGATTTTTACGGTCAAACATACGATTCAGTTGTAATTAACAACAACGGAAACATTTCGTTTTTGGCTCCCTACTCTACGTTTACAGCGAATCCATTTCCGGATGCAATGTATAACATGATTGCTCCTTTCTGGGGAGATGTAGATACGCGAAGTGCAAACGGCGGACAGGTTTGGTACAAATTGACTCCAAATGCAATGATCGTTATCTGGAATGAAGTTGGGTATTTTGCATACCATGAAGATTTGGTAAGCACCTTCCAATTGATCATTTCTGACGGATCAGATCCATTAGTTCCAACAGGAAATAATGTTTCTTTCTGTTATGAAGACATGCAATGGACAACAGGAGATGCATCTTCAGGAGTTGGCGGATTCGGTGGAATGGCAGCAACAGTTGGTGTAAACACTGGTGACGGAATAAACTATTTCCAGGTTGGACAATACGACCAAACGGGAACAACCTTCGACGGTCCATACGGAGCTACAGATGGTGTTGATTTCTTAGACGGACAAGAAGTTTACTTCAATGTTGCAGGTGCAGCAAGCTCAAACACACCACCGTTAATGATTAGCAGTGCCATTTGTGATACCATTGATGTTTACACAGGTGACACATTAGTGAAAAGCTTGAACTCAACAGGATTCACTTTTGCAATTGCAGGACCAGAATCAAATCAAACGATAAATACTGTAATTACTTGTGACGCACCGGATGCATTGACGTATACAGTTATCAGTGTAACTCCTGAGTTTGTGGTTTACGAGTGTGAATTCAACGCAACAGGATTGTCGACAGGATTCTACAACGTAAACATTACCGCTACAGATAACGGAATTCCAGTTGGAGTGACAACTAAGAGTTTTGTAGTAGAAGTGATCTATGATGATGCATTAGGAATGAACGTTTTGAATAAAAATGATTTCAAACTTTATCCAAATCCAACTTCAGGAAACACAACGATTCAATTGGGAAGTGAGGTTTCAAATGCTACTGTTGTAGTAAGCGATTTCTCGGGAAAAATGTTGATGACAAACGAGATTGAAAACACATCCAGCTTTACAATTGGGAATTTAGCTCAAGGAGCATACGTTGTTTCTGTTTACAGCAACGGAACAATCTTAGGAAAACAGATTCTAGTAAAAGAATAATATATAATCAACATTAGTGAAAGCCTCGTTAGTTCATACTGACGAGGTTTTTTATGTCTCCCCCTTTGAACTCGTTAAACTTTTTGACCAATTGAACTTTTGTTAGGTTGAAAATATTGTTGATAACTAGTTTCAAATAAATAATTTACTATCTTTGCACCCCTGTATCTAGAAGGTTGATACAGATATTAACAATTAACAAATAGGTTAAATTATGAATTCTTACGAAACTGTTTTCATTCTTACTCCCGTTTTGTCTGAAGACCAGGCAAAGGAAGCAGTAAAAAAGTATGAGAGTGATTTGGCTGCCATGGGCGGTAAATTAACGCACTCAGAAAGTTGGGGATTGAAGAAATTGGCTTACCCAATTCAGAAAAAATCAACAGGTTTTTATTTCTTACTTCAATTTGATGGAGAAGGATCTGTTATTGCTGACTTGGAATTGGCTATGAAGCGTGATGAGCGCGTTCTTCGCTTCTTAACGGTTAAAATGGATCAACATCATGTTGCATACGCTGAGAAGCGTCGCAAAAAAATGGGTGCAGCTCCAGTTGAAGCTTAATTATTCACATTAAAACTCATACGAAAATGTCACAAAACGATATTCGCTATTTGACTCCGATTAACATCGAGATCAAAAAAGACAAGTACTGCCGTTTCAAGAAGAGCGGAATTAAATTCATCGACTTCAAAGACGCTACATTCTTGTTGCGTTTGGTAAACGAGCAAGGTAAAATTTTACCTCGTCGTATTACTGGAACTTCTGCTAAGTACCAGAAGAGAGTTAATAAAGCTATTAAACGTGCACGTCACCTGGCAATTTTGCCTTACGTTGGCGACATGTTGAAATAGTAGTTGTTGAACTTATTCAAACGAAATTGAATCATGGAAGTAATTCTTAAAAAGAACATTGATAAATTAGGTTACAAGGACGAGTTGGTTTCTGTGAAACCAGGTTACGGACGTAACTTTTTGATCCCTCAAGGATATGCTGTATTGGCTACTCCTTCTGCTAGAAAGGCACACGAGGAAACATTAAAGCAACGCTCTCACAAAGAGTCTAAGATTGTTGCTGAAGCAGAAGCATTGGCTGCTAAATTGACTGAAGTAAAAGTTTCTATCAGCACTAAAGTTGGTGAGAACGGAAAAATCTTCGGATCGGTGAACACAGTTCAATTGTCTGAGGCTTTGAAAGCTGCTGGTTACGATATCGATCGTAAGTCTTTGAAAATTAAAGACGAGCCAATTAAAGAAGTTGGATCTTACGAAGCTGAAGTTAATCTTCACAAAGGTGTTAAGCCAACAATTACATTTGACGTAGTAGGAGAATAATCCGAAACCCAATAATTGAAAACCCTGAAGCAGATGTCTCATCACTTCAGGGTTTTTTGTTTTACTCTTTTATATTGAACTCTTGTTTGATCCAGTTAATAAGGTAATCTTTTGTCCTAAAACCTCCATGCAATACCGGATTTGCCACTATTTCATGATTCTTTTTCACTCTCAATACGGTAGTAAAAATCAAATCATCCTTTAGTTGGCCATAGTATTCTGGACTCAAAGCTTTAATGAAATCCACGTGCTTCTTAAGAATTATATCATCCTTTTTGTTCGTAGTAGGAATTACATATTGATTTCTGTTTATCAAAGTGTATTTCTCGTATAATTCTTCCATACGTGCCGGGGAATAAGTATCAGATATTAATATAACCGGAATACCACTGTCCTCAGCAAATTTGGCTATTTCAACTTCCTTATCAGCTCCGCTGCAATTTGGAAAATAGAAAACTAGAAGAAGGTCATTTTCCAAACTATCCACTATTTCAAATACATTCTCAGCAAAGACAAATTGAACTCGACCAATCGAATCCGGATTTTTAAATAATTCCAAATCAAATTGACTCTTTCCCAACTCTGCTTTCGAAACAATATAGTTATCATCTACCGGAAAGAAGTTTTTATACTTTTCACCGTTAGAAAGGTGATAAGTTTGATAACAAGAAGTCAACAATCCAATGAGCAACACGATCTGAGGCAGCACTCTTAGACGTCTTCTTTTGATCAGTATTTGGCTAGATTTCATATTTTCTTCAGTAAACTGACCACAATGTTCGAAATATACATATAATTGGATTCTCAATATTCAATTGGCACTATTGTTGTCATTCCATCGAAAACCAACGTCATGAAATATCTTGTACTACTTATTCCAATTTTACTCATCTCTTGTAAAAAGGATTCGGCAGCTGTTGATCAGGATCAGATTTATCAATCTTACGAAATGAGCTATAACGAAGCGACTAATCAGACGACTTTTACAGCTAATTTCTATTTAAAAGCTGACGGCGGTAAACGATTGAAATTAACTGGCGGCAGCATCGTTACTGTAAACGGTACAACCATGACTCGAAACGGAAGTACTTACTCACGATCATTCAATGGTTATCTGGAATCTGGTTCCTTTGTTTTTACTGATGCGAAAGGAAAGGATTATACCAATTCTATTCAATACGAAAATTATGTCCAAAATGCCTTGTCTAATTCCGTTTCAAACGATTTGGATTGTTATTGGCAATTTGTTGGTGCGCAAGTAAACAGTGGTGAAACCATTTCTGTTTCCATCCGCAACCAGGATACCGGAGGCGGAACAGCAACAGGTTCTACAATGCAAAATGGTGCTTATTATGTTCGCATTACAGCAAGTCAAATGAATCAACTAGCAACTGGTTGGGCAAATGCAACAACTACTCGCTCATCTATTTCCAATTCCGGAAATTGGACCAAAGCTGGTGGCAGTAAAAAATCAGAATACATCTCATCTTCCAGTTCTGTTTTAGTCAACTAACTTTTCATAAATAATAGGTCGTTTCCTGATTTGTTTCTCTATCTTGTGACAAATAAACGATTATGGCTATTCAAGTTGGCGACCGCTGTCCTTCATTTTCATTGCAAGATCAACATGGGCAATTGATTTCTATCGACTCACTGATCGGAACAAAAATTTTGGTCATTTACTTTTACCCGAAAGATTATTCTGGTGGATGTACGGCTGAAGCTTGTTCGTTTAGAGATTCTTACGAAGAATTCAAAGATGTCGGTTGTGAAGTGATAGGAATTTCAAGTGATTCGGTTGAAAGTCATAAAGGTTTTGCTGAGAAGAACAGACTCACATTTACGCTTTTGGCCGACGTTAAAAAGGAAGCTAGAAATCTCTTTGGCGTTCCACGTGCCGCTCTTGGATTGATTGCTGGTCGGGTAACCTACATTGTCGACTTAAAAGGAATTGTTCGTGATGTACATAATTCATTGGTGAATACGGATTCTCATATCGACGGAGCATTGAAAAAAATTAGAGAAATCAAGGAAGAGAATTAAAATTTCCAACCTTCGTGTACGGTGTTCATCTCTGAATAGATAAACACCTAAATATGAAAAATTACCTAAGCGTTTTCTTTATTTGCGTTTTCTTAACTGGCTGGACCCAGACCAACCAATATGAAAGCTATTATTCTAAAATGCGTTTCAAAACCAGTTTTACAGATATTGCGAGGGGAAATCCTTCCTTTTATATAAGTCATCAACTGGGAAACAAGTTTCGCTTGCAATATGGTGGTGGTTTAACAATGGATGACCTTTATGCTCTAAACTATTGGGAAGGAAAACAATACAAAGAACGATACAAATTCAGGGATACGCGTTTTTCTTTTGCCTTGGGATTAAATTATTATCCCTTTCCCAATCATCGCGATCTTTATGTTGGCAGTGAATTTAAAGCAAGAACATACTATTGTGCAGATGAAGATTTCTTTCACTCCAATAGCGGTTTCTGGATTGGTGCCCAACGTTTAGAACGTGTCGGAAAAATCAAAATTGGATTGGATCATGAATCCATCAAAGGATTCAACATTGATATTGGATTAGGCGTTTCTTATTTAAGAAGTTACGACAAATGGGCTACCTATGCTCCAAATGGCAATTCAGAAGAATCACCAGTAAAAAGCGGAAAGGAACGGGTTACTAAAGTAATGTTCTGTGTAGATTTTCAAATTGGTTTTGGGAATAAGCGCTATTAACTGTCACCCATCTATTAAACGTGTCGTTTGTCGATTCTTAGTTGTTCAGCCTAAACTGAAGCTAGACTTTTGTCGAATAGTAATATTTAATCCTATTCGACATGAAATTCATCCTTTTTATCATGCTTTCAGCAACTTCCTTTTTGGCTTGCAAGAAAGATGAAAAGAAACCTGGTGGCTCAACTCCCGTAACACAGGAAGGTCACGCTAATATTACCTTGAACTTGACCAATGGTGAAGTATTTCAATTGTCTGGACCTTGCGGCTGGGCAACAGCCTCCGGAACGCATTACATAGGTGCGAATCATTCAACAAATAGTCTTCGCGTTTTTGAGACGATTTTTAATCTTGATGAGTTACCAGACCAAACTACCACTTATACATTGGTTGATAGTCAGTTTGATGAAGATCCAACGCATATTTACATGAACATCACGGAAATTATAGGCTCAACCTGGATAGAATGGACTTCTCACGATGCTTCTGGTCAGTTAACATTAGTCGTTAACGGAAACACGGTTACCGCAGATTTAAGCGGAATTAACCTGGAAGCCGGAAGCACGAACGCTGCACCTATGAACGCCAATGGAAATTTGAGTGGAACCCTTACCCTTTATAAATAGCAAACCGTTCTTGATTTGGAGGTTTAGGTAAATCAGGACAGAAAAAAGGTGGCTGAGTACTCAGCCACCTTTACTTATTTAGTACTTATCAAAACCTGGATTTATTTCTTCAATTCGTCCCCGCCCTGATTGGTTTTCGGTTTGTCCACTTTAACGGGTTTCTGTGTTTCCTGAGCCGTCAACTTCTTTTCAGGATCCATCATTTCCATCAATTTCAAACCGAGCAAACCGTCCATTGCTGAACCTTGCTGACCATTTCCACCAATCAAAACATCTGGAATCAGCTTCACGTTTCCTTTCGACAATTCTTCGGTAATCTTGTAACGTGTGAAGTTCTCACCACCAAGTGCGGTAACCGCAAGTTCATATGCCTCTGCATTCGACTTACCAATTGCAGCAATTTTCTCCGCTTCGGCATTACCCGTTTTCGAGATTCGTTCTGCTTCCGCATCTGCTTTCAATTTCACCGCTTCAGAATCAGCTTTCGCACGAGCGCGAGTTGATTCCGCTTCGGCCAAAGCACGCATTTTCGTAGCTTCTGCTTCTGCTCCAACTGCCAGCTTCACTCCTGCAGCATCACCTTCTGCTTTCTTCACCGTTGCGTTCGCAGTTCTTTCTGCAATCTCCACACTCTGTTGCGCTTTTACGATGTCTTTCTGCATATCAGCAATGGCAGTTTCCTTTTCCATCCCCTGACGCGTTTCCTGCGCTTGTTTCTGCGTCTCGTATGTGATCTTTTGTTCTTCCGCAATCTTTCTATCCGTCAAGGTCTTCATTAACGATTCTGGTGGCACAATGTCACCAATCAAGGTGTCAACCGCATTCACGTTGTATTCGTCCAATACACGTTTGATATGATCCTTCGCAGACTCCTGACGTTCTTTACGTGTACTCAAGAAGGCAATTACATCACTATCCTGTGCCGAGTTACGGAAATAGTTACCAATTGTAGGCTCCAATACCTGAGTTACCAGATTCACCATGTTTCCAAAACGCGCAATCACTTTCGGTGCTTCGTTCGTTGGAACATGAATGATTTGTGAAACATCCAGATTGAATGGGAAACCATCCTTGGAACGCACGGTAATCGTAGACAAGTTTTTATCCAAATTATGTGATTCGCTGCGTGCTTGTGCCCAGTTCAATACAAGATTGGTAGTTGGAACCAATTCCACTTTCATCGTGTATTTATTTACAGGATATTTACCCGGACCAAACGGTTCCGACCAAACACCTTTACTTCCTTTCTCAACAATGTTTCCATGTTTGAAATCAGAGCCAGTTAAATCCTTTCCGTCACTTCCGATATACGAAATCACAACCCCAACATATCCAATTGGAATTTCGGTCATTGGCGTTTCCTCCACCTGAACAGCCCAAGGATTTAAGTTATACGAACCCGCTAGAATGACTGTTGGCTGCAGACCTCTGTTTCCACCATGCTCCAGGAAGTAATCGAAGTTCTGGAAGTTGTTGTGATTATCTACTACCTTACCTGCAATTTGTCCTGCTTCGATTGGCTGTCCATCCAAAGTAGTCACAATTCCAACCATACTTTCATGGATACGAACCATATCAGTAATCGAAACCTGGAAAAGCATGGTATTGATACGCCATGATCCGGCTGTAATGTAATGTGTTTGGCGACCACGTTGTCCGCCGTTATTCAAGTACATTTCGGCATCCTGAAAGTTATCACAGTCAACTGTTCGTCCCAGGATATTTCCTGTAGGGATTTCTGCACCATCCTTTGCGAGGATCAATCCAATTTTTCCTTCAGGAATAATGGTAAACGATTCCATGGTAATCTCGTATTGCCAAACCCATTTCCAGAAATACAATCCGGGAGCAAGTGTTTTAGCCTGAAAACCTGCTTCTCCTTTTGTAGCGATAATTCGTCCATCAGGAAGTTCCTTATTTTCTCCGAAGAGCACGAATTTCTTCGTAACAAGACCAATTTTATCCTCAGGAACAATGACCATCCCAAAGAGAAAGCGTAAGATAAATTTGTAGAGTACAAGCGCAATAACAATCGCTCCGACCCACCAGTAGTTTAGTAAAATCTGTTTCATAATTCAATATTAAATAAAAGTTCAATTTGCGATTGTAAACTGTTCATAAGTACTAAGAAATGAAGTCAAAACTCCCAGTCGAACCCAAGAAATTATTGCGCTCAAAATCACGAACAGACGAGGCAGTTCATTCATGAGCACGACATGGGAGCGCCGTTGGCGGCAGGTTGACGGAAGGTACGTTTCATAAGGCGTAGTTCATTCTTTCGGTCAAACTGCTTTGACAGTATTTCAAATACGGATGTTCGTTTACAAGCATCGCAAGTCCCCGCTCTTAGCGAAGACAAACGTTCAATTCCGATAGGAAGCTTGAGGGAAGTGGCCGATTTCCGGTGGGCTGTATCACGAATGAGACATTCATGAAGTAAATGTATATATCTGCAGATATCTTACTAAAATTTTAGCAAATTTTGACAATTCTTGACAAGGTAACAAACGAGCCGTATCTTTAACCACATTAACAAAGATTACTATTGCAACCATTTTGACAATTCTGAATCAATACATCAACACTTCTAATTATGAAACAATTTTTACTCATAGCAACCTTGTTTTCTTTCCAAGTAAGTTGGGGACAAAATGACTATCGTCCGATTCCTGAAACAAATGCAGCCTGGATACAAGCTGACTTTTTGTACAGTGCATATAACGGGCATGAACATGCAACTGTCACGTCAGTTGTATATACACTGAACGACACATTAATCAATGGAATTCCTTATTGTAAATTTGGTCAGCACGCGATTGCTGATTGGATTGATAATTTTGGTTCACAACAAAATCAAACATCTGGAACGGATTATATCCCCTTTTCAGAAGGTTATTTTCGTCAAGATACATTACTTAAAAAAGTATTTATCTGGAATCCGTTCACTCAAATGGACGATTTACTGTACGATTTCGGAAGTTTGGTAGTTGGTCAGCCGTATCCCGCTACAATTACAAATATCAACTATCCGAACTTACTCGTTATGGCAGTTGATTCTGTGGAATTATTGGATGGTATAAGCTACAAACGCTGGGTACTAGGTACGAATTCTTCTGATTCGGCTTACGTTTCTGTCATTGAAGGCGTGGGTGGAACAAACGGTTTCAACACGATGATCCATCCCGTTTTTGAACAATCCTCCAATTTGCTTTGCCATAAAAAAGATTTGCAACCTAAATATGAAAACTGGATAACAAATTTTCTTTCACCCCGCTATTCAGAAGATTGCTCGAACACACTAGCGATTGATCACCAGAACGAAATGAACATTGAGGTCTATCCCAATCCTAGTGAAGATTTTGTTACAGTGCGTGCCAATCAAATCATTAAGACCATTGAAATTTTCAATCTAAATGGTCAGTTGCTTTTCCAACAAGAAAACTTTTTAGGCCAAAAAGAACTAATTCTCAATTTAAGCAAATTGAACGGTGGCATGTATATTCTCAAAATGCAATTAGCTGATGACACGAATATAACGGAGCAAGTTCAGTTAATGAAATAAAAGCTGGATTAATTTAAAACAAAAACCCCGACCATAAATGCCGGGGTTTTCAATGTATTATAAGATTTATCTTATCCGTTCAATGCTTCTGCACCACCAACGATTTCCAAGATCTCGTTTGTAATTGCTGCTTGACGAGATTTGTTATAGCTCAACGTTAAGTTTTTCTTTAATTCTTTTGCGTTGTCTGTTGCTTTGTGCATTGCAGTCATACGTGCACCATGTTCAGAAGCATGAGAGTCAAGAACTGCCTTGAACAACTGGATACGTAATGATTTCGGGATTAAATCTTCAACGATCTCTTCTTTCGAAGGCTCGAAAATATAATCTCCGATAGCTGCTCCTTCGTTTACCGTTGCAACAATCGGAAGTAATTGCTCTGCTTTCACTTGTTGTGTTGCAGCGTTCACGAAGCTATTGTAAACAACAACTACTTTATCGTATTTCTTGTTCACGAAAGCATCCATTGCATAGCTTGCGAAAGCAGCTACAGTATCAAATCCTAATGCTGCGAACACATCTTCAGATAAACCTAAAGAGCCAGCCTCAACGTAATTTGGTGAACGTTTGAACGCGTCTTTTGCTTTTTTTCCAATGCAAAGTAAATCTACTTTAGAAGCACTTGCGAAATCTTCAACTATTGCCAGGTTTACACGCTTGATAACGTTGTTATTAAAACCACCACACAAACCACGGTTTGAAGTAACAGCAATAATCAATACGTTATTAGCGGCACGCTCAGCAGCCAAAGCATTTTCAGAAATATCAAGAGTAGCACTCAAGTTGCTCAAAATCTCCTGAAGTTTCTCAGAATATGGACGCATCTGAGTAATCGCGTCTTGTGCTCTCTTCAATTTTGCCGCAGACACCATCTTCATTGCTGAAGTGATCTGCATTGTAGATCCAACTGACGTGATTCGATTTCGTATTTCCTTTAAGTTTGGCATTGTATTTCAATATTTAACCTATTCGCTGATTTCAAAAATCGGGACAAAAGTAGTGATAATACTTTGTTTATTCAGGGTTCGATCCGAATTTAATTTGAAAAACACCTCTTTTTTTGTTTTGAATAACTTCTTAAGGTTTATTCCAAAATCGATTCAATTGAAAAAGTTAAAAACGAATACTTCATACGCGACTTAGAACAGTCTCAAAAAGTTTCTTTACAACTGTAAAACAACATTATACGCGCAATTTTCAATTTGTTAACTTTTGTTAAAAATAACAAGAGGTTCAATCCTTAAAAATCTGAGTCGTCGATTGAAACGTATGATTTAAGTCTATTAGTGAATAGACAAAAATCTATTACTTATTAAAATCTCAAAAGGATGAAAAAAATCTTATTCTCGTTTATCTTAGCCGGGTCCATGGCCTCGCTAAGTTATGGTTCGAGTCACAGAGAAGCACCTTTGATTGCAAACGACCCATTGGCGGACAACACCGATGTGTATGCATTCAAAAGTCCTGACGATCCGAACTCCATTACGATCATTGCAAACTACATTCCAGCCGAGTTCCGAAATGGGGGACCAAACTACTACAGTTTTGGTCAAAACATTCGTTACGAAATTCATGTAGACAATGATGCATCAACACCTGGAGACGTTATTACT
>CBFGNV010000095.1:0-13351 GCA_965650275.1 uncultured Fluviicola sp. | reverse complement strand
GTGAAGTCGGGAGATTTCCCTAATCAAAACGAGCAGTACTAAATGTCAGATGCTCCGTTTTCAGTTTTGTTTGAAGACAATCACCTGGTGGTTGTAAATAAACGCGCTGGTGTAAATGTTCAAGGCGATATTTCGGGTGATGTTCCGTTAGTTGAACTTGTTCGCGAATATATCAAAGAGAAATACCAGAAACCTGGAAATGTGTTTTGTGGTTTGGTTCACCGCTTAGATCGACCGGTTAGTGGAGCAATGGTTTTTGCCCGAACCAGTAAGGCACTTGAACGCATGAACAAACAGTTTGCTGAAAAACATCCGGATAAAGTGTATTGGGCGATCGTAATGAATCCACCAAAGAATCCCGAAGGAACACTGATTCATCACCTGGAAAGAAACACAAAGCAGAATAAAACTTACGCTTACGATAAACCCAGAAAGGAATCAAAAGAAGCACGCTTGCATTATAAAATGATTGCAACTTCAGATCGGTATACTTTGCTTGAGGTGAAATTGGAAACAGGTCGACACCACCAAATCAGAGCACAACTGGCAACTATGGGTTGCGTCATCAAAGGTGATTTGAAATACGGTGCACCTCGTTCAAATAAAGACGGTTCCATTTCGTTGCATTCTCGTCGATTGACTTTTGTTCATCCTACCAGAACCGACGAAAATGTTACGGTTGTTGCACAAGTTCCTCAAAATGATGAGCTTTGGCGTTTTTTTGAATCGAAATTTGCTTAATAGAATGAGAAGCCTTCTTTGTTTATTCCTTGTACTTTTTACCTTTTTTTCATTCGCTCAGGAAACACCCTTTCATTACTATAATTCAGTAGGAAAATACAACGAGTCGATTAAATGCTTAGCGCAAGACGATAATGGTAGGTTGTTGTTGGGAACACAGAACGGATTGATCATTTATAGCGGATATTCCACTAAAAAAGCAGTAATAACCGGAGCAACAAACAAAGAGATTACTTCCATTTTTGTTGGAAAGAAGAGCATTTATGTTTTGAATGTACATGGTGTTCCTATGAAATTGGTCAAGGATAGCCTGAAAGCTTTTACTTCCTCAGGTTTAAAGTCAGAAGTTAGATTTATTGAGCAGCAAGACAATTTCATTTTCTTCTATACGAAGAAAGACGTTTTGAAGTTCAATGAAAAAACGAGAAAGCTGATTTCTACAGAATCGTATTTATATGCCGAAGAAGGAAATGTGAGCGCTCAATATTTTGGATCGAATAAGGCTGAGCCGTATCACATTACTTCTCAAAACGAATTGATTCTTACCAAAGAGCAAGAAGCGAGGACCATTCCGTCAAATAACAACGGAATTTATTTTGGAATTGGAGTCGAGAATCACATTGTTTTAGCTTCTAACAGAACAATGAAAGGAACACTTTTGGCTTACGGACAGGGGCAATTCAAGCGACTGAATTATCCCGCGAAAGTAGGAAGTGTGCACGTAAATTCCATTCGCCTGATTCATGGTCAATTGATGATTTTTACTGACAACGGTTGTGTATACTTCAATAAAGGAATTCGTAAAACGGCTTCGCTTTGGTTTCATGGCGTTGCTTGTAATGATGGTTTGGTAGATAAAGCTGGAAATTTGTGGATCTCTACAAAATCGAAAGGATTGATTCTGGTTCCAAGAGGAAAACACAAGAAATTGCTTTCAGAATCGGTGAGCTCAGTGCTTATTCAAAACAAGAACATTTTTGTTGGAAACAATACAGCTTCGATCTTAAAATTGGACAGAGCTGGCAATGTGAAACAACGCATCAGTAATGAGGCTTTGACGGATAATGTGACTTACATTGGTTACGACGCTCAGTTCAATGCATATTTCGTTCAAAACGGATTGATTTCTGGGGAAGATTTTATCTCCTTGGGAATGCGCGTTCACGGACAGTATAGAACTTCAAACGGAAATTTGTATCTGGCAACGTCAAAAGGATTGTTCAGTTATCCAAATTCTCCGTTAAATCAGTTTGTAAAGAATTTGAAGAAACCCAATTTTGGAACAGTACTGATCGAAGATGAATGTTACCTTTTGGAGGCAAATACTGCGGGAGACGAATTTCTTTGTGCTACCGCGAATGGGCTCTTTTCAATGAAAAATGATGTGCTTTCTGAAGTGAAACGAAACGGGAGATCCATCAACATTATCAGTGCAACGTGGTTTGAAAAATCATGGTATGCGATTGCCACAAATAACTGTATTTATCAGATTGAGAATGGAAAGGTAACCGAAGTTAGGTCTTTGACAACAACAGGAGTTGCCAATCCAACAAAAATTTTGGGTGGTAAAAATCATTTGTATTTGCTGACGGAAAGTGGTTTGTATCGAACTACAGGAATGAAAGTTCCGTTTGAGTCGTTCCGCGATATCATGGGGTTTGACGGATTGTACATCCGTGATTTTGCTGTAAACGATGATGAGGTTTATTTGGCCACACAAACCGGTTTGTTTACTTACTTATGGAAAGATGTAGAACCTCAATTGGCTCAGTTTGTTTCAGGTAAACCTTACAGTAACAACAAGAAAGAAACAGCGAAACAACGTTTCCTTTCCGGAAGTTTATATGTTCCAATTGAATGTATTGATCTGAGTGGAAATCACAATTTTCATTTACAATACCGCTTGATCAATGGCGGAGTAAAAGGAACCTGGGTAGAAGTAATGCCTGAAGTTCAAAATCTGGCACTTTCTAATTTGGCTTATGGAAGTTATGTTCTCGAGATTCGAATGATCGATCCTATTTCCGGACTTTCAACAGAAATTCAACGCAAGAGATTTGACGTTCCACAAGAATGGTGGCAGTTGCGCATGCTTTGGATTGGAGTAGGAGTGGCGCTTGTGCTTTCAGTTCAATGGATGATGAAGAAATTGAGAAAAGATCAAACTCCGAAGAAGAAAAAATCCAAGGTTACTCAACCCATTTAAACGCACATCTGAATCCAACACCTGGGTGTGCCTTCTTATTTTCAAAGCTTTGCGAATCGGTGATGTTAGTGGTGTACCCCATCCAATTCTCTCCGTAAACTACTTCTCCACCAGCGAGCCATTCACTGGTATTTGTCCAAAAATGATATACAAATTTACCTTTAGTTCTTGCCGGACCATATGTTACCTCCGCTGGTGTTGTTCGATTTGATGAAACAGAAGTAGTCAAAGCATTGCGTTTCTTTTTCGATTGCTCTTCCAAAAAGTACTTGATATAACCTTCGGCTTTGTAGTACACGTAACTATCAGGAAGATAATAATCAGGAAAACGATTGATTGTTGGATTTGACTTTAGACCCAATACTTTACCTTTTCTATATCGGTCAATAGTAATAAGCGAATCAGGATCTTTAACAGCCACACGCTCCCATGTAACTTCACCTTTCTTTATCAGGAAATAAGCAAAAACCATATCACTTCTCCATTCACAGAATTTTTCAGCTTGTTCATAGGAGACACAAACTACCGGATAATTGCGAAAAGCCGGATGTCTCAGGTAATGATCTGCATTTGAATGATAAATGGAATCTTGTTTTAGCCAGAGCGTGGTGTCTGGTAGTTGACTTGTATATTCCTTACTTTCTTTTCCGTATACTCTGCTGAGCCAATACAGGTACTCCAACCACGCGAAGTTCGTTACTTCCGTTTGATCGATTCCTGTTTTTTCATCCAGAAATACAATTCCGGGAACATGCAGTCCGGAATGCCAAACTTTTTCCTTTTTAGTAAAGGAACTACACAGAAAACCTATGAAAATGGATAGACTTAGAACAAAAAGTAAAATTCGCATATTTCGATAAGCCAGAATTGCCATTTTGTTACGTTCAGATTATTATATTCGTATTATCAAACTTACACTTTTATGGAACCCTTAATTTACTACAGACAAAAGAAATTATTGATTATTCAAGCTGTAATGCTTGTTATTGCTCTTGGCGCTGGTATTTGGCTGGTAGGATTTTTTCGACCACATAACTACGTTGCACAATACAGTTTTATAGGACTTGGCGCATTCATATTACTGCTTTGTGTTTTCGGAGCATATAACTTAATGAATGGTATTACTGGCCCGAAGGAAGTTCTTATTGTTGATGAAACCGGAATTATTGATCGTTCTACCAATCACGGTGTTCCCCTAATTAAATGGGAAGATGTAAAAGGAATTCGTGAGGAAATGGTGACCATTCACAAGTTTGTTCGTATTGATGTTGCTAAAACGGACGAATACATCAAACAAGGTCGAAATGCAATGAAGCGTAAAATGCTGAAGAACAACATGAAAATGTATGGAAGTCCGTTTGTTATCAGTGCACGAATTCTTGGACAAAAACATGATAATTTGCTAGAGTTGATTCGATTTGCTTATCAAGAGCAGAAGGAAAAGAATGCTCCGAAAACGGAAGAGAAAGCTCCGCAAACAACACCATCAGCAGATCCATCTTCATTAACGGATTTCTGATTCCATAGCATCGTAGGATTTGCAATCCTGCCGTTTTACATCTACTTTTGACTTCTCAAAAACCAGGAATTATGGAAAGTTTATTTTCAGAAGAAACATTGAACAAAAGTATCGGGCGATTGAATTCGTTGACTACTGAAAATACACGTTTGTGGGGTAAAATGGATGTTGCACAAATGCTGGCGCATTGTAATGAAACAATGGAAGTGGCTCGCGGAAATAAACACATCAAAAGAGGATTTTTGAGCTACATGTTAGGACCGCTTTTCAAAAAGGATTTCTACAACGACAATCCAGTGCGTAAGAATTCCCCAACGCATCCAACTTTCTTGATGGTGAGTCAATTTGATCTTGATGCTGAACGCAATAAATTGATTGAACATTTGACAGAATTTCATAAAGGTGGCGAAGCAAAATGTACTGATGCCCCTCATGGGTTCTTTGGAAAAGTAACTAAAGCACAATGGGGAATTGGAATGTACAAACACTTAGATCACCATTTACAACAATTTAGCGCTTAATGGAATTTATTTCTGAGGAACTCGACAATTACTGTTGCCTCCATACAACTGCCGAAAACGAACTTTTGGCAAAACTGAATCGTGAAACTCACGTGAAGATCCTGCAACCCCGTATGCTTAGTGGACATTTTCAAGGACGTTTGTTAAGTTTGATTTCAAAGTTAATGTCACCAAAACGTATTCTGGAGATAGGAACGTACACCGGTTATAGCGCTTTGTGCATGGCTGAAGGTTTGGCTGAAGATGGAAAGATCATTACCATCGATGTGAATGCACAATTGGAGAGTTTTGTTCGACCATTTTTTGAGAAAAGTGAATTTTCCTCAAAGATTGATTATCGAATTGCAGATGCAATGCAATTGATTCCAGAACTAAATGAAGAGTTTGATCTTGTTTTCATCGATGCCGATAAACGCAATTACCCTAATTATTATGACCTCGTTATTGACAAGGTGAGAAAAGGTGGAATTATTCTTAGTGACAATGTACTGTGGTCTGGAAAAGTAACCCAAACGGAAGGTAAAATCGATAAGGATACAGAAATTCTGAAAGCATTTAATGATATGATTCACGATGATCCGCGAGTGGAAAATATTCTACTTCCTATTCGTGATGGAATTATGGTCGCAAGGAGAGTTTAGCATCTTTTCCAACATCAAAACGTAGTTCATAAACTGTTCCGTCAATAGTAGATCTATGCAATTCACCTGAAAGTTGTTCTGCAAGATTTTCTATCAGCGATAATCCAAGTGTGTCTTCACTTAAATTGTCAAGAGTGGTATTTCTAATTCCTATACCGTTATCTCCAACCCGGAGAAGTATTTGCTTATCTTCCAATCTTTTCAAATGCAGAAACACTTTTCCAATGCGTTCATTCGGAAAGGCATGTTTGATAGAGTTTGTAATGATCTCATTGATCAACAAGCCAAGTGGAATCGCTGAAACCAATGGAATATGAACACGCTCCACTTCAACCTCTACCTCTATGGTTTTATCGTCTACCATGCTTTTTACCAATGAATCCACCAAATGTTGAATGTATTCGTTATAATCGATGCTGGAAAACTGATTCGATTTATAAAGTAGTTCATGAACACTGGCAATAGAATTAATTCGGTTCAAACTTACTTTTAACAAGCCTTTTGCGGTTTCATTTGTGGTACCGCCAAGCTGAAGTCGGATAAGTGAGGTGATAATTTGAAGATTGTTCTTTACACGATGGTGAACTTCTTTCAAGAGGGTTTCTTTTTCCTTGTTTGCCTGCTGTAAATAGCGGTTTTCTTCTTTGATTCTATGTGTAAGATCTGTAGTTGTAAGATAAATGTGCTTGTATGTGGTTTCGTTTCCAATGACCACTGTCCATTTCAAATTGATGTATCTCAAATTTCCTTTCATGGTGATCAAGCTTGCATCAAACTCACAGGAAGTTTGTCCTTTCCAGATTGCTTCTAGTTGATTCAGGATATAGTCAAAGGATTTATCTGTTGTAAGATTCCGAAATCCATCAAGTACTTCTTCCTTTGAATTGGCTTCGTTGAGTTCAACAACGGCCTTGTTAATTCGATTCACCTTGAGCAGCGATGAAATGTGGACAAATTCATCAGGGTTCTTGGTAAGGTATTCCCGAATGGATTTCACACCGTCCTTTTTCAGCTGATCCAAACGAATCTTGATCTCTGAGAAATCTTCATCCCAAATGGGAATAGGCGAGTCTTCAAACAATGTAATGTCTGACCATTCACTATTAGATTTGTTGGCTGCTGAGATACATTCACGTATTTCAACAACAAAACACGCTTTGTCATTTACAACCTGTTCAACTACTACAATATCCACAAATTTCGTTGAATCAACGCAGTGGTTCAATTGTAAAAGAACAGGGAACTGAGTACTTGGACTTTCAATCAATTCTTGAAGAACAGGAAAAACATCAAGTATTATTGGTAATTCCGGACTTTTAATATGCAGTGTCGATTTTATCCATGGCGATGTGTAAACAGTGGTGTATGTTTTGTCAACTATCCAAATGGATGTCCGATTATCTGCTAATGTGGTTAGCATCTGTTTTGTAGTATGATGAGTATAATAAGTGTGTGTCTTTCGAAAACTAATATATTGATTCTGAATTTGTTTACCAAAATAAATCCAACAGAAATTTCACAAAAATGGCTGTAGCATGCATTTTTATTACACTTTTTATCTTTTGTTTCACCAAATTGCGGAAAAGCGCCTTTCTGAGATTTTTTCAGCCAAAAACAGTAACTTTTTCTATGCTTTTTCGTTATTCTAACTTTGGCAGAATTATTGCCTAGCGAAGTAAAACTAATCCGTATATGAAACATTTGTACCTTCCTTTATTTTCCTTATTTGTTGCTACAAATCTTTTTTCTCAAGTTGAAGATGAATCCTGTTTACCGCCTGATAAAAAGGTGCTGAAATTGATTCAAACCGCTAAATCTGCGCCAACTACTCAGGTTGCGGTAGAGAATTTCGGGAAAGCGATGGAGGATGCCCCGGATAACGCAATGGCGCGATTCGAATTTGGCGTTTTCTATTATCATCTGGGAGAAAAACAATATGCGGATAACCCAAATCCGGCAGCTGGTGACAAGAGTTTTTCGAATGCTGAAAAATTGCTTACACAGGCATACGATTTATGTTCCAATTACCATTCGGATCTATTTTATTTCCTTGGTATCATCAACTATACACAGGAGGAAATGGAAGAATCTCAAAAGTGGTTCAAACTTTTTGTGGATTATACAAATGAAGACAATTCGCGATACAGCGAGGAATTTGCAAAACAAACATCTGATGTGAAAAAACTCTTGGCTTCATTTAAGCAAGAGGCAGAAATGAAAACAGCCGAGGTTCCTTTTAATCCATTCCCGGTCAAAAACGTTTCGTCACCGAACGATGAGTATTTCCCAATGATTTCACCTGATAACTTGTTTATGTTCTATACGCGTAAAATAGAAGATAAAATGGGTGGATATACTGAAGTTGGTAACTTGAAGGAAGTGTATACTTTCTCTGAGCGTAAAAATGAAAACGAAGATTTTACCAAAGGAACTGCGTTTGCGGCGCCATTCAATAAAGGAGATTTTCACAGTTATGGTGCGGCCTCAATGTCCGTAGATAATAAGGAAATGATCATTTGTGCTTGTAAAAAAACAATGGTTGGAACGCAGCAGTACACCGATTGTGATTTGTATTCTACAACCTTCGAAAAAATTGGACCGAATCCAAACGACTACAAATGGAGTCCCTTAGTGAATTTAGGTCCGGATATCAATACTTCTGACGGATGGGAAGGACAACCTTCTATGTCGGCAGATGGACAAACAATGTTCTTTACCGCTGTTCGACCAACAACACAAAAAGACGATATTTTTATTGTAAAACGTCAAGCTGATGGTTCTTGGGGGAAACCAGTTCCGTTTACGCAGATCAATACTCCGGGAAAAGACAAAAGTCCGTTCCTGCATCAGGATAGCGAAACACTTTATTTTGTTTCTGAAACTTCTAAAAGCAGAGCAGGAGCCGGTGGTTTGGATATTTTCTATATGCGAGAAGAAAATGGTGTTTGGGGCGAACCAAAGAATATTGGTTTTCCAATTAACTCACCACAGGACGAAATTGGTTTATTCGTTTCAACAGACGGAAAATTGGCTTATTTCTCATCTTACCAGGGCGGAAACTGGAACATTTACGGTTTCGAATTGTACGAAGAGGCACGACCAAAACCGGTAACCATCCTTAAAGGTCAGCTGAAAGACGAGCAGGGTTCGCCAATCGAAAATGCGTCAATTGAAATTGCGTACGCTGAATCTGACAAAGTGGAAACAGTGAAAGTAAATGGTAATGATGGACGTTATGCAGTTGTCGTTAAACAAGAAAAACCTCAGGATATCATTGTTTCTGTGAAAAAGGAAGGTTCTGCTTACGATGCGCAATTGATTACAAAAGAAGAAGTTCAGACTAAAACCGGAAACACAGAACTGAAAGTAAAAGATTTGAAAGTAGGTGAGTCCTACACGATTAATGATATTTTCTACGACTACAATTCCGATATGCTAAGTGCGAAATCAATGTTCGTTTTGCGTGAGTTTGCCCGTTATCTGAAAGCCAATGAGAGCATCAAGATCTCAATTCAAGGTCACACCGATAGTGATGGCGACGATGCGAAGAACCTTGATTTATCAGATCGTCGTGCCAAAGGTGTAAAACGCTACTTGGTTTCTTTAGGAATTGACGAAAGCCGACTTTCTGCTAAAGGATTGGGTGAAACCGCTCCAAAAGTTCCTAACGATACTGCAGAGAACAAAGCGAAAAATCGTAGAACCGAGTTTGTTATTGAAGGAATGTGATGAATTACTAGTTACAAATTATTAATTGCAAGTTGAATTGATAATGGCATGTGACATTTAGTTCTGAAAATTTCTGTTTTATATTGTGTTTATACTTTTAGGTATCGCCGGATTACGGTTTTGGAACGATTCATCTTTTGGTTAAGTGTTCGGGGTCTATTATTCAGTTAAAAAAAGCGTTGTAGAAGTTGTTCAGCAATCAACATTTGTAATTAGTAACTCGTAATTAATCATTAATTTTGAAGTCTAATTTTTATCAAGATGAACAACTGGTTTACAGTCAAAGTAAAATATACAAAACAGCTTGAGGACGGGACTTTTAAAAGAGTGACGGAGCCGTATTTATTGGCGTCAATGACCTTTTCTGACGCAGAAGCTCGTATCTATGAAGAGTTAGGAATGTCTATTCGTGGTGAGTTTACAGTAAATGGAATTTCCCGAACTGATATTCATGAAATCTTCTATTACGAAGATGCTGATGTTTGGTACAAGTGTAAAATTACTTACGAAGCCGCTTCAGACAATGTTGAAGATGGTGGAAAAGCAAAGAAAATTTCTCAAAACATTCTGGTTTCTGCGCACTCTGTTAAGGAAGCATTTGAGCGCTTGAACGAAAGTTTGAAAGGAATGATGATGGACTTCTCTGTTCCATCTATCTCTATTTCTCCAATTGTAGATATTTTCCCTTTCACAGATAATGGTGAAGATATGGTTGGGAAAGATTTAGAGAAGCAATTGAAGAAAGATATCGCGGCTGCAAATAAAGCAGAAGCTGAACATTCTCTTGGACGTAAAACAGTTTTCTCTGCATCAGGATCTGATGAAGATGAGGATTTGTCTGATGATCTAGGTGATGATGAAGATAGCTTTATAGATGACCAATTTGGTGAAGAAGAGTAATGAGTAGTCTTCTTGATCAATTACGAAACGATCATCACCAATTTGACAAAGGTGAATTGAAAGATCATTTGAGCGAAAATCCAATTGAATTTTTGCAATTGTGGTTGACTGAAGCTCAAAAAAGTAATTGTAAAGAAAGCAATGCCATTGCCATTTCTACTTTGGGTGAAGATGGTTTTCCCCAATCTCGCGTAGTTTATTTACGTGAAATTGAAAAAGGGAATCTGGTGTTTTATACCAATTACAACAGTTCCAAAGGAAAAGCAATTGCTTTACACCCCAAAGTACACGGTTTGATCTTTTGGCCGGAACTTCAGCGACAAATTTGCGTTTATGGAGTTGCTGAAAAAGTGGATGAAAGTGTAAGTGACGCTTATTTTGCTTCCCGACCACGTGGAAGTCAATTGGGTGCATGGGCTTCGCAACAAAGTGAACAATTATCTTCTCGTAAAGAATTAGAAGATAGAATAGAAGAATTAGAAAAACGATTTCCAAATGAAGTTCCACGTCCGCCACATTGGGGTGGATATGCAATTCAGCCAGTCAAATTTGAATTTTGGCAAGGTCGACCATCTCGTTTACATGACCGAATTGTGTACGAAAAGCTTGCAAATGGAAACTGGGAGATCTATAGAAAGAATCCTTAATGATTGAAATTAAACCAGAAATAGTTCAGCTTTCGAACGGAATTCGTTTAGTGTATTTGCATGCATCTGCTCCCGTTGCACATCTCGGGGTTACTTTTCTCGCAGGTTCAAGATATGAAAACGACAAGGAAATTGGTTTAGCGCACTTTTTAGAGCATTGCATTTTCAAAGGAACCGAAAAACGAAAAACCATTCATGTACTTTCGCATTTGGATTCTGTTGGAGGTGAAATAAATGCTTACACAACCAAGGAGGAAATTTGCGTTTACGCTTCGTTTGTGAAAACACATTTGAAGCGTGCTTCGGATCTCTTAGCCGATATTGCTATAAACAGCGTTTTTCCTGAAAAAGAAATTGAGAAAGAAAAGGAAATTGTTCTGGACGAGTTGAATTCCTATTTGGACAATCCTTCCGATCGAATTTTCGACGATTTTGAAGCGCAGATCTTCCCAAATCATCCTTTGGGAAATAACATTTTAGGGACTACAGAAACAGTTCCTTCATTCTCGAAGAAATCGTTGAAGGCCTATGTTGAACGTTTCTTCTTTGTGGACAACTGCGTATTGTCATTTGTTGGTGATATTCCGCTGAAAGACCTTGTCAAAGTTCTGGAGAAAGATTTTTCGGCAATGTCGAAGAAAGGGAAGATCAATAAACCGGAAACCTTTACGTCTTACAAGCCTACCAAATTGCGATTAGCAGAAGGGAATTTTCAGGCGCATGCGGTAATTGGCGGATTGGCTCCAGGAAACATGGAAGAGGAAAGAAGAGGTATGACTTTGCTGATCAATATTTTGGGTGGTCCGGCTTTAAATTCCAGATTGATTCTTTCTATTCGTGAAAAGTACGGTTACAGCTACAATGTAGAAGCGAATTACGCTCCGTTCAGCGATGTTGGCTATTGGTCGATTTACTTCGGAACAGATCAAAAGTACTTGGATAAAACCTTGAAACTGGTTTACAAGGAATTGAAAAAGCTGCGCGAAGAACCATTGACAGAAAAGCAATTGTCTCAGGCTAAAGAACAATTGAAAGGACATATCGCGCTTTCACTGGATTCTAACGTTGGTTTGATGCAAGGCTTAGGCAAGAGTTTGTTATCGTTCAATCAGATTGATACCATTCAGGAAATTTATGCAAGTATTGATAAATTGACCGCTGATGAATTGCACCATATTGCAAAGGAATATTTCAAGGAAGAATTGATTTCAGAATTGATTTACGAAGTAAAGTAATATTCACCCATGAAAGCCATTCTAGTACTTTTAACGCTTTTGTCACTGGCTTCTTGTTGTGCTGAAAAACCAAATACTTGTGATTGTGATAGAACTGAATTGTCCACAAACGACAGTATTCTTAATGCGAAAGACGTAGTTGAGGCACTTCCGAAATTGGTAGCTGAATTCAAGCAGAAAGGATTGAAAGGACAAACAGTTGAAACATATAGACTAATGACAAGCCATTCTTTCAACGTTTATGATCAAGTATTTACACTGAAGAAAACACTAGAGGGTGGTGAGTTTATTGTTCAGGAATATCATCATCCAGAACTTTCTAATAAGTGTAAATTGATGTATGAACAACATTCCAAACTCACTGCATCTGAATGGAAAGCATTCAAGAAAGTAATTGATGACAATTGTTTTTGGACCTTGCCCGTTGTTGATAAGATTCAAAAAGGAGGAATGTTGGATGGAGGTTATTGGTATATCGAAGGTTATCAACCATTCAAAAGAAATTGCTCTAATTCCAATTACTTGTTTGTATCTAGAAGATCTCCTGAAGGTTCTTCAGAACGATTTCACAACGTTTACAAAGCAATGATGAAGTTTGTAGATCGAAACAAAATCCACGAAACGAAATTATGACATTCAACGAATATTTAGCTTATACAGCGCGCATCCTATCTGGAGAAATAGAAGTTGCTCCGTACAATGATCCTGCGTATTTCGAATACACGAAACTCAACATGACGCGCATGAAGCGTTGGTTGAAAACAGCAGAATTGGAGGAGGAGACCATCAAGCTGGTTAAGTACATTCGCCGCAGACAGCACTGGACTGTTATTTCTGAGCCTTGGTGCGGTGATGCGGCACACATTTTACCTTTTCTGTATTTGATGTCGGAATTGAATAAGAAAATCACCTTAAAGATTGAGTTACGCGATTCAGAACCTTACAGAATTGAAAAATACCTGACCAACGGAACTTCGAAATCCATTCCCATTCTGATTGTTCAAAGTGGAGATAGAGAAGAATTCTTTGTTTGGGGACCACGACCTGCTGGAGCTAAGGAATTGCTTATGGATCTGAAGGCTAAAAATGCGTCGTCTGACGATGTGAAGAAGGAATTACAACAATGGTATAACGATAATAAAGGTTTGGAAATTCAGCGAGAGATTGTTGAGAGATTGAAGCCAGTATTGGAGTTTGAGACACGAGATTTAA
>CBFGNV010000094.1:0-13369 GCA_965650275.1 uncultured Fluviicola sp. | reverse complement strand
AGTCTTTCAAGGCATTATTTTGTCTGTTTTCATCAATGGTGGTGAAACCATTTCTGTATTGGAAAGGAAAGTTTCCTTCGTATGTTCTTCCTCTCCCGGTTAAAGTGAAATACACATTCTTGAATCGAAGAGCCGTTCCTAAATCTATAGAATGATATCCAAACGAACCATTCTGGTAGCCTAAACTGAATTTATTCTTTTCACTTTGAACAGAATGAATGGTTTTGATCTGAATTAAACTTCCCGACAATTTACTTTGAATCGGAAGTTCGATATCAGTTCCGTTTTGTCGAATGATCTGCACCGAACGAACAAATTCCGTTGGAGTTGCACTTAAGTCAACGCTTCCTGTTTGTGTAACCGGTTGATTTTGAAAATCTATAACAATGCTGGAGTGTGCGGCTCCCAAACTTCGGAATCCCGCTGTCTTTAATCCTCCAACATCGCCATAGTTCTTGATTTGCAAACCGGGCAGCATCATTAGGATGGTTCCGATATCGGCTGCTAATTTGCCCTCAATTTTTGATTGATTCAGTTGAATAGTGGTTATTGAGTTCTTCTTGATCTGTGAAATCAAAACTTCGTCCAATTCTTTACCAGTCTCTTGTCCAAACAGGGAATGTGGGAGCAAAAGCAACATAAATAATTGAATTGGACGAAGTGTTTTCAATGGATTATTTCTTTACGAACTTTCCTGCAGCTACTGTTGAAGCAGAAACCACTTTGTAAGTGTAAGTTCCAACAGCCAAAGCAGAAATATCGATAGTTGTTTTACCATCTACTTTTTCTGCAGCTACTAATTGTCCGTATGTGTTGTAAATCGAGATTTCTCCTTCAACTCCGGCAAAAGTAATTTCTGTTGAAGCCGGATTCGGATAAACCGAGTAAGCTGTTTGATTCAATTCTTCAGTTGCAACAACATCATAAGATAAATTGTCCAAAGCAAAATAAGCAGGAGTATTCATTCCCCATTGTCCAACATCTGAAGATTCTAAAGCGAATTCCAGGAATTGTACTTGTCCAAGTGGAGAAAGGTCAACAGATTCCCAGGTGTTCAAAATGTAATCCTGAGAATTATCCGCAAAACGGTAATCAGCTAAATAGAAAACCACAGTATCGGTCACTGCTGAATTTCCGTCAAGACCAATGATCAATAAACGGAACCAATCTTCACCATTTGTCCCGTCAGGATCTCCGTTTGCATCATTTACTGAACCAAATTGTTTCCCGAATGAATCGCCATTCAACATTGAAAGTCCGGCGTAAGTTGTATTTGTAATATCGATTGAAGAAACAATCTTCTCTGCTCCAAAATCAATGCTTCCACCATAGTTCAAAGCATATTTACTACTGTTTGAACCTGTTCCTGCGTAAGAAGAGTAATCGTTTGAACTTCCTGGAGTTGTTACATCAGTCGCATTCGAGTAAATGAAACCAGATGACCAATAGTCACCCCACTGAGATGTTGTGTACGTGTTTTCGAAGAATAAACCGTTAGAAGTAAAACCTCCAGATTGGTCAATTCCGAACCAAGCTGTATCTACTCCTGGAAGAGTAAGATCTTCAAATGTGATGGTAGTTTGTGCAGAAGCACTGTTTGCAATAAATCCGAAAACGATCGGAAGAGCGAACATGTAAATTTTTTTCATACGCTTATTAAGCATTAAATAATTAATAATCGGAAGCAAAACTTCCAGTAATAAAGCGAATGAAACTTGTGAAAAAAGAGTGACAATACAGTCCCGCTTATGCGGAGCGTGTAACTGACGTTGACTTTAATCTGAAGTCTTCATTCAATATTGTCATGGCAGGTATTCTGACTCCCTTCAGTCTGTTTCGTCTTCCCATCATTGCGCCTTAGGCGGATCAACAGTGACATTTTGAAACAGTATTAACGAAGGTTACAGCTGCAGATACAGTTTCGGATTCTCACCGAATTCCCTTTTCATTTCTAGAGTTTTACCTCGAGAACAACCAATAACGTTGCAAATATACTCAAATGCCGTTATTGGTTTCAAAAAAAGATTATTTTTGCAACCTGTCAGCCGACAAGGCAGGCGCTTAAATAAAAAATTACATGTCTAATAATTCAACATTTTCTAGCGTTAAGAAGCAGTTTTCAGAGAATACGCAATTGAAGCGTATCACAATTATCATCGGGGCTGCAATAGTTTTAATAGGTGGTTACATCGCATATCATCAGTTGGTTGTTGTGCCAGGAGAAGTAAAAGCTGCTGATTCTTATTACGAAGGATTGAACTACGCATCTAAAGATTCAACTGACGCTGCAATCGAATCATTACGTCCACAAGTTAAAAAATACGATGGTTACAAAGGTGGTGAATTGGCACAGTACACTTTAGGTCGTCAGTATATGAACAAAGGTGAATTCAAAAAAGCTTTGAAAGAATTGGAAGACGTAGATTTGGATGATACTTACAACTCTGTTTTAGTTGTCGGATTGCAAGGTGATTGTCAGTCGGAATTGAAAAAATACAAAGAAGCTTTGGATTTATATCAAGAAGCTGCTGAAATGGATGACAACGAGTTCACTACTCCAATGTTCTTGTTCAAAGCGGCAACAGTTGCTGAAGAATTGAAAGATTGGGCGAAAGCAAAAGAAAACTACGAAAAAATTAGAGATAACTACAAAATGTACTACGATCAACGTCAGGTTGAAAAGTACCTTTCAAGAGTTTCAAACCGCAAATAATATTAGGAAGTGGCTACAAGCTTAAAGAACTTATCAGAATATAATGAACTTCCAAACGGTGCCGATTTTAGAATCGGCATTGTTGTTTCTGAATGGAACGGCCATATTACTTCTAAACTTTACGAAGGTGCTTTGGAAACTTTGTTGAAGGCAGGAGTGAAGGAAGAAAACATTACGGTTCATCAGGTGCCCGGTGCATTTGAATTGCCGCTAGGCGCGCAATGGTTGTTTGAAAAAAACACAGTTGATGCTGTTGTTGCTATCGGAGTCGTGATTCAAGGTGAAACACGTCATTTTGATTTCGTTTGCTCAGGAACAACGCAAGGAATTGTAGACGTAACGTTGAAATACAATCGTCCTGTTGGATTTTGTTTGTTGACCGACAACACAGAGCAGCAATCCATAGACAGGGCAGGAGGAAAACACGGAAATAAAGGCGTGGAAGCGGCGGTGACGGTGCTACGCATGTTGGATTTACATAGAAATTAAATGGGGAAAACCTGTACGGGCGTAACATTTTACGCCCCTACGGTTTCCTCATTTCTAAAATCACACTATTATGACATTAATCAAATCTATCTCAGGAATTCGTGGTACAATTGGTGGTGTACCAGCTGATAATTTAACGCCTATTGATGCGGTACAATTTGCCGCAGCTTACGGAACGTGGTTGAAATCCGTTTCGGATACAAATCAATTGAAAGTAGTTGTTGGACGTGATGCACGTTTGAGTGGTGAAATGATCTCTACCTTGGTTGTTCAAACCTTGGTTGGATTGGGAATTGATGTTGTTGATCTTGGTTTGTCGACTACACCAACAGTAGAAATGGCTGTTCCTTTTCACAAAGCGAATGGTGGAATTATTCTTACAGCTTCTCACAATCCTAAACAATGGAATGCATTGAAATTGTTGAATTCGAAAGGTGAATTTATTTCTGGTGCTGAAGGTGAATTATTATTAGATATTGCTTCAAAAGGAGCATTCACCTTTGCGGAAGTGGATGATTTGGGGAAGGTTTCAACCGATCCTGAGGCGATCAATCGTCATATTGAAGAAATTATAGCATTATCAGATGTTGACATTCCAGCAATCAAAGCTGCGAATTTCAAAGTGGTTGTTGATGCGGTGAATTCTACGGGTGGAATTTCAGTTCCTCTGTTATTGAGAAAATTAGGTGTAACAGATGTTATTGAAATGTACTGTGAGCCAACCGGACATTTTCCGCATAATCCAGAACCTTTAAAAGAACATTTGACGGAGCTTTCTGCTCGTGTAGTTTCGGAAAAAGCACATTTGGGAATTACTGTTGATCCGGATGTGGATCGTTTGGCATTGGTGAACGAGGATGGTTCAATGTTCGGTGAAGAATACACTTTGGTTGCTGTTTCAGAATACATTCTTTCCAAAAGAAAAGGAGCAACGGTTTCCAATTTGAGTTCAACCCGTGCTTTACGCGACATTACTGAGGAAGTAGGCTGCGCTTACCACGCTTCTGCCGTTGGAGAAGTGAATGTGGTGGTGAAAATGAAAGAAACGAATGCCGTAATTGGTGGTGAAGGAAATGGTGGGATCATCTATCCGGAGTTACATTATGGTCGTGATTCTCTGGTTGGAATTGCATTATTCTTATCGCATTTAGCACACAAAAAAATGAGCATGACAGCTCTGCGTGCCTCATACCCGAATTATGAAATGGCAAAGAAGAAAATTGATCTTCAGCCTGGAATTGATGTAGATGGAATTTTAGCGAAAATGGCTTCCAAATATGCTCATGAAGAAGTAGATACTGTTGATGGTGTAAAGATCTACATCGGAAAAGAGTGGGTGCACTTGCGTAAGAGTAATACCGAACCTATTATTCGTGTGTATACGGAAAGTAAAGATGCACAAGCCGCTTCTGATCTGGCTGACAGAATTATTTCAGAGATCAATTCTTTGATTTAGGAGAAGGAGTTCTTTTAGCAGTTGTTGCTGTTTTTCTAGCACTTGACTTTTTAGGGATGTTCTTTTCTTCATGGTTTTCTTTTGCCTGGGCAAGAGAATGCGTGCTATGAACAGTTCCTTCTTTTCCCGACAACTCACTGAGCTTATGGTAATACTTCTGAACCACCAGCATTTCTTCTTCGGTCATACTTTCAATATCCACCAAACGGTTACTGGATTCCGCATTTGAAGCTACCAATTCGTTTAATTTGAGCTGTATGGCCAACGAGTCTTTATTTTGGGATTTCTGAATGAGGAACACCATGAGAAACGTAATAATGGTAGTTCCGGTATTAATTACCAGTTGCCAGGTTTCTGAAAATCCAAATAAAGGACCGCTTACTGCCCAGAGAATCACTATTCCTAATGCACTTACGAATGCGTAAGAACTTCCTACGGCCTTTGATGCCTTTGATGCAAATGTTTCAAAAAAACTTCCGTTCGATTTCTTTTTCTTCATGATTTTTATCGTTTAACTGCCAACTATTTCTCCTCCGTTCACATGTATCACCTGCCCAGTTATGTAACTACTGTCGTTGGACGCGAGAAATACATATGCAGGACCTACTTCTGAAGGCTGACCTGCTCTTTTCATAGGTGTGTCTTTTCCGAATTCTTCGATATGAGCAAAGCTGGAAACCACCAACGGTGTCCAAATCGGTCCCGGAGCCACTCCGTTTACACGAATCCCTTTTTTTACCAGCATTTGTGACAGTGACTTGGTAAAAGTGGAAACAGCGCCTTTACTGCTTGAATAATCCAATAAATGGTCGCTTCCACGGTACGCCGCAACAGATGAAGTATTGATGATACAGTCTCCTTTTGACAGGATTGGAATGACCGCTTTGATCATGTAGAACAACGGATATACGTTGGTCTCAAAAGTCTTTTTGAGATTCTTGATACTTATTTTTATTGGATTCTCCTCGTCAAAATGGATTCCAGCGTTGTTTACCAAAACATTGATTTTTCCATATTCTTTCATCACGCTTTTTATACATTTTGAACAGAATTTTTCATCAGAAACATCGCCTTTGATCAGAATGCACTTTCTTTTCTGAGCCTCCACAAGTTTCTTCGTTTCTTTTGCGTCCTTGTCTTCTGAAAGATATACAATAGCAATATCGGCTCCTTCATGAGCAAAATGTACGGCAACACTTCTTCCAATTCCACTGTCGCCACCTGTGATAAGTGCTACTTTGTCAATGAGTTTATCACTTCCTTTATATCCGTTACGAATATATTCAGGGTTTGGTATCATCTCAGATTCTTTACCCGGTTTCCTTTGCTTTTGAGGTTTAAACGTTGAAGGCTTCATCTGTAAAACCGAATTAAATGTTCATTAAAGTGGGTTTATGATGAAAGTAGGTTATCTATCTTTTTTTCGCGTTTTACATTTTAGCAAAAAGATTACATAATTCTTTGGTTTGTGCCTTCACTTAAGATTCTATAAGCTTTTCCCATAAAGACCTACCTAGGCGGCAGACAGGTGCGAATTTTGGACATCTAATAAAAACCTGAAGAACATGGTCAACTTCAATTCTTTTAACACGTACTGCGAACTGTCCGTTAGGCAGTTCATAACACGCCATTATTGATTCGCGCATTTGCGGGAAGTTAAGGTCGGCTAGCCGGCCAGTTATTGGCTTTTTATTTAGTGGAATTCAGAGAGAAGTGAACTTTTTTAACACTTACAGGTACTGGTTTCCGAAATCAAAAAAACAAACACATGAAACGCATTTTCCTTTTCTGGAGCCTATTGTTTTGCTTCGGGACCTCTTTTGCAGGAGACAAAGAAACCATCAAATCTGAATTGTCGGATGTAACCGTTTACTCCAGTGGAGCTCAAATCTACAGGAAATCCAATTTTAATGCTAAACCTGGAATTACGGAGTTCATTATTGAAGGTGTTAGTCCGAACATTGATCCCAAAAGTTTACAGGTAAAAGCAAGTGGTGCAGTTGTAATCATCGATTCCAAGTACAGCACTTACTATCCAGAACCAACTAAAGTTAAATTGGAAGGACTTCCATTAAAAATTAGAAACGATATTCGATTTTTGAATGATTCCATTGAAAATGTTCAATTCGTTTTGAAAGAAATTCAGGATGAAATTGATGTATTGAACACCTCTAAAACCATCTTAGCGAATAACGGCGCAATTCGCGGTCAGGGGAAGGTGAACGATTCAATTCAGTTGTTGAAGCAGGCAATGGATTACTATCAGGTGAAGATGAATGAATTGAACAAGAAAATTCAGGCACTTCAAAAAAGAAAATCTGATCAAAATGCGAAATTGAGCAGAATGAATTCTCGCTTAGCTGATCTGGAAAACTATCAAAGTTCCAACGAACCAGTTGAACCTAAAGGACCAATCCACAGAATTTCTATCACTGTTCAATCGAAAGAGTTGGTTGCAGGTAAATTCACCATTTCATATTTGGTAAGTGGCGCAAGTTGGACACCAAGTTACGACTTGAGAGCGGAGATTTTGACCGGAAAAGTGAATTTGACATACAAAGCTTCTATTCAGCAAAATACAGGCGAAAACTGGGATAACGTTCGCTTGACACTTTCAACAAATAATCCATACCAAAATAAAACCAAACCTGAATTGCATCCTTGGTACATTGATTATTATACGATGTATTACAACGATGGGCGATTAAATGGAGTTTCAGCTTACGGCAACGCTCCAATGCAGGAGAAAGAAGCTTCCAAAAAATATGAAGCGGATAGTTTTGCTCAAACAAGCATGGACTTTACAACAATGATAGATAGAGTTATTGCCGCAGAATACAAGATCGATCTTCCATACACAATAGAATCTGATAACGAAGCGCATTTGGTGTTGGTGAAAAACACAGACGTAAATGCAAATTACCGTTATTACACTGTTCCTAAAATAGATCCTGGAGTTTATTTGGTAGCCGAGATTTTGAAATTGGATGAATTGCAATTGGTTCCGGCAAAAGCCAATATTTTCTTCGATGGAACTTACATGGGTGAAACTTATCTTGATCCAACAACAATGAACGATACCTTGACGTTGAGTTTAGGGAAAGATCCAAACATCATCGCAAAACGAATTGTGTTGAAGAAAGATATGAAGGATAAGATCATTGGAAACGACAGAGAACGTGTCATGAGCTACGAAATTTCCATCAAGAACCTGAAGAATAATGATATTGAATTGGTGATCGAAGATCAGATTCCAATGTCGACCAACGGTGAAATTGTAATTGAAGCTCTTGAAACATCGAAAGCAGATTACGATAAAGGAACCGGTAAATTGAAATGGGTGGTAACACTGAAATCGAAAGAATCGAAGAAGTTTGTTTACTCGTTCAAAGTGAAGAACCCGAAAGATAAGGACTTGCAGTTCGCACTATAATCACAGAAAGCCCCAGTTGAAAGATTGGGGCTTTTTTGTGTAATTTCATGAAAACAATTAAAATGAGAATAACCATCACTTTCTGCTTATTGGTTTTTTGTCTGAATATTCATGCTCAATCGGATTCGATACCTAAAGCTTATGTTCTGTTGAAGGAAAAGAGACATGCACGCATCAACTCGGAAGCTCTTGATAGTATTGATACGCAAGGCAAAACAAATAAAGCGATGCTGAAGAGTTTTAATCCGAAGAGAGGTAAAAACACCTATTATTATTTTGAATCTCCATTTAAAGGAGAATCTTTTAATGGAGATTCATCAACTATCCAGACATTCAATGATATTCTTGTTCTTGAAGTGAATGAAGCTGGAGAAATAGTGAAAGCTTATCAATACACAAAAGAATGGGCAGAACTACCGTGTCAATATGATGTTTTTAGATCAATTAATCCCAACGTAAGATTGAAGGATGGGATGAGTGTTCAGGAATTAAAATTAACTCGAACCATGCTGAACTGGGAAGAAGAACCGGTGTTTGAACCTTTTGAGGAAGAAGGAATTCTGCTTATGAATCCCGATTAGGATTATAACTGAAAAACAAATTCGCCCAAATGATTTTAGAGTAAGCGTATTTTAAAGGTCCGGTAAGTACAGTTAATGTAATAATGAATGTGATTTCCCAAAAGGTGCTTACCCAAGGAAGGAACCATGAGAAAACGCACCAGCAGGTAACAAATTCAGCAACAGCAAGTGCATATGAAACGTACATTGCACCATAGTAAAAGCCAACTTCCTTCTCGTATTTCTGTCCGCAGTTGGAGCAACGCTCGTGCAAGTCACCCACTTTTCTAAGATTGTAGGGGTGCGCTTTGAAGAACTTGCCTTCCTGACAAACAGGACAAACAAAATGAAGAATACTGTATAGTTTACTGCCTTTTTTCATTGCTCAAAAGATGCTGCAAAAGTACTCAAATCTAAGGTTCGAGTTTATGTCTTTGAAATAAAAAGCACCGATTTATCAAGACATGAATGGCGACTGGTAAGCGCCATAAAATCGGTGCATCTGTGGGAATAATTGTCTTTTTCAATTGTGCTCCTGGAAGGAATCATAAATATATTTTCAGAAAAAGTGAAACCTTTTTAAAGCTTGTGCGTTTCAGATAATAACGGATCAATTATTAACATCTACAGGTTAAGGGAAGAGGGCTTTTTGCAAACGCAGAAGGCCTTTTTCTTTTGTTGGCATTTCAACCTTAAATGGATTCTTTGTAATAAAAACAAAAGTTAATGTGTAAATTCATTGCAAACTATTGCAATATGAAAAAACTCCTTATTTTTCCATTGACCTTTTTTGCCCTAAATCAAGCTTCGGCACAAACCTTTAAAATCGTTTCTTCCTCTTCAAAAGAAATGATCGTTGAGGTTGAATTTCAAAACCAAAATTGGCAATCCACAGAACTGAATGGTGAGCAGTATCTTGATTTTTCGAGTTTAAAAACTCCGTTAACAAGTGAAAAAGGTGCTCCTGCAGTTCCAATGTACCACACAACGATTCAACTTCCTGCCAAAGGAAATCCAACTGTTGAAGTGGTTAGTGATGAGTATGTAGATTACCTTTTTAGTAAAGTTCTTCCTTCTAAAGGAAATTTAAAGAGAAATGTGAGCCCATCAAGTGTTCCTTATTCTTTCGGTTCGGTTTATCAATCGAATCAGTTTTATCCGGGAACATTGGGTGATTTGGAAGATCCGTTCTTATGGCGTTCTGCAAGAGGAATTGTTCTATCGGTTTCTCCTATCCAGTTTAATCCGTCAACTTCAACGGTTCAATTTCACAATAAAATGACGTTCAGGATTCGTTATAATGAAGCGTCTGCAGGAATGAATGAATTGAGTGAAACGGTTGCAGATCCTGCAATGCAGAAATTACAGCAACGTACGTTTTTAAACCATTCAGTTGAAAAATATACTGTTCTTGAAGAGCAGGGTGATTTACTGATCATTACAACCAGCGATTTAACTGACGAGATCCAGCCTTTAGTGAATTGGAAGAATCAGAAAGGAATCAAGACGACTGTTGTGACAACGGCTGTAACAGGAACTACTGATACGGACATTAAAGCATATTTGACAACAGCTTACCAATCCAATCCAAATCTTGTATATGTTTTGTTGGTTGGAGATCATGCTGATGTTCCTTCTCACACTTACGGAAATTCGGGTGGTGAAGAATTGTGGTCAGATAGTTATTACGGACAACTTTCTGGCGGTGCTACTGATTTTTACCCTGAATTGTTCATTGGACGTTTTTCAGGTTCGGCTTCTCAAATTACAACTCAGGTTGATCGAACCTTGGAATACGAAAAGAATCCGGCTGCCGGTGATTGGATGGAAAAAGCAATTGGTCTTGGATCTAATGAAGGTGACGGAATTGGTGATGACGACGAGCCGGATTGGCAGCACCTGAGAAATATCCGAACCGTTTTGATGAATTATGGCTATTCAGCCGTTTCAGAGTTTTACGATGGAAATCATGGTGGTGATGACGCATCTGGTGATCCAAGTTCGACAATTATTCTTCCTGTTGTAAATGCTGGAGTTGGTTTGTTTAATTACACTGGTCATGGAGCACAAAACGTTTGTGTTACAGGTAACTTTAGTTCAACTAACGTAAATCAGGCATCAAATAATGGATTTTATCCTTTTGTAATTTCTGTAGCTTGTAATAATGGAACATTTACATCAGGAACTTGTATTTCTGAAGCCTGGATGTCGTCTACAAATAATAATACGCCGGCAGGAGCAATTGCTGCAGCAGGTTCTTCTATTTTAATGAACTGGGCCGAACCAATGCAAACGCAAGACGAAATGGCGGAGATCATTGCTGAAAACTATCCTTCTAACAAGAAAGAATCTCTTGGCGGATTGTTCTACAACAGTCAATGTTCTATGTTGGAATCATATCCTGGTTCTGGTGGAAAAGAAGTGATGCAAACGTGGGTTTTATTCGGAGATCCATCTGCTGTATTCAGAAATAAGCAAACAATGCCAATCGTTATTTCTCATACGCAGAACGTGAACAACGGAGCAACTTCAATCCTTGTAAATTGTGATGTAGAGGATTGTATGGTAGCGATTTCGCAAAACAATGTTCTTTTAGGAACAGCCATGTCAAATGGTGGAAGCGCAACGGTTAATTTCCCGGCTTTGGTAACGAACGATCCAATTATGGTAACAGTTACGAAGCAAAATCATATTTCTTACCAAGATCATGTTCAAGTTGGAAACGGTCCGGTTGGATTGGATGAAAACCTTGACTTGTTCACCGTTTATCCAGTTCCTACAAATGATAACTTAACTGTTCAAACGAATTCAAGCTCGTTGGAAACAATTGAGTTGATAGATATGAATGGTGTTGTAGTTGCTACGATTAAAGCAGCTGAAAATGGAACAACTACTATTTCTGTTGGACACTTGTCAGCAGGAAATTACGTAATGAAACTTTCCGGAAGCGGAATAACTTCAAGAAAATTGGTGCAAATAATCAAGTAAACACTACTAAATATATTGGTTGTTGAAAGTCGCTTCGGTAATTATCGGAGCGACTTTTTTCTTTTCAATACGCGTTTTACATTCCAGCATTCCGATAGTCATCGTGCAAATGGACAAAAGTCAAATTTAAAGTCCAATGTCTTTCGTCTTCAGTCTAGAGTCTTTTTATCTTTGTCCCATGAAAGTCGACGTTTTAGTTATTGGTGCAGGTGCTGCAGGTTGTTTTGCCGCAATTCAGGCTCGTGCAAAAAATCCCAATGCTAAAATCTGTATTCTGGAGAAATCGAACAAAGCACTGGCGAAAGTTAGAATTTCTGGTGGTGGTCGTTGCAATGTTACCAATGTACTTTCCAATCCAGCTGAATTGTCGAAAAACTATCCGCGTGGAGAACGATTCTTGAAGAAAGCATTTCACACCTTTTCAAGCAATCATATGAAAGCTTGGTTGGAGGAAAGAGGAGTTCCGCTTCGTTTGTATCCGGACGGTTGTTACTTTCCGCAATCCAATTCTTCAGAGACAATCATTCAATTGTTTCTAAAGGAACTTTTAAATGGTGATATTCCCATTCATTTTCATCAAGGTGTTTCCAAGATGGAGAAGAAGGGAGAAAAATTTGTTGTTACAACACAAGATCAGATTTGGGAAACAGCGAATGTAATTTGCACAACGGGCGGACATCCTAAACGAACAGGATTCAGCTATTTGGAAGATTTTGGGGTAGAAATCGTCGAGCCCATTCCATCGTTATTCACTTTCAATTTGCAGGATAATTCCATTGTTGAGTTAATGGGAATTGTAAAAGAAGAAGCAATTGCTCGTTTGAAAGGGGAGAAATGGACTGGTGATGGACCTTTACTCGTCACGCATTGGGGATTAAGCGGTCCGGCAATCCTGAAATGTTCAGCTTTTGGAGCTCGAATCTTACATGACTCAGGCTACGATTATGAGTTTTCTGTCAACTGGACAGGAGGATTAAAGCAAAACGAAGTGATTGAGGTGTTGAACGAGCAATTGCAATCAGGAAAGCAGATAGGAAATACGCCTCAGTTTGAACTGAAATCACGACTTTGGATTTATCTTTTGCAAAAAGCCGGAATAAAATCAGATGCAACCTGGAAATCGCTTAATGCTAAGAATATGAATAAATTGACAGAAGAGTTGATCAACTGCAGTTTTCATATGAAAGGAAAGACTACATTTAAAGAAGAGTTTGTTACTGCCGGCGGAGTGGATTTGAGCTTTGTGGATGTGAATACAATGGAGCACAAACAAATTTCGGGTCTGTTTTTTGCTGGTGAAGTGTTGGATATGGACGGAATTACAGGTGGATTTAATTTTCAGTCGGCTTGGACAACGGCATTTATTGCTGGAAATTCTGTCAGAATAAATTAGAAATCATGAAAACGAAATTGATGATAGCTTTGGTTTTTACGTTTGGAATGCTTCAATCGTGTAGAACACCAAAAGATACACCTATGGCTGATGACAGTGTTCCTATGGAGGATGTTTCGGTTGGTCAGGAAATGGATCGTTACCTGGGAACCGTTCATTTGGATGAAAAATGTGGTATTACGATACATGTGATTCAGGGAGATGTGATCAAATACTTTTCACCAACTAATTTGGAAGAAAAATACCAGGTGGAAGCAATGAAAATTCGTTTCAATTCGGTAACAACTGGCACCAAAATGGAAGGCGATTGCTCCATTTATGAAATTATCACGATTTC
>CBFGNV010000093.1:0-13421 GCA_965650275.1 uncultured Fluviicola sp. | reverse complement strand
CAACTTCCACAATTTGAATTAGTGGAACATGGAGTCCGTCAATTAATAACTCAGCAAGAACTACGTATACATTTACGCGAATAGCTGGGCAGTGTGCTACAACAACTACGTTGACGATAACAATTACAACTCCAACTACTCCAACGTTTGCCGCGGTTGGTCCGTATTGTTCAGGAGCAACAATTCCTGCGCTTCCAACAACTTCTACAAATGGTTTTACTGGAACATGGAGTCCTGCTATCAATAACACAGCAACAACAACTTACACATTTACACCAACTGCAGGTTTGTGTGCAAATACAGCTACACTGACAATTACAATCACTCCGAATACAACTCCAACGTTTTCGGCTTCTGGTCCTTACTGTTCAGGAGCAACAATTCCGGCTCTTCCTACAACTTCAACAAATGGAGTTACAGGAACCTGGAGTCCGGCAATTAACAATACGGCAACGACAACTTATACCTTTACACCAACTGCTGGACAATGTGCTGTAACAACAACACTGACAATTACAATTAACTCTCAGACAACCCCAACATTTACAGCATTGGCGAATGTTTGTCAGAATGCGACGGCACCAACATTGGCAACAACGTCAACAAACGGAATTACAGGAACATGGTCACCAAGTACATTTACTACAACGGCAGCTGGAACATTCACTTCGACGTTTACACCAACAGCCGGACAATGTGCTACAGCGACAACAATTTCTTTGACAGTAGATCCTACGATTGTTCCAACATTCAACGTTATTCCTCCTTACTGTGTTAATGATGTACCTGCAACTTTACAGACAACATCGAATAATGGCGTTACTGGAACATGGTCACCAAGTGCAATCAGTACTGCAACGGCTGGAACAACAACTTATACATTCACTCCAAATACTGGGCAATGTTCTCAAGTAGTATCGATTAACGTTACTGTTGGGCCTCCAGCTACGCCAACGTTTACATCAATTGCAGCTTTCTGTGAAAACACAACTGCACCAACACTTCCTTCAAGTTCAACGAATGGCTTTAACGGAACATGGTCACCGGCCGCAGTAAGCAATACAGCAAGCGGAACTTATACTTTTACTCCGAATGCAGGACAATGTGCAACAAATGCTACAATGTCGATTACAGTAACACCAAGAGTAACACCAACATTTACAGCAGTTGGGCCTTATTGTTCGGGATCTGCAATTCCTGCCCTTCCAACAACTTCGAACAACGGAATTACTGGAACATGGAGTCCTGCCATTGACAATACTGCAACAACAACTTATACGTTCACACCAAGTGCTTCTGAATGTGCGAATCCAACTACATTAACCATAACGATCAATGCACCGGTTACACCAACGTTTGCGGCTTTAGCTAATGTTTGTCAGAATGGAACAGCTCCAACTCTTGTAAATACTTCAACGAATGGAATCACTGGAACATGGTCGCCAAATTCATTCACCACATCTACAGCGGGAACATTTACATCTACATTTACACCAACAGCAGGACAATGCGCAACAACGACTACGCTTTCACTTATAGTAAATGCCTTACCTACAGTTACAGTGAACTCTCCAACTACCTGCGCGAATTCACCAGTAACTCTTACTGCAAACGGTGCAACCAATTATAGCTGGACGCCTGGAACTGGATTATCTTCAACAAGTGGTTCACCAGTAACAGCAACTGTAGCTACTAATCAAACTTATACAGTTATTGGAACAGATAACAATGGTTGTTCTTCTTCTGCACAATCAACAGTAACAATTGCAGCTGGATTAAGTTTATCAGTCACTCCTGCATCACCAAGTATCTGTTTAGGAAGCTCTGTTTCATTAACAGCTTCAGGAGCCGTAAATTACGCATGGACTCCTTCCGGAACACTTTCTGCTTCTACCGGAGCAACAGTTACCGCGTCGCCAACTGCAACAACAACTTACACTGTAAACGGTGATGACGGAAACGGATGTGTTGGTTCAACAAACGTAACGGTTACTGTAAACAATCCAACTCCTCCCAACTTTACTCCATCAGCTTCATACTGTGCCGGATCAGTAATTCCAGCATTGCCAGCAACTTCGTTGAACGGAATAAGCGGAACATGGAGTCCGGCAATCAACAACAATACAACAACCACTTATACATTTACACCAACTGCCGGACAATGTGCTTCGACAGGAACGTTAACAATTGCAATTAATCAGCCTTCCGCTGTTCAATTTAATCCGTTATCACCAATCTGTGTTGGACAAACGGCACCGCTTCTTCCTGCTACAGATCTTAGTGGGATTACAGGGACATGGAATCCGTCAACAGTGAATAATCAAGTAAGTTCGAATTATACGTTTACTCCTGATGCCGGACAATGTGCTTTAACGGGAACTTTGGTATCAACGATCGTTGCCAATCCGGTTGCATCGTTCCAACCGAGTGAAACAACATTAGATATCACATCTACTGATGTTCATTTCTTCAATAACTCTTCAGATGCAGATACGTATAGCTGGACATTTGGTGATGGAGGCTCATCAACTTCCACTAATCCGGATCACACATACAATCCAACTGCAGGAGAGTATACGATAACGTTAACAGCTACAAATCAATTTGGCTGTACAGATCAAACACAGGCTATTATTCAAATCAAAGAAGACTTATACATCTTTGTTCCGAACACTTTTACTCCGGATGGAGATGAGAACAACAATACTTTTTTCCCAATGATCTCAGGAGATTTCGATCCTCAAAACTATACAATGTACATTTTCAACAGATGGGGAGAAACGATCTTTGAAAGTCATGATGTAGATTTTGGATGGGATGGAACCTATCATGGTGAATATGTTGCAGAAGGAACATACATCTGGACAATTGACCTCAAGTTAAAAAGCAACGATGTGAAGAAGACCTATAATGGTCATGTGAACATCTTCAGATAACAAATAAAAATCCCGCCTGGTCACTGCACTTCGACTAAGCTCAGTTACCAGGCGGGATTTTTTACACTAATAATTGAAAGCTTATTCAGCTTACATTAGCCTTGAACTTTATTCGAATTTCCCTTTTTACGGTAAAACGGTTTCTTATTTTTGTTGTTGCTTTTATTCTTCGACTTAGCTGCAACTGACCATTCCGGTCCAGTTCCTAATTCTTCCGGCAAAACCAATCTATCAATTTCTTTCTCAATTAATCGTTCAACTCTTGCCAATTTCGGCATGTCTTTCTGATTGATTAAAGTATATGCTTCACCTTTCGTATTTGCACGAGCTGTTCTACCAATACGATGAACATAATCTTCGGCATCACGCGGTGCATCGTAATTGATGACCATATTGATTTCCTTGATATCAATTCCCCTACTCATTACGTCGGTTGCCACCAAAATTCGGATTCGTCTTGAACGAAAACCTTGCAGAACCAATTCCCGCTGCTCTTGTTCCAGTGAAGAACTTACTCCTTCGGTTGCTTTGAAACCATTTCGTTTCAAATAGTAAACAATTTCGTTCACTTTACTCTTCTGAGAAGTAAAGATGATAATACTCTGATAATCTGGTCTGGAGCTAAGAATATGTGTCAGAATCTTATTCTTTTGTTCATCGAACACCAAATAAACCGATTGAGTTACTCCTGCAGCTGGTTTAGAAACAGCTAGTGAAATTTCCTTTTGATCAATTAAAATTTTGCTTGCCAGATGTTTGATCTTCTGTGGCATTGTGGCACTAAACAAAAGCGTTTGTCTTTTCTTAGGCAGATGATTAATAATGCGTTCAATATCTTCCTGGAAGCCCATATCCAACATCTTATCAGCTTCATCCAGCACTAAATGCTCCAATTGAGAAAAATCCACATATCCCTGCATCATGTGCGAGATCAATTTCCCAGGAGTTGCAACAATAATATCTGTTCCTTCTACCAATGCAGATTTTTGTGTATCCCATTTTGTACCATCTCCACCTCCATAAATGGCAGTAGATCCTACGGAAACAAAATAGGACAATCCTTGAATTTCCTGCTCGATCTGAACAGCCAACTCACGGGTTGGAACCAGTATCAAGGTATTTATCGAAGAGTCTTCCTTTCCGGTTAACTTATGTAATATCGGTAAAATAAAGGCTGCTGTCTTACCTGTTCCGGTTTGAGCACAAGCGAGTAAATCCGATCCGTTTATTACCTCAGGAATTGCAAATTCTTGTATCGGGGTTGGGGTTTCAAAGCCCATATGATCCAGTGCTTCAAGCACCTGTTCATTTAAGCCTAATTCTGAAAAAATCATATGCAAATTTACGAATTCAAACGCTAATAAACACGAACGTTATAACATTGATAATTTGATAGTTACTAAATCCAGTCAAACATTTTAAGGTTAATTGTCAATTTTGAAATAAATATTTATTCGGACGCAACCAAAAGCTTCGTAACTTCGTCTGCTAAAAAGGTTTAGTAAAAATTTAGTTATGCGCATTATTGGATTAACACTCTTCGCATTATTTGGTGCCCTAAATATGGCATCTGCACAATGTGGGTCGTTTCCTATTTTAGAACTTGGGAATGATACCATTCTCTGTCAAGGACAATCACTTAATATCTCTGTACCACCTGGTTACGATTATTTCTCATGGAATGTTGTTCCGGGAAATCCTACAACAATAAACGTCAGTACTCCTCAAACGGTAATTCTTAATGTTCAAAACACAACTGGAAATCTTGTTGTTAATGGTGATTTTGAATCAGGAAACACCGGATTTACTACGGGATATGGTCCCGGAGTTGGTGGTGCTTTCGGATTATTGACAAACGCTGGAACATATGCAATTACGACAAATCCGCAGAATGTCCACAATAACTTTGTGAATTGTGCTGACCACGGAACAACTGGTCCTGGAAATATGATGGTTGTGAATGGTTCCACAACTCCAAACACACAGGTTTGGGGACAAACCATCGCAGTTAGCCCGAATATGGATTACAATTTTTCAACTTGGGTAACAAGCGTAGAAAATGTGAATGCTGCGAATGTTTCTCACTTACAGTTTTACATTAATGGAGTTCAAATCGGAGCTGTATTTTCACCAACTCTAACAGGTTGTGACTGGCAACAATTCTTCGAATTATGGAATTCAGGTGCTGCAACTTCAGCTAACATTAGCATTGTTGCTCAAAATATTTCAGGAAACAACGATTTTGCGATTGACGATATCAGCTTTAGTTCAACATGTAACCAAAGTGATACCATCGTTATTGCTTATGATCAAAGTACAATTAATGCTGGAAACGATATTTTGTTCTGTGCAAACGAACAAGAAACTTTAACGGCTACAGCGAATTTTGCAAATCCTTCTTTTGTATGGGAAACTGGTGCTATGACAGCTACAATTTCACCTACAACAAGTGGTTATTACACTGTTGGAGCAATGAGTCCGAATGGATGTGCTTTAACCGATTCTGCTTTGGTAACTATTACACCAATGCCATGGACAATTAATGAAACGGGATCACAAAACACAGATTGTGGGGTGAACAACGGAGTAGTTTATGTAACTATGAACGGAACTTTCAATGATCCTCCATATTATGTATGGAATGGTCCGGGAGCAAATAATCCAAACGAAATTGATGCATCTGTATGGACGAACCTTTCTCCGGGATGGTACTATGTTTCCATCGAATCTGACGGATGTTTCCGATACGATTCTGCTTATGTGGATATCAACAATCCTCCTGTTGCCGGATTAAACGGAAATCCGTTGGTTGGTGAAAGTCCGCTACAGGTTGACTTTGACAACAGCAGTACCAACTCGAATGATTTTGACTGGAACTTTGGAAATGGAAATACAACTACAACCACTGATCTTTCTAGTCAAACACAAACATATACTGCAGGAACTTATGTAGTTTCTTTGGTTGCGCATCAAGGAAATTGTACGGATACGGCATACGTAACTGTTGTTGTTACAGATCCTGTAATCGTTGTTCCTCCAATCATTGTAATTGTTCCTGTTGATCTAAGTACTCCAAACGTGTTTACGCCTAACGGAGATCAGGTAAACGACTACTTTGAATTTGATCTTTTAAATATTAAATCTATTCATGTAGACGTACTGAACAGATGGGGTGACGTTGTTTTCTCAAGTAATGACATCAACTTTAAATGGGACGGAAAAGTTGGCGGTGCCTTGGCAACTGAAGGTGTTTATACGTTCAGGTATGAAGCTGTTGGCGCACAAGACGAACAATTAAACGGACACGGTTTCGTTCAATTATTCAGATAAACTTTACGAATAATATTAAAAAAGCCCTGAAGTATCAGCCGCGGTTGACACTTCAGGGCTTTTTCTTACACTACAATGTAATGTTAAATAATAAACTATTTGTGAAACATTCTGTTTTATTTAAGCGCAATCCTTTATAAATAAGCATCTTGTCCTTTTTTTGTCCTAACACTTTTAAGTAGAAACATTCCATCATGATATAGATTTGTGCTACTATACATTAGCTATGATACTGTTGACCCACAAATTAAAGTCTGTCCTACTAGCAATTTCAATAACATTGGTTTCACTGAAATCTTCCGCACAATGCACATGGTCTACCTATGTAAACGAAGATTTTGAATACACAACCGTTATTCCACACATCGTTCCCGGAACTACTTATCAAAATACACCACAAACGTATGCGGGATGTGTTCATTCAGGTACAAGAGGAATGTATCTGAATATTGTTGACGGGTTCTCGGGTATGATCTATAACAGACCTTATGATGTTTGTGTTGGTCAGAATTACCGGTTCTCACTTTGGACAAGAGATGCTTTCAGTAGTTCCAACAACCTTACTTTTCAAGTGCTCGATGCTTCAAACGTTGTACTTTCTACGCAAACGGTTGTAACAAACAGTACATGGGTTAATGTTACGCTTCCGGCATTCACTGCAACAAGTGGAATCATCCGTTTTCAAATCATCACGAATATTCCGGGAGCAGCTGGTAACGATGCAGGGCTTGATCAACTGTATCTTGCTGCTTGTAATCCAACTCCTTCAAACTATACCTTAACACAATGTGCAGCTCTGGGAAATGTGGATTTATATTCTCAAATTTCAGGGCTTTCAAGTTCTGGAGCGTGGACAGGTCCTTCGGCTTTGCAAAACGGTTCACAAGGAACTTTTGTGGCTGGAACTAATACAAATGGTGCTTACACTTATACAATTGACGGCGCTGGATTTTGTCCTGATTCTGTTGCGAATGTTCAGGTTAATCTGATAAACACACCAAACATTAATTCGCTTGGTCCAATTGCGAATTGCGGACCTTACACACTTCCTGCAATCACTGGAACGAATCTATCTGGAAATCAACATTACTATACTGGTGCGAATGGTACGGGTACTATTCTGAATGCCGGAGCTGTCATTAATAGTTCACAAACACTGTACATATACGATGGCTCTCCCGGCTGTAATGATCAGGAAACAGTGAGCATTACTATTTCTACCCCAGTTAATGCCGGAAATGATGATGAAGCCAGTTATTGTAATCCAGGACAAACTTTCGACCTCAACAACTTCCTTTCAGCTGGAACAACAGGTGGTGGAATTTGGGCAGAAACAACCGGAACACCGTCCGGAACATTGAACACTGGAACAGGAAGCTGGAATACGGCTCCAATTTCAGGAGGAACTTACACTTTTACTTATACCGTTCCAGCAAACGGTGCTTGTCCGGCAGACGTTGCTAATTTCTCCTTCTTTATCGGAAGCGCTGACGGAATCGATATAGGAAGCGACACCACGCTGTGTGCCGGCGAAACTATCGACTTTACTGTACCAGCCGGATATGATTATTTCTCATGGAATGTAACTAGCGGAAACCAAACCACTATTACCATTTCTTCACCAACAACAGTTATTCTTGAAGTTCAAACAACAACAGAAAATTTGGTTATCAACGGTGATTTTGAAGCTGGAAACACGGGATTTACAACTGGTTATGGTCCTGGAGTTGGGGGTGCATTTGGACTTTTGACAAACGCTGGAACTTATGCAATTACAACGAATCCGCATAACGTTCATAACAACTTTGTGAACTGTGTTGATCATACACCAACGGGTCCGGGAAATATGATGGTTGTGAACGGTTCAACTGTTCCAAATACACAGGTTTGGGGACAAAGTGTTGCCGTAAATCCAAACACCAACTACAATTTTTCAACTTGGGTAACCAGTGTAGAGAACATAACAGCTGGCAATGTTTCCAACTTACAATTTTACATTAATAATGTGCAAATCGGTCCCGTTTTCTCACCTACTTTACTTGGTTGCGATTGGCAGCAGTTCTTCGAAACATGGAATTCCGGAGTAAGTACAACGGCAAACATCAGCATTGTGGCGCAAAACATTTCCGGAAATAATGATTTCGCTTTGGATGATATTACATTCAGTTCTATCTGTATTCAATCAGACACTGTTGTTGTTTCTTATGATCAAAGCACCATCAGCGCTGGAAACGATATTCTCTTCTGTGCGAACGAACAGGAAACCTTGACGGCATCCACGAATTTTCCTAATCCTAATCTTGTTTGGGAAACCGGAGCAACAACAGCAACCATTTCACCTACAAACAGCGGTTATTTTACCGTTTCCACATTGAGTCCGAATGGATGTGTGATCTCCGATTCTGCGTTAGTAACTATCACTCCAATGCCATGGGATTTCGACTTGGTAGAATCTGAACCAACAGATTGCGGGATCAATAACGGAGTTGCTTATGTAACAAACACCGGAACGTTCAATGACCAACCGGTTTATACATGGAATGGTCCGGGAGCTTCAAATCCAAATCAGATCAATGCATCGGTTTGGCAAAATTTAGGATCAGGATGGTATTACATTTCCATCGAATCGGATGGCTGTTACCGCTATGATTCTGTTTTTGTCGACGTAAACAATCCACCAAATGCGATTTTGAATGCCAATCCAACATCAGGCTATAACCCGCTTGTAGTGAATTTTGGGAACTCAAGTACCAACTCAACCGATTTTGAATGGAACTTTGGAAATGGAAACACTACAACATCAACAGATCTAAGCGGACAATCGGAAACCTATACAACTGGAACTTACACCGCTTACCTGGTTGCAAATCAAGGGAATTGTTCAGATACAGCTTTCGTTACAATAGTGGTTACTGATCCGCCAATTGTCATTCCTCCTGTAATTGTTCCAGTAGACCTGAGTTATCCGAATGTCTTTACGCCAAACGGTGATCAGGCAAACGATTACTTCGAATTTGAATTATTGAATATTAAAACCATACACATAGATATCGTTAATAGATGGGGACAAGTTGTTTTCACTAGTGATGATCTGAACTTTAAATGGAATGGTACTTCAACAAACAGTTCAAACGAAGTTGTTGAAGGTGTATACACATTCATCTACACCGCAACTGGTGCTCAGGATGAAAAACTGGAAGGACAAGGCTTTGTCCACCTCATCAAATAATAGAGTTTTAGGTACAAAAAAAGTCCTGAAGTGTCGGCCAAGGTTGACAATTCAGGGCTTTTTTAATTTCGTATGTTTGTTTAAACTCCAGCTTTCGGATTGGCAAACATCTTCACATCGCTTTCAGAAATGGTTTGATCACCCAAAATAACTAAGCGTTCAACAATGTTTCTCAGTTCCCTGATATTTCCTGTCCAGTCTGTTTCCTTCAATGCTGTTAATGCTTCTTCAGCAAAGTTTTTTCTTGGAATTCCGTGCTCAGCACAAACCAAAGTAAGGAAGTGTTCAGCCAACAATGGAATATCATCTCTTCGTTCATTCAATGATGGAACATGAATGAGAATTACCGCTAAACGGTGGTATAAATCTTCTCTGAAACGTCCTTCAGCAATTTCTTTTCGTAAATCTTTATTGGTAGCGGCAAGTACACGGGAATCAATCTTAATATCACGCTCGCTTCCTACGCGTTGCACTACATTTTCCTGTAAAGCACGAAGTACTTTTGCTTGTGCAGACAAACTCATATCTCCAATTTCGTCAAGGAACAATGTTCCACCACTTGCCAATTCGAATTTTCCTTTTTTGTCTTTAACTGCCGATGTAAACGCGCCTTTTTCATGACCAAACAACTCACTTTCAATCAATTCTCCCGGAATAGCTGCACAATTCACCTCAACAAATGGCATTTTCTTACGGTTAGAGAAATCATGTAATGACCGAGCCACCAATTCCTTTCCGGTTCCGTTTCCACCTGTAATCAATACACGCGCATCAGAAGGAGCAACTTTCTCAATCATTTCCTTGATTTTGTTGATCCCTTCGGTTTCACCAATGATGGAAGAACCTTTAAAACGCTTCACCGTTGTTTTTAATTGTTTCGTTTCCTCCACAAGTACAACACGCTCTTTTGCATTTCGAACAGTCACCAAAATGCGGTTTAAGTCAAGCGGTTTTTCAATAAAATCGAATGCGCCTTTTTTGATAGCTTCAACAGCTGTTTCAATGCTTGCATGACCAGAAATCATAATTACCGGAGCATCCACTTTTGCTTCGTTCAGGCCATCAAGAACTTCCAAACCGTCCATTTGCGGCATTTTGATATCACAGAAAATGATATCGTAAAGCGTATTTTTCGCTTTCTCTAATCCTTCAATTCCATGCTCGGCTTCGTCAACCTGAAAGTTTTCGAACTCAAGAATTTCTCTTAGTGCGCGACGGATTGCGCGCTCATCATCAATAATTAGAATTTTTGCCATGCTCTTAAAAGCTTGTTTTTAGTTGTCACAATTTCAGGGTGAAAGTTAGGTAAAATGTTCAAAACAAAATCAAAGCTGGTTCAACAAGTTCAAGCGTTTAAATAGGTTCAAAGTTCTTTTGAACTTTTGATTATTTAATCTTTATTTCTGACTAAAGCGCTTCAAAACTCCTTCTTTAAGTGAACATGGAGAAATAACAAGCGACTGAATATTGAATTTATCCAGCACCCATCTGGTCTTCAAAGCTGCAATTGGTGCCATTTTTCTACGAATTGGAATAATATACGGGTGTTGTTCGCGCTGGTCGAGGGTACTCGAAATGATCCAATCCAACTCGTTCCGAAGTTCTTCTATTGTCATTTCTCGAGTTTCAATTCCCTCGGGAAACGAATGTTGATGGAACATTTCATAGAATGTTTCAAAGCTTCCACTGGCACCGACAAGAACTTCAACATCATCAAAAGAATTCAGAATTTCACCTTCCTGTTCGAACCAATCGATCAATGTTTTCTTCTCTTCCTCAGTCAACGGATCTGAACACGGGAATTGCTGGATTGCTCTGGAAACGCCAATATTCAAGCTGCAACTTTTACGTTCTTCACCTTCTTTCACCCAAATAAATTCAGTGCTGCCACCACCAATATCCATAATTAAAGACGGTCGCTCGAAATTATAGCTCCAACTTACGCCTTGGTAAATTAACTCCGCTTCTTCCAGACCATCGATAATTTCAACTTCAATGGAAAAGCGCTTGTATAACTCGGCCGTGAATGAATAACCGTTTTCAGCATCGCGAACTGCAGAAGTTCCAAAGCCCATCACCTCTTCCACTTTGTAAGCCTTACACACTTCGAAAAAATGTGCGAAAGCCATAAATGCCCGTTCCTGTGCCTCTTCGCTTATGGTATTCCTGGTAATTCCTCCCATTCCGAGAGCAACACCTTCCTTCACGTTACAAATGACCTGGAAACTCGTTGATGTGGTATCAGCGATCAACAAATTAAATGTGTTTGTTCCCAAATCAATTATTCCAACGCGCATATTAAATCATTTCTTGGTTGCAACTTCAAATGTAAGTTAGTCTAAAAATCAGCAATAAATCTGAAATCTGTTGATCAACTTACCATAAAAATTCACAACGCTATTTCATTTTTAACCAAGTGAAAATGGTACGAAGGCGAATGGAATGTCCAAACTGTAATAAACCATTTTTATACAAACGTGCCGCAACCCAAAGTAGAATAACAGCAGAGATAATCATTACCAAAATGGATAAATACAATTGTATAACTTCTCCCGGACCAAATCCCTGTGCCAAACGAACCATCATTGCAATTGGAGCAGTGAAGGGTAAGAATGAATAAAATGTAGATGAGGCTGCTTCCGGATGAACGGCTACTGAATAGCCTGCATAAATGGAAAAGAACAAAATCGCAACTAAGGGAATCAGAAACTGCTGTCCGTCGGATTCTGATCCTGAAACAGCACCAAGCGCTGCGAAAAATGCTCCGTAAAACAAATATCCAAGAACGAAGAATATAAAGAAGTACGGTAAAATGATTCCAAAATCAATTCGATCGAAAACCAAAACAATGAATTCATTTGTCACCGATTGAATTCCATTTTCACCCGCTGCCGGATCAAATATGTCGACAAAAATAGATGTACGCATTAAATACAAACCAAGTGCAATAAGACAAACCCAAAGTGCGAATTGGATAAATGCACTAATCCCTATTCCAATGATCTTACCGGATAATAATTGTCGTGGTGAAACTGAAGCCAGCATTACTTCAACAATTCTATTGGTTTTTTCTTTTCCAACCGACCTAAGAATCGTCATTCCGAAAAGGAAGATGAAAACGAAAATGACACATCCGAAAAACAATCCTGCCCATGCAAAAAGGGAATCAGTTTCTTCTTTTGGATTAAATGCATTTTTGAATCCTAAGTTCAGCGGTTGCTTAATACGTCTAAACTGACTGTAAGTTAAATCGGTGTATTCCTGTGCATAAATTTCCTCCAATCTTCGTTCCACATGATAACGAAGGTCTATCTGCATTTTAACAGATGGCTTTTCCTTATAAAAAACGAAACCGGATTTATTGCTGTAAACACCTTCATTAATCTCAACCATTGCGTCAAAATCCTTGTAACGCGGATCATTTGCAAAATCCTCGATCTCAATCACATCGTTCACAAAGAAATATTTCACATTCGGATCTTCCTTTGCCATGATCTTATGATCCATAATGTTTTTGTGATCGGCAATGAGCACTTTCCAATGCTGCTGATCGTTCCCTCCAATCGCAAAAAGTAAGTAAAGCATTAAAAGAACGAGTGCCGGACCAAGTATGGCCATAAAAATGAACGAACGACTTCCTAAGCGCTCAAACAATTCCCTTTTCGCTATTATCCAACTATTTTTCATTTTCTGAAGTTTTTGGTTGAACATTAGAGATAAACACATCGTGCATGGAAGGAAGAACTTCCCACGCAGCTTCAATTTTCACGTTACCCATTAATACTTTTAGTAAATCTTCGAAGGAATTGTCGCCTCGCATTTTCACTCGGGCAATAAATCGATCATCGCCCAAAATTTCTTTATCAATTAACTCGAAACCTGTCCAAAGCGCATTGACGAAGGAGATCATATTTCCTCTGAACTTA
>CBFGNV010000092.1:0-13630 GCA_965650275.1 uncultured Fluviicola sp. | reverse complement strand
TTTTCTAATAAGTCATCTTATGCACAACAACTTTCTTTAAGAATGCACTGATTATTTTGCTAAGTTGTTGTTGCTGTAAGTGTAAAGTTTTTGATCACCTGATAAGAATCTCCAACATCAAATTTTCGCTTTAAAAGAGCAATATTGTTACAACTGAATCTGAAATCCTTCGGTAACTCTAGAGAGTACTGATCATTTAAACCCGAACTATTCTTTAGTATTGTGATATGAGGGATTCCACTAGCGCAATTCTTTCCAATGGTTTTCTTCACTTTGGGAATTAGAATATTTGTAAAGTATTCAGAATCAAATATAAAAACCAAATGGATATTATTGTTCCAAAGTTCGGTTTTTAGATAAGTCAAGGAGAACGGAGTTGTATTTTTCATTATAACTTCTAATCGAAGCAATATATTTTCTTCATGCGATTCCCCAACAATAAAATGGCCAACAGATAAGTGAGCTCGTTTAAAGTTTGTTTTTGAATCAGTTACCTTAATACTCGACTTAAACAATTCAATGCAATCTAAAATTTCCTGTGGAGGAGAAACGATTAATAAATACTCGTATTTATCCTTGTCAAATAAATCCTGTTGTTTCATATTGAATTACGAAGTTAATTAATCCTCTAAAGATTTATTTTGATTTTTTAATAATCTATTTATGATTAAAAAATAATCAATTTGTTTGTTTCTAATTCTTTTTCTCCTTAAATTAGAATAAAGAGATTGAGAAATGCTAGTAAAAACCTATTCAAGTGCCGTTTTTGGAATTGACGCCACAACCATAACTGTAGAAGTAAATATTGCACAAGGTGTGAACTTTGTACTCGTTGGACTACCCGATAAAGCAGTAGTGGAGAGCCATTATCGAATCAAGTCTGCGCTAAAGAATAATTCGCTTAAATATCCTGGAAAGGAAATTACTGTTAATATGGCGCCTGCAGATATTCGAAAAGAAGGTTCAGTATTCGATTTGGCAATTGGTATTGGAATACTTGCTGCAAGTGAACAGGTTTCTGATAAGAAGCTTCACGATTATATATTATTAGGAGAATTGTCATTGGATGGTGAACTTCAACCAATAAAAGGCGTTTTACCGATCACAATGCAGGCAAAGACAGAAGGTTTTAAAGGAGTTATCATGCCTGTGTCCAACGTACAAGAAGCGGCGATAGTAGAAGGGATCAACGTTTACGGACTGAATAATCTTAAGGAAGTTGTAGAGTTCTTTAATGATGAAAAGGAGTTTTCTCCTGTAAAATTTGATGTTCTTACGGAATTTGAACGACAGCAGTCGATAAGCGAAGTAGATTTTATTGACGTTAAAGGCCAGTCAATGGTAAAAAGGGCTTTTGAGATTGCCGCCGCAGGTGGACATAATGTAATTCTCATTGGACCTCCAGGTGCTGGTAAATCAATGTTAGCTAAGCGTTTATCCACTATTCTTCCTCCAATGAGTATAAACGAATCACTTGAAACAACGAAAATTCATTCGGTAGCCGGAAGAATAGCCAAACATTCCGGACTCATAACACAACGACCATTCCGTAAACCGCATCATACAATCTCGGATGTCGCTTTAGTGGGCGGTGGTTCTTTTCCTCAACCTGGAGAGATCTCGCTAGCGCATAATGGTGTGCTTTTTTTAGATGAACTTCCCGAGTATAAAAGACAAGTTCTTGAGGTAATGCGGCAACCACTGGAAGATAGAGTAGTGTCCGTTTCACGTGCAAAATTTAGTATTGATTATCCCGCAGGATTTATGCTTGTAGCGGCAATGAATCCTTGTCCCTGCGGTTACTTTAATCATCCTGAAAAAGAATGTTCTTGTGCTCCAGGAAGTGTTCAACGCTACTTGAATAGAATTTCCGGGCCTTTGTTGGATAGAATAGATTTACACATCGAGGTAACTCCGGTTTCATTTGATGAACTCGCCTTCGAGCATGTTACTGAGTCCAGTACAGAAATACGAAATAGAGTTATCTCGGCACGTTTGATCCAATCCGAACGTTTCATTAATTCTGAAACTCATGCGAATGCTCAAATGCAACGGAAAGAACTCGTAAAACATTGTGATATCGGACAAGAAGGAAAGAAGATGCTCAGAGAAGCTATGGAACGACTGGGACTTTCAGCCAGAGCCTATGATCGTATATTAAAAGTTGCCAGAACAATAGCTGATCTTGAATCCCAAGCTTCAATCCAATCTCATCATCTGGCTGAAGCCATACAACTTAGAAGTCTGGACAGAGAATCATGGGCAGGATAGTGTTTGATGCCACACCTACGTTGCTCAAGACTTTTGTTTAGATAGCTTTTAATACGTTCTTTGAAATATGAATTCTACAGATTTTTACTAAACGGAATAGTATAAGTTTGAGTTTCTGTATGAATTCTCAGAAAGTAAATTCCATTTGGAAGTTCGGAAACATCGATTGTATCAATTGTTAATATTGGTTGAACCACTTTTCCATCCAAGGACAAAATAGATAATTCTGATACTTCTAACTCGTTAATGTTTAGTAGGTGCAATTCCTTCGATGACGGGTTCGGATATAGTACAAACGGAACAATACTCGACTGCTCATCTGTTCCAACGGTATTAATTGCCAATTGCACAGCAGCATACGCATTGATCTTTCCCATTCCCCATTTGGTGTCACCCGGAGCAACAATGTTTCCAGTATAACTATCTAAACGAGCTGTTGTTTTTATGATGTTTTTGACTTGTTCGCTTGATAAATAAGGATTTGCATCAAGGATCAAAGAAACAATGCCTGCAACACAAGGTGTCGCCATTGACGTTCCTGAAAATTTCGCGAAATCGTACGTTTTGTTATTGAAATCGATAGAAGCAACAGAAGTGTAAGCGGCATCCGTATAAGAAGAAATAGAAGAAGTGACGCTAACTCCGGGAGCAGAAATATCTGGCTTCATTGTGCCATTATGTAAAGGTCCAATACTTGTAAAAGCAGCCGGTGCACCACCAACTGTGTTACCAGAACCATTTACGTAACTTGATGAATACGCAGCAACTGTGATAACGCTATTTGTACAACCCGGTTCTCCAATTGCATAGTAAGAATCGCCTCCCACTGAGTTCGTTCCATACGATGAAAATGTTTGACCAAAATTACCAGCTCCATTTGTTAATTCAGGTAAATTCCAATAATGAACAGTCCCGTCAACTGCTGAACTCGTTATTACAATTCGATTATTGGCGTTAAGTGAGCGAATTCGCATTTGAATATTTGCTCTTCCATTCAATGGGTTTGTTGTTTCCGTTGAAACGTTATACACAATTGTATCGTTACCTACTACTAAAATTGTATCTGTGTATCCAGTGTTATAACACGAGTAAATCGGCGAACTTCCCAGTTCCGTTCCCAGATTATTATGAACCGAAAACTTGAGATCAAAAACATATCCCTGACCTCCCCATGCTGTGATACATTCTCCCCACATGTTTGGATTAGAAGCATATGGATAAAATCCTACTAGGGATCTGAATGAGTTGTTATTAAATGTTCGTTGAATATGGAAATTCGTTCCGTTATTGTTTCCTGCAGCTCCTGCGAAAACCACATCGTTAGTTGCGCTCAATTCATCAATAGCCTGAGAAAGTAAGGAGAATCCATCCAAACTTCCCATTTGGTTGTAATAAACTCCCCAGCTCATATTCACTACCAAGCGTTTTCCTGCGGCTTCTGCTTTATCCTTCATCCAAACAAAGGCATCAATTGCCGAAGCTTGATCGATGTAAAACGTTGTAAATAAGTACTGAGATTCAAATCCAAATCCACGAAAAACAGACCCTGCACCACTTCCTCCAGCAATACCTGCAACGTGTGAGCCATGTGTGTGATAATTGTAAATATTTGCTGTGTCAGACTCTGCAGCTGCTAATTCAGCTGGTGTGTTATACTCAACTCCGTAAGTTTGACCTTGAGGTAGGCTTCCAACTTGCTTGTATTGATCCCAGGCAGCATAAATTCTTGATTGTGTCAAAAGCGTATCGTAAAACATAGGATGACCATAATCAAATCCCCAGTCCGTAACACCAATTAAAATGTCTTTCCCTGTAAATGCACTTGGTAAATTGATTCCCATCTGAACACTGTCTGCTCTGGTATCTTTTACCGCTCTGTCAAGTTGCGGAACAATTTTTCCCGGAATTTCCAAATAAGAATAGAATTGTGAGAAATCTACGGCATTCAATCCTTCTAAAGGAACTTTCATTGTTGTTATGTCTCCAACCGAGCTTCCTAAAAGAATATTATTCTCATTGATAAGATTCCAGTTACAATCAGATCGTCTTTTACCGTAAAGAGAAACATACCAAATACCACCGATTTTATAGACCGGAAAACCATCAATTATTGCCTGACTAGCACCAGTTGAGTTCTTAAATGTTGATGAATACTTGGTCAATTTATCCCAACGCATTTGATTACTTGCGCTTTGAGTTTGACCAAATAAAAGACCAGTTGTGAATACGATTGTAAGTAGTAAGAGGTGTTTCATAATCTAATTTTAAAAGCTTATTTCAAGTAGTTCTGCTTTCGAAAGTTGCTCAGTTCTATAAATAAATTCGCCCTCTCTTGAGATAATGCACCAACTTGTTCCGTGCTCTAATCCCATTTCAATATCATGAGTGGAAACGATAACTAACTTGTTTTCAGTTTTGCAAATATCGAGTAAAAGTCGAAATAATTCAATTTTTGAAGGGTAATCCAAAAAAGAAGTCGGTTCGTCAAGTAATATAACAGCTGTTTCTTGCACCAAAGCCCGGGCAATATTACAGCGTTGTCTTTCACCATCGCTCAATTCGCTTGTTGATTTATCTAGCAAATGGGTTATTTGAAGTTTAACAACAATTCTGTCGATGACTGCTTTGTCTTTTTCGCTTAAAATGCCGCTTAATCCTGTATATGGATATCTTCCTAAGGCAATGTATTCTGAAACGCGTAAATGATCTAAACCGTAAAAATGATTATCTACAAAAGAAACGTTCCGTGCTAATTCAAGTTGGGAAAGTTGCGCAGATGATTTTCCGTTAAGTGAATACATGTTCTTGGTAGGTTTCACTATCGACTTTAGCCAGGTAGATTTTCCGGTTCCATTTGCACCAAACAAAACAACAAATTCACCAGAATGCAGTTCTAATTCATCAATTCTGAATAAAACCCTTGATTGGCTATATGTTTGATTCGAGAACTTAAGCATTTTTACTCTGTTTAAGAATCAATAGAACAACAATTGGTGCACCCATTAATGATGTCAATCCATTAATGGGAATAGCAATGTAAGGATCCAGAACCATCTTGATCAGATCACAAAGAACCAAAACAACAGCTCCACAGATCAAACAATAAACCATTAAGTAGCGATGTTTTCCTGTTCTGTAAAGCATCCTAACCACATTGGGCACAATTAAACCAACGAACGCAATTGGCCCGCAATAACTGGTAATTACACCGGTTAAAATGGAAACAACAATAAGTATTAACCATTTTGTTCTATTGTAATGCACTCCTAAATAAACAGCATGTGATTCGCCAAGTTGAAGTGCATCAAGCTGTTTGCAAAGCAGTATTGAAAGGATTACGCAAACTGCTACAACAGGTAAAATGATCCAAAAATCGACCAATTCTACCTGAGTTAATGTTCCGTAACCCCAAAGTGTGAATGCCTTAATAGCACTAGGGTCCGCTTTTGTAACAATTACGCTGGTGATTGCGGAAACAAATGTTCCCAACATCATCCCTACAAGCAATAATGAAACTTTCGACTTCAATGAATTGGATAGCAGAATGATAATTAATCCAAACCCCAAAGCTCCAATTGCGGCTGCTCCGGTAATGCTTATTTTGGCTAATTCAGGAGATAAACTTGCCGAGGCCATTGTTGTTAACGCAACCAATAAATGAGATCCGGAAGTTAAACCTAAAATGGATGGACCGGCGAGCTGATTGTTTAAAAAGGTTTGAAGTAGTAATCCTGCTACAGCAAGGGCTGCTCCGGCCACAATACAGATACAAACTTCAGGAAGACGTAATATCCAAAACAGTTTTTGGTCAACCAAAGCATTTTCTTGCAAATATCCAAACCAACTGCCACCGGGATTCGGGTATCCCAGAGCAACAAGAATCAAGATTCCAAGCAATATGATTAACCCAACTATTTTCATTTCAGCCTTTGGTAAAAATGCATTTTCTTCATTGGTAATGTTCCACCAATCATGGCAAAATCTTCTAACAGCCAATCCGGATGCATTGAATTGTATTCCCAGAAATAATTGGTTCTATTGAAGTATGAATATGCCTGTTTGATTTTGACCGTATGCAGTGCTGACAGTTTCGGATTCATGCGAAGCAATTCATCCATACTTTTTGCTTCAGCATTCAACCAACGTGTACAATGCTCTTCGTCGATAATGATTTTTGAAAGGGAATACTGATTACTGCCTGTTCCTTTTGTGTTCTTGTACAGGTAATCCATTCCGGCATCTTTCATGATTCCTGCAAGGAAAGATTCTCCGGCAGTTGCGTTCCAAACATCACCAAACATTCCACCGGTAATAACGGTTTCCTGATGTTTTGATTTAGCGATTTTCGTTTTCAACTCTTTATAGTTCGTTTCTACCTTTTCAAAATAAGAATTAGCAAGATCCTTTTTGTCGTACAAAGCACCGAACAGTTTGATCCATTCCGCCTTTGCTAAAGGAGCAATCTCTTTCCAATCGTAAATGGCCATGCAATTGATACCTAATTGTTTCAACTTATCCTGATTGGGGTAGGGGCTTCCAAATCCACTGAAAGTGATCAATTCTACTTTTTTTGAAAGCATTTCAGCTGGAGAAACTGCTCCTTCGAAATCGGTTGTGAGTACTTTCTTAGCCGCAATATTCTTTCTCAACTTGGCATTGTAAATGTATTTGCTGTCAGTGGTTAATTTAATTGAACTAATTTCATCCAGTTCTGAGATCATTCCCACAAAACCTGTAGATAACGCACCAATTCCTTTTACCGGAACTTCAATAGTTATATAGTCGGATGGTACCTGAACATTGGTGCCTCGTTTTACCAAAGCAAAAGTTTGTTCCGGTTCGTTAGTATCAGGATTCTTGATCACCAATTTGGTATAAGTATCTTTTTCCTCCAGATCGAAATGCTTGGCATACTTGATCGTTGTTTTTACATTTTCCTTCGATGACTGATTCGAATTTTTACAACTGACAACCAGAAAAATAATTGAAAGAAAAAATATTGGAGTGAATAAGGATTTAATCATTTTTATAGTGTTTAAGCATTGCCTTACAAAGAGCAGGATTAGATGAATTGTCATTTACAATCGCTTCCAGATCTTTTTTATTTCGGTTCTGAGAAAGCTTAAATGCTCCTTCCATTTTTACAACTTTCAAACGAATTCCAACAATTTCTTCCAGATATTCAGTTATCATTTCTTTGTTGAAATTCTTGTATTTCAGCGGTAGTGAACGACTCTTCTCAAAATGATCAACCAATTCATCCAAATGATTTTCCAGTTCAGATAAAGTCAAAAGCGAACTTTCACAAGTCAAATAAACGGATTCATAGTTATACGTTGGTACGTTCTCCTTTTCATAAACCGATGAACTAATGTATCCGTGAGCTCCGGAAATTAGAAGTCCGCAAAGAGCATTGGACTCAAATCGATTACTTTGAAAATTGACTTTGGCAATATGAAATTCAACGATAGGGTTTTCCGAATCAGTATCCTTAAAAACGAAAGGAACATGTGTGATATCAGGCGCACCAACAGAAGAATTGGTAATAACCGTTCCGAAAGAATGAGCTTTACAAAATTCGATCAGCTCTTTCTGATCTTCTATTCTGAATGACTGCGGAATATACACCTTCCAAAGATACGTTTTAATTGAAAATTGAAAAGCACTTTATTAATAGCTTATCTTTGTACTTGAGTTATGAAATTTACAGACTATCCCGTTTCCATTGAATTGAAATTGCAGCTTGCAGAGTTGGGGTTCAAGAAACCTACCGACATTCAGTTTAAAAGTATCAAACACATTCTCGAAGGAGAAGATTTGTTTGCCATTGCCCAAACGGGTTCAGGTAAAACGGCCGCGTTTGTTATCCCTATAATCCATGAACTTTCAAAGCTGAAAGGTGGGAAAGGCCCTCAATGTGTTGTTTTGGCACCTACAAGAGAACTTGCAGAACAAATTACACGTGTTTTCAATGAAATTGGAGCGAGAACAACTGTTCGTGCCGTTTGTATAATGGGAGGAACAGAACAGGAAAGCCAGATTAAAGCACTTAGAAATGGTGTTCAGGTGGTTGTTGCAACGCCGGGACGTGTTTTCGATCTTCGTAATCAAGGTGTTTTGAAATTCGATTGGGTTCGTTTCCTTGTGATTGATGAAGCCGATAGAATGTTGGATCTTGGTTTTGGTCATGACGTAAAAGCCATTCATAAATTTTCTTTTAGTCAGAAGCGACAAACACTTTTCTTTTCTGCAACCATTGATAAAAAAGTAAAAGCACTGGCTTACGATTTGGTGCGTGATGCGATACGGATTCAGGTTTCTCCTGAAAATCGTGTTTCTAAAAATGTCGATCATGCTTATATCCGTGTTGAAATGGACGACAAACGTTTCTTCCTCGAGAACATGGTGAAGGAATATGAAAATTTCCGTTTTCTGGTTTTTGTTAGAACTAAGGTTCGTTCAGAACGTGTTGTAGCAGCAATGCAGAGAGTTGGTATTGTTTCCGAATTCTTACACGGTGGAATGGAACAGAAAGATCGATTCGAAGTTCTCGAGAAATTCCGAAAACAGGAAATACGTTTATTGATTACTACTGATGTTTCTGCACGAGGAATAGATATTCCTGAAGTGGATATGGTCATTAACTATGATTTACCTGATTCACCTGAACAATATGTTCACCGCGTTGGTAGAACTGGTCGTGGAACAAATACTGGTCAGGCACTTTCTTTTTGTGCAAAAGAAGAAGAAGAATTTCTTACTGCGATTCAAGGTTATTTGGCTGAAGAGGTACAAGAGTTGGAAGTCAATAAAAACGATTACAAAGCTATTCTAGACGACACAGAAGACCTGTCTTACGATTGGAAAAAACTGTTAGATGATGCAAATGAATTTGACGGAACTGTTGAAAATTGGTAGAAACCACCTTTTATAGTTAAATTATCAACATTATTTACCTCTGAAAACGCCCTGTTTACCTTGAGTCTTTCAAATTAAAGCGTTAGTTGTTAATATATTCTCTTGCTTTTCTCTCTTAAAATTCATAGACTTGTTTTGCTAAACTATGAATGAAAACTGCAAGTCGACTCTCTCCAAAGTTGTCGCCCTTGTTTCCCCATGCGATCCCTTCTGAAAGGTTTGATATGTGGTTTTCATAAACTTTTGAGAACTAAACCAAAAACGATGAGAAAAACTACGTTGAAACTCATTGGCTCTATCCTTTTGTTGGGTGGGCTAATTTTTCAATCCAATCCAGTTGCGGCTCAAATTCCCGGTGTTGTAAGATGTTATACAGATCAAATGGATTCTGTATTGCATGCTGAGCACCCAGCCGCAGAATCAAAAGCCGATTTTGAAGCTTGGGTTAATGAAGCAATTGAAGTCGCTAAAGCCAATAAGATTGTTGGTGGCGTCTATCAAATTCCAGTTGTATTCCATGTCATTCACTCTGGTGAAGCCGTAGGAACCGGAACAAATGTTTCCCAGGCAGCCATTCAATCTCAAATCGACGTTCTGAATGAAGATTTTAGAAGAATTTTTGGGACCAACGGATATAACACAAACCCACTTGGTGCCGATACAAAGATTGAATTTTGTTTGGCACAGCGCCGTCCTGATGGATCAGCTTTTGCGGCTGGTCAACCTGGTGTAAACCGTATTTTGTACAGTACAATTTCAGGAACAGCGCCACCTTATAGTACAGCATTTATTGATGCTACTGTCAAAACATGGACATATAACGGTGGTACACCAACTGCAACTCGCGGTTGGGTTCCAACTAAATACATGAATATCTGGTTGTGTAATATCTCAGGAGGAATTTTGGGATATGCTCAATTCCCAACTTCTCCGCTTGGAGGAATGTCTAATTGTGCTTCCGGAGGTTCAAATGCTACTGACGGAGTTGTTTTCTTGTACAACTCAATCGGTAAAAGTTCTGTAACTGGTTTTGGTGGTCCATACAATGAAGGAAGAACAGCAACGCACGAAATTGGTCATTGGCTTGGACTTCGCCATATTTGGGGTGACGGTGGATGTACTGTAGATGACTATTGTAACGATACTCCTGAGGCGGCCGCTGCTAACTTTGGTTGTCCAGTTATTAATAGTTGTACCAATGCCCCTGATCCAGGTAACGATATGGTCGCCAATTATATGGATTATACGGATGACCTCTGTATGAACATTTTTACCAATGATCAAAAACAACGAATGCGGGCGGTACTGGAAGGAAGTCCGAATAGGGTTTCTCTGATTAATTCGGATGCGTGTACTCCTCCAAATCCGAGTGATGCTTCAATAACTGATGTCTTTACTCCAAAAGGAGACAATTGTGCCGGACCTATAACTCCAAGTGTTCAGATTAGAAATAGAGGTGCGAATACATTAACATCAGCAACCATTTCATATGCTATTGATAACGGAACGGTAACCAATTTCAGTTGGACAGGTTCTGTTGCAGCTGGTGGTTCTGCTACTGTTGCTTTACCTGCATTCACAGGTACTTTGGGAACTCACAATTTTAAGGCTTGGTCTACATTGCCGAACGGTATTGCCGATCCTTCTACAACTTATGATACCTCTGCAATTGACTTTATGGTTTCGAACGGTATTATGCCAAATTATGCCCAAAATTTTGAAGCAGAAACTTTCCCTCCAGACTTACGTTGGGTAGTCGAAAACGTAAACGGTGATTGTCGTCAATGGACAGCTGCTTCAGGTATGTCAGCTGCTGGAGTATTTGTGAATAATATGGCAATGATGCCTTGTTTTGGTAATGCTTCAACAACCAACGAAAATTTATATACCCCAATTTTCATCTTACCATGTAATGCTACGGCTGCAACGTTAACTTTCAACGTAGCATATCGTCAGCTGAATGCTGGGACAAATGACCGTTTAATTGTAGAGATTTCAACGGATTGTGGTGCAACCTGGAACCCGACAGCGTTATATGACAAGCAAGGAAGTGTTTTGGCTGTTAGCGGAACATTAACTGGAGGTACGGAATATTACCCTACAGCAGCGAATCATTGGAGAAATGAAACGATTAACCTGCTTTCTTTTGTACAATCTACTTCAAGAAACGTACGTTTCCGTTTCAGAGCAATTGCAAATAATGGAAACAACATTTTCATTGATGACATTGTTTACACAGCAACTACTCCAGGTGAAATTCAATTGAATCAAGCTACAACAGATGTGTTAGATGGTGGTTACTATAACTTCCCTAATGTTAGTGCAGGCGGAACAACCACTCAAACTTTTACCATTACAAATACAGGAACAACTAACTTGACGCTTACAGGACCAATCACGGTTACTGGAACTGGATTCTCCTTGGGAACAACTTTTGGAGCAACAACCGTTGCGGCAGGTGGAACAACAACATTCACATTGACATTCTCTCCTGCAACAGGAGGGAACTATACTGGAAACGTAACCTTTGGAACAAACGATTGTGATGAAGGAACGTACAATTTCCAAATCAACGGAACAGCAACGGTTACGCCTCCTGTGGCTGAATTCTCGGGAACACCACTTACTGTTTGCCAAGGGGGAACAGTTACATTCACCAACTTATCAACGAATGCAACTGGTTATGCTTGGGATTTTGGTGCAGGTGCAAGTCCGGCTACTGCTTCAACTGCAGGACCGCATACTGTAACATATTCAACTGCAGGAACTCCAACCGTGACTTTAACAGCAACAAATGCTTTCGGATCTGATGTAGAAACAAAAACAGCTTATGTTACCGTACTTGGTGTAGCAACTTTACCTTTTGCTGAAGGGTTTGCAGCGGCTGGTTTCCCATATACAGGATGGACAAGAGTGAATACCAATAGTTCTGCAAACACCTGGGCTAGATCGGCTACAGTTGGTATCACTCCTTCTGCTGGTAATTCAATGATCTTTGATAATTATAATTATGCAGATACAGACGATGACGAATTTAGAGTAATTCCGGTAAATCTTACTGGTTTTTCAGCATCTCAATTGACATTTGATGTGGCTTATGCTCCATATAATGCAACTTACTTTGATGGACTTCAAGTCCTCGTTTCAACTGACTGTGGAGCTACATTTACTTCTGTTTACAGTAAGTCAAATACGGTTTTGGCAACTGCAGCTGCAACAACGGCTTCGTTTGTTCCATCTGGCATTGCTCAATGGCGAAATGAAACAGTAAGTTTGACTCCGTATGTTGGGAATGGTTCTGTTATCGGTGCCTTCCGTAACTTGTCAGGAAATGGTAATAACCTTTATGTTGATAACATCAATATCACAGGAACAACAACCGCCACTGCGAATTTTACAGCTACTCCAAATCCAGTTTGTCTTGGTTCCGCAGTAACGTTTACAAGTACTTCAACCGGTGCAACATCTTACGCTTGGAATTTTGGAGCAGGAGCAACTCCTGCAACAGCTACAACAGCTGGACCTCATTCAGTAACATATTCAACTTCTGGGACGAAGAATGTATCGTTGCAAATCAATGGTACTGGACCAACATCCAATCAAACTGTTACAGTTACTCCTTTGAATACAATTGCTGCAGGAGTAAACCGAACTACTTGTATCAATACAGCGATAACAAATATCACTCTTGCAACAACAGGAGCAACAGGAGCAACATTCAGTGGTTTACCTGCTGGTGTAACGGGTAGCTGGGCTGCAAATACGGTAACAATCAGTGGAACACCAACTGCATCCGGAACATTTAACTATACAGTTACAACAACTGGAGGATGTCCAGGAGGAACAGCTACAGGAACAATTACAGTTACTCCTTTGAATACAATTGCAGCAGGAGTTAACCGCACAACTTGTATCAATACTGCTATCACGAACATCACGTTAGCAACGACAGGAGCTACCGGAGCAACATTCAGTGGTTTACCTGCTGGTGTAACGGGTAGCTGGGCTGCAAATACTGTAACGATCAGTGGTACTCCAACAGCTTCTGGTACATATAATTACACGGTTACAACAACAGGAGGTTGTCCACCGGCAACAACTACAGGAACAATCACTGTTACTCCGGCAAATACAATCACTGCTGGTGCAAATCGTACAACTTGTATGAATACTGCGATTACAAATATTACGATGACAACGACTGGAGCAACAGGAGCAACATTCAGCGGTTTACCTGCAGGTGTTACTGGTTCTTGGGCTGGAAATACGGTGACGATCAGTGGAACACCAACTGCATCAGGTACATTTAACTACACAGTTACTACAACTGGAGGATGTCCTGGTGGAACCGCTACCGGAACAATTACCGTTACTCCGTTGAATACAATTGCTGCGGGAGTAAACCGCACAACATGTATCAATACAGCAATTACAAATATCA
>CBFGNV010000091.1:0-13908 GCA_965650275.1 uncultured Fluviicola sp. | reverse complement strand
TACTCACTGGAGCGTTTTTATGCTGGAGTTTCAATACCAAATTTACTGGAAAGCAACTACTACACTACCACACAACCAGGTGGCACGGTTACCGAAAGTAAAGCACAAAGACACTACTTCTTTATTGCTGGTGCAGTGTTCAATTTATCGAATAACCTTGCGTTTAAACCAACAACCTTGATCAAGGTAACAAGTGGAGCTCCGATTCAAACGGATCTAACAGCTTCTTTCATTCTTATGAAGAGATTATCACTTGGAGCAATGTACAGAACTGGTGATGCCGTTGGTGTGCTGATCGGATTGGACATATCACAACAACTTCATGTTGGCTATTCCTACGATTGGTCAATGGGACTTAGAACTCCAGCCTACAATCAAGGGAGTCACGAAATCATGTTGCGCTATGATTTTATATTCAACAGCAAACAACAGATCCAATCGCCCAGATACTTCTAAAAGTTAAAATACAATCATGAAAAAAATACTAATATCATTACTTGTTCTCATCGGAATAAGCTTAAATACCTTTGCCCAAGAAAAATCATCAAAGGAAAAAAAGGGCGACAAATACTTCTCAATATATGCTTACGATCATGCCATTGATAAATACGCTCGAACAAAAGATTTAACGGTATCTGGACAACGGAATTTGGCCGAAAGCTACCGTAAAATGGATCAAAATGAGGAATCTGAAAAAACGTATGCAGCATTAATCGCTAACGGAAAAGAACTCATCCCGGAAGATTATTATAACTACGCCATGCTTTTAAAGTATAGCGGAAAGTATACAGAATCGGATATTCAAATGACTCAGTTCGCTCAACAAAAGCCAAGCGATTTACGTGCCATTAGCTTTATGCAAAATAGAGCTGAATTTGATGAAATCAAAAAAGACAACGGAGATTTTAAAATCCGCGAAATGTCCATCAATACATCTTCTCAGGATTTTGGAACTACCTATTTCAGAGATCAGGTGGTGTACGCCTCAAGCAACGCAGCACCAAAAATGATCAAGCGCAGAGACAATTACAACAATGAGCCGTTCTTTAATTTGTATGTTGCAGATATCGAAGATGGTCAATTAAAAAACCGTGAATTCTTTGATAAAAAAGAAAATGGAGAAATGCACGATGGTCCTGCTGCCTTTAGCAACTCTGGAACATATATGGCATATACGAAGAATGGCGCAAAAGACAAAACAAAGGACAACCTGGTTGAGCTTCGTATCTTCTTACGTAAACTCGAAAATGAAAAATGGTCGGAACCGATTGCATTTGAACACAATAATACTGCCTACTCCGTTGGTCAGCCCTATTTGTCAGCAAACGGAAAAACAATGTATTTCACAAGTGACATGCCAGGTGGCTTTGGAGGAACAGATATTTATCGTTCTACTCAAGCCGAAGATGGATCTTGGGGAAAACCTGAAAATCTTGGAAAAATAATCAATACTGAAGGTGATGAAATGTTCCCTTTCCTTGATGAGTCCGAAAAAGTAATGCATTTTGCATCTAACGGTCATTTTGGTCTTGGTGGATTGGACATCTTTCAAAGTACCATGAACGGAACAACCTGGGGTAAAGTCACCAATTTAGGAGCACCTGTAAATACGCTAAAAGATGATTACGCATTCATTTCTAGCAGTAAGAGCAACACAGGTTACTTCTCTTCTAATCGAGCTGACGGAAGCGGAATGGATGATATTTACGGGATCGATTTATTAAATATAAAACCAACAGCTAAAACAATTACTGGTATTGCTTACGACATGGATGAAAATCCGCTGAAAGGAACAAAAGTGAACTTGTTAGATATTGATGGTAATTTGCTGAGTGAAATAACAACGGATTCGGATGGAAAGTATGAATTTGAGATTGATACAGATAAAAACTTCGAATTGACTGGTAATAAAGAAGGCTTTCAAGAAGGTAAGAACACAACAAACTCTTTTGGTACTGAAGCGATGATTACGGCAAATCTACATCTTTCACAAGATAAGGAAGAAGAAGTGGTTGTGGTTGACGAGGATGTTAAAGTGGAAGAAGATTTAGGTCCGGTAATCAAATTGAACTCCATTTATTTTGACTATAACAGAGCTGAAATCACACCTGCTGCTGCCAAAGAATTGGATAAAATCGTAAAAGTCATGACTCAATTCCCTACTATGGAAATTGAATTAAAATCTCATACCGACTGTAGAGGTCCAAAAATGTACAACGATGAGCTATCACAAATGCGAGCTCAATCCTCTGCCGACTATATCAAACAAAGAATTTCGAATCCAGAACGTATTTACGGTAAAGGATATGGTGAGGATCAATTGGCAATGGACTGTGCATGTGAAAACGAGGTTGTCTCTACCTGTTCGGAAGAAGAACACAAAAAGAACAGACGAACAGAGTTCATTGTAAAGAAAAAATAATTAAACACGCTTCAAAACCATCCGTTTCTGAAATGGATGGTTTTATCTGAAACGAATCACATAATTGACCTTCAAGGTCGTAGATTTTTGTAATTCGATACCTACCTGTAAACTCAAGAGTTTAAGACAAGTGGAATCTATTCCACATCATCAGGAGAATTCTCTCCGCAAAAAATGAATCAAAATACATGAACATGATAAAAAATATACGAAACATCACATTTTTGGCAATTCTATTGTCGGCATCAACAGTTGTTTTCGGTCAGGCACCGAATTTAGGAAGCACATCCAACTTTGTTCTCTTCTCTACTGATGGAGCTGTAAGCAATACAGGCATTTCTCAATTAACTGGAAAAGTAGGAACCAATAACGGCTCCAACACAGGTTTTGGAAACGTAAACGGCGGTATGCATGCTGCTGACGTGACAAGTGCGCAAGCCGCAGCAGATCTACTAATCGCCTACAATGAGTTAAACGCCGCTACTCCAGGTTTCTTTCCTGCTCCTTTGTTAGGAAACGGACAAATACTGAATGAAGGTGTTTACGCACTATCTGGTGCATCTACCCTGAATCTGGAACTTATTTTGGACGGTCAAACCAATGCCGATGCAGTCTTCATTTTTCAAATTTCGGGACCGCTTTCAACGAATGCCAATTCAAAAGTGACTTTAATCAATGGAGCCAAGGCATGTAACGTGTTTTGGAAAGTTGAAGGTTTGGTGGATATGGCTACAGGAACAACCATGAGAGGGACTGTTATTGCGAACAACGCAGGAATTAACATGAATTCTGCAGATACTCTTGAAGGAAGAGCAATGACTACCGCAGGTGCAATTATGGTTGACGGTGTTCTGGCATATACGCCAGTTGGTTGTGGAAGTCCTGTACTTACAGGTCCAGCAGCACCTGCTCTTGGTATGGTTGGTTGTTACGGAATCTTTTCTTCGGACGGTCCGGTTCAAAATAACGGCATTTCGAATATAATAGGCGATGTGGGAACGAATGTAGGTTTAACTACAGGCTTCGATCCGTTGTTGGTATCAGGATATATCCATGCTACTCCCGATTTCTCTACCGCAATGGCAGCTGCAGATCTATTAGCTGCTTATAATTACATGAATTCACTAACTGCAGATATCGAACTATTGTATCCAGCACAGTTTGGAGGAAATCTTGTCTTAACGCCTCACATCTATGTCTTAAACGCTGGTACCACTTTTACAGATACGCTTTACCTGAATTCACAAGGGGTAGCTGATGCCGTATTCATTATCAAAGTAGAAGGCGCACTTGAAACAAGTACTTTTTCAAATGTGGTTCTTATCAATGGAACTCAAGCCAAAAATGTATATTGGCTGGTGAATGGTGCAGTGGACATTAATGATAATTCCATATTTAACGGTACCGTTATTTCTCAAGGTGCCATTAACCTGATGTCAGGAGTTGAAATGAACGGACGCGTTTTAACCGGTGTAGGTGCATTAACAACAAACGCCATCAATGGTGCGGCCAGTATTGATCCTGCAGATTGTCAAACAACTGGTAACTCAGAGTTGACAAACGCAAACATTCAAGTTAGTATTTACCCGAATCCATTCACAAATTCAACAACCATAACGTTGGAGAATATAGATGATGCAAGCCAATTAGAATTGCGTTTGTATGCGTTGACTGGTGAGGAAGTATTGTATCAAACAATCACTTCCAGTTCAACAACGTTGGATACTGGTAAATTGTCGTCAGGGATTTATTTTTACAGCCTTATTGGCAACAATCAATTGATAGAATCTGGTAAACTTATTTCTGAATAAGGACTCCCAGTTAAATAAAAAAACTGCACCTTATTTAAGGTGCAGTTTTTTTATGCGGTAATGTTTTCTTTTACAGGGTCTACCCTATCAATTACTTTCGTCGAACATCATTTCCTCTGAACCACCAACTTTATGTAAAGGTTTATCAATAGGCAGGGTGAAATAAAACGTTGAACCTTCCCCTTCAACACTTTCCACCCAAATTTCACCATCATTTTTTTCTAAAAATCCTTTTACCAGCAACAGTCCAATTCCAGCACCTTTGTTCTTTTTTATTGATTCTGAAAAGTTTCTAATGTGTGGGGTAAACAATTTTCCCAATATTTCATCAGACATCCCAAGGCCAGTGTCCTTAATCTGAATGACTAGTTTGTCGTCTTTACTTTCAGCTGAAACCGTTACAGAACCACCATTCTTAGTATGTTTAATGGCATTTGAAACGATATTTTGAATGATGGATATCAACATTTTAACATCCGCAAATACAGACATGTCATCTTCAATCTTGTTATGCAGGTTTACAACATTCATCGAAGCGGTTTCGCTTAACATGGCAAATACTTTATCGATGTATTCGGTTAGTTTTATTTTTGTTGGAGAAAAAGCGTCTGATGTATATTTTACGCGTGCCCATTCCACTAAATAGTCTAACATATCCAATTCATCTATCGATGATCTATGCAATAAGTCAAGCATTTCCTGAACAACATCAGGATCCATTCTATGAAAGTTTTCCTTCAAATACTTGGCGGTTGCAATAATCCCTGATAGCGGGCTTCTTAAATCGTGAGAAAGTATTGCCAGAACACTTTCTTTATGAGAATTTAGGTCTTCCAATTCTCTGACGTAATTCTTGATTGCATCTTCAGATCGTTTCCGTTCGGTCAAATCGCGCACAATTTTGACGTACCCCAGCATCTCGCCGTCTAAACCAATTAGTGGAAAAACTAACCCATAAGCGAAGAAAAGACTTTTGTCTTTCTTAATGTGCCATCTGTTGTCAGTTGCTCTACCCTGTTTAAGGGCCGTTTCAATTTCTTGTTTCGGAACACCTTGTTTTAGGTCTTCCTCGGTAAATATTAAATCGAAAGGGACTCCAAGAACTTCCTCAGTTTCGTAGCCGAATATTTTTGTTGAGCCTGAACTCCAACTATTTATAACAAGGTCATTGTCTAAAGTGAAAATCGAGTAATCTTGTAAACTATCAATTATTTGACTATAAAATTCGGCAGTTGGTATGTAATTGTTTTTAAGAATTTTAGAATTGTCCTGTTTGTTTTCCATTTTTGAGTACTTAAATGTTTTGAATGGTTATTCTTCTTTTCTCTTTCAATGCTTTAAAGTGAGATGGTGTTAACCCTGTCGCTTTTTTGAATTGGTTAGATAAATGCGCAGCACTACTATAATGCAGTTTATAAGCAATTTCAGAGAACGTATCTTCTCCAAAAATGATTAACTCCTTTATCCGTTCGATCTTTAATGAAATCAGAAATTGTTCAATGGTTGAGGCTTCAACCTCTGAAAAAATATTGGACAAGTAAGTATAACTTAAGCCTAATTCTTCACTTAATAAAATGGAGAATTTAATATTGGAACGTTCGTCAGAATTGTAAACATAATCCACCAAGATCTTTCTGATTTTTTCGATCAATACACCTTGCTTCTTTTCCAGGAGTTCCAGTCCAGCTTTGTTGAGCATACTATTGAGTTTCTTTTTTTCGTCATCAGAAACGTCATTTTTCGTTTCTATTTCTCCCAAATCAACTTTACGAGCTTCAATACCGAGTTCGTCCAGGGCACCCTCAACGAAAATTTTGCAGCTTTCACAAGCCATATTTTTTACATAGATTTTCATATTCTCTTTTGTTTGAATAGCGTTTGTCTGTGATTCAGGTGCCAATTGCACAACTATTCTTGAACAATTTCGAAGGTGGTCTTATGAACCAAAAAAGCGATTTGTCCGATGACAAATCGCTTTTAAAAGTTGATTAGTAAACCACCGTCCACAAGGAAGATGGTTCATTTTTTTTTGCAGAGTCCGTCGTGACGGAAAGTGCTAATTATTTTGAAGAACGTTTACGCTCGTTTTCTTTCAACAAGATTTTACGGATACGTAAGTTTTCTGGTGTTACCTCAACATACTCATCACCTTGAATGTACTCTAAACATTCCTCTAGTGAGAATACTTTCGGCGGTGCCAAACGAACTTTATCGTCAGCTCCTGATGAACGCATATTCGTCAACTTCTTCGTCTTCGTTACGTTCACACACAAGTCACCTGCACGTGAGTTTTCACCAATTACTTGTCCTTCGTAGATATTTTCGTTCGGGTGAATAAAGAATTTACCACGATCCTGCAAGTTGTTCATCGAGAAAGGAATAGAAGTTCCCAATTCCAATGAGATCAATGATCCATTTTGACGTCCGGGAATTTCACCTTTGAATGGTTGGTACTCCAGGAAACGGTGAGTCATAATCGCTTCACCAGCAGTTTGAGTTAACAAGTAGTTACGCAAACCGATAATTCCACGAGATGGAATCTGGAATTGAATCACCATACGAGCTCCTTTCGGCTCCATATTTGTCATCTCTCCTTTACGTTTTGTAACTGCTTCTACCGCTGTTCCGGAAAATTCTTCCGGTAAGTCGATTGTCAATTCCTCAACCGGCTCACACTTAACACCATCAATTTCTTTAATGATTACTTGTGGCTGACCAACTTGTAATTCGTATCCTTCACGACGCATTGTTTCAATCAAAACCGACAAGTGCAATACACCACGACCAGCAACGATCCATTTGTCTGCTTTATCTGTTTCAGAAACACGCATTGCCAGGTTTTTCTCCAACTCTTTCGTCAAACGCTCAGAAATGTGGCGAGAAGTTACCTTCTTTCCTTCTTTTCCGAAGAATGGTGAATCGTTAATAGAGAACAACATGTTCATTGTAGGCTCATCGATAGAGATAGAAGCCAATGGCTCTGGATTTTCAGCGTCACAAATAACGTCACCAATCTCAAAACCTTCGATTCCTGTAACCGCACAAATATCACCAGCATCAACTGATTCTACTTTTCTACGTTCAGTACCATCAAAAACGAACAATTCTTTCACACGGTGTTTCTCTTGAGTTCCATCGCGTTTTGCCAAAATAATCGGCTGATTTTCCTTCAATGCTCCACGGTGTAAACGACCGATAGCGATACGCCCAACGTAAGTAGAGAAATCCAAAGAAGTGATCAATAATTGTGTATTTCCGGCTTCGATTTTACGCGGTGGGAAATACTCCAAAATTTGGTCTAACAAGTCAGAAATATCTGTTTTTGGTTGTTTCCAGTCTGTTGACATCCAACCATTTTTCGCAGAACCGTAAATTGTAGGGAATTCCAACTGCTCTTCGTTTGCGTCCAATTCGAACATCAAATCGAATACTTTCTCATGAACTTCGTCAGGAGTACAGTTATCCTTATCTACTTTATTGATTACCAACAATGGTTTGATTCCCATTGAAAGTGCTTTTTGCAATACGAAACGTGTTTGCGGCATTGGGCCTTCAAAAGCATCCACCAACAAACAAACTCCATCAGCCATGTTCAATACACGCTCTACCTCACCACCAAAATCGGCGTGTCCGGGAGTATCGATGATATTGATCTTTGTTCCTTTGTAAGAAACGGAAACGTTTTTAGATACGATGGTGATTCCACGCTCACGCTCTAAATCGTTACTATCCATAATCAAATCTCCCGTAGGACGATCACGTTCATTAATTACGTTTCCTGCCTCAATCATTTTATCAACCAACGTTGTTTTACCGTGGTCAACGTGTGCAATAATTGCGATGTTTCTAATTTCCATTCTATTAATTATAAATTCTTTAATTATCAATTATCAAGTGAGATTCTCTAGAGTCACTCACTTGATAATTAAATCATTGATAATTGCTAATTCTTATTTGCTGTAGCTTGAATCAAAACGACGTCCGCCACCTGAACTTCTGCGATCTCCACCGCCAGTTCTTGCTCTATCACCACCAAAAGATTTGCGTTCTCCGCTTCCTCCTTCAGGTTTTCCGTAGCTTGAGTTTCCTCTGAAACCTCCAGATGAACGACGATCTCCACCTCCTGTTGAAGAAGAACGATCTCTGTCACCACCAAATGAACGACGTTCTCCGCCTCCAGATGAACGACGATCTCCACCGAAACCACCACGATCTCCGCCGAAACCACCACTTCTACGTTCTCCACCACCGCTTCTGCGATCGCTTCCTCCTTCTTTTTTCTGTGTGATTTCAACTTTCACTTCGTGACCTTCGTAATCTGAACCGTTTACTTTCGAAAGGATTGCTCCTTCGTCAGTTTTATCAGCTTCAAAGAAAGAGAAGTTCGGCATTACATCAATTTTACCAATTGAAGCAGATTTCAATCCTGTTGAATCACAGATAACGCGTAATAAACCACCAGGGTTCAATCCGTCACGTTTTCCAAGACTAACAAAGAAACGCGTTCTGTTTGCATCATCTCTGCGTGGACGGTCGCTTCTTTCACCTCTTTCCGGACGATCACCTCTTTCGAAGCGGTCTTTACGGTCGAAACGATCTTCACGATCTCCTCTTTCACGACGCTCACCACGTTCTCCTTTCGAAGTAGCAAGGTTCAAATCACCAGCTCTATCGTAGTACTCAATGAAACGGTTGAATTCAGCAGAAACGAATTTCTTGATGATTTCTTCTTTTGTCATTTCAGCGAAATCAGTCATCATTCCTTCCAAGAAAGGCTCGATGTCTTTTTCTTTCACTTCTGTATCTTTCACTTTTGCAATCAGTTTATTCAACTGAATTCCACAAATTTCTTGTGCTGAAGGAATCAAAGCAGCAGTAAACGTAGTACGAATCTGCTTCTCGATAGCTTTAATCTTGTAATTCTCACGAGCGTTAATCAATACCAATGATTTCCCTTGTTTACCAGCACGAGCTGTACGACCAGAACGGTGCGTATAGTTCTCGATATCATCAGGAAGGTTGTAATTGATAACGTGCGTAATGTTGTCAACGTCAATTCCACGAGCAGCAACATCCGTTGCAACCAATAACTGAATTGAACGCTCACGGAAACGATCCATTACACGATCACGCATTGCCTGAGATAAATCTCCGTGCAAAGGTTCAGCGCTGTATCCGTCTTTTGCCAATTTCTCAGCAACGGTAGCCGTTTCATTACGTGTACGACAGAAAACCAATCCAAAAATTTCCGGACTAGCATCGATCAAACGCTTCAATGCATCATAACGATCGCGCTCTTTTACAGAATAGTAAACGTGCTCGATGTTTTCGTTACTTTGATTTTTGTGTCCCATGGCAACTTCCAAAGGATCATTCATATAATTCTTCGCAATGGCCGCAACTTCTTTTGGCATTGTAGCAGAAAACAACCAAACATTTTTGGTTTCAGGAGTAACATTCAAAATAGCATCGATGTCTTCTTTGAAGCCCATGTTCAGCATTTCGTCTGCTTCGTCAAGCACAACCGTTTCAACAGTTTGAAGGTTGATTGCTTTACGATTGATCAAATCGACCAAACGACCCGGAGTTGCTACAACAATAGTTGCACCACGCTTAATATCACTCATCTGACGACGAATATCAGTTCCACCGTAAACGGCTACAACTTTAATTTGAGGATCAAACTGAGCAAATGCTTCTAAGTCTTTTGAGATTTGTAAACACAATTCGCGCGTTGGAGCGATGACTAAACCTTGTGTTTGAGTTGGACGGTCGGTAACTTTGTGTACCAGTGGTAAGCCGAATGCGGCTGTTTTACCTGTCCCTGTTTGAGCGAGTCCGACAAAATCGCTTTCTAATTGTAACAAGTGCGGAATGGCACTTTGTTGGATCGGAGTTGGTTCTGCAAAACCCAGTGCTTCTATCGACTGCAGAACCTCAACTCGTAACCCGAGTTCTTTAAAGGTCATAAAATAAATCTAAAATTTGGCGCAAAGGTACGACCTTTTTTTCGATGATTGTTAATAAAGTTGCAAGTTATTGTTAATTAATGAGATAAATAGCTTAATTACAAATGACTAATTACCAATTACCAATGAGTTTAAACAGTCTAAAAACGGCGATATCCGCAATTAATAATTTGTAATTCGTAATTTTCAGATATGAAAACATCTGCTCTATTAATCTTACTTGCAACCGTATTTTCCTTTTGCTTCGTTTCCTGTTCACAAGGAAAATACGACTGCGAAGAAACATTAAATCAAAAACCTTACTGTGCAACCTTTCACAATAAATGGGATGAGGATTCTATTCAACGTGATTATGAAATCTTTTCTGAATGTGGACAGCTGGATTCTGTAGATGCCGAAATTTTTAAGGGTCCAATGCTTGGGGTTATATTAATGGACGAAATGAGTCAAATTGATAATTACGATGAAATCAGCTTTCAAACCTGTCTGGATCTCATTAAAAAATACAAATCAAAGCATAAGACTGATTACGACTGGCTTTACAATGGCACCGAGGCTCGAATGCAAATTGAGAAACTTCCCGTAAAATTGGCAACATTCGAAAGCGTGAAACCTAATTTAATGGCCGCAGGAATGAAAGAAAATGAAGTAGTCGAATTCAAATTGTTTTTAGAGAAAAAGAATAAATCATGGGACTACAAAGAAGCTATGAAGGCATTCTTTGAGTATCAACAAATAAAAACGAGCAGCAACAAACCTTTAGAGTTTTCCGCTTTGGAATCACTTGACAAAGCTTTGACAGAAGCAAAAGCAACGAAGAAAAATTGTTTGATCTACTTTACAGGATGGACTTGTGTAAATTCGCGAAAATTTGAAGAGCAGGTTTTAAAAGATCACCAGATTCAAAGTCTGATTAAAGATAATTTTGTTTATAAAGCAGCTTGGGTTGATGATAAACAACCTCATCCAAATGGAGAAGGAAATATTGGGGAAGTCAATTCTAAATTACAAATTGCAAAATTCAAATCAAGCAGTCAGCCTTTCCTTTACATTTTATCTCCTGACGGGAAAATTATCGCCGAATGGAGTTATGAAGATGGCCCTTATACTTTCAGCGATTTTCTAAAAAAGGGAATGTAGATGAGTTATGAGTTATGAGTTATGAGTTATGAGTTATGACTGACTCATGCCGACAAAGAATAGTTGCAAATTGGCGCGCTATTGATTGTTGACTAATAAACATTGAGTCTCAAGTCAGTTTTATCTCACAGCAATTTTCCCAGTGTATAATTGTGGTCATTTCCTTTTAGAATATCTAAATAGTTTCCATTTTCAATTGGTAAACCTAAACGTGAAATGTTATTGTTAGCTCCAAGTGAGGTTTGTGTTTCAAAGCCATAACTCTTTTTCGGATATTGTTGAGAAGTCGATCCTCATATCTCAATGGAAATTTTACCATCGTAATTATTGAATGCATCCGTCAGATAATTTCGAACTCCTGCCCCATTATCAATTACGCCCATGACACAAACCACTCTGGTATCATCGTTTATCATTTCTCACGCGATGGTATGAATGACCACAATAGGAAGATTGGAATCAGTAAATGTGACTTGCGAATTGACTGATTCAAAAGCAGCAATCAACAGAAATCCAATTAAAAACAAGCGCAGAAGCAAGCAGAATGAAAAATGGAAAGTACAAATTTGAGTTGTGACCACGAATTCAATTTATTTTTCCAACCTTTTGGTTTACATCGTATTTACTACTTCAGAAAGCTAACAAAGCATGAACACACTAAAATCAATCCTGCTATTACTGATATTCCTCGCTTCTTCTGCAACATTCGCACAACAATGGGGAGCAAATACCTTTAGTCAGTTCACCAATGAGGCGAACGATGTAGAGCTGAATGCCAACGAAGAATCATACATCGCAGGCTACATTACGGGAGAAACAGCTTTTAACACCGCGAATGTTGTCCCTTCTGCTGCCGGGAATGGCGACATTTACGTTGCAAAATATTCTACAACAGGATCACTTCTTTGGAAAAAAATATTTGGTGGAAATTATTCCGATCGAGCAATTGATTTGGCTATTGGTCCCGACCAAAACATTGTGGTTACAGGACAATTCTTTGGAACTGTCACGTTTGGTTCCACTACACTTACTTCTGTTGGAAATTCAAAAGATATCTTTATTGTAAAATTAGACCCGAGCGGAAATGTGCTTTGGGCAAGAAGTGAAGGTGGAAATATGGCTGAAAACGCTTATGGAATTACAGTAGACCACCAGAACAATGTGATTTTAACGGGGCAATTTCAAGGGACAGCGATTATAGGGAACAATTCATTCACCAGTGCCATTGACCCTAATACGAATCAATATTCGTTTGACTTCTTCATTTCCAAATACGATGTAAATGGTAACCCTACATGGAGTTTAAATGGTAACGCACAATACGAGGACAGAGGTCTTGCTGTTGCGGTGGACAATCAGAACAACATCTTTTTTACTGGTCAATTTTCTAAAAACCTGACATTTGCTTCGAATACTTATCCAAATCAAGGGTACAACATTGGTTTCTTGTGCAAGTTGAATCCAGCAGGACAACTGCAGTTTTTCAATCAAATGAAGGCAGGAATGGTGATTGCCTATGATTTGGAGTTGAATACAAATAATCAGGTGTTCATGACAGGTGACTTTATTGGCAATATGAATTATTACGATGCCAGTGGTGCGCATGCTTTTCAGAACCCTTACGATAAACAAATCTTCATCATCAAAACAGAAAACAACGGAAGTTATCTCTGGAATCACACACTGGGTTCAAACAATGACATTTCCGCCAGAGCTATTGCTGTTGATTTACACAACGATGTATTTGTAACCGGCTCATTCAAATGTGATTTATCACAAATTCAAGATACTGCACAGGCTACATTCAATTCTGTCGGATTTAAGGATCCATATCTATTAAAGGTTACGAATACCGGACAATTTGAATACATCAAGCATTTTGGCGGTAAAAAGGACGACGAAGGTTTGGGTATAGCCATCAAAGAAAATGATAAGCCTTATATCTGCGGAAGTTTTACCAAGGACCTGAACTTCGCACCAACACCTGACGTTGTGCAAACTGCGAATAACAACTATTCACTTCATTATGCTGGTTTAAATGAAGCTGCTCACATGTACATGCTTGGGGATGATACCAGAAATTCTTTTCTAATTAATCACATCAATTCCAACTACCATACCTTGAATTATTTCGTACCACCTGCTAATGACAGTTTGATTGGAGAAATTGTTCAGTACAATTGGGCTCCAAATCTGGTAAATGACACCATCCACTTTTGTACAAAAGATTCATTGCGCTACGATCCTTTAACCTATGCGCATTACGGTCCGAGTTATGAATACCTTTGGAATACAGGAGTAACAGGGAATAAACTGATCATTACAACAACTGGAAATTATTCAGTTACCGTGACTCGTTCAGACGAATGTGAATTGGACATTGACAGTGTTTATGCGATTTCGGAACCCATTCCGGTTTTACCATTATTATCTGATGATCACAACGTGAACGTATTCAATCCTGGCCCTCATTACAACAATTACCATTATTGTGCTCCGGAAAGTATAGAAATTACTTATTCAGGTTTAGATTCAGGCAGCACATTATTGACAACAGTTCCAAATG
>CBFGNV010000090.1:0-14599 GCA_965650275.1 uncultured Fluviicola sp. | reverse complement strand
CGATCGACAAAAAACTGGTGGAAGAATTGAAAAAGACCTTAAGTTCAAGCGAATACACCACCTTCCGATTCCGTTCATCAACCAATGCGGAAGACGCCAAAGGATTTTCCGGAGCTGGCTTGTACCAAAGCAAAACGGTCGACTTAATGGATTGTGAAAAAACGATTGAAAAAGGAATCAAGGGCGTTTGGGCAAGTTTATGGCTGTATGAAGCATTCATGGAGCGTCGTTTTTTCAATATTTCCGACCAGAAACTGGCAATGGGTGTTTTAATTCACCGTTCGTTCCCTGAAGAAGAAGCAAATGGCGTAGTTATTACTAAAAACGTTTATCGTCCAAACTATACAGGAATTTCAGTAAATGTTCAGTTTGGTGACGCATCAGTTGTTGAACCAGAACAAGGCGTTGTGTGTGATCAATTGGTGATTGTTTATGAGCAAACACTTTCCGGCTTCGATAGAACAGTTGAGTACATTACGAGTTCAAATCAGGGCAAAGGTCCGGTTTTAACAGCTCAGGAATTGAAAGATCTGGAATTTGCCGTTGAATACATCAAACAATGGTACTGGAAAAAGGGAATGCGAAATAAGCGCTTGTATTACGAAGATTTTGGTTTGGATTTGGAGTTCAAATTTCAGGGTAAAGAACGGAAGTTGTATATTAAGCAGGTTCGGTATTTTAATGACTGATTTTTGTCGTAACAAATTGCCAATTTCGAATTACTAATTACAAATGACGAGATATTTTTCAACCTTACTCATCGTTCTGGCCTACATCTCAAACAGTTACGCCCAACCAATAAACCTGCCTGACAGCGTAATTGTTGACGGAATTTACCTTCCAGATAAAATTCCAACAAAGCGTGTTGTTTGTGATTATCGCATGGTTCGTCAGCCCAGTGAAAACAATTCATCCATCAAAGGAAATCTAAAAGGAATTTGGGCTTCTGACGAATATAAAGAGATTCTTTTCAGAACCAATTCTTTGACGAAAGCTTTGGCAGAATATCAATTCTACACGGATATTGTTTTTGACCAGGATTCCACATTGCACTGCAATCGACCGGACTACATGGAGGAGAGTTATTATGCTCTGAGATCTGACTCTACTGCCCATGAGTTGTTTTCTCAGTACCATAAAACGTTCACTATTCGTCGGGTCGAAAATGATCGGTTAGAAATTATTGATTCGCTAGGAAAAATGCATTCATTTTCAAGAATGAGAGCGGAGACAAATCTATCAGAAATTTACCTTGAAGTAATGGTGGGAAGTAAAGCAATCGAAAACCTTTGGTTGAAAGGGAATTATTCTTTTAAAAGTAAGTCCAAGAATTTCGAGTTGACTATCAACGAAAATGGCTCGGTAAATTCTGATCAAAATATCGAAAGCGTGGATGTATTTTCATACATGAATGAAGACATTTTATGTTTCAGATATTCAAATGATAAACACAAAACATATGTCATCAAAAGCTATTCAGAAGACGGGATTCTATTACAGGAAATGAAACCATTGGAAGAAGAAGATCAACCAATCGAATACCTGAAAGCAACAGCGAAGTTGCAAAGAAATTAGGTCATTCTTCTTTTATGATAAAACCATAACACTACCCCATAACTTTCCGTACCTTTAGAAGAAATCCCTCTTTATTTTTCATGAATCAAATTCATCCAGATAAGCTTAAATTTTATGAGTTCTTAAATGGTGATTTAGAATCCCCACTTTTTGAATCCTGGATTTACAGAAGTAAAAAGTTAGAACTTATCATAACCGTTGATGACTACTTCGATTTGATAGAATACAACTTTAAAAGTCACGACTTCATTCCTTTCGTAAAATCCCTGGTTAAAAAGAACTTTGATTGGAATGAATACGAATTTTGGAGGACGATAAAACTTCTCGAAAGAATCAAAAACGGAGAAGTTGAACTAGTGCTTGCGACTCGCAAAATGAGACAATTGTATTTAGAACAAGAGGACGAAATTAAAGTTCCACTCATCTCCAAAGAACTCGCACTTGGATACGAAAGCGAGTTGGATACATATCCTATTGAATCGGAATATCATTTGTGGAATTCAGAAGCATTGGAAAAACAACTGAAATCTGTTGAACCCTACAAAACAAAAATTTTGGAAATACTAGAAAAGGAACTCTCCGAGCTACTCAAACAAAACATCAATCAATAGATCATTGTCAACCAGATCGATCTTATTCGGATTTTCCAAAACACCGTAACTGGTTATAAATGTCGTATGTACCATTTTCTTGCTTTTTGTAACGGCCTTTAGCCCTTCCACTTTAGTTCTGATTTTCTCCCTATAATTTTCATAGATTTATATCTCGCGGAATCTTATCAAACATACATTTTTCCGCAGAATATAATATTATAAGTAGCGGAATCTTTAAATAAAGAATACTTTCCGCGAGATATAAATTTCATTATAAACAAAAAAAAGACTGTCTCAAGTCAATGAAAACAGTCTTTAACGAATCTTCTTTACTTTTAAATAAACTCAGCCAACTCCATCCAACGCTCTGTTTTCTGTTCAATTTTCGACATAATCTCTGACAATTTTTGTCCTGCATTCATCAATTGCTCATTCGTTGCTGAACCGTCAGAAAGTACATTTGTCCATTGATGCTTCTCAGCTTCTAGTGTTTCCAAATCTTTTTCCAAATCGTCAAATTCACTTTTCTCTTTGAAAGATAGCTTGCGTTTGGTTTCCGTTGCACTTGAAGTAGACAACTGAGTCACTTTAACCTCTTTTACAGGCTCGGAATCCGTTGCTTTTAGTTTTTCTTTCTTGTAATCAGCTGCGGTTTGCTTACGGTATTCCGTATAGTTTCCTATAATATCCTTAATTGCTCCCTGACCTTCGAAAACGAATAAATGGTCCACCATTTTGTCCATGAAATAACGGTCGTGAGAAACCACGATCAAACATCCTTCAAATGTTCTCAGGTAGTCTTCCAACACACTCATTACGAAGATGTCCAAATCATTTGTTGGCTCATCCAGAATAAGGAAATTGGGATTTGCCATTAAAACCGTCATCAATTTCAAACGACGTTTCTCTCCCCCGCTCAACTTATGCACAAAGTTGTAGTGCATATGGCGTGGAAACAGGAATTTCTCTAAAAACTGAGCTGCAGAAAGTTGTCGACCTTTTTCCAAAGGAATAAACTCAGCAATGTCTTTAATAACATCAATTACCTTTTTGTCATCACTTACTTTGATCAATTCCTGACTATAATATCCGAAAACTACTGTTTCACCGGTAACTACCTTTCCTTTATCAACATCTTCACGTCCTTGAATAACATTCAAAAATGTTGACTTACCAGTTCCGTTGTTACCTACAATTCCTAATCTTTCTTTACGTTGGAAATTGTATGAGAATCCATCCAAAATGACTTTTTCACCATAGGACTTTCCTATTTTATGCAATTCCAGGATCTTAGAACCTAAACGTTCCATTTTTACCGGAATATCAATTTCATCATCATCAATTCGCTGACTCGCAACTTTCTTTACATCCTGAAAACTGTCGACACGTGCTTTTTGTTTGGTTCCGCGCGCTTTTGGCTGACGACGAATCCATTCCAATTCTTTTTTGAATGTATTTCTAGCCTTATCGATAGTAGATTGCAATTGTTCTTGACGTTCTGCTTTCTTTTCTAAATAGTAAGAGAAATTCCCTTTGTATTTGTAAATCGTTTGATCTTCCAATTCGAAAATCGTATCACAAACCACTTCCAGGAAATAACGGTCGTGAGTAACCATCAAAATCGTTGATTTCGACTTGGAAAGGTATTCTTCTAACCATTCAATCATATCTAAATCCAAGTGGTTAGTAGGCTCATCGAGAATAAGGAAATCGGCTTCAGCCACAAGAACTTGTGCCAACGCAACACGTTTCTTTTGTCCTCCAGATAAACTTGATATTTTCAAGCTGGTATCGTTCAACTTCAAAACAGAAAGGATTTGATTCACTTTCACCTCCATATCCCAGGCATTCAGCTCTGTCAATTGCTCATAGCACGCATTGATCTCATCCTCATCTTCAGATCGAAGTGCCTGATTATAACGTTTTACGATTTGAAGCTCAGGAAGATCGTGTGAAAATACCGCCTCCAGAATGGTATAATCTTCATTCAAACTTTCTGTTTGCTGCATGAACGCAACACGAAGATCATTTCGATAAACAACACGACCGGAATCAATATCTTCAAGGTTCATCAAACAGCGAAGCATCGTTGTTTTTCCGTTTCCGTTTTTCGCCACAATGGCAACTTTATCGCCTTGATCAATACCAAAACTTACGTCAGAAAAAATAACTCTATCACCGTACGATTTGGTGATCTCTTCTACAGAAAGAAAATTCATAAACTTAAACTAAGGCCTACCTTTCTTGATAGACGGGTGCAAAGATAGCTAAAATAGGCTGGCAGACGAAGGACAAAAGACGCAATATCCAACGTAATTGAATCAACAATTGCAAATTACCTGAACCTTATAGCATCTCCTTTAAAAGGTTGTGAAATCCAATTTTCTACAATTGAGTTGAACAGTGTCGGATTCAGGCTTGGAAAACGATGCGTTTCCCCCGGTGAAATACTCAGATTGGCAAAACGAATGCTTCGATAGATCCAAAATGTATGCTCCTCCATCACTAAGTCGCGATCACAAGACATCACCAAAACAGGAACTGAAATTTTCTTTAGATCTTCAGCTGTTATGTGCGGCTGAAATTCCATCATGCGGTATTTCTGTTGTTCTAATTTCCAATTCATTGTTGTATCCCCTTTTGCAAGCATTTCTTCTGCCTGGAGACGAGAAACCTTAATACTTTCCGCTGAAGAAGGGTACAAACCATCAGGTGCTGCATTTGCCGCATAGGAAACCAATTGCTTTATTCCATCGGGATAATTGATCGTCATTAATAATCCAACTATTGCTCCATCGCTTTTGCCAATCACGGTTACATCTTTCAATTTTAGCTCCTTCAGTAATACAGACAAATCATTCGCTTGCTGTAAATAAGTCAATGAATCCGTCCCCAGTTCTGATTTACCACGACCACGACAATCGACTGCAACTACTTGATATTTCTTAGAAAAATGAGCTATTTGAGCCGACCAACCTTTAATTCCAGTACTGTTTCCATGAATAAGCAGAATCGGTTCACCTTTTCCGTAAATTTCATAATACAAATTCACTCCGTTTATCTTTAAAAATTTGCCGACAGCCTGATTGGAACCATAAGGAATAGTATCCTTTTGCGAAAGTGCCGAAACGGAAATCGAAAACGAGAAAAACAGGAATAAAAATGATCTCATAATTGCAATTATTAAGTGATCTAAATTTACTCATTTCGGATTTAAAAAAGAGGAATCGACCATCAATCATAACTGAACTAAACTATTCTCCATAGACGATTTGTCAATTTGCTTACTGAAGTGAACCATTTGTTGACTTACCTGTAATGCCTTGAAAACAAATTCCATATAGTTTTATGGAAACAAAATGTTTACGCATCCTACTAGTACAAAATTGCTGACTTATGAGAAATATCGACATCCCACAACCATGTAGCGAAAACTTTCATTTGATGACACCAACAGAACGTGGTGCTTTTTGCGAAAAATGTTCCATTGATACATACGATTTCAGAGATAAGACCAACGACCAGATCAGAGGAATTCTGAAAGCGAATATGGGTCAGGAAGTTTGCGGACGATTCACAGGCAAACAATTGGAAGAGTTGAATAAGGATTTTGAAGAATGGACATTTACTTCTACAAAATCATTTCAAAGCGGATTTTTGTTTGCACTAATTGCTGTTTTTGGTTTAACGCTTTTTAGTTGTACTGATCAACAACAGGAAACTGAAATTATCTCATTTCAGGAAACAACAAAAAATATTGTAGACAATATCAATACGAACGTAGGAACAGCATTTGTTGCGGAAGATTCAATTCAGGCAGAACCTATAGTGCCTGAAATCATGCTAGATTATTGGGAATACGAAATTGGAGGTGTTCTGGATTACAATTACCCACAAGTGGTTCAAGAGCCGTTAGAATTAATTGAACCAGAAATTATCCGTGGCTATGCTGGGGGTATTTCTTACACACAAATTTATTCTGATTATGTAGAGAAAATAGTTACTGATGAATACGATGAAAATGGAAATGTAATTCCTAAAGAGTATTCCAGTCTTACATTCCCGAACCCAACAAGTTCGACTTCTACATTGGAAATCAAGGCTCCCAAAAAAGGAGATTTCAAAATTGACTTGTACGATTTAAACGGAAAATTCATCCAGAGTATTTATGAAGGCGAAATTGAACGAGGGATTTTCCGTCAGGAATATGATATGACGGATTTACCAACCGGAATGTATTTGGTAACAATTGTTTCCAGAAAATACAAGGAAACGGTTCGCGTCAGTAAGATCTAAGGCAACGAATTAGTCAATTTTGACGTTTGGTTTATAGTTGAACAATACCATGCAGAAATTAAACATCCCGAATCCATGTAACGAAGACTTCTCAAAGATGACGGTTACGGAACGTGGTGCTTTTTGCGAGAAATGTTCAACAGACACTTACGCTTTCTACAACAAGAGCATTCCTGAGATCAAATCTATCCTGCACCAAAATATGGGAAAGGAAATTTGTGGAAGGTTTGCTCCCGGACAAATGGAAGCCATCAATGCAGAGTTTGAGGCGTGCACATTTCGCTCTAAAAAATCATTTCAGAGTGCCTTTGCCATGACCTTACTTGTTGTATTCGGTTTGGGGCTTTTCAGTTGTCAGGATAAGCAACAGGAAACGGATATCATTCAATTTCAGAAAGCCACTACCGAAATTGTTTCGGCATTTGAAAAAGGAATTGATCTCGGCGATGCGGGGAAAGGCTTGAGCAAAGAACCATTGTATCCTCAATTTAATCTTCCAGTACTCTGGAATTGGGATTTTGATTATTTGCCTTTCTGCCATAGTGTTAACAGTTGGCCTATGATGTCGGGTGGTGTTATTTATGTTCCAAGCAATTTTCAACCTTGGTTCGACAATAATCAATTGATTACTAGCTATACTCATTTTAACGATTCTACTAAAGTAGATTCAGTAATGATAAATCCTGTTTCTGATTCAGTAATTGTAGAAACAGCATTGAATCCAGAAGCATTTTCTGTTCTTGCATTTCCAAATCCAACTTCAGGAATGACAACTATAGAATACCGAAATCTGGAAAAAGCACGTTACAAAATAGATGTTTACGACTTGAATGGAAAACATTATCAAGACGTTTATTCTGGCAAAATTGATGAGGAAATTTTCAGAAAAGAGATAGACCTAAGCGAGCTTCCTGTTGGAACTTACCTCGTTGTTATTGCTGCAAGAAATTTTAAAGAAACGGTTCGAGTAATCAAAAACTAGCGTAAACGATTCAATGAATCAATCAGTTTTTTGTCCTTGTTTACACCTCTCAATCCAAGTAGAATAAACACAATAGATGCTACAAAACAGTAGTAAGCAACTTGTGGTATCACTCCATGATTTTGAAGATTTCCAGATTCATTGCTTAAAAATTGAATTCCCGTGTAGTAAATCCAGGCACTTGCAAAAACCACCAATGCAGCACTTACTCTAGCCATCAATGCTTGTTTTTTTCTATCCTTAAAGAGGAAAATACTCAACAAAACACCCAAAGCTGGAATCAAGGAATAGATCCAAAGTAAACTTGGCTGTTTATCCACTCCATTCAATTTTACAGAAAATGCACTGATCTCAAAATTCAGAGCCCCCAATTCGTCAGCTTTTACGATATAAAGTGACAAGCCAAAAAGTGGAAGAATAATTAGCACTAAAGCAACAAAGAAATATACGGTTTGAATGCGTTGAATCATGATTGTTTTTGTTTGTAAAGTTAATTCACTAAAAGCAATTTGATAGCTTAATACTTATAAAATTGTACGTACTGATTTTTAACACCAACATTTCCAAGTCCCTGGTCGAACTTAACGGCAACGGAATCAATGGAACTCCATTTAGCATTTAGGTTCAGAAAAAGTTGGATGTTTGCAAAATCATCTTGTTCCGGAATTCTGCTTCCAAATTGAATTGATTTTTCTTCCACCATTTTTCCTTTTCTATAGGCTGATAAATACAAAACAGGACTAGTAAAGTGATCATAAATACGAATATCTGTATGAAACTCCAATCCAACATGTGCGTTATCGACGTTCAGTTGATTGGTTTTAAGTGTCAATTGCGGATCATCGTTCTTATCGTCTTTATTCAGTTCAAGTATATTGTTCTTTACTGAATTTTGCTGTCCATCACGAAGATAATATCTGGACTTCAAATTCATTCTGGACTCAGGCGCATCATCGAATTCTAAGATCATGAACCACATGAAGCGATGATCGGTTTGTAAAAACGCCCGCCAGAAATTTTCTTTTGAGATCGTGTCATAGTGCAGGATGTTGTAGCGCATTTGATAATCAAAGACTTGATAAAACCACATACTGACGACTACAAAACACACTAAAATGGGTTTCAGCCAACTAGCAGCAATCTGAAAAAATATACCGATAACCAAAAAGAAAATAGACATTACATCTATATAAGATCTTGCTCCAAGTCCTCCACCAAACCACCACATGTACCAAGCTCCTGTACTATACGTCAGAATAGCGAAAATTAAAGCAGCTCCCCAAAACAATCTGCGTTCCTTGAAAAAACAAAAGACCAACCCAGGCAATAACAAAATAAGAACAGGGGTGTAAATGAAAAGCCCTTTTTTGTAGCTAAACAGTACTTCAAACAAAAAAGGATGTTTCCAGTTGGTAAACGATTCTGTAGTGTAAGTAGAAAGCTTCCATTCGCCAGTTTGCAGGTAAACATTCCAACAAATGAACAATACAAAACCTATAATACAGCACAAACCGATAAATAGTTGTTTTCGTTTTTGGAGCACCAATTCCTTCAACACAAACAAAAAATTCTTCGTTGATTGAAAGAAGAAAGGAATTGCAAAAAGAATAAACAGGTTGGTTGGACGAATGGAGAACGCAAGTCCGAAGGCGATACACATCCAATAAAAATGCTTAGCCTTTCCGGTAACCGACCAGCGTTTAGCATAAACCAAAACCCAGGTGTTTAATGCAAAAGAAAATACATGTGAAAATGGAATCTCAACCGTTGTGTAATAGCAAATATTTGTTCCGAACAATGCTGCAGAAACCAATAAATACGAAATGGCAGGAGAAACATTATATAGCCTGAGCAGTTTAAAAAGTCCCAAACCACCAAATAGACTAAAACAAATGATACCAATATTCACCCAAAACAGAAAAGGCCAGCTATAACCATCATTCGGTTGATCAATGCAACTTGCATGAATTTGCGCTATGAAATAGAATGGTGTTAAGCAAATCGAAGTTCCCGGATAAAACTTGTTGTAGCAATAGTTAGTTGAAATTTCGCGATTTACCGGCTGAACAAAATCAACAAATCTCGCATTCGGGTATTTATTCGATATGGAATCCCGAAACTCGAAGTGTTTTGTATGGTAAGTAAACCACTGCGGCAAATAAGCGTAATAGCCCGAGCCATCAGATGCAATAGGATGCGTAAATCCAGCATCTGCATTTGTCCAACCAAAGTTTCTATCTGATCGGGAAAATAAAATGGCAAAGGCAAGGACAAAGAAAATGATCTTAAATCCAACTGACTTGACTACTTTATCAAAAATCTTTACGACTTGCATGAATCAGATAATAATCCAGAATGACCATTGCAGCCATAGCTTCAACGATTGGAACTGCTCTGGGAACAACACATGGATCATGACGGCCTTCACCTTTAAACTCAACCACATTTCCATCTTTATCAATCGTTTCCTGATCAATCATAATGGTTGCAACCGGTTTAAAAGCAACTCTGAAATCAATGGGCATTCCGTTAGAAATTCCGCCTTGAATTCCACCTGAATTATTGGTTTTTGTTGTTTTATCAGCGTTGAAGATATCGTTGTGTTCAGAACCTCTTAAGCTTACGCCATCAAATCCGGAACCGATAGAAAATGCTTTCACGGCATTGATCGAAAGCATTGCTTTTCCTAATTCAGCATGCAACTTATCGAAAACAGGCTCACCCAATCCGGAAGGAACACCTGTAATCACACAGCGAACACAGCCACCAATGGTGTCACCATCTTTTCGAACTGAACGAATTTCATCTTCCATCACTTGAGCCATGCTTGTATCAGGAACACGCACAGGATTTGCTTCACGAACCTCTCTAAGGCTTTTATTCCATTCTCCAGACCAGCGAATTGCGCCAACCTGATCTACAAAAGCATCAATCTCAATTCCTTTTTGCTTTAGGATTTGCTTTGCCAAAGCTCCGGCAACAACTCTACAAACCGTTTCACGCGCACTTGTTCTTCCTCCTCCCCTAGGATCACGAATTCCATATTTTTCAGAATACGTAAAATCGGCGTGTGAAGGACGAAAAACTTCTTTCAATCTATCGTAATCTTGTGAGCGCTGTTGTTCGTTTCTAATGATAAAACCAATGGAAGTTCCAGTTGTTTTTCCATCATAAATTCCTGACAAAAATTCTACTTTATCGCCTTCTTTTCGTTGGGTAACAATTGCAGACTGGCCAGGTTTACGTCGATCCAATTCGTGCTGAATCTGATCCATATCTACCAAAAAACCAGCAGGAAAACCATCTATCACTCCACCAAGAGCTATGCCGTGTGATTCTCCAAAAGTACTTAGTTTGAATAGGGTTCCGAATGTAGATCCTGCCATTGCATTTGTTTTGAGTTACGAATTTAAAAAGAATACCTGTTTAAGAACGAAGTTATTTATTTCCAAAATGAATAGGGCAATTTCAAAATGAAAAAATCCTTATAAAATGGAACTTTGAGTTATCAAATTACGCATCTTCCCTATCCCTCTGTCTACAGGACAAAGCGGTGGATTTACATTTTTTACAGTTTTGTTGGCATTTTCTTTGAACCTATGATTCCAACAAAAAAAATAGAAATCATGAAAACGCAAAAAAAATATAGTTTGACTATAGAAAAAGGACAGTTAGCAACAGCTTATCAGTCAATATGCGTAAATATTGATGGATTGCAATCTTTAACCTTAGCTGTAAGAAACGGATTAATTCTAGTTCTTTTTCTTGTAATTGGTTTAGCTGCTTCAGCAAAGCCAAAGTACTTCGGGCCTAGTTTCGGGTACCACCATCACCATTACGTGTATTATCCAAAACAAAATTTCTACTATGATCCATATGTGGGTACATATGTTGTTTATGAAAGAGGTGTTTGGGTAAGGCAACTTACACCGCCTCGCTTGTTACTGAATATCAATATCAATGTCTTACCACACGTTGATGTATATGAGGATACGTATTATCCTTATTATTTCAATCACGAGCACAGACACAAATACCGTTTGATCTATTTAGTTGCGCCGAGTACAACATTCTATGTATTCCGTATGCCACGTAGATATGACTTTACGATTACACCGTATACGTTTTATCATAGCAGACCGCCACGACATATTGTTTACTATAATCCGAACTATTATTGTCACCGCGATAAATACCCTCGTGAGCATCACGGTAATGGGCATGCATATGGTCATTACAAACACAGACCGTATTACGCTTACAACGGACCGCACCATCCACATCATGGACACGGATATCCAGGATATGGTGGAAAACCGCATCACAACAATAATGGAGGACCTGGATTCGGTGGCTTAGGAAGACCACAGAAAGGAAAATCTAATGGAAACGGGAATCATCCTGCTCCTTTTGGGACCATTCCTCACGGTAAAAATGCTGGTCAAAATAAAAAAGGAAACGATAACAGACCGTTTGGAACCATTCCTCAAGGAAATAGCAAAGGTAAAAAGGCTGAACCGATGAACAATGGACGTCCACTTAGTCATCCTTCTAATCCAAAAGGTAATGGCGGAAACGGTAAAGGTGGTGGAAAAAAGGGATTCTCTGAGCCTAAAAATGAGCAACCAAATAATGGAAACGGTGGTTTTCAGAAACCGGGAGGTAACAAAGAGCGAAATATGCAGCAGCCGAACAACAATGCTCCACAGCAAAGCAGAGAAGCTCCGCAACAGAGAGGATCTCGACCTGCAAACAATCCAAATGCGCAGCGTCAGGAAAGAAATATTCAATATTCACAGCGATCAATGCCGAATGAAAATCGTGGAGGTGGAAACCAACAACGAGAGCAGAAAGGCGGAAAAGGTCGTGGAAAAGGATAACTTCGATATCTTCCGCCGCGGCGGACTCGATAACCGAAGCTCAGTAACAGGAGAGAATAATATTAAGGAGTGAGCAGGAGAGTAAAAAATGATAAGAGGGTGCTAGATTCTTGCACTTTTACTCACTCAAAACATTTGCTGCTACCAGTAGAGAACGAAAGCGGAGGTCATGTTGGTGGCGTCCGTTTTCACTTTCGTCTCGACTCCGCTCGACGACCGCATAAGACTGCGCTTAGTGAAATCTATACTATAAAGGACATCGAGCGTAGCCGAGATGCCCTTATACTAGTTACAAATTGTTTCTTCCGTAACTTTCAAAATCTCTCTTACTTCTTCCAAAGTTGGAGCTTCAGCATACGTTCTTAAAACAGGCTCTGTTCCGGATGCACGAATCATCAACCAACGGTTTTCATCAAAGAAGAATTTCCAACCGTCAATGGTTCCAACTTCCTGAACATTGTATTTTCCAAATGATTTGTATGCGTTGTTGGTACAATTCGCTACAATCTTTTGTTTCAATTCTTCTGTGATATGTAAATCGTTTCGTTCGAATTTGAATCCGCCAACGATAGCGTAAACTTCATCAATCAATTGATCAAGTGTTTTACCTGATTTCGCCATGAATTCCCAGATGATCAATCCCATCCAAATTCCATCGCGTTCAGGAATATGTCCTTTAACGGCAATTCCACCAGATTCTTCTCCACCGATCAATACATCTTCTTCAACCATAATTCCAGCAATGTACTTGAATCCGATTTTCACCACTTCTGCATCCAGTCCGTAATGTTTCGCCATAACAGCAACACGCGGTGTTGTACTAAAAGCTGTAACAACTTTTCCGGTCATGTGTTTGTATTTCACCAGGTAATGCATCAACAACAAAATAATGTGGTGAGAATCTACAAACTCTCCTTTTCCGTTGTATAATCCAATTCTATCGGCATCACCATCTGTTGCCAACGCGCAATGGACATTTCCTTTTGCTTTGATCAGTTCTTCCAATTCCACCAAATTCTTTTGAATCGGCTCTGGTGCTTGACCTCTGAACGTAGGATTGTGATCACAATGCAATAACTCAACATTCGGTAAAATTCTTCGAATCACATTTTGTCCAGCCCCGTACATTGCATCATAAATCAAATTCAAGCCTGAATTGCGAATAGCTTCCAAATCAAAATTGGCTTCAACATGCTTCACATAGCGTGTTTCGAAATCGACGTATTCCAAAAGTGAACCTTCAAAAGTTGAAATATCCACTTTCGCATAGTCAAAAGGAACTGTATCTGGAATAATATCTTCAATCTCCTGAACTTTGTCTGGAGTTAAAGGTCCACCGTAATGGGCTTTCAATTTAAATCCGTTATAAGAAGGAGGATTATGACTTGCGGTAAGAATGACTCCCAAACCACAATTCATTTGAAATGCCGCTAAGGAAATCATTGGAGTTGATACGAAACCTTTCGACATTTTCACTCGAATTCCTTCGTGCAACAACACTTTTGCAACTGTATCAGCAAACCATTCACCGGCAAAACGACAATCGTGACCAAGTGCAACTTGTTGCTCTAACCCAGATGTTTTAAGCCATTTAGCAGTTGCATAAGCAACACGCGCAACATTTTCTACTGTAAATTCCTCTGCAATGATTGCTCTCCAGCCATCTGTACCAAACTTAATTTTTGTAGCCACAATTTCAATTTTGAGAGCCAAAGATAAGAAAAAGCGAAGCTTTTGATATAAAGCGAACGTTAGTAAAGCTTTTTTTTAGCACCATTTTTCTACTAAATCGTTTCACTATTCCTTTGTCCAAATTCTTGTATTCAGGTTCAAATCTTCTACAACACCTGACATCAACTCAATAAGATTCATCAAAAGTTGTACATCTTCTGTTTTCAAACAGGGACTGAAGATTCGTGGCTCGAACAAGTTTTTTGTAAATGTATAAGCGATGTACACGTTACTATTTTTAAACGAAAGGCAAATTGCGCTGTTCGTTTTCTCATTCAATTCCAGAATTCTTTGCATCAAGGAAGGGGAAAGAATGTATCTGCATTCTTGTTCGTCAGTAGAATAGATGGCGAATTGTTTTTCGAAGGCTGGATCATCCATCCGGATCAATTCTCCCTTTCTATCCGAGTTCCAGGATTGGAATTTACGTCCGAGCTTTCCAAGCGCTTTCTCCATTTTGTCCTGATCAACGATGGTTTCACCTTCAAAATGCTTATTGAAATCACCCACAAAGAACAATCCTTGAAATATCGTATGCCATG
>CBFGNV010000089.1:0-14838 GCA_965650275.1 uncultured Fluviicola sp. | reverse complement strand
AGGAATATTGAGTTTCTGACCCCCAATTCCCCTAGAATCCTGCTAGTTCCTCTATGTATAACGAATGCGCTGAATCCTTTATTGTGATTGGGATGCAGGGATTCTAAAGGATTTTAAAGATTTTGGTGAATGTTCCTATGTGTTTGACATCAATCGAAACGATAAATGGACGTAGGAGTTACAACTGCATTCAATTTCACATCAGTTGGAAGAACATCTTCGATCCTCTCTTCGAGATTAAAGAAATGCAACCCAATAAACTGACAAGAGGGAGAACACTTACGCAGGAATCTATCATAGAATCCTTTTCCGTAACCTACCCGATTTCCACTTTTATCAACGGCAAGTAAGGGAACAAAAACGATCTCAAATCTATCTGCAGCAATTACTTTCCCCTTTTTGGGTTCTGGAATTCCTTTCTCATTCAATTCTAATTGATCGGTTTGTTCAAACAAATAATGACGCATTTCCAAGGTGTCAAAATTCGTTTTTGGAACAGCTATGGTTGCACCCAAGTTAGAAGCGCGTTCCCAAAGCAAATAAGTATTGATTTCTTTATGACGCTCAATTGGAAGAAATAAGGAAATGATCTTACCGCTCAACTGAAAGTGAGTCAATGTTTGCTCAACAATTATTTCAGATAAGCGCTCTAACTCACCTGGCGGTAAAGTTCGGCGTTTCTCCTTATAAATATCTCTCAACTCTTCCTTTAGCATACGCTTTCAACCTGATTAAGAACGGCTAAAATACACGTTTCCAATTAAATTCCAAATGTCAGTCACACATTGATAACCATCAACTACTACTTTGTAGTATGCACCTATTCTCTCGCTACCCTAATCGGGGTAAACTTCGATTATTAACTACACTTCCATTCCTGTAGAAGTCAACAATAACAATACGTCATCAGCATTTTAACAAAAAAGTTAACGAATGATTCAGGCAAATCTACCCTTGTACGTATATTTACACCGTGTTAAAACATTTGCGAACATATTCCCTTATTTGTTTCCTTGCATTGACCAGTAATTTGGTTGGGAATCTGGTATGGACATATGGTTGGCAAAAAGAAAAAATCGAATTCGCATCAGACGAAGACGATTCCGACACCGATTCTGATTCAGACTCAAACAAAAGCAGTAAACGCGCAGTAAACCTTCTGGAAGAAGAACTTCATCTGGAAGAAGGAATCTGTAGTTCAAATTTTCATTTTTCCATTCAGCTTCTTGACAAGACAGGGTTCTGCAACGCTGCCGCAAAACCAATTGGTCAAGACAGAATTCCACTCGACAATCCTCCGGAAATGACGAACGTACTTAGCTAAAATTAGGTTATACGTTATCATTTTTATTCATGAGAGATATTTTTAAAACTTGGAAGCAAGACATCCCGGCTGGTCTTGTTGTATTTTTAGTAGCCGTACCGCTATGTCTTGGAATTGCTCTGGCATCGGAAGCAAATCCATTTTCCGGATTAATTGCCGGAATCATTGGTGGATTGGTAGTTGGACTTATTTCGGGTTCCGCAATTGGAGTTTCTGGTCCAGCTGCTGGATTGGCAACCATTGTTGCAGACTCGATTAAAGATTTAGGTTCATTTGAAGTTTTCCTTTGTGCGGTTGTGGTTGCTGGTGTGATTCAAATCATTTTTGGATTGGTAAAAGCTGGCTACTTATCGTTTTACTTCCCTAATGTAGTGGTGAAAGGGATGCTTGCCGCAATTGGTTTATTGATTATTTTCAAACAATGGCCACATGCCTTGGGTTACGATAAGGACTACGAAGGCGATGAATCGTTTTTGCAGGCCGATGGAGAAAACACCTTTACAGAACTCTATCACAGTTTGAAGTTCATCACTCCAAGCGCAGTCATTATTTGTGCTTTTTCGCTTTTTCTTCTCATTCTGTGGGAACGAAAATTAATTCAACGTACCTTTCTAAAATTCGTTCCAGGACCTTTAATTGTAGTGTTAATTGGAATTTTGATAACACTAGGGCTTGAAGGAACTACCTGGGCTATCGATTTGCAGCACCGAGTGGATTTAGGAATTGCGGGTAAACCAATGAAGGAGTTTTTCACTTTCCCTGATTTCTCACAACTGGCAACAAACAAGGAAGTCTACATCGTTGCAATCATCATTGCAATAGTAGCAAGTTTGGAAACCTTGTTAAGTGTTGAAGCTTCAGATAAACTTGATCCGAAGAAAAGGGTTACTCCGGGAAACAGAGAATTAATTGCTCAGGGAACCGGAAATATTCTTTCGGGATTGATTGGTGGACTTCCAGTTACACAAGTGGTAGTTAGAACTTCAGCAAACATTAATTCTGGTGGAACAAACAAGCTGGCGGCCATTTCCCATGGAGTTTTTATCGCCTTAGCCGTACTGCTCCTTCCAAGTCTTTTTGGATTCATTCCATACGCTTCTTTAGCGGCAATATTGATTCAAGTTGGATTTAAACTGGCAAAACCAAGTTTGTTTAAAAAGGTGTACAAAGAAGGTTGGCTGCAATTCATTCCATTTTTAGCGACCATCATCTGTATCTTATGTACAGATTTGTTAATTGGAATATTATCTGGTTTAATTGTGTCCTTCCTTGTAATTTTATACCACAATTTTAAGCTATCTCATTACATGCATGTGAATGACAACGTTTATACTATTCGATTGACTGAACACATGACATTCCTGAATAAGGCTTCGTTACTGAAAACGTTGACCAACATTCCGAACAATGTGAAAGTGATTATCGATCAAAGAGATGTTAAGTATCTTGCTTACGACATAACGGAATCTATTGACGATTTCATTGTACGCGCAAAAGACAAGAATATAGAAATAGAAATACTATCACCGAAAAAAACATTATGAAAGAAATTTTTGAAGGAAATAGACAATGGGTTGAAGACACGTTAGCAAAGGACCCAACCTTTTTCGACAACTTGGCAAAAGGACAAAATCCGGAATATTTATGGATTGGTTGTTCTGATAGCCGTGTACCTGCAAACGAAATCGTAAATCTTCCTCCAGGAAGTATTTTCGTTCAACGCAATATCGCAAACCAGGTAATCAACTCGGATATCAACTTGCTAAGCGTAGTTTATTACGCCGTGAAATACCTGAAAGTACGTCAAATTTTGATCGTAGGTCATTACGGATGCGGCGGTGTTGCTGCGGCAATGAGTAACAAAAGCTTTGGATTCTTAGATAACTGGTTGGTAAGCATCAAAAATGTTTACATCAAGTATCAGGCAGAATTGGATGGTATAGCTGACGAAACAGAACGCACAAATCGTTTGGTGGAATTGAATGCGATTGAGCAAGCAAGAAATATGGCGAAGATTTCTTTCATTCAGGAAGAATGGCAAAATGGAAATACACCAGAAATTCATGCTTTGGTATACAGTTTAAGTGATGGAATCCTGAGAAACCTGGATTCAACGTTCAACGCTTCTAGCGACTTGAAACCTGTCTTCCAGATCAACCAATTCTAAATGATCCAGGACGCCATTTCTCAACTGGAAAATCTGTTTGAGCCATGCAGAAATGCCCAACGGGCTGCAACTGCCAAAGCTTACATGAAAGACAACTTTGAGTACATTGGAATGCGCACTGAGGTTCGTCGAACAGCCCAAAAATCATGGGTCGACGCGGTAAAAGATCTTGACGATAGAAACGAAAGATGGAACATTATTCGCGCTCTTTTTGAAAAAGAAGAGCGCGATTATCATTATGTGGCGATCGACTGGCTAAATTCCTGGCCAAAAAAATACTACTCTCCGGCAGATGCAGAGGAACTAAAATGGATCCTGAGCACGAATTGCTGGTGGGACAGTGTTGACGCTATTGCATCGAATTACCTTGGAAAATGGGCAAAGCTCTATCCTGAAAAAGCAAGAGAAACATTTGAACTCTGGCGGTATTCAGAAAATTTCTGGCTGCAACGCTCTTGCCTTATTTATCAACTGAAATACAAAGATGAAGTTGATGTTCTTTACCTCGAAGACCTCATCGTTCAATTTCTACCAATTAAAGAATTCTTCATTCAAAAAGCCATTGGATGGTCGCTTCGTCAACTTTCCAAATTCGACCCAAAAGCCGTAGAGGAAATCCTGGAAAAACACCCGATCAAAGGATTAGCCTACCGCGAAGCGAGTAAGTATTTATAACAAAAACTGGTAAAGACGTGATCCATCGCGTCTCTACATCGTTTACCTCTTCAATTCCTCGGTTTTTCGTAAATTCACCGTCACAAACTGCAGCTATGAGATTTCTTCTGGTATTCTTTGTACTATTCCTATCCTCGAACCTTATTGCCCAGCAATATCTTGGCGAAAAATCGAAGACCAATAACAAGGTTTCAAAAGGAGCAATGTGTGCACCACCAAACAAAAGCACCTACTTGCAATACAATAACGTACGTGCAATGATCCACACTGCAGGAAATCTTTGGCAAATTCCCGGACAAAATCTCTCTCAATACGAAGTTCCGAAGAACTCCGGAATTATGGCATTATTCACTTCCGCACTTTGGCTGGGTGGAACTGATGTAAATGGTCAGCTAAAGCTAGCAGCTTTGCGTTACAGAGATGGACAAGATTACTGGACAGGCCCGTTGAGTCAGGGTCCGGCAGAAATTTCTCCAGCAGAATGTTTGAAATATGATCAGCATTATGAATCGAGTAAAGACAAAGTTGCCGAATTTAATTCATGGTATTTGGCTGGAATAGAAGATGAACAAAATGGAACGAATCTTCAACAGCAAAATTTCCCGAATTATCAGGTTCCCGAATTCATTAAAAACTGGCCGGCTCATGGTGATGTTACACTTGGTCAGGATTACTACTTAGCCCCATTCTTCGACAGAGATGAAGACGGAAACTACAATCCGGATGAAGGTGATTATCCCTGGTACGATCTGGACATGGCAAAAGATTGTAAAACCGATAGAAGGGTAAGTTTATATGGAGATAATAACCTTTGGTGGGTTTTGAACGACAAAGGAAATATTCATACCGAATCCGGTGCCGATCCTATTGGTATGGAAATTCACGCTCAGGCTTTTGCTTTTGCAACCAACGATGACGTGAATAATATGACCTTCTACAATTACGAATTGATCAATCGTGGAACGCAAACGCTTTACAATACGTATTTCGGAATTTTCATTGATGCTGCACTTGGGAATCCTTTTGACGATTACGTCGGTTGTGATGTGAATCGTGGTTTGGGTTATGTTTACAATGGCGATGGTGTTGATGAAGACAATACCGGTTTCTTTGGATATGGCGCAAACCCACCGTCAGTTGGTGTTGACTTCTTCGAAGGTCCATACCAAGACAATGACGGATTAGATAACGCCTTCGGAATTGGCGTGAATGAAGCGTTGAACGGAATTGGTTACGGTGATGGTGTTGTAGACAACGAACGTTTCGGTATGCGTCGTTTTCTTTACTACGTAAATACTGGGGGTGGTGCAAATCCAGCTCAGACCGATCCAAGCGCAGCAGCAGATTATTACAATTTTTTACGTGGTAGATGGAAAGATGGAACGCCTTTTTACTATGGTGGAAATGCACATATTTCAGATCCAACTGCAGACCCAACCGTTCCATGTGATTTCATGTTCCCTGGTGATACTGATCCGCTGGGTTGGGGAACCAATGGTGTCCCACAAGCAAATTGGACAGAACAAACAGCAAATAATTTACCGTACGACCGTCGTTTCCTGCAATCAGCCGGACCATTCGTTTTACTTCCGGGCGCTGTAAATAACATTACAGTTGGAGTTGTTTGGGCACGAAACTTAACAGGAGGAGATCCTTTTCAATCAGTTATTTCTTTGCGCAGAGCAGACGACAAAGCCCAGGCGTTATTCGAGAACTGTTTCCGTGTAGTTGAGGGGCCACATGCGCCAACGCTTACAGCGCAAGAACTGGAGAACGAAGCGATCCTTTACCTTTCCAATACTTCCCCATCGAATAACATGAACGAGGAATATGTAGAAACGGATCCGTTCATTTCAACTACATTTCCTAATCCTGATAAAAAATACAGATTTCAGGGATACATGATTTTTCAGTTGAAAAATAAAGGAATCAGTGCTTCCGATCTATTCGACCCAACAAAAGCGCGAATTGCGGCTCAATGCGATATTAAAGATGGAGTAGATCGTTTAATCAATTTCGAATTTGATGAACAATTAAACGCTAGTATTCCCATTGAAAAAGTAGACGGCGAAAACAAAGGAATTCGTCATTCATTTCGAGTTACCGAAGATCTGTTTGCAACAGGCGACAGAAAACTGGTGAATTTCAAGCGCTATTACTACATGGCAATTGCTTACGCTTACAACAACTACTTAACTTACGATCCAAATGATCCACAAGCTATAGAAGGACAAAAATTGCCTTTCCTCGGAAGTCGAAAAGCGGGAATTGGTGAGATAAAATATGTGGAAGTCATTCCGCACGCACCAAATCCGGAAGCAAACGGAACTGCTCATTATGCTGAATACGGTTTCCAGCCTCCAATTACCAGATTAGACGGTAGAGGAAATGGTGGAAATAACCTGAGATTATCAGCAGAAACCGAAGAACAAATTTTACAGCAAGGCTTTTCTGAAGAATTGACATATGCACCTAATGCAGGACCAATCGGTGTTAAGATCATTGACCCATTAAACGTTGTAGGTGGTTATTTTACCTGCGAATTCAGTGATCCGGGAGCCAATCCGGTAGATTCAAGCAATTGGACAGTTTACCGTTACGATTATGCCGGTGGAACACTCTTAGATCAGGTAAGTTCGGCGACTGCTATTGCACAAAACAATGAATTTCTTGTTCCAAAATGGGGTGTTTCGGTTCAAATTTATAATAACCCTTACTACGCAGTTAGTACAACTACCAGTCCTGAATGGAAATTGTATGCAGAACCGCTTGCCAGCAGCATAGAATACGAAGATTCGACCAAAAATTGGCTTTCTTTTGTTACTGATGACGCTTCGTTCACTCCAAAAAACTGGATCAGAACTGGTGGTTACTCCTATAACGCTGATGAAGACAATCCGGCTTTAGGATACGGAAATCCGGCTTGCTACGTTGACGCAACTCAGATCGATCCAAAACAGAATTACACGAAAATTGTAAATGGTGGATTTACCCATCATTCCGTTACTGGTTTCCAATGTGATTTTATGCCACTTTCTTATCCACCATCTTTCGTTGGAGGATCAAGCTATGCACGAATTAATGGAACAATTGCACGTGCTCAAAGTGTAGATGTAGTAATTACGAGCGATAAAAGTAAATGGACACGCTGTGTTGTTATTGAACATTGTAGAGATGTGAATCTGGCTGAAGGAAATGGTGAATCAGGGAAACCACGTCAGCATGTAAGCGTCGACAAAGAAGGAAATCCTGACGGTTCCGGAACCACAGGAATGGGTTGGTTCCCCGGATACGCGATTGATCTGGAAACAGGTTATCGTCTGCACATGGCTTTTGGAGAGAATTCATTCCTGGGTGGAAGCAACGGTCAGGACATGATCTGGAACCCAACATCAGATGAATTTGATTCGAACGGAACACCAGTAATGGGCGGGCAACATTCCGTTTATGTATTTGGAGTTGGAATCAATGGTTTCCCGTGTCCGAATTACGATGGCGTAAACAATTGGATTTATGATCAATTTGCCACAGGAACCCCGCTTGCTTATCGTGAAATGTTCACCAACCTGATGTGGGTTGGAAATCCGAAACTGACAGAAGGTGCAACCTTATTAAGTTCTGATGTTCGTTTGCGAATTCGAATCAATAAAGAATATGAAAACTTTGTTGCAACCAATGCAAACGGTGGAATTCCGATGTACGGCTGGACAATGAATGGCTACGAAACCAATACGAATGATGCGAGTTCTTTATTGAAAGTTCTGGATCAGATCAACATTGTTCCAAATCCATATTACGCCTTCAGTGAATACGAAAGAAGTAAAGTAGATAACCGCATTAAGATTACCAATCTTCCTGAAAAATGTACCGTGACCATTTACAACGTAAGTGGAAAATTGATTCAACAATACAAGAAAGATGCACCGCAAACCTTCCTCGACTGGACCTTAACCAATAGAGTTGGAATTCCGGTTGCGTCAGGAGTGTACCTTATTCACGTTGAAGTTCCCGGTGTTGGTGAAGTTACGCGCAAGGCGTTCATTGCCATGCGACAATTGGATATTGAAGGGTTTTAACGTCTTCTCGACTCCGCACGAAGACCAAATCCTTCCAAACGAAAGATGAAATAAAAGGTTATCGAGTCCGCCGCGGCGGAACATAACTATTTTTCCCAAAACAACAACAAAGCAACTATTCCAACAATCAGTAGGAAAAGGAACAATTTCGGATCTTTATATATTGGTTTTTTTGGACGTTTGGCAATGCGCTCGTATTGGTGTGAGAGCGTAGCAAAGTCCTTGTAGCGCGCCATTTGTTCTTTCGACGGCTCCAATTTTTTGTCTTCTGTAGAACGTTTGAACTCTCTCATGATTTCTTCCAATTCATTTTGATTTTCTCAAGCAAACGATAAACGCGCATTTTTGCGTTTGCTTCAGATATATTGTAAATATCGGCTATTTCCTTGAAACTCATTTCCTGAAAAAAACGAAGCTCAAGAATGTCGGCCTGTTCTGTTTCCAAGTCATTAATTACACGAATCAATTGATCAAGATCTTCTTGAGAAACAGCTTCGTCAGTCGCTTCTTCGAGAATTCCCAGTAATTGTCGATCGTTGATTTCAACGGAATAGTTTTTCTTTTGAGAACGAAAGAACATGTTCACTTCGTTCTGAGCAATTCGATAAAGCCATGCACTGAATGGCAAGCCTCGATCTTCATACTTCGGTAAATTCGCCATTGCTTTCATGAAAAGCTGCTGTGTTAAATCGCCGGCAACCTCTTCATTTCCGCTTACTCTTTTAAAAATGAACCGATACATCTGTTCGAAGTACCGTTCGTAGAGTACGCCGAAATACCTGTGGTCGCTTTTGGCCTTTTGTATTTCTTGTGCTTCTGACATGGTCTAGTTTTCTGAGCTTGGTTTACCTCTGAATGCAATAAAAAATAAAAGTAACAACTTCGTAACTATCAATTATTAATGACCTAATTATCATTTTTTCTTCGCACCTCTAAAAAATTGATAATTAATAATTGTGAAAATGATAATTCCTATAAGGGAAGGCTAATCCTAAACGTAGTTCCTTTCCCAACTTCGGAATGCAATACGAACACTTTTCCCTTATGGTATTCCTTCACAATTCGTTTTACAAGCGAAAGTCCCAATCCCCAACCACGTTTTTTGGTGGTATAACCTGGTTGAAAAATGGATTTAAACTGTTTTGGAAGTAATCCTTTACCTGTATCTGAAATATCGATATGAACCCATTCTGGTGCGGTAGAAACGGCAACCTTAATACTACCTTTCGATTCCATGGAATCCACTGCATTCTTTACAATGTTTTCCATTACCCATTCCAACAAAGGCGGATTATGAGCCACCAGTGTTTCGCCTTCAAGAAGTTTACAAGAGAGTTCCACCTTTTGGGAAATACGCGGTCGTAAATAATCCATTACACTTTGAACGGTAGTATTGATATTTACCGGAAGAAGTTGAGTTTCCGAACCAATTTTGGAGAAGCGTTGTGATACGTTATCCAAGCGTTCAATATCCTTTTGCATTTCAGCAATAATCGTAGGATCAATATTCTGAGCTTCCAGCAGTTGTACCCAAGCCATTAATGAAGAAAGTGGTGTTCCTAACTGGTGCGCAGTTTCCTTTGCCATTCCAGCCCAAACCTGATTTTGTTCTGCCTTTCGGAACGTACTGAAAAGCAAATAACCGATCATAATAAACAAGCCAATAATGAAGAACTGAATGTATGGGAAGTTCTGAAGCTGTTTCAACTCATCTGAATTGTCGTAGTAAATCAAATACTCATCTATGTCGCCAAACTTCACACGAATGGGTTCATTCACCAATTTAAAATCGGCAATCGTTTTCTTCAAATTCTTCTCTGTGATTTTATCCTTAGGAAGATTACTCGCAACAACCGAATCATTTATTGAATTCATTAAAAGAACCGGAATCAATCTTGTATCCTGAATCAACTCAGTATTGAATGAATTGATTAATGAATCACGTTCGTTTTCTAAAGCAATCGTTCGTTTTGAATCTGTATAAAACGACGTCATCGTCAATCCTTCTACCACTTCTACTTTCAACGGAATGTGATCAATTTCCCAAACTTTCGTCAATTGAAGCAAACTGTCTTCGAATGCCTTTTGCAATTGCTTTCTATTGTACTCAGGATACAATTTTCGAATATCCGAAGTGTCCAGGTCTAGATTAGAGTAGCTGGAAACCACATCCTGATCGTCTACCAGAATTACAGGAATATCATTGTTTTCATCGATAATGGCTGAAGGAAAGGCATAACTTGGAATAGCGTCTCCCATGATTGGTTTAGAGATTTCAGCAATCGCATCAAGGTATAACTGAATTTTACGTCTCTCGTACCTTCTCAATTGAACAAACGCACGATCGGTAAATTCCACCAATTCCGCTTTTTTCTTGATCGCGTCCGCCCATTGTTTGGCGCGCAAACGTTCTCGATCAGAAACTTTTTGAACCGTGGTATTGGAAACCCAAAGCGACATGGCTACAAGCACCAAAGCCACCACGAGCAATACAATTTTCCACTTCTGCTTATTCGAATATAAATTCATTGGTAAACGAATTTAATAAAAACGCTTTATTGCGTACTTTTATTTTCCTGTCAACGTTATAAGTTCATGTCAAGAAAAACGCAAAACTACCTTGCTCTATTAATCGCTATTATTTTCATAGCAGGACTTTTTCTACCTTACAGAGCAGGATCAGTTCCCAACAGTGATCGATCCTACGTATATTACGTTAAAAACTATAGCTGGCAATACATACCTTTTCTAATTTATTTTGGTCTTTGTTTACTGATTGTCGGTATTTCCTTTTCCAACAGAATTGCGCTTCGATTATTCATCATTCGGGTACTCTTGTCGATATTCATTTGTGTTCTACTAACTACTATTCTGGCAGATATCTCATTTCTGTTTAGAGAACAATATGCACCAGAATTGAAAATCGGAGGTTACCTCATGTACATTGGAGCATTTATTGGCTTCTCATATGGGATAATTCATTTTAAGACTTCCTATCCCAAGTACAAACAAATGCTCGAGAAACAGCAGAAAAGCGAGGCTGATCTGTTGGATGTTTAAACCTTCTTAAAACACACCTATGAAAACAATATTAACCCTCTTCTTATTTTTTCTATCGCTAAAAGCACAAGCAATTATCGTTATCGATTTTAAAGCGATGTTAAAGTACAATTCCACGAAATCACATTACTTGGTAACCGTTCCCGAGAACAATGAATCCTGGAAGGGATATACAGCCGTTTTTAACGCTGAAAGTAAAGCCTTGCTTTTCAAAACAGACACTTATTTTCATGACGGCATGGTCTTTCTTTCGGAAAACGGAAATGTACTTTTTCACATCAATAATTTATTTATCGATGGAAAAGAACAATGTTCAATCAATACGATAACGGCCAAAGGAGAGATACAAACTTATGATGTGTTCACCAAAGCTTTCCTTCCACGGTTAATCTCCCACATAACTTCAATTGCGGATGTATATACGGAAAACAAAAACGTCATAATCGAGTGTGAAGATTCCATTTACAGCTTCTCTACAGAAACTTTTCAAACAACGGTTAGGAAAAGAGAGACGCAGTTCGATGAAGGGAAGTTTCACGAGAAATTTAATGCCGGTTTTAGTCTTCCGGATTCCGTTTTTAACCTTAATAAACTCACCGTTAAAGGTGTACCCTTAATGGACAAATTGCTGCAGGAAACTGAACTCAAGAATGCTGAATTTACTTTGGAATTGGAAATTATACTCAACACTTCAGGTGATTATGAAATACAACGAGTTTATGTCAAAACAGATTCACGAGATAAAAACATAGCTCTTCGAAGCAAGATCATAGCACTGATTAAATCTTACGAATTAGATACGAAAGGTATTCCCGAAGGATTAGAGTATTGGTATTTCGTGGATAGAGCCATCATCAGCTCCAAGAAATGAATTTACTGAAGAAATACATCGTTACCATTGCGATCACTCTTTTGACTGCAAATGTGCAGGCAGATTACATGCCTCAGTATTTGCCTTATCAAAAATACAACAGTAGTAAAAGTCACTACCTTGTTAGCGTGCCCGAAAGCAAAATGTCAAGCAGCGGTTTTACGGCTGTTTTCGATGTTAAGACTAAGCAAATTGCCTTTAGAACTGATCGTTATTTCCACGACGGATATGTTTTCTTGTCTACAAATGGAGAACGCTTACTACAAATCTATAGGCATTCGGATGAAAAAAATGAGTACTGTTCTCTAAACACCTTCACTGAAAAAGGCGAAGAAAAATCAATCGAACTCTTTACAAAGCCACTAATTGGTCAAGGTAGATCCTGGCGCAGTAATATTTTCGATTTGTATTTGGAAGACAACCTCCTGATTGTTGAAGCACGTGACAGCGTTTATTCTATCTCGACAGAAACATTGGGCATATCTGTTAACTTAAATCTATCAGAAATTGATAATGCCGTTTCTTTTCGGGAGTTTGAACATCAATTGATTAGAAACGATTCACTTTTCTCGATTTCGTATCTGGCGATCAATAATATTTCTTTGGAGGAAAAACTCGTCAAAGATCTCGACTTTCATTATGAATTAATTCAGGAATTCAGTGTGGAGTTTATTATCAATCATGAAGGTCGTGCAGAGAACATTCAAGTGAATTTCCGCATTCCGAGTTCTTATCCGGAGGATTATTACAAAAAAGAAAATGAGCTGGAAGAAAAAATAATTCAGCTATTAGGGTCCTATCGTTTTGCACGTGGGTCTATTCCAAGAGGAGTCGAATTTTGGAGTTTTAATGGAGTTATAGTGCTTTCTTAAAAAGGAAATCATTACCGAAAACGCAGAAAAACGTGATTTCACCATACCATGAATTCATGAATTCGTAAAATCACGAATTTTCGTATTTCTTAGATTCTTTCTAATTAACCGAAAGCGATTTCCAAAACTTCAAAAATCCTTAATTTTGCAGTCTTCAAACACATTGTTATGCCAGAATTTGAGTACACCAACCCTTACCCGATTTTAAAAGACACAACGGAATACCGCAAAATTTCTTCAGACTACGTTTCTGTTGAAAAATTAGGTGATAGAGAAATCCTGAAAGTTGATCCGAAAGGATTGGAATTACTGGCTCAGGAGGCAATCAGTGATGTTTCATTCTACTTGAGAACTTCGCATCTGGAAAAACTGAAAGCAATTTTGGACGACCCGGAAGCTACGGATAATGACCGTTTTGTAGCGTATAACTTATTACAAAATGCCACTGTGGCGTCGGAAGGACAATTACCTTCTTGTCAGGATACAGGAACGGCAATTGTGATGGGTAAAAAAGGTGAAGATGTGTACACTGGTGCCAACGATGCTGAATGGCTTTCAAAAGGAATTTACAATACGTATCAGGAAAAGAACTTACGTTTCTCTCAAATTGTTCCATTGACGATGTTTGATGAGAAAAATTCAGGTTCCAACCTCCCAGCTCAAATAGATCTATACGCGACTCAAGGTGCTAAATACGAATTCTTGTTCCTGGCAAAAGGTGGTGGTTCGGCTAACAAAACGTTCCTTTACCAAAAAACGAAATCGTTATTAAACGACGCTTCTTTGGAGGAATTTGTAAAAGAGAAAATCAAAGATTTAGGAACCTCCGCTTGTCCTCCTTACCATTTGGCATTTGTCATTGGTGGAACATCGGCTGAGGCAAACTTGGCTGCAGTTAAAAAAGCTTCGGCTGGATATTACGATCATTTGCCTACTGAAGGAAACATGGGGGGTCAGGCTTTCCGTGATTTGGAGTGGGAAAAACGCGTGAATCAAATTTGTCAGGAAAGTACCATTGGTGCACAATTCGGAGGAAAATACTTTACGCATGATGTTCGTGTTATTCGTCTACCACGTCATGCTGCATCTTGTCCGGTAGGATTGGGGGTTTCATGTTCTGCAGATAGAAATATCAAAGCGAAAATCACGAAAGAAGGATTGTTTGTTGAGCAGTTGGAGAAAAATCCACGTCGTTTATTGCCAGAAATGCCACCACAATTGGAGCCACCAGTAACGATTGATTTGGACAGACCAATGGCTGAAGTATTGGCTGAGTTGTCGAAATATCCAATCAAAACGCGCCTGAAGTTGAACGGAACATTGATTGTTGCACGTGATATGGCGCATGCGAAGATCAAGGAGATTATCGATAGCGGTAAACCAATGCCGGATTATTTCAAAAATCACCCAATTTACTATGCTGGTCCAGCTAAAACGCCAGAAGGAATGCCATCAGGAAGTTTTGGCCCAACTACAGCAGGACGAATGGATTCTTACGTTGACCAATTCCAAAGTGTTGGAGGAAGTATGATTATGCTTGCCAAAGGAAACCGTTCAAAAGACGTAACCAACGCTTGTGGAAAATACGGTGGATTCTATTTGGGTTCTATTGGAGGTCCAGCCGCTATTTTGGCAAAAGAGAACATTCTATCGGTTGAAGTGGTTGATTTTGAAGAAATGGGAATGGAGGCCGTAAGAAAGATTACGATCAAAGATTTCCCTGCGTTTATTATTACTGACGATAAAGGAAACGATTTCTTCGCGAATTTGTAGGGAACGGTTAATTACAGGCT
>CBFGNV010000088.1:0-15187 GCA_965650275.1 uncultured Fluviicola sp. | reverse complement strand
CCGTTTCCTTTTTCCTATTGGTTCGCATTTTCGATGAATTCAAAGATGCGGATGACGATGCCGCTTACAGAAAAGAACTTCCTGTTCCACGCGGATTGGTTTCACTGAAAGAGTTGATGATACTTGGAATAATTGTCGTTCTCGCTCAACTAGCTGTAATTCTGATCTTCTTTCCCAAACTTGTTTTTGTTTGGCTGGCTGTCTTGCTTTATCTCTGTTTGATGGGAAAGGAATTCTTTGTTCCGGAATGGCTGAAGAAACATCAGTTTTGGTACGTTACATCACACATGTTCATTATTCCGCTTATCGATATTTTGGCGAGTGGACTGGATTGGGCGCTGGAAAATGCAACTCCTTCGCCTGGTTTAGGTTTATTCTTTTTGGTTTCTTATTTCAATGGAATTGTACTTGAAATTGGCAGGAAAATCCGAACGCCTGAAAACGAACGCGAAGGTGTATTGACGTATTCGTCTATGCTTGGATTAAAAAAAGCACTCAATCTTTGGATTCTGATCCTAACAATTACGCTTGCGTGCAGCTTAGCAGCCGTTTATTTCGCTGGGTATGGAATGATCGCTTATTTTATTTTTGGAGGAATTTACCTGCTTTGTTCCATTCCTGCTTGGCTTTCGTTGAATAAAATCACGGTGAAACGAGCAAAAATGATGGAATATACATCCGCTTTGTGGACAATTCTGATGTATTTGTCGCTTGGAGCAATTCCAATGATTCAACACTTACTGCCATGAAATATGTTTTAAGAGCAGAACTACTGCAACAGCATTCTCATCATTCAATTGGTGGAAAAGCAAGAAACCTTGCAGAATTATCAAATCTCGGATTGAATGTCCCAAAATGGATTGTGCTTTCACAACAAACACTAATGGCATTTTCAGATGAGAAAGGAAAATTGACACTTCCTGCTGAGTTGTTAGATGAAGTTTGTTCTCATTTTTTAGATACAGATTTTCTTGCAGTTCGCTCATCTGCTTTGGATGAAGACGGTGGCGACTTTTCGTTTGCCGGATTGTTTGAAACAAAGTTGTTCGTCCGAAAAGACAATTTGGAAGAGCAGATTCAGGAAGTATGGATGTCATCTTTTGCTGAACGTGTTCAATCGTATCGCCAAAACAACGGATTGAAACACTTGACCGGGTTGGGAATTATCGTTCAGGTAATGATTCCGTCAGAAAGTTCGGGCGTTGCATTTGGAATCAATCCGGTAACCGGGAATAGAAAACAACAATTGATAAGTGCTGTTTTTGGTTTGGGAGAAGGCTTGGTTTCCGGAGAATTTGATGCAGATAATTACTTTGTTGATTCAGAAATCCATGCCAAAATTGCTAATAAAACACACTTGTTTCAATTTAATGTAACTGGTCAATCAGGTATTGTGAAAGAAGAGCTTCCGGAAAAAAAGAGAGCTAAACAAGTGCTTTACAAAGAACAAATTTTGGAAGTTCAAAAATTGGTCAAAAAGTTGGGTAATCATTTCCATAAACCACAAGATATTGAGTTTGCATTTTACAATCGTAAACTTTACTTGCTCCAATCTCGTCCAATTACCTCACTTGGAAAAGTGGCAGATAAGAATGATTCTTATGTTCTTTGGGACAATAGCAATATCATCGAATCCTATCCAGGAGTAACAACGCCTTTGACTTTTTCGTTCATCAGTAAATCGTATGAAGGAGCTTACCGTTTGTTCTGCGAATACCTCGGTGTCGACAAAAAAGTGGTTGAAGAAAACAATGCTGTCTTCGAAAACACACTTGGATTGATCAATGGTCGGGTTTATTATAACCTGAAAACCTGGTATTTGATGCTTGCGATGCTTCCTGGTTATAGTATTAATGCACGATTCATGGAGAAAATGATGGGAGTGAAGGAGCGTTTTGATGTTCCTCAGTCTTACATTATTTCGAAAGGTCAGGCATGGTGGCGAATTGTGAAAATGGTATTCAAAATGGGGTCTCGCTATTATTCACTTCCGCGTAAACGAAGAGAATTTGAAGTTTTATTGAATGCTACAATTGCGAAATACAAAGCCAACGATTTCAATGAGAAAAGTGCGAATGAACTGTTACAGATGTATATCGACTTCGAAAAGACTTTGCTGAATGAATGGAAAGCACCATTACTGAATGATTTCTTCGCAATGATCTGGTTCGGACGATTGCAAAGTACCTGTGAAAAGAAATTGAAGAGTTCCAATCCGAACATTCATAACGATTTACTGTGTGGAAGTGCCGATATTATTTCAACACAACCTATTCACAGAACAATTGCGCTGGCTTCAGAGATTTCGAAATCACCAGAATTGAAAGAAATGTTCCTGAATATGCCCTCACAACAAATTTGGAAGGAACTAAGATTGTCGAGCGTAGTCGAGACAACACGAATTCATTCTGAAATTGTACGTTACGTCGCTGATTTTGGTGAACGCTGCATTGGAGAGTTAAAGCTGGAAACCATTTCTTATACTCAAGATCCAACCTTGTTTATCGATATTTTGAAAACCTATGTTCAAAACGACATTACGATAAACAAACGTTCAGGGAACACCGAAGAAGAAATCCGTTCCAAGGCAGAAGCAGAAGTAAATAAGCTGCTGAGAGGTAAATTCTACAAGAAATACAAGTTCAATAAAACACTTCGAAAGGCGAGGGAATTGGTTTCGTCGCGTGAAAACCTGCGTTATGAACGGACGCGCGCATTCGGAATTGTACGTGAGTTGTTTTCTGCAATGGGAATACGATTTTACGCTGAAGGAATTTTGGATAACGACAGAGATATTTTCTACCTGACAAAAGAAGAAATTACGCAATATATTCAAGGGAGAGCCGTGACTCAGGACTTGAAGAAGTTAGTTGAATTGAGAAAAATCGAATTCGCAGCTTACGAAGAAATGGAAGTTCCATCTGAACGTTTTGCCAGTTATGGTCCGGTTTATCACGCAAACGACTTCTTTAGTTCAGATAAAATGGAAGCTCTCGAAGGTGATTTGAAAGGAATTGGCTGCTGTCCCGGAAGAGTTACGGCCCGAGTTCAAGTGGTGAAGAATCCAAAAGACATTGCTTCCTTGAACGGTTCCATTCTGGTAACGTCCAGTACAGATCCGGGCTGGGTGACATTATTTCCGAGTGCTTCTGCAATTATTGTGGAACGTGGAAGCTTATTGAGCCATTCGGCAATTGTATCCAGAGAAATGGGAATTCCTTGTATTGTTGGTGTTACAGGTTTGTTGAGAACACTGAAGACAGGTGATATCGTGGAGATGGATGGGAGTACTGGGGTGATTAAGTTGCTTGAAAGTGATAGAGAAACTGAATAATGTTAAATGTCAAAATGTTAAATGAATTAAACAGGTCAAAATCATGGACAAGTTAACAGACAAAGTTTCCTTCGAAATGATTCGTTATGCGAATTGTTGGGAAGATGCTGATGTGCTTCTGAAAGGTCTTAATCCGGAAGAGAATAAGCGGTTTTTGTCCATTGCCTCAGCTGGTGATAACAGTTTTTCGTTGTTGATCTCCAATCCGGAAGTAGTGGTGGCTGTTGATGTCAACCAGATTCAGTTGTATTTGGTAGAATTAAAGCGTGAAGCCATTCGGCATTTGGAATACGAAGAATTACTGGCCTTTTTGGGTTTCAAACATTCGGAAAGTAGAATTAGAACGTATAATAAAATCCGTCAGCACTTGCGGGATAAAACGAAGTTGTATTGGGATGAACATCAGGAACAACTGTCGAATGGAATTATCCATGAGGGAAAGTTTGAACGCTATTTTCAGACATTTGCGAATAAGGTTCTAGGCTGGATTCATACTAAAAAACGTGTTTCAGAATTGCTGGCAGAAAAATCGAAAGAAGAACAGGAGAAATATTACGATAAGAGCTGGAACAATTGGCGCTGGCGATTCATGTTCAAACTGTTTTTCAGTAAAACCATTATGGGACGTTACGGTCGTGATCCTGAATTCTTAAAGCAAGTAGATGTTCACGTAGGAAGAACGATTTACAATAAAGCAGCAACTCATTTACGAAGCGTGGGTGCGCAAAGAAATTTCATTCTGAATTATAATCTTACAGGCGATTTTGGCAATTTACTTCCTCATTACCTTGAGCCACAGAACTATGTTTTGGTAAAAGAAAATCTGGATAAATTACACGTTTTTCAAGGCTATGCAGAAGAAGCAATTGCCCAATACGGAAAGTTTGATTACATGAATCTGTCCAACATTTTTGAATACATGTCACCTGAAGTATTCGAGAACGTGTCGAAAGGCTTGATCAACGGCTTGAATTCCGGAGGAAAACTGGCATATTGGAATTTAATGGTGACACGTTCCATTGCTCAACAATTTCCAGATGAGATTACCAATCAAGGAGCTTTATCAAAAGAATTAACAGCTATCGATAAAGGATTTTTTTACCAACAATTTCATTTAGATCAAAAGATATGATTACCGATTTACTGCCCATTTCATGGCTTTCCGCCTGTTTTTTAGGATTGTTCGGACTGAGTGAGTTTATTCACAGAACAACTTCCTCAAAAGTCGAGAACACACGGAAATTAGTCCATTTTGGAACTGGTGTCTTGACATTGATGTTTCCTGTTTTTTTAACGAGCTCCTGGTCGGTTTTGATACTCTGTGCCTCTTTTGCCGTTATTTTACTCTTCAGTTTAAAGTACAAATTCCTGCCTTCGATCAATGCTATCGATCGGGAATCACATGGAAGTATCTTATATCCGGTTGCAGTCTATTCTTGTTTTCTGTTGTATCAATATCAGGATATTGATCTCATGTTCTTTTACGCTCCAATTTTGATTTTAGCAATTTCAGACCCAATGGCAGCATTGTTTGGTAAACGCTGGCCAAGAGGGAAGTTCACAATCGGAAAAGACACGAAAACGATTATGGGATGTTCAGCATTTCTAATAAGCGCTTTTCTTGTTTTGGTTGGACTTTCTATCTTATTCAGCAATGAACTTTCATTTGATTCCTGTTATCAGTTATTGCTGGTGTCGCTGGGAGCAACTTTTGTTGAAGCCATGAGTGGAAGAGGCGTAGATAACCTGACCATTCCGCTTTCGGTTGTTTTATTACTGAGTTTATTTGCCTCGTTATGAGTTTAGAGATACATGAATTACTGCCTTCCAGTAAGCGTTTCGGAATGTTTTCTGAAGTAAAAAACGCTGTTTACGAAGAGAATTCGTTGGGCAGATTGCAATCCGACGATTTGAACATGGAGTTTCTGGTTTCCTGTTTCGTTGTCACAGAAAATGGTATTCCTGTTGGTCGTTTAGCCTTGTATAACAATCCTGAATTGGTCTGGAAAGACAAAAAAGCTTCCTGTATTGGGAATTTCGAGTGCATTGATAAGTTGGAAGTTGCTCAAATGCTTACCGATGAAGTAGAGATTTGGGCCAGATCGTATGGATTTAAGTTTATTCTTGGTCCAATGAATGGCTCAACCTGGGATAACTATCGTTTTAGTACCCACCATAATCATCCGCTTTTCCTTTCGGAGCCTTTCCATCCATTGTATTACAATGATTTGTTCAATAAATTGAGATTTGAAGTCATTTTGAATTACCAAAGCAGAATTGAACGAGGCATCACTACCCAAAATAACAGAGTAGCAGATAAAATTCACGATTCTGCCGTAGATGATATTCTGGTTCGAGAGTTTGATGTTTCCAGATTGAATGAAGAATTGGAAAAACTCTTTCCCCTAGTGAAAGCTGCTTTTGAACGAAATAAGCTTTATACTTCGATTTCCTGGGAAACATTTTACAAGAAGTATGCTGGGGTGATTAAGCAATTGGGAACCCGATATGTTTTATTGGCTGAACGAAACAACGAGTTAATTGCTTTCGTCTTCGCTTTTCAGAATCATTTGGAAAAGGGCAAAAAACAAATCGTTTACAAGACAGTAGCGAGGAAATATGGAAAAGAAAATGCGGGAGTTGGTCACGTAATTGCCCTCGAAGTAATGAAGCGAGCGGTTGAAGATGGAATGGAGGATGCTATTCATGCATTTATGATCTATGATGCAACTTCAACTGATATTTCTGCAAACTTCAACTCTCAGCCATATAAGGAATACGTACTTTATGCAAAGGAACTATGAATAGAGTAAATGTCACCGATTTGTTCTTTTTTCACGCAGAGAAATCGCCCGATAGATGTGCTATTGTGGATGGAAAAGCGCGCATTTCTTATGGAGAATTAGCAACTGAAGTAAAAGCGACAGCGGCTTATTTTCAATCGAAAGGAATAGTAAAAGGCGACAGAGTGCTTGTTTTCGTTCCAATGGGAATTGATCTTTACCGAACCGTTCTTGCGCTTTTTGATATTGGAGCAACGGTTGTTTTTCTGGACGAATGGGTGAGTAGAGAACGATTGGATGTTTGTTGTCGATTGGCCAATTGCAAAGCTTGGATAGGTGGTTGGAAGGTGAAAGTGATTTCTATCATCTCAAAAGAATTGAGGAACACTCCGGTAAAATTGGGATTGAGCTATAAAAAGGAGAGCTCATATTCCAAAACGGAAACATCAGAAAATGATCTTGCTTTAATCACGTTTACAACTGGAAGTACTGGGATTCCGAAAGCGGCTATTCGCACGCATGCACATTTGAAAAGTCAGTTTGAGGCTTTGATCGAGAAAATTCAACCTGAGGAAGCAGAGGTGGATATGCCCGTTCTGCCAATCGTACTGTTGATTAATCTTGGAGCCGGTTGCACATCAGTGATTGCCCCGTTTAAGGCAAAGAAAGCTCAGAAAATGAAGCCTGAATTAATGGTGAAACTGATGCTGGATGAAAAAGTAAATCGATTGGTTTCGTCTCCGTATTTCGCTATTCGCATAGCTGAGTACTGCATGAAGAATCAGATTTCCCTTCCAAACTTGATGAAAGTGTTTACTGGTGGGGCTCCTGTTTTTCCTGATGAAGCGGAATTATTGAAAAGGGGATTCGAAAAGGCTCAAGTGATGGTAGTTTATGGTTCAACGGAAGCCGAACCTATCAGTGCGATTTCAGCCGATTTATTGCAAACGGAACATCTAGAAAAAAAGAATGGGCTGTGTGTTGGAAGTGTGCATCGAACCACAGAATTACTGATTCTTCCGATCATGGAACAGAATATTTCAGTGAACTCATCATTAGAACTTGAGGGAATGCAATTGCCAACTGGGGTAATAGGAGAAATCTGCGTTGCAGGAGATCATGTGCTTTCAGATTATCTTGACAACGAAGAAGCTGTCCTTCGAAACAAGATTAAAGTGGAAGGAAAGTGCTGGCATAGAACTGGAGATAGTGGTTTTGTCGGAGAAGATGGTCTATTGTATTTGACTGGTCGTGCTGCAAATTTATTTGAAGTGAAAGGTGAGCTTTGCTCACCATTTATTCTTGAGTATAAACTTAAACAAATGAATGAAATAGATGTTGGTACAATTCTGAAAATAAATGATTTAGTTGTTTTGTTTGTTGCGTTTACAGCGCCTGTTTCCAATCCTGATTTTTTAAAGGAGAAGTTTTCTTTTGTTGATGAAATTGTGGTAGGTGAATTGCCGAAAGATCCGCGCCATTTCTCGAAGATTGATTATGGGAAGTTGAAGGCGGATTATTTGAAGAAAATCTGACTTTGATGAAGATCTAAATTGACTAATAATCCAATTACTAAATTAGCGAGTAACTAAATTGGGTTACAACTGACTAACTGAAATCATAGCGTTAACCAAATCTACTCATTACTAAATTTGCTAATCGACTAATTACCTAATTTGGTTACTACCCCAATAAAATCTAGTTAATGAAGTTTTGTCATCGAGCCTGCCTGTTGGCAGACAGGTCACGTCCCATGAATGAAAATAGGAAAGATATCCTCTTTTCTCTGTTCCTCTTTTGGTCTCCCACTTACCACTTTCTGCTAATAGCTATTGTTCACACTTTTGTTAGTAATCTTTCTTAACACGGTACGTAAACCTCGATATAATTGGTAATTTTAACTTCTGGTTTTCGAATTAGTATTTCGTAGACTATTTTTGACGATTAAAACTCAATTTATAGACAAACATTATGTCATTGAATTTTACACTTCCATATATCCCTGAGAGAACGACACAACCGCGTACTAACGGTGTTACGATGATGATGGACAAGGGATTAGGATTAACGGAAGCTAAGAACTTTGTTGAAGCTTCTGGTCATTTAACCGATATTGTCAAATTCGGATTTGGAACTGCTTTCGTTACTGCCGATTTGGAAAAGAAGTTGGATTTATACCGTGAAGCCAATCTTCGTCCATACTTTGGTGGAACCTTATTCGAAGCGTTTCATGCACGTGGCAAGTTCGAAGATTACCTACGTCTACTTGATAAATATAAAATGGATTTGGCAGAGATTTCTGACGGATCTATCATTATCAATCACGATGAGAAATTAGAGCTGATTGCGCGTTTGGCAAAGGAAAGAACTGTGCTTTCTGAAGTTGGTTCTAAGGATTCAGGAATTTTGATCAGCCCAAACCGTTGGATCAAGATGATGAGTTCTGAATTGGAAGCTGGATCCTGGAAAGTTATTGCTGAAGGTCGAGAGGCTGGAAACGTTGGTGTTTTCCGTCCAAACGGAACAGCGCATACCATGTTGATCAACAAGATCATTGCTCACGTAAAGCCAGAAGATATTTTGTGGGAAGCTCCACAAAAAAATCAACAAGTTTGGTTCGTTAAATTGTTCGGAGCTAACGTAAACCTTGGAAATATCGCTCCAAACGAAGTTATTCCATTGGAATGTCTGCGTTTAGGTTTACGAGGCGATACATTCTTCGAATTCTTGCCTTCAGATTACGCAGAGCGCTTGAAGCAAGTAGATTCTGACGAGCCCGAAGAGGATTAAATATGGAATTCAGATCCACAGTTATTCGTGGACATTCCGGTCCAATTTACGCTTTAGCGACAGATCATCACTTTGTGTATAGCACCAGTTCCGACTGTTTTGTCACACGTTGGAATCTTAATACCGGAGAGCAGGACGGTTTTACCATAAAATTGGATACTCCGGCATACGTAATTCATTTGCATAATGGAATTCTATATCTGGGCTCTACAAACGGAACAGTTCGTGCGATCAATATCGAAACAAAATTACTGATCTGGGAAAATAATCGTTTTGGAAACGCCATTTTCTCCCTTTGCTGGTCGGAAACACTGAGTTTATTGCTCGTTGGTGATTTAGAGGGAAACTTGTTTGGAATTGATATTAACGGAAAATCAACCTGGTATTTCCCGCTCAATTGTGGTAAAATCCGACTGATTGAAGAATTTGGTTCACATTTTTATGTTGGATCGCAAGATGGAAAATTGCGCTGCTTTCAATTGCCGTCGTTGAATGAATTGTGGTCAACACAAGCGCACGAAGGAAGTATTTATTCGCTCTTAAAATTGGATTCTGGATTGGTTTCCAGCGGTTTTGATGGTAAGGTTTCATTCATCAATGATCAAGGCGCAGTAAGAAAAAAATTGCCTTTGCACTATCAGTCTATTTACGGTTTACAACGCTTCGAAGATGGGTTTGTGACCTGTTCCAAAGATAAATCCATGAAAATTTGGGATTCAAATTGGAATTGTTTGAAGAAATTGGAAGGACCTGGAATGCATACGAAGTCAGTAAACACGCTGAACGTCAGTGATTCACAAATTATTTCTGCTGGTGACGACAAAACAATAAGAATTTGGAATAAGATTTGACATTGGCAACCCAACTTCTTATATTTGGGTAGAATGAATGATTCGTCTTTATATCAGCAAAAGCCTGTACTTCAGCAAGAAAAGAAATCGGGGAACTCAACGTTAATGACATTGTTTTCATTATTGTTGTTTATTCTCAGTTATGCACTTTTTGTTCAGCAGGATCTGGTTTTTATTTTCATCGTGGTTGGTGTTCTGTTTTTCCATGAACTCGGGCATTTTTCGTTCATGAAATTGTTCAAATACGAAAACGTAAGAATGCTCTTTGTGCCGTTAATGGGCGCTTTTGTTCACGGAAAGAAGGAAAGGTACAATCAATGGGAGCAAGTACTGGTGATTCTTGCCGGACCAGTTCCCGGAATCATTTTGGGTTCCATTTTGTGGTATTACGGCTTTGCAGGGAAGAGTCCAATTCTTCAAACTTCTGCAACGATTCTTTTGGTATTGAATGTTATAAACCTCTTACCAGTTCAACCTTTGGATGGCGGTAGATTACTACAAACCTTGTTTTTAACGAAATCGAGTTTATTGCCTGTAGCGTTCACCTTATTGTCGTCACTTTCATTAATTGCCGTTGGTTATTATCTGGAATGGTACGTTTTGATGGGAGTTGGATTTTTTATGTCGTTTCAGGTTCGTAATCAATACCGATCGCATTTGATTCACAAAGCGCTGCGCGAGCAGAATGTGAACTATACAGGGACATACGATGAACTTTCCAATGGTGATTATCATTTCATAAAATTGGAAATGTTGGAGAATACTCCAGGTCTGAAAAAGTACCTCGATTTGTCTGATGATCCGGATGCCGACCAACTGATAGCGCAAGAGGTGAAATCTTTGTTGGATCCTTCAGTAAAACTGAATGTGGGGATTTTTTCCAAAATTGTGCTTTGTATTGTGTGGCTTGCGACGATTGGTTTTCCTGTTTATCTCTTGTTACAATCGAAATTTTAGGTTGTGAAACTGGAGATAGGTAAGAAGGTAGGTTTCCTGCATGAACGAGGCACAGCCGTAATTCTTGAGATTCGTGGAAAGAATGTGCTGGTGGAAGATTCCGATGGTTTTGAACGTGAACTTCCGGCAAATGCACTCATCAAATTGCACAAACCTGCTGAGGTGAAGATTCCAGAATTGAGGAGTTCAGCTGAAGCAAATGAAAAACTGAAAGGTGTTATTCCAACCCGAAAAGAGAAAAAAGCAGCAATATCAAAGCAACATCTCGGATTGATAGAATGGGAGATCGATCTTCACATTGAAGAATTGGTAGATTCTATTTCAGGTTACAGCAATACAGAAATTGTTTTGAAACAATTACAAGCTTTCAAAAACAAATTTCAAAACGCCAAGAATCAACGTGTGAATAAGTTAGTTGTTATTCATGGAGTGGGTGAAGGCGTTCTTCGAAACGAGATTAGAACCTTTCTACAAAAACAAACCGGAATTGAATTCGAAGATGCGGATTTCCGGAAGTACGGAAAAGGCGCAACGTTGGTGATTTTTCATCCGAATTGGTGACTTCGACTGCGCTCAGCCACCAATCTGCCTCCTGCTTATTGGGTAAACAGGTGATTCGATTACAATGGAGAATATTTAAACTGAAGCCAAGCATTGACAACGCAACGGTCAGAGTTGATTGCTGTTTATGGTTTTCGATTATTTACAGTTTAACAATACTTTTTTTAATTGAACCGTACTTAAATATAAATTGACCAAAGTAAACGCCATTTTCAAGTTTGCTAACATCTAGATTGTTGCCAATCAGGCTGTATAATTCTGAAGCTACCTCTTTTCCATCCGAGGAGAATATTAGAACTCTTTCGGGAGATTTATTCAATTTAACAAGTCCATTATTTGGGTTCGGAAAAATCGTAAAAGTTAAATTCTCATCTGATTTTGGGGTACTCAAAACACAAGCTGGATTTTGCGGTGTTCCGATTACTATATTGTTTTCAATTAAAAAACAATCTACATTCCAACTCCATTCCCAGCCCGAATAACTGATAAAACCGACACCCGCAACGTACGTTCCCCAAATTGTCTGAGATTGATTCACGTCTAAAGCTTCAAGGTGAATTCTTTTTCGATAGCTTCCTAAGACCGATATAGAATCAATATCAGTTACTACGAAAGTTGTATCAGCTCCCCAATAAGGTACAAGTGTTGTGTTAGTTGTGTCGCCAATTTGCACGTGTTGATTGAAAGAAATATCTGTTTCAGTATTGGCTATTGTGCTGAAGAAATATGCTTTTTCTAATGCCACATCTTGTCTAACACCTCCAACAAAGTTTAAATTAGGTCCAACTTTATTGTAAACCTTGGTGTATGTTAAAGAATTAATAACAGTATCGCCGCCCCACATTGTGGTTTTGTATGTGTAAATCGGACCAATCGTACCACCAACAATGTGCTCTGAATGCCAAGTCGCTCCCCAACCTTGTGGTAATGGATGATAGATATTGGTTTGAGTTGAACCGAAATATGAATTAATTAGTGCAAGAAAAAGGATGGTAAGATTTTTCATTGTTGTAGTTTTTAACTTTAACGTATGAAAAGTACAGGTTTAATTGATCAATTCAAAATGATCAATCACCGTTGTAGGCATATCGTTTTTTCTGTTCATCCCAAATTCTTTGAATTCCGTTCCGTCTTGGACCACTTCACATTCTACTGAGTTGTATCAGCATCAGCTCCGTAGATCTTTTTATGACAATTCGTACAGATGTTTACGGTTAATTCATGTCGGTCCGATTCCACTTTTGGATTATGACAATAGTTGCAATTGATCTGATTTTTAGCGTGTATCTCATGTGGGAAATCAACAGGGCGTTTCGGCTGGTAGGCTTCAATTCCGCTGATGTCTTTTAGGGTGTTGACGGGTTTCGATTTGCCGCTGTTACACGATATGAGCATGAGCAGTAGTGCAATCGTAGGGAATTTCATAACTCTGGGTGGTTTTATTCTATTCGTGCAGTAGTACGTTCAAGAGAGTTTTTCATCTAGAATTGACCTAATCCAGTTCAGTTCCGCGGAATCTCTTAGTAATCTCTTCTGAATAACGTGGCAATTTTTATCTAGAAAAAGGTAGATGAATTTCTTGGTTTCTCGATAGCCATTAAATTCATCCCAAAGTATTGTTCTATTGGTGCTAATCGTTGATGTCTCAAGACCTAGATAGTTGAATTTGTAACTGATGCCTTTGAAAATGTTAGGTTTAAGTTTGTAAATTAGGATTACAGCTATTGACGGTAATCCTGCAAAAAAAGCTATAAAAAATAACGGGGCCGAAACAAAACCCATTACCAACTCAAAACCATCTTTCGTTTTATCGATATTAAGAATCTCAGAAAGAATACTGAGGGACACTACAATCAGAAATATTCCTCTGATTATTTTCATTCGTGACATCAGGAAGAACAAAACCTCCAGTGATTCTAAAAGCGTTAAGTTTTGATTTACTTGTACTTCATCTCGCATATAAAGTCATTTATAATTCCACAATTTTACCAAAACCGAGGGTTTTGGAAATTCAAATGCGCAATCATTTTTCGATAGCTGGGTCATCTAATCTTACGGGATCTGGAATATCTCTTTCACCATTATATAATCATCCATCACATATCCATTCCCTATATCTAACACTTCTTCTTCCGCAACTTCAAATCCCAAGTGCCGATAAAAACTTACCGCTTTATTGGCTTTATTCACGTTCAAATGAAGCAGAGTAGAGCCGTTTGCTTTTGCTTCATTAATGATGGCATTGAACAATGCTTTCCCTGCGCCAGTTCCTTGCGTTGAAGGCAAAACGTAAAGTTTGTGAATACGTGTAATTGCCTGGTTTTTATAATTGTGTTCTATTCCTGCAAATCCTACAACGGATCCTGAGTTTAACGAAGGGTCATTGTTCATTTCCAGAACCAAAAAATCCTGCTTTTCGTCTGAAATGGCTGCTTCGATCTTTTCTTTGGAATACATCCAGTTGAGCATGTAGGTGATTTGCTCAGGACCAATGATTTCAGCATAAGTTGCTGGCCATGTTAAATCAGCAATTTCTCTAATTCGCGAGATATCGGCTAATGTAGCTTTCCTGATGTTCATTTTACACGTCTTTTCCGAAGGAATGAATGTCGTTGTGATTGAACTCAATTTCGTCTTTGAGCTTCTTGATTGTTCTTGTCAGCAGGAAAATCATTTCTGTACTGTTTTTCTTCAGCCATTCGAAACTTTCCATTTCGTCGTCTACGGCAGCAGCAATATGATGCAGTAATTCAAATCCATGAACTTTCAACCAGTGCAATGCGCTTTCGTTTCCTTCAGCAGCGTTGACCATTGCCATTAAATGCGGATAACCGTTTTTCATCAACCAATCCCGGGCTTCTTGTTTCAGTCGAAGAGCTTGATTGGTATGGTACAATTCTTCAAAACCGTTGTTCAGCAACCATAGATCGAAATCTACTTCGCCCTCCAATGCTTTCACCCAAGCCATCATGATCTTTGGATCGTAGTTCAGGTTCATGAATTCTACCTTCGCCTTTCCTGAGACTACTTTCTTGGACTTGTTATCGTCTTTCCCGAATAATTTTGAAAACCAACTCATTTCTTCTAGTTAATGTTGTAGAACAAATAGGAAACAATAATTGCGATTATTATTCCAATAACATCTACTAATAATCCAACTCCAGCCGCATAACGGGTATGTTTTATTTTCACGGATCCAAAATAAACTGCCAGAATGTAGAAAGTAGTTTCCGTTCCTCCTTGCATGGTTGCACCCATTTTTCCAACGAATGAATCAGGACCAAAAGTTTTGTTTTCCAAAATGGATTGAAGCATTGCTCTTCCACCTGAACCACTAAAAGGTTTGATTAATCCAACTGGAAGTGCATCAACAAATTCAGTATGAACTAATCCAATCCAAATGCAGGTTTCTCTGATTCCAAATAGTAATGAATCCAAACATCCTGATGCGCGGAATAACCCAATTGCACACAAAATGGCTACCACGTAGGGAACGATGGTTATCGCAACTTGAAAACCTTCTTTGGCTCCTTCAATGAATTCATCATAAACCACAACCTTTTTAGCCATTGCTAAAATAAGGAAGAACATAATGAAGAGCAGTAGAATTCCATTCCCCATTATACTGGAAATGGTAGAAGTATATTCCGGGAAATAAATGGAAATGGCGAGCAAACCTCCAACAAAACTTAGTCCGATAGCAAAATAGAGTAAAACGATTGGATCCAAAAGATTAATTCGTTGTTTAATAGCCACAATGACCATTGCACAAAATGCAGAAAGGAATGTCGTAATCAATATTGGAATAAAAACTTCAGTTGGGTTCGAAGAATTGAACTTTGAAAGCATGGCTAGCACACTGACAGGAATGATTGTTAATCCTGCTGTATTAAGCGCCAGAAACATGATTT
>CBFGNV010000087.1:0-15286 GCA_965650275.1 uncultured Fluviicola sp. | reverse complement strand
TACTTTAGAAATGAATATTCCTCTCGGCGTTGGTTTCCGTGTAAGTATTTCTAAAAATATTGCGCTTAACGGAGAATATGGAATTCGTTTTATGTTCTCTGATTATTTGGATGACGTTCACGCTTATCGTTACGCAGATCCAGCTGTTATTCTTGCCGAGAATGGTCCAATGGCGGCAGATTTAAGCAACAGAAGTTTGGATGGAAGCCGATTTGGTCAACGTGGAAATCCAACTTCAAGAGATTGGTACGTGTTTGCGGGAATTGGACTTTCGTTCCGTTTATCAGGGAATAAGGCTTGTCCGGCGCCGGCGCAGTAGTGTCGGCATCTCGACTACGCTCGATGACCTTCCGCTTAACTTTCCATTGATTAACTTTATCAAAGCGATCAATGACCGACTATCCAATTTTTAAAATTATTCAGACTTGCAAACGATACCAGAAAGGTTATCGAGCGGAGTCGAGAGAACCAACTTAAGCGTAAAAAGGAGAAATCATAAAGTAAACCACAACTCCCGTTACAGCCACATAAAACCAAATTGGCCATGTGATCTTTGTCCACTTTTTGTGTTTGTCGAAGTTACCTTCCCAAGCGTGTAAGTAAGAAAACAAAACCATTGGAATTACAACAATACTTAGCAAGATATGCGTCAATAGAATGAACGAATAGATTCCATATGCCGTAGCCGAACGAGCTGCTTTTTCCAACTCGTCAATTTTCCCATCCTTATTGATATCACCAAAATAAGTGGTGTCTGAACACATGTGATATGCCACATAACAAAGCAAGAATAGAACAGAAAGTCCCATACAAACTTTGATTACATTCTCATGCAATTTCAATTTTCGCTGCTTCAGAAAAATCATTGCAAGCACCAATAACACAGCTGTTAAACCATTAATTCCTGCATAAATAGGTTGTAAAAAACTCAAGTTGATTCCAGGAATCTTGATGACAAACAATGCTGCTACTGCTACCGGAATTACAACTGAAAGAACTATGATTAATTTTCTAAGGTTCTTACTTTTCTTTGCATTCAACTCCATATTCTATTCGTAATAATTTTCGTAAATCTATATTCAACTGATCCACCTGAGGCGTTTGTGTTCCGAGATAAATTCCACGAACGTAACCCTCTTTGTCAACCAATACCATTCCGTCTGAATGAGCAAATCCACCGGAAGCCATGGCATCTTTCTTTGCGTGAACCATAAAGTGGTCAACTCCCAGTTTATGCGTTTTCTTCTCGTTTCCGGTGAGCAACACCCAATTCTTCGTTGAAATTCCGTTGTTCTTAATGTACTTTTTAAGCACATAAGGTTTATCGTTATTCGGATCTATAGAGAAGGAAATAAATTGCACTTCTTTCTCCACATCGTTCGTAAGCACGTTCAAACGACGCATTTGCGACATCATTGGTGGACAAATACTTGGACACGAAGTAAAAAAGAAATTAGCGATCCAGACCTTTCCTTTCAAATCCTTAGAAGTAATTCTAACAGAATCCTGATTCAAATAAGAGAAAAACGGAATCTTCGGGAAGACAGTGTCATTGATCTGTTTACCATTCTTCTCGATAGTATACACATCGTAATTCCCATAATACGGAAGTGCACGAGGTTTTGCTTTGTCTTCGCAAGATGTTACCAATACAAGTAAGAACAACCCTGTCCATAAAATAATGGAACTACCAGTGGTTGCTGAGCGGAGTCGAAGCAACAGTTTCATGCTTTATTTTTTCTTGGCCTTGTAACGAGCCATTGTGTATTCCTTTTCCAGAAGCGCCATATGATCGCGCATCGTTCGAATTGTACTTTCTGATTTTGCGGAAAGAACCATGCGAATACGGTTGTTCTTATCAGCAAGCAGCATTAACTCAGTAAACGCTTTTCCGGCAAAGTACTTTTTGTCTTTTTGCAATAAGGACTGACCGTTGTGCTTGATGTTGTATACATCTTCCACATTACCACTTACAAGCATCCAAACTCTGGGGTCATAGCCTTCCACTTTTCGTGCAAGAACAGATTGAACAAGCTTGAGATCGGTAGAAGGATTACCCTCTTTATCCGTTACAAAAGAAACGATTCGAACGTGACCTAATTTCTTTTCATTAGTTCGGATGCGCTGATAGATCAATTGATCAAGAAACCAAATTGCTGTTGCGCAGGTATCCGGGCAGGATGTTTGAATTGTAGTGTAAAGCACTACTTTATCTTCGAACGATTTATTCGTTAATGTTTTTCCAAGGGAAGATTTTGCGTGGAAAGCCGGAACAGCTCCGTAATCATCTAAGGTTTTGAACTTGTGCTCACAACCTACTTTGGAAATTAATATTAAAATAAGAGCCGGTCCAAATAAGATCAGCATTGAGAACACTGGTCTTATGGAACCGGCTTTAGTATTTTTCGGCATTGTATTTACTTTCTAACCTTGAATCTGTAGTGTGTCATTTACGGCTAACGCTTCGGTCAGCGCAATAAATATTAAGTAAATAATGAATAAAGCATATGGTGCGAGAATTACCCATTTCAATGCTTTACGCTCATCGCCCAGGTGCATAAACACAAGAACAATATATCCAGCTTTCACTAATGTCAAAACTACGTAACCCCATTTAATTGCTTGCCATGTACCACCTTTCGTCATTGAACGACCAAAGTACATACCTACTAATACTTCTACAATCGTAATTACAGTAAGAATTAACGTTACAAGCATAATTTTGCGACGAATCTTCTTTCCTTGCTCTTCGCTGTGGTGAGCGTCTAAAGAATATTCAATAATATCGTCTCTTTCCATGATATATAAAGATCTTAAAAATTAAACTAAGTAGAAGAATGTAAATACGAATACCCAAACTAAATCGACAAAGTGCCAGTAAAGTCCAGTTTTCTCAACCATTTCGTAATGACCACGTTTGTGGTAAGTTCCACGAGCAACACCTAAGAAGATCAAGATATTAATCATTACTCCTGAGAATACGTGGAATCCGTGGAATCCAGTAATAAAGAAGAAAAATTGTCCGTACTGAGATGGACCATATTCGTTATTTGTTAAGTCAGCACCATATATGATTGCACCTTTCTTACCAGCACTCAATGATTCCCAGTATAACTTTTCAGCTTCTTTACCGTGAACTTTCTCAACATTCTTGTAAGCAACACCATCACCGTCATTCTTCATGATCAATTCCATTTCATGGTCGGCAGCTTTATCCCACTTTGCAACAGATCCATCATGTAACATCATCATGTTTCCTTCATGCGTGTGACCTGTCATTGCAGCCCAACGGAAATGGTGGAATAACTCATCAGCATCTTGCTTCAAGTGACCTTTTGAGTTTGGAGAAAGAACATCACCTTTTTTATACTCTTTTCCAGACTCAACGATTGTCAAACTTTTCAAATCACCAAAATGACCTTTCACAATTGCACGAGCACCAGCATATTTTCCTGAAGTGATTTCTACACTACCGAAATGAGAACCGTGAATAAAGTGAGACCATTCCCAAGCTTGTGAACCCAAGAAGAAGAAACCACCGATAATTGTAGCAATCATCCATTTCATTACTCCTTTTTTGTCCATACGGTGACCAGCCTCAACAGCTAATACCATCGTTACCGAAGAAACGATAAGGATGAACGTCATTAAAGCAACATAAGCCAACGGATAACCGTGACCTAAAAACGGAAGCGAATCAAACGTTTCTTCACCAATTGGCCAAGAGCTTGGCGTTGTGTGACGTGTATATCCGTAAGCAACTAGCAAACCACTGAAAGTCAGTGCATCCGATACCAAGAAGAACCACATCATCAACTTACCGTAACTTGCGTTGAAAGGTGAAACCTTACCTCCCCAAGCGGTACCCGAGTCAACATGTGCTGTAGCGTGTCCTGCCATTTTTTATAATTTTTTGTGCAAGTTTAATGAATAAAAAGTAAAAATAACAACAATCCGACCCATAATACACCTAAAAAGTGCCAGAAAATGGAACCCATTCGGAGCGAAATATAGTTATATCTTTCTAATGTCCCTGTAAATGAACGAATTGACAACGAGAGCATGTAAAACAATGTAATCAATACGTGAAGTAAATGTGCAAAGGTGATAATGTACAAGTATGCCGTTGCTGTGTCTTTCGAACCATTCAAACTGATTTGCATTGCAGGCGGCAATTTTCTACCATCTTGCATCAACAAATTACGATCTTCATAACGCAAAGGTTTTCCTTCAAAATAAATGGTGAAATCTTTACCGTATTCACCGCTGTGGAAGAAATCCCCGCGCTTATCACGAATGTGAACTGCAAACATTTCCAGACGGTGTAAATCCACAAAAAGCAATTCTACCGTATCCTGAACGTAAAATTTATCGTTCTTGAAACTCACCAACTGATTTTTGTACAACAACTCAATATTCGGTTTTAAAGGACCATGAAACTTAGAATTAACGGCTACTGTATCTAAACTTGCAGCATATTTCGATAATTCCTCTTTTTGCGCTTCAGTCACTTTTTTACCAGCCACGTAGTATTCGTTTCCATCAATTTCCAAATACTTTCCGTTATATCGGATGGAGTAATAATCACCATATCTACCTTCAGTAACAGTAATGTTTGAATTCACGAAGGCTCCAGAATCAACTAACTCACCATAACCTTTGAATTGGTAAACCGCGAATCCAACGCCAAATAAGAAGGTCAGAAAAACACCGATTTTCACGAATGCATATTTCCCTTTTTTAACACGGGAAACGAAAATCTGCAAAATCAAACTACTGATAGCGATACAAGCCGTTGAAATATAAAATGCCGGTGGGAAATTGTATTTCACCCAAAAACTACCTCCACTGCTCACAATGTATCCTGAGGCAAAACCTGCGAAGAACATAATGATACTGAAGATGGCAACGTAAACCAGGTTACGCTTCATTTGCTCTCTAACTTCCGGAGTAAGTTCTTTTATATATTCCTGTTTCATAACTAACTTATTGGGCTTGTAAAAACCTCATAAACTTAAAATACCGCCTTAATTGCACTTTCAATAGCCTCAGGAATTCTGTCGAAAACATAGAGGAATTGCAAAATAGGAAGAATGGCAAACGAAGCAAACATTAAACGTTTTGCATCTTTCTTTTCCAAACTCTTCAACAAACGAAGCGATAGTAAATAATACAATGTGGATAAAATACCTGCTACAAACACGGTTGTAATTCCTGTCCAACCCAATACCCATGGCAAAAGTGAAAATGGAATAAGCGCGAATGAATAAACGGCAATTTGAAATGCAGATGTTTTATTCGGACCACCTTTGGAAGGCAATAATGAAAATCCTCCTTGTAAATAATCTTCATAAAGCACCCAGGCAATTGCCCAAAAGTGTGAGAATTGCCATACAAACTGAATGAAAAACAAAACACCTGGAATCAAACCAAAACTATCTGATCCGGCAACCGCTCCTAACATTGGTGGAATTGCACCCGGAAAAGCACCAACAAACACAGCCCAAGTAGAAATGCGCTTCATTGGAGTGTAAATGAATACGTAAGAAACAAATGCAAATAAACCAAGCACCATTGATGCAAGATTCAATTGGTAAAGCATCCATGAACCTGAGATCAAACAAACCAAAACAATGATTAAGCCCTCGTTTACCGACATATTTCCTGTTGGTAACGGCCGTTTTCCCGTTCTGTTCATCAAAACATCCAGTTCACGTTCCCAAATTTGGTTGGAACCATTACTTGCAGCAGTTACGAGGAAACCTCCAAGAAGTAAATAAGTAATCTCCAGTCCGTCGTGAGCACCAACAAACAAATAACCAGAAAGTGCAGAAAGAATCACCAACGACGCTAATCGGAACTTGGTGAAATCCATATAGACCTTGATTTTATTACCTATGCTCATTCTGCTCTCGTTATTTAACAGTTCTTCCTCAACTTTCGGAAGACAGGTGCAAATTTACGGTTTAGTCTCGAATTTGAGCACGGGAAACAGAATCAATTCGGCGAATAGTACTTCGTTTAAGAAATAAATTCAATTACTCGGCAAGTCGAATGGTTAGTGCTTCCGAAGTCTCCAAATTGGAATTGAGAATGATTTGTTGGTCGGTAAACCCATCGTTTACAATTACAGCTACAGTACATGGTGTTTCTTCTCCTTCTGAAATGGCGTAAAGCACAAGTGTGTTGGTTTCAGAATCGAGCACAACTTTTATCGTTTTCTTATTTCGCTGCAAGGTGTAATCTTCCAAAATAGTACTTCCGTTCAATTCAAGTGTGATAACGTCCTTGTCGTATTTGAGATGATCCCAAACCGAAATGGTAATTTCCTTGCTCTTCACAACAATTTCCTGTTTAATCGCAACATCTCTCTCATGAGTTTCCTTTGATCGTTCTTCACGCTCCTCTTTCAAGCGTTCTTCATCCGCTTTTTCTTTCTCGAAATGTTCGTTGTGCAAACTATTGATCTTCCTTCCAAAAACGCTGCCTCCTACTTTGACCACCAACCCAAAATAACCAGCACCAAGTGTCAGTTTATCCGTGTACTGAACCGTGCTGTTTTTACTCACCTGATAATTCGCAACCATGTATGTTCCGGCAAAGGTGTATCTGAAACCAACACTCCACACGGCACCTCTGGTAACTGTTTTCAATTTTGATTTACTCGCACCGCTTATGTGACCTGGAAATCCTGTAAAACCTACTTCCACGTATTGACTTAGATATCTTTTTTTGTAATGCATCTGCAATTCCAGCAACTCTTTTGTGCTTTCATGAAAGTAACTCAGTGTAAAATCGGTGCTTTTGCTCAGTAGTTGATTATACCCAATTCCATATGAAAAATATGGACCACATCCATTGTAATCGTTTAGAATATGATACTGAAACGAGATGTTTGGAGATATGAAATTTCGATTGGGGTTAAAATTTCCTGAATCAGCAACCAACTTCCCTTTGTTTCCAGCGTAATCAACACCTGGTATGTCATTCGCATTGATGAATCTACTGTCATGAAAAACAGCCGCTTTATCTGTCATTTTCAGGTTCAATGAAACTCCAAAATGATTCAGAAAATGATAGCGTAAATTGATCTCCGGACTGTACAAGATATCAGCATCATCCTTTTCCGTTCCAAGCCAATTTCGTTTAAGAACAGTTTCACTTTGTTGAAAAGAATAGGCCCGACCAACACTCCCAAAATCGATAGATCCAGACACAAATACTCCATTTTGGCAGTAAATACAAGTAGTAACCATTGTAAAAAGCAACAGAGCACTCACTTTGTAAAGTATTATCATTCTCTTTTCTATGCTTTTGAAAAACATTGATACTTGACTTGGAAGTTAATTAAACGCTATAAAAAACGCCTTAGTATTTCACTTATTGAATCTCGGATTCTTTCATATTGAAATATGTCTTTTCATATTGAAAGTAAACAATTTCCAACTTCTCTTGATCAACTTCCCATAGTGCCCGTGCACATGGCGTTCTCTTAAATCAACTCCCGTATGGCACATGATTCGTTAATGAAGTCGTCAAAACAAAAAAGCAATAACATGAAAACAATTTTGACGCTCTTAACATTCACCGGACTACTATTTTGCGCACCTGGGTGTAAAAAGGAAAAGAAAATGGGAACTATGGAAATTAAAATGACCGATTCTCCTGGTGATTTTGATGGATTATTCGTTAAAATAGCGAAGGTGGAAGCTTACTCAAGCAACACAGGTTGGATTGTGGTGAGTGAAACCCAAACATCTGTAGATGTATTGACATTAACGAATGGCGTTGATATCACATTGGTGCACAACACAAATATACAGCCCGGAACATATACCAAGCTTCGTTTGACTTTCGGAACAGATAATCAATTGAGCTATAACGATGGCGGTGGAACGAGTTGGTTCGACTTGGATTTGAATTTCAATTCTGTCGTTGAATTCCCCATTCAAGCTCAAATTAATTCCGGGAATAGCACAAGTATTCTACTCGATTTTAACGTAGCATTCTCACTGATTCAAATCGGAAATGAATTTCATTTTCAACCAATGCTTTCACAAATTGTAGATCCATCAACGGGTGTGGGCGGACATATTTACGGAAACAGTTCAGCAATTACCATAACGGGAAATGGTAGAACATACTCCACATACACGGATGCGAATGGAAATTTCCTTCTTCGTGGAATTGAAGATGGCAACTACAAAATAGAAATAGACCCGAAAGGACATCAAGACAATACCGTTCTCCAAAACGTGGAAATTTCGAAAGGAAAAATCACGAAATTGGGAGCGTTGCACACGAAATAGTTTGCTGCTATATATTGGTGAAAAACGGGGCATTGTAAGGGTGATCCACCGCGGCGGACGCCCCTACGCCCCTTATTTTAAAAATAACGGCGGGTTCCGAATAACGTACTTCTAATTCCTACAACTGCTGTTGGTGATGTTCGCGTTTTTGTTTCGCCCCAGGTATAATTCACGCCAACCTGTGCGTAGTACTCTAATGGGAACCTGATGTTGGAATAAGAAAATTGAGCTCCAAACAAAATGTTTCGAATGGTTAATCCTTGCCCAATTGTATTTCCATATTCCTTTGGTCGAAGTACATAACTTTCGTAAATGTTTCCGCCCCAACTTAATGAATCTGGGTCTTCACCTTTCAATTGGAATTTCCCAAATACCGAATAACTGAATTTATGGGCAATTACCTTATCCGACATTTTCAATTTATCCTTCGTAACAATTGCCAGTATTTCTCCAAAATTAGAACCCAATGGATGACCTGTTGCCAAACCTAAATTCCCGGCGTTTTGTCCGCTATTGATGTGCGAATACATGTACGGACGAACCACATTTCCTTCGACAATGTATTTCAGGTTTTTCACTGTTCCTTTTATTCCTAATTGCGCGCCGTATTTATTTGCCCACCATTTTGAGCGCGCTCTGATCTCATCAATCACAAACTCATCTAAACACAGCTGACCATACACGATATGCTTCTTGAATTTATAACTTGTGTTTAAGCCAAGTATGACATTATCCGTAGAACCTAAGCTATACTCCTGTGGACGGAAAAACACAATCGGATTTAAATATTCCAACTCAAAACCACGATTGAACGTCCCATCTTTCGGCTGGAAAAGTACCTGTTCGATCAGCGTAATATTGAATCGTTTGGTAATGTTATAACTGAGATAATGCAATGCATTGAATTTCCACATCGCATTGGTGTCAGGTATATTTTCATGATTGAACTGATAGATCAATCCGTATTCCAATCGCCAGAAATTGACGCGCATCATTGCAAACGGACTTGGCGCCACTTGATTACTTTGCATCAGCGAACGATAACCTTCTCCAATAAAATGATTGTCGATTCCAAAACTTACATCAAAGGTTTCACTTGGCGTGTAATGCGTTCTTGTACGAACAGAATTGTACCAATAATAGTCACGATTGTGATTTGGTGAAAATGCTGCGTGATCCTGATCAACACTTTCCCTGCTGCTCCAACCTGAAAGAACCTGGGTTTTGTTGTACCATTTTCCCTTCTGAAATCGGATTGAAGCTCCTAAGGAAGCTCTATATCCAAAATTTCCAGCGCTGTCCAAATCTGCATAACTTTCAGAAACCGGTTGAACATCCAAAACCTTACAGCGCGAATAAGATAACCCTGTTTCTGTTGAAACCAGATAATTAGATCGGATAGGTAAAATACTCCTGTGCAGATCATAACTCAATTCCCGATCAGAATAAGAGTAATCAATTGGGAAAACGTAATCCGGAAGACAAACAGTGACCAATGTCTGAACGCGCTCAATCGGTTTTTGTTCAAACGGCTTTTTAACCGTATCCACTTGTGCGGAAACATCGAACACCAGAACCAAAAACAATATGACTATTAAAAACCTCATCATTAGTAATCGAAATAATGATTGCGAATTGCTGTTCTGATTCCAGCACTGATCCATGACGATTCATGGACTTGAGTTCCATCTGATTTTCTGTATCTGAACTGACCGAAACATTCCAATCCGTAGGCACGATTGAACTTATAACCAAACTCAAGAACGGTTAAAATCACCTTTTGAGAACTTGGAGTAGTTGCAGTATAAACGGGTAAAAGTGTGGACTGTTCTTGTTGCTTTGGATAGTAGTGAATCGCAGGAGCAACAAAGAAATCCTTGTATTCATAATTCCCTCTGAACAAAAATTCCTGGAAATTCGTCCCGGCCGGATGCGCTAATGGCAAATTATAAGAGGCATAATTCATTCTTGGGTTTGAGCTTATATATGATTTCTCATCTGCCTGATTATACTCCAATTGTATAAAAGCTCCTTTACGTCTTAAATCAAAGATGCGCGTCCCAACTTGAAGAACACTACTTTTTTCTACGAATGGATTCAAAGCAAATTGTCCATAAAACAGGGCGAATTTGGTCTTAACGCTTCCATCCAGACCTAAAACAGTATTGCTTTTTTGTCCTGTTGCTTCCTCAATGGCGCTTGCCCCGGGAATGGGAACGTAATACATTGCAGCAACTGGTTTTTTCGAAATGGAATCTCCCCGATACCACAAACCACCTTCGAACAGTCCAATAGAACTATTAGGTGTAGGATGATAGTAAAGGGTCGACATGCTCACGGAAGTTGGTTCATAGAACGCTTCTCCATTAACTCCTCCAATTCTTCTCAGCATATTCATCCCGCGCATTCGAACAAATTGATATTCGAAGCGTTTGGTGAATTTCCAGCGAAATCTCAAATTCATTGCACCAAGCGAATGATCGCTCCACAACATACTTCGGTAACCGCTTCCAACGAATATGGAATTGTTACCCCAGCTCACATCCATATTATTCAATAAGCGAATGGTAATGCTTCCAACTGCATAAGCATAGTCAAAACCATTAACATCGAAGGGTTTTGTTCTTGCGCCGCCAGAAATTACACCATTTACCTGTGAGTACGTTCCATTCGATTGGTTTGGATAGAATTCGCCTTTACTTAATGCATAAGCGCGGGCATAATCGGGAAGAATAGCCTGGTTTTCATAAAACGAAGTCGTGAAAAACACACGTTTAAAAATACCTTCCACTCTTACTCCACGAGTGTTTTGAGAAATTCTACTCAAGGAATCAGCAGTCAAGTCTTTTCCCATTGAAATGTCAAATAACGGCGTTGCCCATATCTGATTATTTCCATCGGCTACCTGAATCAATTCTCTGTTGTACAAATAAACCCCGGCACTAGAATAGCGTATCTTCTGATTGGCGACTGTTCGGAAATAACCAGTCTCACGATCCGTTAGCGGAAAAACATGCGAGTAACTTCCCGGCAAGATCAAAATTCTGTCGCGGAAATAACTTTCCATCGGAAGCACTCGATTGTTACCAATTATGTCTGGTCTTGATTGAACGGGGATGATTTTGCACTCATTTTCAGGTGTAACAGAGAAACTATCCTGCCCATTCAGAATACCAGAGATCAAAAGGATTAATGAAAAAAGAATTCCCTTCATGACAACATCGGCGCCGTGTAAACCACGAAATAAGGATTGTACAAATTCTCTTTGTTGTAGCGCAAACTCTCATTTGTGTCAGCCTGAACAACAGTTCCACCCAATGATTCAATGATCGCTTGTCCAGCCGCAATATCCCATTCCATTGTAGGGGCAAATCGAGGATAAACATCTGCTTTTCCAAGGGCCAGATCAATGAATTTAAGAGCACTGCCTTTCTGAAGGAAAATAACTTCTCCAAACCGCGATTTCATTTCATTGGTAAAATTCAGATCATTTCCGGACAAATGTGAACGACTTCCAGCTATAACCAAGGGTGAATTCAATGATTCTCTCTTCTCAATATATCTCCATTTCGATGCGTCGTCAACATCTTTAAAATCAACATGTGCAGCCGGAATAACTTGTCCGCCGATGATCAACTTTCGTTCAACAGGTGAAGCAATAATGCCCAAAACGGGTTTCTGATCCTGAATCAAAGCTATACAAACAGCGAATTCTCCATTCTTCTTGAGAAACTCCTTCGTTCCATCTAATGGATCCACACACCAAACCAGTTCGTAATCCTTTCGGGAAGAAAAAGCTTCCTTCTCACTTTCTTCACTAATGACGTGAATCCCTGTGCTTTCCAGATGTCCAACAAGAATGTCATTTGAACGAAGATCAGCAATGGTAACCGGACTTCCATCCTCCTTCCATTGTGCTTCAAAATCTTGTAAATAGATTTCCATAATCGCTTCCGACGCTTCAACAGCGGCCCTCAAAGCAGTATGAACCAAATCCATCACAAGTGTGTTTTTCATTAGGTTAAAAATAATCAAAATAGGGCATCTCGACTCCGCTCGATGACCTTTATGAATACTTCGAAGATTTTTTCGAAGGTTGCCGAGCGCAGTCGAGGCACTAATTCCTTTTAGCATCGAAACTTTTTCACATTTCATTTTCCCTTCACATTGGTTACGTATATTTGAATGTATATCATTGAATAAATGGCATTAAATAAAACATTTAAGAAGATTCCCGATTTTCGTTTGTCGCCAACAATTGACAAGGTTGGTGTGGAGGAACGCGTTGCTCGTTTCCAAACACGCAGCATCAAGAATGAATCAAAAATTCAAGGCCTGAAATTGGTGTTGAATATGATTGATTTGACAACTTTGGAAGGAAAAGATACACCTGGAAAAGTACGACAGTTGTGCTACAAAGCGCAGCACTTGCACGATAGCTATCCGGATTTACCAACAGTTGCAGCAATTTGTGTTTATCCATCAATGGTGGCTGAAGCAAAAAAAGCGCTGGGCAATTCTGGAATTAAAGTGGCTTCTGTTTCTACAGCATTCCCAAGCGGACAATCCACTGCAGAAATTAAACTGTTGGACACGAAATTCGCAGTTGATAATGGTGCAGATGAAATTGACATGGTGATTTCTCGAGGGAAATTCCTTGCGGGTGAGTACAACTTTGTATTTGATGAAATTGCTGCGATTAAAGAAGCTTGCGGAAAATCGCGTTTGAAAGTGATTTTAGAAACTGGAGAATTAGCATCGTTGGATCAGGTTCGCAGAGCAAGTGATATTGCAATGTATGCGGGAGCCGATTTTATCAAGACTTCTACTGGTAAAATTCAACCCGCGGCAACCATGCAGGTAACGTATACGATGCTTTGCGCGATCAAAGACTTTTACAACAAAACTGGTGTGAAGGTAGGAATGAAACCGGCTGGCGGAATTTCGTCTTCCAAACTGGCACTTCACAACTTGGTGATGGTGAAAGAAACGCTAGGAAACGATTGGTTGAGTAATGAATGGTTTCGTTTTGGAGCAAGTTCGTTAGCAAATGATGTATTGATGCAATTGGTAAAACAGCAAACTGGTCATTACCAAAGCGCAGATTATTTTTCGATAGATTAAACATTTCCTCCTTGTTCTCGATACATCCCTGACGCTAAAGGTCAGGAACACTCGAACTGACAGGGGAAGGAAAAACGAGATAAGATGGCAAAAGCTAAACATAAAGAAGAAAAAACAACTTTCGATTTCAATGGTGGATGGGATTACAGTCCTAGTCCGGAAAGTACAAGCCATGTGAAATTGAAAGAACGTTACGAATTATACATCGACGGAAAATTCGTTGCTCCCAGTTCCGGGAAATACTTTCAGACTGCGAATCCGGCAACGGATAAAGTTCTCGCAGAAGTAGCACATGCAAATGAAGCCGACGTTGACAAGGCGGTGAAAGCTGCTCGAAAAGCGTACGAAAACGTTTGGTCGAAACTATCCGCGAAAGAACGTGGAAAGTACATTTACCGCATTGCGCGTTTGATGCAGGAAAAAGCACGTGAATTGGCAGTTGTGGAAACACTTGATGCTGGTAAAACCATTCGCGAATCGAGAGATGTTGACGTTCCTTTGGCTTGCAATCATTTCTTTTACTACGCAGGTTGGGCAGATAAACTGGATTACGCCTTCCCAAACAGAAAAGTGACATCGCTTGGTGTTGCTGGACAAATCATTCCATGGAATTTTCCATTGTTGATGGCGGCTTGGAAAATTGCTCCAGCCCTGGCTGCGGGAAATACAGTTGTTCTCAAACCGGCTGAAACAACTCCGTTAACGGCAATGTTGTTAGCAGAAATCATTCATGAAAGTGGATTACCCGCCGGAGTAGTAAATATTGTTACAGGTTTCGGCGATACCGGAGCTGCGATTGTGAATCACAAAGACGTGAACAAGATTGCATTTACGGGTTCCACAAACGTTGGAAAAATCATCCAAAAGGCGGTTGCTGGAACTGGCAAAAAATTGACACTTGAGTTGGGTGGGAAATCAGCAAACATTGTATTTGATGACGCGCCAATCGACCAGGCCGTTGAAGGAATCGTTAACGGAATCTTCTTCAATCAAGGTCACGTTTGTTGTGCAGGTTCACGTCTATTCGTTCAGGAATCGGTTGCCGATGAAGTAATCCAAAAGCTGAAAGACCGTTTGGATACCTTATACGTTGGAGATCCGTTGGACAAAAACACAGACATTGGGGCGATCAACTCCAAAGAACAATACGACACGATTAAAAAGTACATCGAAATCGGAAAGAAAGAAGGTGCAAAAATGCACGAAAGCAAATGTTCTATTCCGAAGAACGGACTGTTTATTCGTCCGACATTATTTACGGATGTAGCGCAATCGAGTAGAATTGCACAGGAAGAAATTTTTGGTCCGGTACTGACAATTCAAACCTTCCGAACAATTGATGAAGTAATTCAGAAAGCAAACAATTCGCCTTTCGGTTTGGCAGCAGGCGTTTGGACAGACAAAGGTTCACGCATCTTCAACATGACAACAAAATTGCGTGCAGGAGTTGTTTGGGCAAATACGTACAATAAATTTGATCCAACTTCTCCTTTTGGTGGTTATAAAGAGAGTGGTTTTGGACGAGAAGGAGGAATGCAGGGATTGGGGGCTTATTTGAAATTAGAAGATAATTATAAATTATAAATTGAATAATTATCAAGTTTTTATATGCTGGCTTAAAGCAAAAAAGTCTTTTTTCAAATGATCTTTTTGGTTAACTTAAGTGGGAAACATTACCATTATGATAACTGAAAACAAAGACATTAGACTTAGAAGTTTTGAATTTGCACTAGACACTGTAAAGAACTGTAAACGTATAAAAGAGAAATATAAAGAGTTTATTTTGACAGACAAATTAGTGAGATATTCATCTTAAGTTGGTGCTAATATGAGAGAGGACATTAATGCTGAAA
>CBFGNV010000086.1:0-15321 GCA_965650275.1 uncultured Fluviicola sp. | reverse complement strand
GCTGCTTCCAGTAGTCAATTCATCCGGAAATTGTATAAACTGAAAATTTTGACAGAGGTACAACACACAATCGGAAGCCAACTTTCCCATGGTTCCGGAAAGAGAAGTCAACGCAAAACAAACTGTTTGTTCCAGTTTACCCCGATTGAGTTGAGCAGCAATTGGGTTGACTTTCAACCGCGAAAAGCCGAGTGATTCCGTCGTCATTTTCCGATCAATTGGAAATGAAGAACCATAACCAGCCGCTGTTCCCAAAGGATTTTGGTCGGCACTATCATAAGCTGCTTTGAGCAAACGTAAATCATCTGCCAGGCATTCTGCATACGCACTCAACCACATACCAAAACTAGAAGGCATGGCGACTTGCGTATGTGTGTAACCTGGTAGTGCAACCAATTCGTGCTTCAAGGCTAAATCACACAATTCATTTCCAAATTCTTTCGTTTGCATAATGAATTGTTCAAGAACAGATTTCAAATACAGATGGATATCAACCAACACCTGATCGTTGCGCGAACGGGCGGTGTGAATCATTTTTCCAATGTCCCCGAGTTTTTCGGTCAGTTTTAGTTCTACCCATGAATGAATATCTTCCACCGATTCTGGCAAAGAAAAATCCGTGTTTTCGACCTCCTGCAGTAAATTAGTGAATTCGCTTACTACCCCAGCCAATTCTGACTTTGGAAACAATCCACATTCGGAAAGCATGGTAACGTGTGCAATCGACCCTTGAATATCAAAAGGTGCCAATCGCTTGTCCATTTCGCGATCATTTCCTACTGTAAATTGGTGAATACGTTCGAGTGTTGTATTTCCTTTATCCCAAAGTTTCATATCGAAGTGCATTTATCAAATTCATATAATGTGTTTTTCCTTGCTCCAATTCAGAAAGCAAAATGTATTCGTTGGCCGTATGTGACCGTTCTGAAAATCCTGGACCAGTTTTAACAGACAACCAAGGCATCAAAGCCTGATCGCTCATTGTTGGCGAACCGAAACACGGAATGTCTAACTTTTTGGCAACTGCAATTATCGGATGATCATCTGGTAATCCGGAAGGTTTCAATCGCAGCGAACGCGCAGTAAGTTTTGAGCTACAATAACCTTGAAGAATACTCAAAATCTCCTCGTTGGAATAACTGTCTGTTGTTCGAACATCAATTGTGAACCGGCAAGTATCCGGAATAACATTATGTTGCGTTCCCGCTTGAATCTGAGTCACATTTAAATGCACCATTCCAAGCATTTCCGAAGGAACAGTAAATTCCACTAGTTTCAATTTTTGGATATCGTTCAAGGCCACGTAAATTGCATTTTCACCATTGTTTCGTGCAGCATGACCTGCTTTTCCATTCGCAAGTGCGTCAATAACCAACAACCCCTTTTCAGCAATGGCTATTTCACAATTCGTAGGTTCACCCACAATCGCAAAATCAATCTTCCCTAGGTGATTTCGAACCAATTCCATTCCGTTCGAACCACTGTTTTCTTCTTCTGCAGACGCGCAAAACACCAAATTAAAGGGCAATTCCTCTTCGTAAAAATGAATGAAGGTATGAAGTAAACAAACCAGAGAAGCTCCTGCATCATTTGATCCCAAACCAATTAATTTATGATCAATTACCTCAGCCGAAAACGGATCGAAAGTCCAGTTTTCACTCGGTTTTACGGTATCCAAATGAGAATTCAATAAAACCGTTGGTTTCTTTTCGCTAAAGTGAAGATTCTTGACCCATACGTTGTTTTTCAACTGTTCCGACGGAATTCCAACTTCGTTCAAGCGATTCGAAATCCAGTCTGCAGCTCGGTCTTCTTCACCTGAGAATGACGGAATTCCAATTAAGGTTTTTAAATCATGTATTATGTCCATTATTGAATTATTGTGCCTGATTGCAGGGCTTTATATGAAGTTATTCGAACCAGCTCTGCACCATTTTGAATGGCTAAAACCGCACTTTCCATTTTTGGAAGCATCCCGTTTGAAATGATTCCATCGTTCTTCAATACTGCTATTTCCGCTGAATTTATTATTTGAATCACACTAGAATCATCCTCAGAATTGAGTAAAACCCCATTCTTTTCGAATGCGAGCACCAATTCAACATCAACTTTCAACGAAAGCTTCTGAACAAGATTCGCTGCAACAGCATCTGCATTTGTGTTGAGTAACATTCCCAAATGGGCATCATAACTCAAGGCGCTAAACACAGGTGTGATTTCTGAATTCAATAGAAAATCGAGCAGCTCTGTGTTTATTTCTGAATCTACAGGATCGCCCACAAAACCAAAGTCAACCTGCTGTAAAACGCGCTTTTCGGAAGGAATCATTTGCAGATCTGCTCCACAAAGTCCCAAGGCAGAAACGCCTTTTTTTTGCAACAAGGCAACCACCTTCTTATTGATTCCAGCGTACGTATCAACTGCAACATCGAGAAATTCAGGTGAAGTAACGCGTCGACCATTAATGAACGAACTTTCTATTCCCAGCTTTTCAGCAATTTCAGTTGCACGATTTCCCCCTCCATGAACCAACCATTTCAATCCGGGTATAGCTTTGAACGATTCAATAAACTGTTCTAAAGAAGTTGGATTTTCCAATACTTTTCCACCTACTTTTACGATAGTAACTTTCATAAATTTTTGATTATTTCGTGAAGTACCGCTTGCGCCGACCATAGTCGATTTCCAGCCTGGTGATAAACAATAGATGCATCCAAAACAGCATCTGTAACCACCACATTTCGACGAACTGGCAAGCAATGCATAAATTTTCCGGCGTTGGTTTTTGCCATTTTCTCTTCGCTGATCATCCAGTCTTTTTCTACTTCCAGTTTTTGTCCGTAAGAAGTGTAGCTACTCCAATTTTTGCAGTATACAAAATCAGCACCTTCCAACGCCTCTTCCTGGTTGTTGGTAACTTGAATACCTTTTGTAAACCGAATGTCCAGTCCATAGCCGACAGGATGAGCAAGTACCACTTCAGCATCCAAAACTGTTGACCATTCCAAAAAAGAATTTACAACCGCTTGTGGAAGGCATTTTGGATGTGGCGCCCACGTGACAGCAATTTTTGGTCGTTTTAACCCGAACTCATGAATAGTAGCGACATCTGTCAATGATTGCAAAGGATGCCGGGTTGCTGATTCTAAAGAAATCACTGGTTTTTCGCTGTAGTTGATACAGGCATTCAGGAGTTTCTCTGAATAATCGTCTTCTTTTTTGGTAAGTGACGGAAAAGCACGAACCGCCAAAATATCGGTGTACAAACTCATTACACGAATCGCGTCTTGAATGTGTTCTTGAGCATCTCCGTTCATTACAGCGCCAAGTTCTGATTCCAATTTCCATGCTTGGTTGGCTTCCAATACCGAAACCGACATACCCAGGTTATACGCTGCGGTTTGTGTACTCATTCGTGTACGTAAACTTGGATTAAAAAAGAGCATGGCAAGATTCTTTCCTTTACCGAAATCGAGGCTCTGAGTTCCTTTAATTCGCAATACTTTTTCAATAAGTTCTTGCGGATTGGAGACATCTGAGAGCTGCGTGAATTGTTTCATTCTGAAAGAGGTTTAGCCACGAATTCTCGAATCTTGGCTCGGCTAACGCGCTCGCTAAGTAGAGTAATAAATGTTGATGAAAAATACTCTAGTTGACTACTATCTATCGTTAAAGGCGGCAGAATACGCAAGGTAAACGGGCAAGTTGAAGTTCCAGTTACTATTCCTTTACTCAACAACAATTGCTGCAATTCCGAGGCTTTGATCGTTGTTTTAATTCCAATCATTAAACCTCGTCCACGTACTTCTTCTACCTCAGGAAATGATTTGAGTTTTTCAGAAATCCACTTGCCAAGTTGAGAAGTCTGATCTATTAAATTTTCAGATGTAATCACTTCCAGTACCGATTTCATGGCCGCACAAGCCAGATAACTACCACCAAAGGTGGTTCCCAATTGTCCTTTTTTTGGTTCTATTTTCTCATCGATAAGTACCCCTGCAACAGGAAAACCATTTCCAATTCCCTTGGCCATTGTGATGAGATCTGGTCGAATATCGTGGTGCTGGAATGCAAAGAATTTACCCGTTCGTCCACAGCCGCTTTGAATTTCGTCGGCAATCAACAAGGTTCCAGTCGTATCACAAGTTTCACGTAGTTTCTTCCAAAAATCGGTTGAAGCTTCAAACACTCCTGCAACACCTTGAATTCCTTCAATGATGACAGCTGCGTATTCTTTCGACGACAGTTCATGGATCAAGGAAGTCACATCTTCAAAAGCAATCTTCTTCTGATTCAATTCTTCTCCAAAGGGCGCAACAATAGTTGGATTATCGGTTACGGCAATTGCCCCAACTGTACGACCGTGAAACGCTTGATTAAAGCTCAATATCTTACTTCGTCCTGTATGAAAAGAAGCAACTTTCATAGCGTTTTCATTGGCTTCTGCACCGCTATTACACAGAAACAATTGGTAATTGGATAAACCTGAAATCTTCTCTAAAGACTCAGCAACTTCTTCTTGCTCTGTGATTTGAACAGCGTTGGAATAATAGCTGATCTGATCAAGCTGATTCTTCAAAGCGTTTTTCCAGACAGGGTGATTGTGGCCTATAGAAATTACTCCATGTCCACCATAAAGATCCAAATACGTTTTTCCCGTGCTGTCTATCAGTTCTGTCCCAAGTGCTTTCGTGAAAGAAAGATTCCAAGGATGGTAGACGTTGTATATTGATGATTTTGCTGTTGTTTTCATTTTTACTTTACTATTTTTTCAAGGTAATTCTTCTCAGTCCTCCCCCTCAATCCCCCTCCTAAGGGGGAGGTTTAGAATCTCCCTGGTTTTAAATTCAGCCCCAACTCTTCCGCAAACCCGCAACATAGATTCATGTTTTGAACTGCTTGTCCGGCTGCGCCTTTTAACAGATTATCGATTACCGAAGTAATCACGAGTTTGTTCTTAATGATTTTTGGTTCCACCAAACAAAAATTGGTTTGTACCACTTGTTTCAAATCAACATTGGCAACCACTTTGGTAAAAGCTGTTCCAGAATAAAAATCATTGTACAACTCCAACACCTGTTTCTGATTCAAATCGGTATCGAAATAACTGGTGCAAAAAATTCCACGCGTAAATGGTCCTCGGACAGGAACAAAATTCAGTTCTGTAATGGTTGATTTATTCTGAGAAAACGTGTTTTCTATTTCATCGAGGTGTTGATGTTCCAGTACTTTGTAAGAAGACACATTTGAAGAACGCCGCGAAAAATGTGCGGTTTCACTTAATGATTGTCCCGCACCTGTTGAACCTGTAATTGCATTGACATGAACAGCGCCATTTATGCCTTTTACAACAGGCAAAAGCGCCAATTGAATAGCAGTTGCAAAACAACCTGGGTTCGCAATTCGATTCGTTAGTTTTTCAGCATTAATTTCTGGCAATCCATAGACAAAGGAATTATTTGTTCGAAAATCGGTGCTTAAATCGATCAACAACACACCAGCTGGAACTTTATTATTCTGCAGAAACGACTTCGAGTAGCCGTGTCCGCCGCATAGAAACAACACATCCAGATCAAAATGATACTCGTTTGAAAAGTTCAAGTTTGAAGGAATGCCCCAATCGCCGTGAAACTCACGAACCAGTTTTCCTTTCTGACTTTCACTTGTGACGAATGCGAATTCCATTTCAGGATGCCGGCTCAATAAACTGATCAATTCACCGGCTGTATATCCAGCGCCACCAATAATTCCTGCTTTCATACTTCTTGTAACTTATTAGAAAAGGAATGCCACAATTTCCCGGAATTGGAAGATATTTTGATAAATCCCTTCGCGTCATCAGCGGACCAAGCGTTCGTTTCTTCACCGTAACTGGCAACTTCTGATTGCATTAAGTCGAATGGCGATTGAACCCCGACTAACTCGAAACGGTAAGGATGCAATTGAATGGTCACAATTCCAGTTACACGTTGTTGACTCGAGGACAACATTGCTTCTATGTCACGCATTACCGGATCCATGAATTGTCCTTCATGAAACAAGTTTCCATACCACTCACTTTGCTGTTTTTTGAGTTGAATCTGCCATTTTGTGAGCGTGTGTTTTTCGAGCAATTGATGAGCTTTAATGAGAATGAGCGGCGCAGCAGCCACAAAACCAACACGACCTTTTATTCCGATAATGGTATCACCTACATGCGTATCTCGTCCAATTGCGAAAGAGGAACAGAACATCTCCAATTGTTGAATCAACGTCACGGGATTCAATTTCTTACCATTCAATTCTACTGGTTCACCTTTTTCAAAAACGATGGTGATAATCTCAGAAGCTAAACATAGAAGCTGATTCGGCCAAGCACTTTCAGGCAGTGGAAGATTAGAGGTTAATGTCTCTGCTCCCCCAACACTTGTTCCCCAAAGGCCTTTGTTAATTGAATATTGAGCCTTTTTGCCATCAACCACAACACCATTTTCGTTCAAGTAATCTATTTCCTGTTGTCGACTTAACTGCAAATCGCGAATAGGAGTTATAATTTCAATTTCTGGAGCGAGGGTTTGAAAGATTAGATCAAATCGAACTTGATCATTTCCAGCTCCAGTACTTCCATGAGCGATATATGAAGCATTGATTTTTCTGGCGTAATCAACGATTGCTTTTGCCTGGAAAACGCGTTCAGCACTCACAGACAAAGGATACGTGTCATTTTTGAGCACATTCCCGAAGATTAAGTACTTGATTCCTTCATTATAAAATTGTTCAGAAACATCAATTGTTTGATGCTCCGTCACACCCAAGGCCAACGCTTTTGCTTCAATTTCTTCAATTTCTTCTTGAGTGAATGCCCCAGTGTTCACGAATACTGTTGTGACATTCATATTGCATTCCTTTTGCAGGTATTTTACGCAGAAAGTGGTATCTAATCCGCCAGAATATGCTAGAACGCAGGTATTGTTTTTCATTTTTGATTATTTAATTTGATTTTTAATTGGAAGTGTTTTTAATCCTCCCCCTGCCCCCTCCAAAGGGGGATAATCGTGCTCTTTCTTTTCTTAGAAATTCTATGAAACGTTGCCATCTACTACTTTTAGAAAAAGCCTCTTTCGTTTGTTGCACAGGATCAAAGAGCATTCCGGTGCACAAACAATGTTTGCGTTCGGTTCGGTTCAGGATGTCAACATTTACACATCCCGTGCACCCATCCCAGAACTTTTCGTCGGTTGTTAACTCAGAAAATGTGACGGGTTTGTAGCCTAAGTCACTATTGATTTTCATCACAGCCAAACTGGTGGTGATTCCAAAAACCTTGGCACCTGGAAACTTTTGTTGCGATAATTCGAGGATGCTTTTTTTGATGGATTTAGCCAAGCCAGTTTTACGGTAATTCTCATCTACGATTAAACCAGAATTGGCAACAAATCTGTTATGCCCCCAGGTTTCGATATAGCAAAAACCAACGGCAATTTCACCGTCAAACGCAATGACAGCCTTGCCTTCCCGCATTTTTTCCTTCACATATTCAGGAGATCGTTTAGCTATTCCGGTACCACGTTTTTTGGCTGCTTCAGCCATTAATTCGCATAAATATTCTGCATGATGAACGTGTTGTTCACCAGCAATAAGAATGGAAATATTCATTCTGATTGAAAAATAAACTGTTAGCCTTTGGGCTTAAAAACAGAATTAATAAAATGTAAGATTTCTAGAAGGCAGAGCACATAGCCCCGCAAAACACAATATTACCCCAGGGGGTACCTTCTTCGCTCACAGCGAATGAAGAATGAAGGATATGTGTTATTGTTTTTCACTTAACGGGGGCAAATATATGTGAAATAAATTGATGTTAAATCGGTTTAGTTGAAAATATTTTCACAAAACAAATTCCAGATGTAGCTTTCGAGGATTTCAGACTAAATGCTATTCGCGGTTGACCGACGTTCTCGAAGCCAACATTAGTAAGAATTACCTCTCCACGAAATACATCTTCAATTTACCCTTATTCTTAGCTTCTAACTCACCACGATAGTGAAAATGAAAATCGCCATTGCAGGCTTGCACAACAGTTTCAGAAACGTTTATTTGACCTGATTCACTGGCTTGTTCCATACGTGCTGCAACATTCACCGTATCACCCCAAATATCGTAGGCAAACTTCTTTGAACCTACCACTCCAGCTACTAATGGACCAGAATGAAGCCCAATCCGCATTTCCAACAATTCGGAGCCTATACCGAAGCGTTGATGAGCACTTTTCTTTACAAATTCCTGAAAGATCAAAGCAGCCTGAACCATATCTCTTGCGTGATTCGGGTTGGCCATGGGAGCACCGGAAACACATAAGTAAGCATCTCCAATTGTTTTAATTTTCTCTATTCTGAAGTGACTGATGATTTCATCAAATCCCCGGAAATAATAATCGAGCATGGCTACTACATCTTCCGGATCATTCTGTCCAGCGAAGGTGGTGAACCCCTTAAAATCCGTAAACATGACTGTTGCTTCGTCGTAACGAAACGAAGATGTTTTACCGAAATTCTTTAATTCCTCTGCCACAGAATTGGGGAGAATGTTCAACAACAAAGCGTCTGATTTATCTCTTTCAGCCACAATTTCTTCGTTTTTGTTCCGCAATACACTTGTGGTTCGGCGCTTTCTCAAATAAAGAATGACAAAGAAAAGCAAGACCAGGAAACCTAATCCTAAAACGAAGAGTAAGCGATTTCTTTTATTGGCCTCACGCTCCAACTTCATTGCCGTTTTCTGTTCTTTCAATTCTGATTGTTGCAGTTGAAGTTGCGCTTTCAGTTGCTCTTCATTCAACGAATCGATCGATTCTTGCTTCTTTTCAATTTGTACATTTCCAGAATCCACCTCCGATTTAAGACTTTCAACAGAATCCGTCAATTGATTCGTTCTTTTCATTAAACTTTGACGATACAAACGCGTAAATGATTGATAGTTCTTTAGCGCGTCCTTGTAATAAATCACGTTGTTTTGCAGTTCGGCTAACTCCAGGTGACATTTCATTTGAAGTGCAACATCGTTTTCTTTCTTTGCCGCAGTCAGCGCAGATTCGAATGCACGCATGGACTTTTGGGTTCTTCCCTCTTGTTTCACTTTCATTGCCTCAGCATACAAAGTAGCACCTGATTGAGCTAAAAGCACATGACTCCCACAGAGCAAAAATGCAATCAAAACCACCAATCTTATGTTCAAAGGAAATTTCATCTTCATCAATTCTCGAAGTTAATAAAATCAAACGCTTTCGAATGAAAAGCTATACTTCTTTTAGCTAACTTTAATATTCATCAAGATGCATTAGTATGGAATCAAAAACGTATACCAACGGTGAACTCACAATTGTCTGGACACCAACAAAATGTATTCATGCTGGAATTTGTGCACGCACACTTCCCAATGTCTACAAGCCAAAAGAAAAACCGTGGATTACTGCTGAAAATGCAACAACAGCTGAATTAATCAGTCAAATCGATAAGTGTCCATCTGGGGCACTATCCTATAGAATGAATGCCAAATAATATGTCTACAACAGCAAAGGGCACCATTGGTAGGAAGCATTATTTTACTGAAATAAAAGCTGGATCAAATACAATTGTCAGTGACGAACCCATTTGGAATGGAGGCGAAGAAAAGGGAATGAATCCTTTCGAACTGTTGGCTTCTTCTCTTGTTGCATGTACTTGCGCTACGCTGAGAATGTACATCGACAGAAAGGATTGGGATGTCGAAAAGATTCACGTTGAAGTTACGATGGAACGCGAAATAAAAGAGGAAACTACCGGATTTACTCGAGAAATAACGATTGAAGGAAATATCACAGAAGATCAAAAGCAACGTTCACTGGTAATTGCCAATAAATGTCCGGTACATAAAATATTAACGCACACTATTGAAGTACAAACCACATTGATATAAGCATGGAATTAGAACAAGTCAACAACGAACATAAAGGATTTTTCAGAGTCATGTCAGACGGCAAAGAAGCTGGAAGAATGACTTATTCATGGGCGGGCGAAAATCGTTTTATTATTGACCACACGGAAGTCAATCAGGATTTTGCCGGACAAGGTGTTGGACAAAAAATGATTGAAGCAGCTTTGGCATATGCAAGAGAAAACAACCTGAAAGTCATTCCGCTTTGTCCGTTTGCCAAAGCACAATTTGATCGCCATAAAGACTGGCACGACGTATTGCTTCAAAAAAAGTAAGATGTCAACAAAAACGCCATCACGTTATTACTTTCCTTCTCCGGGATTCACAAAATATTGGAACGAAGGAAGAGGCCGGAAATTGGCGCTTAAAATTGATGGCAAATTTCCAAAAGAAGAAGAAATTCAACAAAAGATTCCATGGCTTTTTCAGGTCGACGAATTGGCGGATAAGGTTATTCGGGAAGTGATGATTCCAAACGGATATCCAAAAACGATGCAGTGGATTGATGCGGGACTAGATAGGTACTTCGAGAACCTCAGTGCCCAGGAATTTCCGCAAATTTTAATCGATTTAATAGAATTCAGCGTTCAAAAACCAAGTTGGCTGGATTTAGAGAAGGTGGAATTGGGCGCGAAATTATGCCGACGATCTGGCACTCGCGGATTCATGGTTCTACGCAATTATTGTCTGATGGGAGGTTACGAATCGTCTGCCATTAACAAACCGTTGATCTTCACCGGAGCTCTCAAAAAAGGAGCAGCCAAACGAACTACTGAAACGACAGATTTCTGGGTAAAAGTTGTTGGTGAACGCGCATTGGAAAATCCACAACTTGGAATCAAGGAATGTGTTTTAATTCGTCTGATGCATGCTTATGCACGGGTTTCGATCTTAAACGGTGAAGGTTGGTTCGGCAACGCTCACCACAAGTGGAAAGCCGAAGAATGGGGAGAACCATTAAATCAGTGGGACATGGTAGCCACAAATCTTGGATTTTCCTTGGTCTTCCTGGATGGAATTCGGTCGTTGGGAATAAATGTAAAACCCGAAGAAGTAGACGGATTGTTTCATTTATGGAAATACATCGGTCACTTACTGGGAATTCCAGCTGAATTATTGCCAGAAACGGAAGAGGACGCGATTCGTGAATTATACACGTGGACCATTACCCAACCACCGGCAGATGCAGACACACAAGAACTGGCAAAAGCACTAATGCTTGAACCTTATTCTTCCAATTTTCCACCGAAACAATGGCAAAAAAGACGAGTTGTACAATTGCATTTGGCTTACAACTATTTCTTTTTGGGAGCAGAATCATGCAAAGCGATGGGCTTACCACTTAAAGGTTGGACCATCTATCCAGCACTACTCAAGAATATTACGAAAATTCAAGAATGGTACTATAACACTTCAAAAAGAGCTTTTGAAAAGGGAGTAAACAGCAGAAGAACGCAGCAGATGAAAGTGGCGCGATTGTATTTGGAAGGAACCCAACAGACTAAAGACCTATGATTGGAAATCACTTATTTACAGTTGTATTCTGTACCGTCTTTGCCCTTATTGCAACATACCTAATTATTGTATTCATCGTAAATGTTATCCAAGTAATCATTGCACGAAGACAAGAATCCGATGACGACACCTTAGACGAAATTGAATAGATGCCAACTATAAAACTGATAACAGAAATTGAAGCTCCTGTAGACCGTGTATTCGATCTGTCGACGAGTATTGATTTGCACAAACTGAGCACTGGAAAAACCAAGGAAGAAGCCATTGCCGGTTGTACTTCTGGTTTGATAAAACTGAATGAAACGGTGACCTGGCAGACTACTCATTTTTGGATTCGCCAAACACTGACCTCAAAAATCACAGCTTACGAACGTCCAAACCATTTTCGGGATGAAATGTTGGAAGGAGCGTTTAAGTCGATTTATCATGACCATTACTTTGAAGAAAACAACGGAAAGACAATCATGACTGATGTTTTCAAGTTTGAATCGCCCTTGGGAGTTTTAGGTAAGGTATTTAATTCATTGGTGTTGACGAACTATTTGAAACGATTTTTAGAGGAACGGAATGCGTTGATCAAGGAATATTCTGAGGGTGAAAAATGGCGGGAGATTTTGGAGGCAACTCACTGAATTTAATTGTTTAGTTATAACCTAATTTACGAGTAACTAAATTAGGTTACTCGATTTGAAAATCGGGGAATTCAGAAATTCATGAATAAGTATATATACGAGTAAGTAAATTCACTTACTCATCCCGGAAATGCTGGCTTCAAAATTCAGTTGTAGTAAAAACCAGAAATTCTCAACAATCCCGATAATGTGTCCGTATCCCATGTTCCTTGAAGAAATCCATTATTCGATTTCGTTGCTGCAGCGATAAATAGTCATTCCATGGAATATGGTATCGAACAAAGTTGTTACACTCAAAACAGAATTCGTAATATGCTAGCAACTTGCCATTCTTATCATAAAAGAAAATCCCATTTCTTGGAGAATAGCACATCGATCGACCTCCAAAAATCTCATCGTTCCTGTAAGTGAAAATAGATTTCAATGAATCGATTTCGTTTCCATTCAAACTCACCCGCTTTTGAATTCGACTGAGATCAATGCTGTCTTTGATTAGGAGACTTTTGAACTCAGCTGTAAAGAACGTATCAGTAATCGTATTTGGATTTCCCTGATCAGAACTCCAGTAGTTTGTATCGCAAGATTGTTTTATCTCAACCAATTCAATTCGTTCTACCTCTTTAAAAAAACGCTCGATTTTGTTGGAATGAATTTTAAGTTCTTTCTGACCAAATACAGAAAATGGCAGCAGAAACATGAAAAGTAGAAGTCGCATCAAGAGAATTTTGATTCTTATAGTTCAGACTGCCAAAATAGTTACAATTCTGATTCTGAACTCCCGGAAATATTACTTGATAAGTCAAATACTCACCATGGTAATTATGAAGATCAATCATCCAATTGCCGTGTTGGGTTTTCAAGTCACTGAACAGATTATGGTTACCGTTTACCGATAAACCCAGATTTTATCTGTATCTTGCGCCACATAACACATTACAATGAGTCATATTGGTTCAGTGAAGTGGAAGAAAAAAGACGTTGAGCATTTCTTCCCGACACTAAAAAAACGCGTTGATGCCTACTTTACAGATCGTCAGATAAAAAAACAAGGAAACGCAAAACTATATATTAAAGCTGCAATTTTACTTACTGTTTATCTCGCTCCGTTTGTAGTAATGCAAACTGTTCAGCTATCAAACCTTGCTCAACTTAGCCTTTGGGCCTTGATGGGATTTGCACTAGCCGGAATTGGAATGAGTGTAATGCACGATGCTAACCATGGTTCATTTTCAAAAAACAAAACCGTCAATTACTTAATGGGTCACACGCTGAATTTATTGGGCGGATCGGTTTGTAATTGGAAAATGCAACACAATGTTCTTCATCACACGTACACGAATATTGCGGAAATGGATGAAGATATCGATGATAAACTAATGATGCGTTTTTGCCCCCACTCTGAGCGTAAACCATATCATCGTTTTCAATTTATTTACGTTGTATTCTTCTACTCTATTTTGACACTTTACTGGGTAACATTGAAAGATTTTGTTCAGTTCATTCAATACCGTCGTCACCAAAATTTCTGTGAGGATAAAAGAAGCCATACCAATAAGTTGCTTTTGATTTTTGCAGTGAAAATTGTCTACTTCTTTGTTGCGCTTTACTTACCAATCGCAATTGTCGGACTTCCAGTTGGTGTAACCGTTGGAGGATTTTTGTTGATGCAGGGAATTGCTGGATTCATTCTAGCCTTGGTTTTCCAGTTGGCTCATACGGTTCAAGGAACTAGTCACCCGCTTCCAAACACAGAAGGAGTTATTGAGAACGATTGGGCAATGCATCAATTGCAAACTACGGCTAACTTCGCACGTAAAAGCAAATGGATTTCCTGGTATGTAGGTGGATTGAACTTCCAGGTTGAACATCATTTATTCCCATACATTTCACACGTTCACTATCCGCACATTGCAGAAATTGTAAAAGAGACAGCGGAAGAATTTGGAGTTCCATATTTAGAAAGCAAGACATTTGCTGGAGCGGTAGCTTCACATTTCTCTTTCTTATATGATTTGGGTAAACCAGAGCCAGTTCAGGCAAGACAGGCAAGAGCTTAATTTTTTAAAATCTCCCGCGAAGTGCGCTAAGGTCGCAAAGCATTATTTGAGACTACAACTTTATAGGTTATTTACCTTTCGGAAAATATTAGCATTTAAATAGTCCGTATTGAAGTTAACCAGCATTCCCAATTTTAAGTTGGAGAGTTTTAAGTAGCCAATTAACTGTTTATGGTGAACTTTGGTGAGTTCCTCAACTGATTTTATCTCAATAATAATCTTGTCTTCAACTAGTAAATCGAGTCGGTAAGATTTATCTATTATTTTCCCTTTATAGATCAATGGAAGCTCTACTTGTGATTTAACATTCAAACCTAGTGATTCAAGTTCCAATTTCAAGGCAAATTCATACGAAGATTCTAGTAATCCCGGACCAAGTTCGAAATAAACTTCATAAATAGCGTTACGAATCACTTGTCCAATTTCATTTTCTGTCATACTTAAATTTCAATCTAAGTTTTCAGAAAATCAAGTCGTTACACTGTTGTATTTCAATAAAAATTTGCTTATTTTCTATAAAAGACAAAAGCATTTAGATACCTTGAACAATTTCTTGGCGTTCTTCGCGCACTTCGCGGGAGATTTAGCTAGCGAATCTCTCCCCCAGCCTCAAAGCCTTTCTCAGGAACCATAAAACTCAGCTTCCCCTCTTCGTTTTCAGCCATTAAGATCATTCCCTGCGATTCAACACCACGAATTTTTCTTGGAGCCAGGTTCATCAACACAGCAACTGTTTTTCCGATTACTTCTTCAGGAGCGTAGTGTTCTGCAATTCCGGAAACAATTGTTCTTGTATCAATTCCCGTATTCACAGTTAACTGTAGCAATTTGTCTGCTTTCGGAACACGAATCGCATCAACAATGGTACCTAAGCGAATGTCCATTTTCGTGAAATCGTCGAAAGAGGCTTCTTCCTTTTGCGGGGGAAATGCCGTTTCAACAACTGGTTGTGCTGCATGCAAGAATTCTACTTCTCTGGCAACAAACTCATCATCAATCTTCTGGAACAAAATGCTTGGTACTTTCGTCTGATCTCCAGCTTTAACTAGTAAATTTCCGCTTTCCGACCAAGGCTGTGTTTCAATATTCATGAACTCACGTAATTTCGCTGCAGTTGCTGGTAAGAATGGATCCAATACCAATCCTAAATTCGCAGTGATCTGCAA
>CBFGNV010000085.1:0-15329 GCA_965650275.1 uncultured Fluviicola sp. | reverse complement strand
TTTCATATATCCTAGTCTAACGCACCATTCTCCTTCGCAATCGCTATCCAGTGTTTCGACAATCCTTCAGCATCTGCTCCAAGTGAATATGCTAAAAACAGCGCCATTGCCATGGTTAATTCAGCAGCTTCGCAAACCAGTTCTAACGAAGTGAGTGTACCGAACATTTCCTGAGCTTTATCTTGAATGATCTCGTTATGCGTCTGAGCAAAAGTTACTGGGTCGTGAAGCAGTCCCTCAAGCATCGGGAACATTAAGGTATCGAGCCATTCTGTACCGATGCGTTCCGAAAGAGAATCACTGTTCATCTTTCCGAGTTTACGCCATTTCGATAGGGTTACTTTATCTCCGGAAGCCGCCAAACCAGTATCAAGTAGTAATGTAAAAGCAATATCGGCAATGTTTTGCATCACTTCCAAGTATTCATCTTGCGCTTGTTCAAAGGCGTGAGTTTCTTGTCCGGATAAATACGCTTCAACCGTTAAATGAGGTAAATCCACAACTTCGGGACATTCCTTCAAACATGGAAAAGTAGAACCCTGAAAAATGTATTGTGCTTGTTCGTTTTGGATTTGTCGACCTAAGGGAAACAAACGACATGCTAAAGGTCGTGCAGGATGCACGCTACAACCTATGCCTTCTTCATACAATCCACAAGAATTCTTTCCGGTATGATTTGGTTTTCCGTTAAAATGTAAGACCGAGCCTCCGGCAACCGTATATTTCTGTCGAAAATGGCTTAACGACATCTTCTTCGCATTTGCCAAGAGTGCAAATTCCCAAGGGTTTAGACGAACCAAGTTACCATGACAACATGTTCCTGATCGGGAGCATGTCAGCGGCAAAGTGTCCTGAAGCGTAAGAAGTGTTGTCTGCAAGGAATTGGAAGTAAAGTTCAAAGGTAGTTTTAATCCTTGATTCAGCTATTTATGAATGAAAATCAATAATATTCAATCGTTCTTACGGTCATTTTCAGGTACAACCCTGTAAATGTATCACGAACCACGGATTTAGTCCAATTTCCTTTTTTATCAAATTCCAAATATTGAATTACTTCTGAATCGGCCAGACCTCCATCCGAATCGAAATAATCTACTCCAACAACCCGATTTCCTTTACCATAACGATTCACATATTTAGAACTTCTTACCAATTCTCCATTGTTGTAAATGACAGTTGTACCAATGGAATCCTGAAATTGTGAACTTAACCAGGAAGTTGTTTCATAGAGTAATTCGCCCTTTATATCCGTTGCGGCTGTATTATAGGTATGCTCATCAACCCACACGATCTGTGTATATTCAATGGATTCATCTTTATCATCATAAACTCTGCAACCACTCTTTTTACCATTCTCAAAGTCCAAAACGTAGATTCGGTTGAACAAAGAATCATTTAGATCGTAATCGACCACCTTCATCGTATCCATTTGTCCGGAACGGTTAAAATGCATGTTCTTCTGGTATTCCGCTTTAACTGTTGAATCTATTTTAGATTTCTTACCCATGAGTTTTACATCATAATAAACAGCATCACTTACAGATTTGACATTTCCTTTTAAACCATATTCTTTCAGATCGGAATACTGAGCGAATAAAGGTGCTCCAAAGCAACAGAAAGCGAAAAATAATAGTGTCTGTTTCATATTTTGAACTTACAATAAAATCAACTGATCAGAAATACGTCAAATGAACTATTTGGTTTTTTACTTCTTTGGAGGTGGAACTCCTTCCAATGTAATGCAACTACGCATCTGTTCGAGTTTTAATCCTTCTGATTCGGGTTTGTCTTTCAGATATTTCCTGCTGATCGTGAATCCTTTTCCTTTTAAATAAGCGAAATGACAACCGTCACAATATTCACAAATGAACAAGTCATCTTTTCCTTTTACCTCGAAGATTAGGTTTTCTAATAACCAACCATTGGCTAACATCTCATTGGCAATTAAATCCAATCGTTTCTTTGCCAAACTCTTCGACTCTTTGTAGCCACAATAGGAACTAATTTTGATCTTATAATCTTGCTCGAACAAATACTGAAAATCTTTGACAATCTCACTACTAACCCAACGAGGAAAATCCAGTGTGTCTGTAAAATTCGTGGAATTGGGTTCAAAATAAATATATGGAACAAGAAAGCTATCCCAGCACATTCGTGTTGGAATTAAGTCGATGCAAATGTTGAGAACAGTATCAGAAGAAATGTACACAACTTCAGCTTCAACACCCGCATGATAACCTTTTGCTCTCAAAACAACGATTTGAAAACCTCCTTTCCCTTTTTCCAATTGAAAGTCTACCGTTACATATCCATTTGAATCCGTTTCAACTGATTCAATCACGGAAATGGGATCAAAATCTCTAATCTCTATTTTTCTGTTGGCAATGTTGGCATGCATGGGTTCAGAAATCGTCAAATTCAACTTCACCTTTAACACGGCATCGGTTTCCTGGGAATGAATCGAATCTATTGCAAAAAAAACAATGAGAACTAAAATGAGGTTGGGCAGTGATTTCATCAGATGAATATTATTTCACCCATTTCCGAACAACGGGAGCTAAATATAAAATGGCAAGGGTTACCATTAGAAAAGCGATGAACCAACTCCTCATCCAAACAATCAGAAATTGGGGTTTAAAACCAAGGTTCACAATAACAATAACGCACGATACAAAAAAGGTAGCGATAAAGCTCATGAGTAACGCGAATTTCACGTCTTGTTTTGATGGTTTAATTGACATACGTTCTGAAGAATATTATTTCAGTACCCTAAATCGGTGACTCCACTTCACGATTCGTTTTTCGAAGAGTTCAAAGCTTAAAATAGAAATAATGATCGTTAATGCGAAATTGAAGAACAGGAACAGCCACATATTATTGATCTGGAATCGCCACATAATCTGTATTACAATAATGGTAATGAGAATGTTGCTGTACATGTAAATACCATAAGAACATTTACCAAGATAACTGAAGACCGGATTCGCAAATGGGCGAAGTTTTCGGTTGGTCCCGAATTGGAAATCCAGTAAAAGAAGAATGATGATTCCAACATACATGTACTTCTTGAACATGGCTTCAAAAACGTTGTTGAAGGAGTAAATTGGTGTATAGAAAAGCAAGGTAACTAACGCCAGGAAAAGTATCCAACGTAACCAAATGGGGAGCGTAAATGTAAACGGCTTTTGAGCGTAGAAATAGCCTAGCATCGCTCCAAAAATGAGCACGTCAATTCTACTTATGGTATTCAGGTACATGTGTAATCCGGGAACATCTCCATTATAATACATGTAGCCTCTGAAACCAATACTCAACAATACAATAGCAATCATCACCGCTGGCAAACGTTTCCATGGGACAAAAGCCACCACGAAAGGCCAGAAAATATAGAAATGTTCTTCAACGCAAATGGACCAGAAATGGGCGAATGGCATGAGAAATTGTCCGTCGCGAATGGTAGCAAAATTGCCAAGAAACAACGCATTCCATAAATAATCTGGATGATACGTTTGCTGCGTCCAATGCACAATGAAAGGTCCTAGTGCAATTAACAAATAGAACACGGGCCAAATGCGAAAGGTTCGTCTGAGAAAGAAGTTCGGAATGCTGATTTTCCCAAACCGCTGCTTTTCTTGAACCAAAAGATATGTGATCAGAAATCCGCTTAAAACAAAGAACAGGTCCACACCAATTCCCAGATTCTTAATAAAGATCATTGCGTGATGTCCGAAAGTTGATTCCTGATGCGTTATAGGATCCGTAAATGAATCGATAATGTGATCCGACTCGAACCAGTCAATCCAACCTTCAACGGCATGTGCAAAAACGATAACAATGGCTGCTATAAATCGCAATGCATCGAAGTTATTGAAGTAGATTCTCTTTTCACTCATAGTTTCAGAAAACGGATATTGGACGTTTTAATTGCCACTCAAAGTTATCAAAAAAGAAAAGCACCAACTTGTGATTGATGCTTTTCCTTTATTCTTTACTTCCCTTTCGGAACATGCTTGTCTGTAAACGACTGAGATGTTTTGTTCCAACCTTCGATCAACTTTGATCTGTCGGCATTCAGTTTATCGTTTGTAGCGTTGTACTGATTTACTCCGGCGTTCATTTCATTTACCGCTTTGTTGTATCCGTCAACGTCAGCTTTTGTTCTGCTTTTTTCCGGTTTCTTTTCGAAAGCTTCTTTCGTTTTATTGAAGTTTTCTGTTTTCAACATGAAATCTGAAACGACTTTAATGTCTTTCTCACCTTCCGTGATGTAGAACTCCAACAACTTTTTAGTTGCATCTACAACTGTTCTATCCGCATTGTATAGTTTCACTGCTTTCAATTTCTCCAAACCTTCTTTTGCTGTGGTAACCAAAGCTTCACGATTTTGCTCGATCGCACTTAAATCTTTACGGGAAATTGCATCCAGTAAGTAGGCCTCTTGCTTGAAACTTTTGAAGAAAATAAGGTAAACTTCGTTGTAGTGATCGTAAACTTCACCAGCAACTTCCATTTTCTTATCCAATTCACTTGAAGTTTCAATGATCTTAATGTCATGTGCTTCAGCAAAACGACGTTGAACACGGTTGATCATAACGCTTGCATCCGATAATTTATCACTTGCCTGATCGCGCGCTGTCATATAAGCTTCCATTGCATCATAAGAGTTCTCTGAAATTGCTTCCATGTCAACGATCTTAGCGTAATCTTCTTTCAAAACAAGATTTACCAGACGCAAATATTCTACAACTGAATCTTTGAATTCTGAAGAACCTTCAAAAGACTTTGCTGATTTTGCTTTCGATAAAGCGGTATTCGAAGTTTGAATTAACTCCATTCGTCTTTTGTCGACTTTACGAGCGCTTTTTCCGTGCGAAACAGAACTTGTGTAATCCCACATGTCTTGCTGGATCTTACCATATTCAGCAGAGAACGAATTCATGTATTCAACCGGACTTTGAGCTGTAGCGTTTAAAACTGTGAAAAAGGTGCAAATTGCAAATAGAACGTAACTTTTTGTTTTCATGTTAATTAACGGTTATTGATTAAATCATTCATAATATAAAATCCCTCCATCAGCTGAACGTCTAGTTTCAACTGTTCGAGGAACTGTTTGTTGTACATTTCTAAAATTTCGTCTGAGGCAATTAAGTCACGGTCGAAATGGTTAGCTGACGGCGTAAAATTACAAATTAATTGATTCTGGTAATCTTTCAATTGGGTTGAAAGTGCAAGCAGTTCATTTCGCATCTTCAACATTTGGTCCAGATTCAAAGTTGTTGGTGCTTGTTCGAATTGTTTTTCTTTCGCCCGAATGATCTCTAACCATTTCCCGTATCCAACAAAAGTAGAATTCGAGTTCATTCTGGCTTGCGAAAGTGTATTCAACTGTTCTGTATTGATCTTGGAGGCAGGTTGAAAAGTGATTTTCTTCGTTATTGAATCCGGAATCAAAACGTTGCGGAGTTGTCGTTCTCCTTCTTCTGAATCAGAATTGGCAATCAAATTCCATTTCACATCCGGTTGTACACCACCCAACTGGTTCCACTTGCCGGTTACGCGATACAATTGTCCGTTGGTAATGTTGGCATATCCAAGCGATTTATCTTCCACAATGAACCCTAATGTGTAAATTTTCGGATCCAAAGCATAAATAACTTGTGAAGTCGCCTTCCCGTAACTTGGTGTTCCAAAGATTACCGCCCTATTGTAATCCTGAAGCGTACTTGCCACAATTTCGGAGGCTGATGCACTCATTTCATCTATCATCACCATTAGCGGCCCGCTGTACATAGATCCTCTGTTGAAATCTTTCAGTAACTGAACCGTTCCATCATTTTCTTTCGTAGCGAGAACTGGTCCGTAATCAATAAAAATTCCTGCAATATCAATGGCTTCTTTCAAAGAACCACCACCATTTCCACGCAGATCAAGAATCAAACCTGCAATCGTATCTTTCTTCAATTTCAGAATACATTTCGCCAGATCATTTGCACAGCCAAGTGAAGAAGTATCTGTCCAGTTTACATAAAAATCAGGTAAAGCGATATAACCAATTTTCTTTTCTCCTTCTAAAACTGCATTCTTAATTATGTCTTCGTCGCTGTAAACTTTAGATTTCTTGAGATAAACGATCTTCTCAGCTTTATCTTTCGTTTCAAGTACCAATTCAATCTCTTTCGACTTTGTTTTACCAAAGGTTTCCATTACCAGATTGTATGATTCTAACCCGTCCAGTACAATTCGTTTGTCGCCAAGGAATGAGATTTTCAATAAACGATCTCCAACATGAACTTCATTACTCAACCAAGCCGGACCTCCCGGAGCCAAGTTCGAAATATGCGTTTCGTTTGCCATATCGAGTTCCAAACTGATTCCGTAAATCTCTCTTTCAGATGTCAGTTCTTCTTCAAAATTCTTCTTTGATTCAGGATTAAAGAAGAACGTGTGTGGGTCAAAAGACTGCGCAATCGCATTCAAAAACAAATAAGACATGCTTTCCTCTTTCTGAAGTTCGGCAAAGAAATCAACCGTTCTTTTCTTAAGTCCCTCTCTTGTTCTCTCCGACCAGGGCTGAAGAGAATCTTTTGGGAATTCAACTTCGTTATCCTTCAGTTGATCCAGCAAACGCTCATAATGCTGTGTTACAAAATACTGCTTCCACAAATTGTTTTGTTGAGCTGACTCATATCTAACTTTACCTATTTCAATGGGTTTTATGGTAGATCCATTTGGAATTTTTGAACCATAAACCTCTTCACAAACCTTGGTCATTGCAGATAAGCGTTCCTGATAACGGGTGAAAACAAAACGATAATAGCTTAATGTTTCACTTTTCAGATCAGCCAACAGATCGGTTTCTTTTGATAGAAACTCCTTTTCATCTTGAATGCTGAAGATCAAGTTATCCGGATCCAGGTATTCCATAAAATTCACATTCACAGCATGTGCAAAATCACTATTGATTTCACGTGGATGAACGTGTTCAGCTTTAATTCGGGCAAGAAGAATCTTTACTTCTTTTTTCAACTCTTCATCTGTGTAAGCAAACGTGTTTCCTGAAACAAAAAAAAGAAGAAAGAGGATGGTTATTCGGTGAAACATAAAAGGTTGAATTGTTAATCAAAAAGAAAAGCATCCGCTATGGCGGATGCTTTCTAAATATAATTGATTGACGATTATGATGCCAATACTTCTTTTACTTTATCAGCTGCTTCTTGCAACAGTACTGCTGAATGCACATTCAATCCACTTTCGTCGATCAATTTCTTCGCTTCAACAGCATTTGTTCCTTGCAAACGAACAATAATTGGAACTGGAATAGTTCCCATGTTTTTGTATGCATCAACAACACCTTGTGCAACACGGTCACAACGAACGATACCACCAAAGATGTTAATCAAGATTGCTTTTACGTTCGGATCTTTCAAAATGATATGGAAAGCTTTCTCAACGCGCTCAGCATCTGCTGTTCCACCAACATCAAGGAAGTTAGCAGGGTTACCACCAGAATACTTGATGATATCCATAGTTGCCATTGCCAATCCAGCTCCGTTTACCATACATGCAACGTTTCCGTCCAATTTCACGAAGTTCAAACCAGCTTTGTCAGCTTCAACATCCAATGGATCTTCTTCTGAAGTATCGCGCATTTCAGCGTAGTCTGGGTGACGGAACAATCCGTTTCCATCCAATGTTACTTTTGCATCAACTGCAATGATTTTATTATCTGAAGTTTTCAATACCGGGTTGATCTCGAACATAGCAGCATCACATCCTTCGTACGCACTGTAAAGCGCAACTACGAATTTTGTCATTTGCTTGAATGCTTCACCAGATAAACCTAGGTTGAACGCAATTTTACGCGCCTGGAATCCTTGAATTCCAACACGTGGATCAATTTCTTCTTTGAAGATCAAGTGTGGGGTATCGTGAGCAACTGTCTCGATATCCATTCCTCCTTCAGTTGAGTACATGATAATGTTACGACCTCTTTCACGATCCAACAAAACTGACATGTAAAACTCTTCTACTTCTGCTTCACCAGGGTAGTAAACATCTTCAGCTAACAATACTTTGCTAACCAATTTACCAACACCATTTGTTTGAGCAGTTTCAAGGTGTCCACCAAGGATTCCTTTTACTTTCTCCTCAACCTGGTCAATTCCTTTTGCCAAAACTACACCATGAGAACCTGTTTCTTCAACAACTCCTTTACCACGACCACCAGCATGAATTTGAGCTTTAACCACGTACCAACCAGTACCTGTGTCTTCAGTCAATTTTTTAGCTGCAGCTACTGCATCTTCTACTTTCTCTACAACAACACCACGTTGAATAGCAACGCCGTATTTCTGCAAAATTGATTTTCCTTGATATTCGTGTAAGTTCATGACAACTTTATTATTTTTTGGAGCGCTAAAGGTAAAGATTATATCTGTTACTGCGATGCGAAAAGTGATGAAAAATAGTGGAAAAATAAATGAGGAAAGTACCTCGACTCCGCTCGGCAACCTTTCCTCATTATTTTTCTTTCAAATCTCAACTTCAGACTCATTTCGCATTTGACCAAACGGTCATCGAGCGGAGTCGAGATGAACTTTTAATTTCCATGTAATTTCCAACTGGAAGTCATACTCCTAGAAGCAGCATCTGCGTTGGACTTTTTAGTCAGGTCATTCCAAACTTGTTCCAAACCTGCTTTTAAAGCTTCTGTTTCATCTTCATATTGTTCCCACATCACTTTTGGATCCTGGAAATATTGTTTGATGAAATTGGTATCGAAATCGCCTGAACGGAAAGCTGGATGCTTCATTACGTATTTCCCGAAATCAAGTGTGGTTTTTACTCCAGAGATTTCGTAATTGTTGATTGCTGCAACCATTTTGTCCATAGCCGCTTCGCGCGTTTCCGCCCAAACAACCAATTTCGCAATCATTGGATCGTAATAGATCGGAACTTCCATTCCTTCTTCAAAGGCATCATCAACACGCGCCAAATCAACACGTGGACGTTTGTAACGATTCAATGTCCCAATATCAGGAACGAAACCGTTCAATGTATCTTCAGCATAAACACGAACTTCTATTGAATGTCCGTGAATACGTAATTCGTCTTGTAATTTTGGTAAACGCTCACCTCTTGCAACGCGAACTTGCCATTCTACCAAATCAGTTCCTGTGATTTCTTCCGTAACAGGATGTTCTACCTGCAAACGCGTATTCATTTCAAGGAAGTAAAAATTCAAATCGGCATCCAACAAAAATTCAACAGTTCCAGCTCCTAAATAATCACAAGCCTTACAAACATTTACAGCAGCTTCACCCATTTTCTTACGCAATTCTTCAGTTAGAACTGCAGAAGGAGCTTCTTCTATTACTTTTTGGTGACGACGTTGAATAGAACATTCACGTTCGAACAAGTAAACCACATTCCCTAAAGAATCTGCGAAAACTTGAATCTCGATGTGGCGCGGCTTGGTAACAAACTTCTCAATGAAAACCGCATCGTCTCCAAAAGAAGAACGGGCTTCACTTTGCGCCATTTTCATTTGTTCCTCAAACTCCTCAACGTTTTCAACCAAACGCATTCCTTTTCCTCCACCTCCGGCAGAAGCTTTGATGAGGACAGGAAAACCAACTTCAGCGGCAATAACTTTCGCAGCTTCAACATCAGTAATGGCTTCATCCACTCCCGGAACCAAAGGAACATTGTAATTCTTAACTGCTTGTTTTGCAGAAAGTTTATCTCCCATTAATTCCATTGCTTCAGGTGAAGGACCAATGAATGTAATTCCAGCTTGTTTCACTTTACGAGCGAATCCTGCATTTTCAGAAAGGAAACCGTAACCCGGATGAATTCCATCAACTCCAAGATCTTTACAGTGCTGTAGAATCACATCTTGTTTCAAATATGACTCTGCAGAAGGAGATTTTCCAACATAAACAGCTTCATCGGCCTCTAAAACGTGTGGTGATTTCACATCCGCATCAGAATAAATAGCCACTGTTGAAATCCCCATCTTCTTTAACGAACGTATAACACGACGAGCAATCTCTCCACGATTAGCAACAAGAACCTTATTCATAGTAAAATATTTGTTTATGCCATTGTTGGCAGACAGGGCAAATTTACCCAAAAGTTAGAAAACTAAAACGAGAAAACAGGATTATTTCCCAGCAGGTTTTTCAGGTTCTTTGACAGGTTCCTCTTCTTTAACCACTGTAGTTCCAGTCGAAGTGTTCGCTTCTGCTGGCGGTGGATTTGTTGGCACCTTCTTATTTTTCTTCCGCTGTCTACTACCTTTTTTATTGAATGGATCGGAGAAGAACTTCAATACACGAGAATCTTTGGTTTTATTAAACTCTTCAGAATAGTACAAACCAACACCTTGCGTGTAATCACCATTTTCACTACTTGCTCCTGATGGATCATTCGGTTCATTGAAAATATTCAATTTCAAGCTTCCATCCGGATTCAGACGAACATCAATATTCACATCTCCTACCGGAATTGCTTTTTCACCATCCTCTGATGGTTTTTGTACTCCCGCAGAAGTAGTAATGGTTACTTTATCTCCAAGCTGCTGTGTATTCGATAGTGAAGTTGAGGTACCTTGATTTTCAAGATTCAACTTACCATTAGTTAAATCACTTACGGCACCACCAACGAAAGACCCAACAATATCAGTCCCGGCTCCAATTCCGTTCCCGGTACTACCACCGCCAAGCGGGGCAAATCGGTGATCTTTCACCAAGCTGAACCATTGCGCCTGCGTTTCCTGTTCCGTTTGAGTTGCTTTGCTCAATAGATCTCTTTCTGTTGAGGTAATGTTCTTCGCTTCAATATCTAATGTAACAGTAGGTTTACTTAATTTGTCACGAACGGCAATAATACAATTCACAGGTTTAGATGACATCCCGGCTTTATCACCCGTTAGATCTCCAAAATTGGCAGAAACTACTTTCGCGACTTTCAAATCTAATGTAGCATTTACAGGATCTCCACTCCATGTAATTGTTCCACCAGGCTGCAACTTAAACACTTCACGAATCGGGTTCATGACGAAGTTGTATTCTCCACCCGAAATGGTATACTGACCATTCATGGTTAATGAACCATCAGTCGCTAAATGGATATCCAATGTTTTTGCCTTACCATAAGCGCGTATGGCATCACCTGACTTCTCGTTAAAGATCAGATTCACTTTGGCATCATCCGTAATATCCAACTCCAGATTCATATCAACACCCGTTGTTTTTGGATCTACTTGTTGAGTTTGGTTTGGATCAAAATACTCTATAAACTCAAAATCAGAAACGGAACTAGCGCCATACATTGGCAAAAAGATCAACGTTCCCGCTTCTGTTTTGGCGTGAACATCAATTTTGGTAATGACATCAGTAATGTCGATGGTTGCTCTACCAGATGCATATGCTTTTCCGTAATAGATATCACCTTCTTTGTATTGGGTATTCAATACCATGAATTTACCGGTAAAATCTTTATCAGAAAGGGCATTCACAGCTTCTTTGTTGAATTCAAAGTTGAGTTTGACCTTGAAATTCGCGAAGTCAAGGTGATTGATCCGAACATCTGCAATTGCTGGATTACCATCTTCATCCAACACCGGTAGCGTTCCACCTATTCTTCCGTTCTTGCCATCAAAGACGATCTCTCCGCCCATTCGATAGGTTGTTCCCAACATACCAATTTTTGCACTCGCTTCTTGTAGCTTAATGTTTCCATTGATACTCGGGGTTTCCAATTTACCCGTAACCCGTAACTTACCATTAAGATTTCCTTTAAGATTAGTTACCAGCTCAGGATCTACAAAAGCGCTTGCAAACTTGATGTCCATTTTCTTGAACAACAGCGTTAAATTGTAATTATTATCCTCTCGCATAGGGTAGATATCCCCTTCCATCTTGAAGGTTTCGTTCCCTAAATAGTTTAAGTCACCAAACAACGTTAACTTCTCCTTATTCGGGTTCCAAATGAATTGAGAGAGTGTTACTGTTCCAATTTCCTGCTTACTCAAATACAATTGTGACAAAGCCATGTTTCCTTCAGCCTGTGGAAGTGTAAATGGTGTTTTCAAATAGGCCGTTCCGTCCAAACGACCAACAATATCCAATGTTGGATCCAAAATTTTGGCGAACTCCTCCACGTGAACATCCTTTAAAGTCAATTCAACTTGTTCTTTCTCATCATTGGAAAGTACTCCATTCAAACGGATCAATTGTGTTTCACGCTCAAGGCTAAGATCATCCACAACAATGTGGTTTTCTTCCACTACAATTTTTGCTGCCTTTTTCACTTCCCATCGATTTCCTTCTACAGAAAAATAAGATGGTAATACCGTTCCATCGATCGCATTATTCTCTTTCAGCGTTAGATCTGCATTAATGGAAGCCGAATCTCTGGTTCCCTGATTCCACAGGATTTTCGTGTCAAATTCTCCCTGATGTCCGTTTATGATTACATCAAACTTGCTTACGTAAATTGAATCATTATAAGCTGCTCTGTCTGCGGTAATTTTGGTTTCCAAATTTCCGGAAACAAGCGTCTCGTTTATTTTTAAATTACTCAAATACTGTTTCTGAACCTTTGAAGAATCTTTTCCATGAGGAATCAAGGCTACTTCGGCAGCTGTGAAATCCATTGTCTGGATATCTTTCTGAGAATCATAAGAAAGATTAATAACGGAACCTGGTGTAATGTGCAAATCAGGGTAAAACAAATTGAATATCTCTTCTGTTTGTTTCAGTGTAATTTGTGCATCGAAGAATTCGTGTGACGTGTTCTTCTTTTTCACCTTCATCGGTTTGATGATAGTTGGAAGAAGCTCCGAGAATGAATTATTCAAAGAAGTTACCAGATTTCCTGAAGTCATTTTTCCACCCAAATGAATGTCGGCCACCTGACTTTCAACGATCAATGAATCCGATTTTGCGCCTCGGGTCAAGATCAAATCCAAATCTGGCACCTCAATTTTCTTGTCTTCCTGGAAGAACACCAATTGGTCTACTTGAACTGTTCCTTGATAATTATCAATGTTAGAGCCATGCATGTTCACATCCAAATCGGCAAGAATTTTTGCATTTGGATCATCCATGAAATGTAAAGCTTGTAAATCCGCTTTGGTGATTTTCAAACCAAGATCAAAACGCTGCTCTTTGTTTACGTCAACAATTCCATCGTAGTGCATTTCCAAATGCGGATCGTTGATGTCGATTTTTGATTTAAAGACGTTATTGATAAATGAGCCCTCTGTAACGGCAATGTTCGTATAGTTGTAGTTGTTGAATCCGAATTTCTCGAAATCACCGGAAACTTCAGTCAAACGAATCATGTCCTTCTGACCAACAACTCCTGTAAGGAAAGCAGAACCAGTTACAGTTCCAAAGTCTTTTACTCCGATAAATTTACCCAGTTGAAAACTATCGATCTTGACATCGTAATTACTATTTGTTGTTCTGGTAAAGGCATAACCTCCTTCCTTAACTGAATTAAAGCGAATTCCATTGTTCAATCGAACACTACCCAGTTCGGTGGCAATCTTGTCGGCCTTCAGAATAAACTCATCCAAAGTTCCATCGACGTGGAATCTACGTAATTCAGCGAAACCTAAACTTCTGGCTTGTTCACCAACATCAATCGATTTCATCCCCGCACTTTTCGGTAAGTGCAACGATTCAATGTCTTTCATTAAAAGATAAGCATAGTCAATTTCTTCGTCCACTTTGGCCTTACCTTTCAATGCAAAATTAGGAAGTGAATAATCTCCACGAATTACTGAACGTTCCCCAAAACGGAAATCCAGATCAGTTAATTGGAGGTTATCAATTGGTTCAGAAAGTGTTGTACTCAGATAAACCGTTTGATCCATTCCTTCCAGGTTGGAAACGAAATACGTAACATCTTTCAAATCAATGGTACTTGAATCAATTTGTGCGTCGAAAACAACTTTGGAATTGAATTTATCGAAATCGTCAAACGACTTTAAACGAAGGTTGAAACGATTGGCGTAAATGGACGTTTTCGCAGTCTGAATGGTAATCTTGCTTAATAGAATTCCCTTTTTAGGATGAATCACTGCACTCAAGCTTAAATTGCGAAGATCCAATCCACATTGCTCTTTTGCGCTCAAAGCTTCCAGGTTTACCCCAAGAACACCATCTTCAGTTGAAGAAAACTTACTTGCTGTTAAATTGAAATGCTTGAAGTGAAGGTGATCATAATCAATTCCATATGGAGATTTCGGTTTACGATTATCATCATACGACAAATCAACTTCTTTCAGTTTTATAGTCTTGATCTTAAGTGCAGTTGGTTTTGAGTTCGGATTTTTAGGTTTTCCATCATCAAAATAATCAGCAATAAAATCGAAATTAAAGTCGCCCGTTTTCTTATCTCTGTTGATTCCGATTCGACCGTTTTCAAGACTAGCTTCCCTTAAAACAATCGGATCTCCCAAACTACCAATTCGAACATCAATAACAGCGATGGAAGCCAAAGTGTCTTTTTTCAAATCCTCGATGTAAACATCCTTGAGCTGAACACGATTGATAAACGTGATATCCACCTTGCCGATTCTGATTTCGGTATTCAATTCACTGGAAAGATAGCTTGTCGCCAAACCTCCCAAGTACGTTTGAACGGCACTTGTACGAATTAAAAAAGCGAGAAAAATCACAAATACAAGGAGCCATTCGAATGTGATTCCAATGGTACGACCTATAAATTTGAGTAACTTCGCCATATCTTAATAGACAAAAATAACAAAGTTGATGCAAAAAGATATCGTTATACTCGGAATTGAGTCATCTTGCGACGATACTTCGGCTGCAATTCTGAAGAACTTCCACATTCTTTCCAATGTTACGGCCAACCAAAGTGTGCACGAAAAGTACGGTGGCGTTGTCCCAGAGCTTGCTTCACGTGCCCATCAACAAAATATTGTTCCCGTTGTTTCTCAAGCGTTAAAAGAAGCCAAAATAGATTTAGAAGACATTGATGCCATCGCTTTTACACGAGGTCCGGGTCTAATGGGCTCACTTGTAGTTGGATGTTCGTTTGCAAAAGCGCTTTCATTGGCAAGTAATAAACCCTTATTGGATGTCAACCATATGCATGCGCATATTCTGGCACACTTTATAGACGAAGGAACACCACAACCCGAATTTCCATTCATCTGTTTAACGGTTTCAGGCGGACATACACAATTGGTAAAAGTTTCATCAGCAACAGAACTGGAAATTCTGGGAACAACCATCGACGGAGGTCAATGTGGCCCGCGCCAACGCCCACGTCCGCTATCCGGCCCGCGT
>CBFGNV010000084.1:0-15968 GCA_965650275.1 uncultured Fluviicola sp. | reverse complement strand
TCGGATAGGTATCTATGTGGTTAAATCTCGTGTCTCAAACTCCAACACCGGTTTCAATCTCTCAACAATCTCTCGCTGAATCTGCAATCCTTTATCCTCATTATACCATTACTGTAGTTCTTTCAATTCGACCACGAGGGCACGACGTACACAAAGTAATAACACCGTTATAAACTATGTGTTCTATGTTCCTATGTGTTTTAAATCAAGTAGAAACAGTCACTGAATTTCTCGGTTTCAATTTGGTAAACACCCAAACACTCACCAATCCAATCAACAACCAAATTACATCTACAGAAAACACGCCGTATTCACCGTTTGCGTAGTTCGACCAAAACCAGGTTTTAGAAACAATTCCGTTGAGAATTGGAATAGACAATCCTAAAATTCCACCGATCAAAAGCGTGTATTTATTAATTAGGTAATTGTTTTTCAGGAAATACAGCAATATGGAAACGCCCAACCAGCCGAAGAAAAACGAATAATTCAATACCGATTCTCTATTTGCTGTTTCCGGAAGCAATTTTGAAAGAATAAATGTGGCAGCCGTAACTGGAAGCATTGAAAGACAAATAGAAAGGTAAACCAACCCTACTCCGTTATTGTATTTTCTTCTTTTCTCGGAAATGTTTTTCTTATTTCTTGCTTCTAGCCAAATCAAAACACCTGTAATAATGACGAAACATGTGATTAATGCCATTATGAAGTAAACAATCTTCAGTAAATACGCTCCAATTGAACCAATTTTCCCGAATTGAGCATAGTGCAAACGTCGAACAGAACTCCAAACACCATCGTAATAACTCAATTCTCCAGGCTTTTGAGCAGAAATTTCTTTTCCATTAATGTCATAAAGCACCTTTCCTGCACCAAGAAAACGGGAACTGATGTGCTCTTCACCTGAAAATTCGATTTGCATAGAAGAACTTCCGTAGTTGGTTATGTGAAAACCGTGAACCTCAAAATTCTTCCATTTTTGCTCCGTTTTCTTAGCCAAATGGTTGTAATCGATTGTCGCCCTTACTTTCTTTTCCAAAACCGAAGCGGTACCTCTCTCCATTACATCGGAATACATTTTTTCACTATCTCCATTGTAAACCCAGTAACCACTTGAAATGGCAACCAAAATTCCTAAACCGAACATTGCACCAGTAAGCGCATAAATAAATTGAAACGGCAAACCAATGAATCCAAGTGCAGTGTGCGCATCCGTCCAGATGGTTTTCATTTTCTGCTTTGGTCGGAAAACAAAGAAACTACTGAACATCTTCCTCCAATGCACAATAACACCAGTAATAATGGCGAAGAAGAAAAAGAAGGCTACAAAACCTGAAATGTAATATCCAATTCGATCAAGTTGATAGTAAAAATGAAGCCAATATAACAATTCACCAAAGCTGTAATTCTCAGTCTTAGAATCCAACTTACCTGTTCTGTGGTTCAATTCAAATTGATAATCGATGTTTTTATTCGTAGCCAAAGTAGTATCAGCAGTTTCCGAAACGTAAAAGGAGTACTTTCCAGAATTCAAGTCTAGATTACCATAAACTTCACGACCATAAACATTTGGAACCTCATTTTCCAAGGCCGAAATCATCTTGTTGTAATCGGTTTTTAATTCAGCCTTTTTTTCTACAACTTCCGTTTTCTTTCCACTGCTTTCCCATTGTCCAATTTCTTCTCTAAACAAGGTAAATGCTCCGGCAAAGAAAATAACGAATAATCCAACGGTGATGGTAATTCCGCTAACCGTGTGAAGATGAAAAAATATATTATAGTTTCTTTTGTCGCTCATTACTTCAGAACAATAGGATAAAGGGATTTACCAATCAAGGTCAATTCTAACAACAGAAAAAAGAGCACTCCGTAAAGTAGTAATGCTTTCCAGGCCTTTTGAAACAAATAAGGAATCAACATCAAAACCAGCCAAACGGGAAAAAAGCCAAAAACAGAAGTTACTACGGCTGTTCTATGATTCGGAATCCAATAGCTCAAGCAGGCAAAAAAGACCGAAGTGATCAATAATCCACCGATGAAAGATGTTAGAAATTTTACAGCCTGCTGCCAACCAGAAGAAAGGTACTTTTTATTTGCGGGCATGAACTTTCGATTTTTCCGCTGTCATTAACGGACGAATTAATACCAACATAGAAGCAATAGCGAAAAAAACAATCATTCCGTAACAGAAACCACCAAGTAATCCAGCTTTTACATAGAAAACAACTACTGAAGAGGCAAAAAAAACAATCGAAATCATAGAAAGTTTTTTTCTACCCAATTTCCCTTTCTTCTCCCAGGAAAAATGTTCATGCGTTGTTTTTTCTGAACGCAGATAAAGTGCATAAGTCGCAACAGTCATCAGTAAAAATCCCAGAATGTACATTGTTCAAAATTTCGTCATGCCTTTAATGGAATGCGGACGCAAAACTATTATTAAGAATCAATCTAAACAATACCGCAAAGTAGGTATGAACTGAAAAAAAATGCGGATTTTAGGAACATGGAACAAGAACTTTTTAACGAAATTGGCTCGAACATCAATGGAGCAGTGAAGGGGAATCTATTTGGAAAAGAATGTTTCAAGATTAGCGGAAAACCTTTTGTTTGTTTCTTTCAAGAGTGCATGGTTTTTAAACTTCAAGGTGAATTCAGAGATGAAGCGATGAGCTTTGACGGAAGTATTTTGTTTGATCCCTCCGGAAAAGGAAGACCAATGAAAGAGTGGATTCAGGTTCCATATCAATACAACGAACATTGGCCAAAATTCGCTCAGGAAGCACTTGACTATGTGAGCAGTTTGAACAAATAACCTCGACTCCGCTCGGTTACCTTCCCTAAGCTGCGGAGGATTTGTAATCCTGCGCACTTATTTAAAATTTACCGTATCCTGAAATACAAAATTCCATTATTTTAGTAGAAACAACATTGCATGAAATACTTACTACTGATTCTAGCTCCCTTAATGCTCATCTCTTGCGGAGATATGATGAAAGCGAAAACCACTATTAGACTTGAAAACAATACTCCTTATGAATTCCAGTTGCTTCAACGACAGACAAAAGACATTCCCAGTGAAAATGGAAAGGTACAAGTAGGAATTGGTGATATCACTGGTGGACAAGCCTGGTTAACGATCAATAAGGATTCAGTTTCGGTATTTGAACAATCCATTCATCAAGGCGATACAGTGAATTTCAAAATAGATGAAACACCTTATAAAATAACGTGTACTGAATTGATCAACAATTTGATTGGCGATGATTTAGGAACTTTCAAAATATTGCCTTAAATACATCTTAACCAATTTTAAGTTTCTTGACACTGCAGATTTACTTTCTTTGTGAGCAATTACTTCCGAAATCATGAAACCTGTCATTTCACTTATTTTCATATTTGTTTGCTACACTTTTATCGCTCACAGTCAAGAGCGTATTGATGGAACGAATTATTCCCTTTTCAGTCTGAAATCGAAAAAAGACACGATTGATTTTGTTGTTGCAGACACCAACTTGACGGTAAAAAAACCGATTCTCCTTTTTGCTCAGGGCTCCCTTCCACTTCCTTTGTTTGTCAACTTCCCGGATTATGGAATTGCACCAATTACACTTGGGAATTTTGATTTAAACTACATGAAAGCTCACTATCACGTGGTGGTGATATCTATGCCTAAAACTCCTGTTGTTGCAGATTCACGTTTCATCAATTCAGGTTATATGTGCATTACCGATTCTACTGATGAAAACAGCATTTCAAAAGATTTTCTAAAAGCTGATTATTTAGAGAACTATGTAAATAGAGCAAATGCTGTTTTGAAGTTTTTATCCAAACAAAAGTGGGTCGACAATTCCAAAGTAGTTGTTGCCGGACATTCGCAAGGATCCAGAATTACTGCGAGATTAGCCGAAACAAATTCAAAGATCACCCATGCAGGTTTATTCGGTTTTTCTCCTGTAGGACGTGTTCATGAGCAAGTGTGGCTCAACTACAAAGAAGCAATGAAAGGGAATATTTCATGGGAGAAACTCGATAGTTTGCAAAAAAGTCAATACGAATTCCAAAAAATTCTATTTGATCCTACGGCACAAGGTGAAGGACTCGTTGCCTGGCGTTCATTCACCGGAATTGGATTCGAAGCTTTGGCTAAAATTAAAACTCCACTTTATATCGCGTATGGAAGTGAAGATAAATGTGCCTTTCTCAATGAGCTAATCCCACTCTACTTTATTGAAGCTGGAAAAACGAATTATGAGGTAATACGCTATCCAAACCTGGAACACAATTACTTTCCCATAGTCGAAGGAAAACCAGACTATGAAAATGGAAAATGGGCTGAAGTAATGAATGCTTTCATTGACTGGACCTTGAAATAGCTATCAATAACTGAAAATCAAGCTCACTCCACCCCAAGAATGGAAATCAGAAAGCTGATAAGCAAACGTTTTACTTTGAATGGAGTAATTGAATAGCAATCCGAATCTTCTAATTCTTAAAAGCAGAGAAAGCTCACTTTTGAAAACAAAATGTTCAACTTCATTTGAACGCAATACGTATTCATTTTTTGAACTTACGAGTGAACCCTGCAATGTTCCATCATAACCAATTGCACTAATTGAATTCTCGAAGAACAAGTTGATCTTGCCCGTTTCACGATTTCCGAATACCAATAAAAATGAAGGCGTTACATTTGTTTGAAGCGTCCCCAATCGGGCAGAAACACCTCCAATGAATTGAAAAACACTATCAATCCTTACCAATGGTTTTTCAATTTTAGCGTAAACATCGGCCACTAACCCATTATTGATTTGATGTTGCCAGCCGAGTGGCAGAAAGTTATTCGTTGCTTTGTGAATTCCCGTTTGCATTTGTTTCCCACCGGCAGCTGGACCAATGACTCCTACTTCAGTTCCAAATAAATAAGAAAAGTGGTCCGTTCGAAGAATACCTTTTTCGTATTTGGCAGTTAACGTTGCTGCATAAGGACGATCATTTACCAATAAAGAATCATACTTAATTGTTGTGGGCGTGTATACATTCTGAGAAAATTCAAATCGTTTCAACTCATTCCTTTCCTCAGTTCTTACTAATAAATGATTGATTCCCAAATCAATCCCTTGAGTGTAGTATCTATCTGTTCTGGCAAATAAATCATTTTCATAGTTGCAATATGAATTAGAGTTCAACACAGATGTTGTCAACAATTTTTGGGCAAAAGAGGTTGTCTCAAAAAGAACGAAGACACTGAACACTAAGAATTTGAACATGCGCTAGGTACGTGGAAATACAGCATTAAGATTTTCGGAGAAACAATTCTTGCTTCCCATCAATCAATTCGTAACCAACAAGTAATTCAGGTTTCAAATCATCAATCAAATTAACAACAATGGTATCCGTCTTCTTCCCCATCGCTTCGGCATAAACCGAATTCTCGCCTAAGGGGATTCCGATCTGCATCGGTTTTCCAATCATGATGATTCCGTATTTTTTATCATTGATGTAAATGTTGATCCCATACATTCCATTGTAAAGCGTTTTGTGTCGTTTTATAATCAATGAACTTCGATCTAAAAGTCCTTGTTTTCGGTCTGTTCTGCGCACAACAACTTTACTGATAAAGAACAGTATCACTGCTACCGGAATCAAAACCATTACCAAGATCAAACCAACCGCTGGAAGTACTTCGTATTTCCCATCTCTGCCCGCAAGGAAATTTGCAACTTCAGGTCCAGGACTAAATGGAACAAAAACATATAATGAAGAAAATTCGAAGTCCATTCATCTTTCAATATTTCAGGTAATAATACAAAAGCTTCTCGATTTTTCAATAAAACTCAAAAAACGGGGATAATGTATCAACTTTCCTTTCTAACTATTTGAAAACCGAGAAAATAGAGCTATCTTTGCATCCTCATTTTGAGAAAAACTGCGATTTCCGCATTAGCAGTTCAGTTTAAACAGCTTTCAATTTGCGCGGAACAGATTGAAATACAAGTATTAAAAGCCAAATGGCAAAACAAATTAACACGCAGGGTTCTGCGGATTTTGATTGGGACGCGTTAGCGTTAGACGGTTATACATTAGTACAGCGTTCTGAGTTATCAGACACTTACGGTAAAACCTTGACTTCTATCAATGAGAAAGAAGTTATCGAAGGTACAGTTATCTCTGTATCTAAGAAAGAAGTTATCATCAACATCGGATACAAATCTGAAGGTGTTGTTGCTGCTTCAGAATTCCGTTACAATGCTGACCTTAAAGTTGGTGACAAAGTAGACGTTTTCGTTGAATGTCAGGAAGACAAAACAGGACAGTTAGTTGTTTCTCACCGCACAGCTCGTATGCACAAAGCATGGATCCGTGTGAATGACGTATTACGTACAGGTGAAATCATCACTGGTTACGTTAAGTGTCGTACTAAAGGTGGTTTGATCGTAGACGTATTTGGAATTGAGGCGTTCTTGCCAGGTTCTCAAATTGACGTTAAGCCTATCCGTGATTACGATGTTTACGTTGGTAAGAACATGGAATTCAAAGTTGTTAAGATTAATCAAGAGTTCAGAAACGTAGTTGTTTCTCACAAAGCGTTGATCGAAGCAGAATTAGAAGAACAAAAGAAACAAATCATCTCTGGTTTAGAGAAAGGACAAGTATTAGAAGGTACTGTGAAAAACATTACTTCTTACGGTGTGTTCATTGACCTTGGTGGAGTTGACGGTTTAATTCACATTACAGATCTATCTTGGGGACGTGTTAATCACCCTGAAGAAATCGTTGAATTGGATCAAAAATTAAACGTTGTAATCTTAGATTTCGACGATGATAAGAAGCGTATCGCTCTTGGATTGAAACAATTACAACCACATCCATGGGATGCTTTGGATACTAACCTTGCAGTTGGTGACAAAATCGCTGGAAAAGTTGTTGTATTGGCTGACTACGGTGCATTCATCGAGATTGCTCCAGGTGTAGAAGGTTTGATCCACGTATCTGAAATGTCATGGTCTCAGCACTTACGTTCAGCTCAGGATTTCATGCAAGTTGGTGATACTGTTGAGGCAGTTATCTTGACTTTGGATCGTGAGGAGCGTAAAATGTCTCTAGGTATCAAACAATTGATGCCAGATCCATGGGCAGCTATCGAAGCGAAGTATGCAGCTGGAACTAAGCACAATGCTAAAGTTCGTAACTTCACTAACTTCGGTGTATTCGTTGAATTGGAAGAAGGAGTTGATGGATTGATTCACATTTCTGACCTTTCTTGGCAGAAAAAAATCAAGCACCCATCTGAATTCTGTAAGGTTGGTGACGAAATGCAAGTAGTTGTATTGGAAATCGATCGTGAAAACCGTCGTATTTCTTTAGGACACAAACAATTGGAAGAGAATCCATGGGATGTATTTGAAACTATCTTCGGAGAAGGTTCAGTACACCAAGGAACTATCATCGAAACAAAAGATAAGGCTGGAGTAGTTGCTCTTCCTTACGGTGTTGAAGGTATTTGTCCTTCTAAACACTTACGTAAAGAAGACGGAAACAACGCGAAAGTTGAAGAAACATTAGATTTCAAAGTAATCGAGTTTAACAAAGATTCTAAGAAAATCGTTGTTTCTCATACGCGTACGTTTGAAGAAGGTACTGACGAGAAACCAGCTGCTAAAACAGGTGGTAAGAAAGGAAGCACTGGAGGTTCTTCAACTTCTCAAGCTGTAAAAGCAGTTAACCAAAGTAACGAAAAGTCAACTTTAGGTGACTTGGATGCTTTAGCTGCATTGAAAGAAAAAATGGAAGGCGGAGAATAATTCTCTTATCTTCTAAAGGATAAAAATCCCGGTCACTGAGGTTCTCGAAGTGCCGGGATTTTTTTTTTACATTTATTCCAATGAGATTTTCTGCCTTTTTTGTACCTCTACTCCTCCTTCTAGCTTCGTGTCAGGAAAATGAAGACCTGGTAATTGAAATTAAGAAGGTTACATTTTCAGCAACTAAGCTGCAATCTACAGACGGGCTTCCATTTACGATTGAAGATTCGATTAACGGTTCTCACCTTGGCTTCCGCATCAATTGGGAAGCAGAATCAAATCATGCACCATACGACCCCGTAGAAACTACGATAAGAATAAAAAACAAGGTAACCGATTTCAAGATCACATCGAATCAAACAATTAGCGGAAGACCACCCGGAACTTCACTCAACTCCTTGTTCAATATCTATTTCGAAAAAAAGGTAGATGAAAAACCATTGACCGGAAATCATGGACTGGATTATTACGCAGAAATAACGGATATATATGGGCCATTTGTAAGCTCCATGCTCAAGGCAAAAACAACGATTGATCCAGGCGGTTATAATTTCTATTTCAGATCGGAATTAGAAGATGGAACAGTGCTTTTGGATTCACTTATAAATATACCTATTCACTAGCCATCAACATTCCACGCCAGCGTAAATTGAAATTGTCTGCGATTATCCCGCAAAACAACATTTGGTTCACCTTGCCCACGAAACCAGGTTCTATTCAACGCCTCCAAATAGTTGATCGATGCACAAATGAGTATACTTCCAATGTAAAACTGCTTACCAAATTCAAGCTGAGGTCCTAACATTAAAATTCCGTCTTCAATACCCGAAAACGACAATCCTCCACCAGCTCCAACAAAGAAAGAAGCTTCATCACTTGGAGCGGTATACAATTCTGCCAATACACCAAAATTCAAAAGGAAACCTACTTTGCTCTTTGATCCCATAAAACTTGGGTTATCCGCTGTAGCTTTGCAAAAAGCAGCACCAATATCCATATTTGCTGCAACACCAAATTCAAAATTACCTATGTCAGTAATACCATTGAAACTTTTGTAACTCAACGTAATATAGTTCACATTAAATTTTTGAACGACTGTTGAATCATAATAGAAATCATCTACATAAGAGCGGTCAATAAAACGTTTTCCATAGGATAAACCGATTTGTGTAGGTTCAAAAGATTGACATTGGCCATTAAATGCAATACCAAAAAAGGTGATGGTGCTTAATAAGATTGATTTCATTCCGTTTTTACAGTAAAACACGAAATTACAATAAATAAACCAAAGCAATAGTGGAATGATTTCAATATCTCGAAGTCTTAAATCAACATTTCGATGTCCTGCAAAAAGCGAGTAATTAATTGTTGAGACTTCAAAATCTTGAGTCTGAAAATTGTAGGTCAATAATCATCAAGTCAGAGTTATTACTGTTTTCATCTTTTTAATCAATTAGTCAGGTCTGATTATTTTTGCGAGCCCAAATTTCATACTTTTCAACGGCTTTTCTGATACACTACCCCATTTCCAGCAACACTACAAATAACAAATCCCGGTCCAACGAATGGAACCGGGATTCAAGCAAAGCAGGGGTTTTGGGTAAAGGAATTTTATTTTATTGCCCCAACAAGTAGTGTAGAGAAATTCCGAAAAGTGATTTCGAATCAACAACATCTGTTGCGTCTGCAGGAATGTCTTTAGACTTATTAAATCCATATGTATAGTAACCTCTTAAACCAACAAGCTGATCTCTAAATTCGAATTGACCGCCAATTGAAACCTGTGGTCCCATAATAGTTCCGCCGGTTGCGTCACTCGAAAAGATCCCTCCGTAGAAGAATCCTGCACCAAAATTGAAGTTAGCATCGTCAACGTCTCCAAAATAGAATTCTCCTAAAACAGGTAGTTGGTAAGCTAATGACCCACCAGTTCTCGAGTTATAGTAACCACCGACTCCGGGATAAGCAGAAACTGCAAAGCTTGAACTTCTCGACATTTCAAAAGCCAAAGTAGATTTGTAAACAATCAATCCAGCACCTACTGCACTGCTTGAACTTAAGCTTTCATTTTGGCTAACCGAGTTGTAATCCAATTTGTACAATCCAATGTTGTAGGCGGCTCCAATGGCATGGTAATAATCTTGGGCATAACTGTTCATTCCCAGAAATAAGGTGATTGATAAGATGATCTTTTTCATTTAAGTGTTTATTTGATTTACAGCTATTAATGTTGGACAACAAAAAAAGTAAACACCTGAATTCAACTTTTTCTTGAAAGATTTCACATAACGTTGAAAACTAAATTTTTACACAGAAAAATATTTTTCCGTTTTTCAAATAAATGTATCTTTAGAAGAAATCAATGAACAAATAGAACAATCTACCTCTAACGTTATGCGAATTAAACAATTAAGTCTTTTTGTCTGTTTAGCACTTGGCTTAAATTGCTGTTTGCACGACTACGATGTTGCTGTTTACACCATTCAATCGTTCCAACTTTCACCGGCAACAACCGCAACTTCGAACGGAATGCCAACTACAGCAGGAAGCAACGTTGATAAAGACCTGTTCGCTTTAGAACTGAATTTTCAGATCACTGATAATTTGGAAGAGATTGATTACAATGCCGCAGAAAGCACTTCCCGACCAACGAATATTATTGATTCTGTGAGCGTTTGGTCGAATGCAACTTTCTGTGGAAAACCTGCAGGAACTGTATTAAACAATTGTTTTTATGTGCTGAAAGACAAATATGCTGAAGCTAGTCGTCTGCAAGACAATAGCGGTTTATCACTCTTTAGATATTCTAGCGAACGCCCCTATTTCACAACCATTCATTTTGTTTGCGACTCAGAGCCAGATGCAGGGAATTATACGTTTTATACGAAATTGTTTTTTCAAGATGGAACATCAATGATCGATTCAACCAATCAAATTACATTGGAATGAAAAAGTTGTTTTTTCTATTTCTACTTTGTTTGATCAACGAAAACTCCTTTTCTCAGACCAACGAAACCAAACTACGAAGCTGGCCATTCCAGTTATCTATTACTACCCCTAACGTTTTGTATTCTGTACAACGTGCAAATATGCAGGAACTTCAAAACTCAAGCAACCCAAACTTTTTTAGAAACAAAACACGATTGCCCGTTTATGAAGTTCTCAAAGGTTCATTCATTTTTGACGAACACTACGTGCTAGGAACGCAAATTGGGTTTTCGAGCAGGGGAAAACTACCTAAACTGCAATCTTCCATTGAAGAACAGCATCCTGACTATCATATTCTGAATTATTGGGAAGAAGGTCCCAACTTTTTTGTACCACGATTTTTTGCTGGTTACCAATACATTTTAAATAAGAAGATCAGACATCCACATGTGATTGCATTGATGTTCTATCTGAATTTCGATTACTATGATTACGGAACTTACCGCTATGAAGCGAAGTATGTTGCGAACAATGATTTTCATACCTATTCATTGAATACAGAAGTAAAGAACAGCAAATCATTAACGATTGAACTTCAAAAACATCGCTATTATCAGCTAAAAGACAGTCTTAAAGGCTGGAACATCGGTGTAAAATTCGGTGTAACTCCCAGAAACCAGGAAATCACCCTCATTGAGATCAGGAAAGATGGAACCACTGATGTTCAAACTGTAAGTAATAGCACATTTGACTTAAAGTCCTGGACGTTTTATTTCGGATTTCAATTTTCATTTGTAAGTACACCAACCTATTCGTCTAAAAGAAAGAAGAAATAATGTAGAGACGCATCTCGACTACGCTGCGCCTATGCTAAAGCTTTAGCGCAAGCATTCGATGACCGATCACGACGAAAGCTGTGGAGCATTTGCAATCCTGTGCTGCTACATCCTACCTAAGCGCCTTTGTTTCCTCTTCCAAATCCTTCTCCGATTTCATTTCCGCAACCTTCATTTCCAATTCTTCACGAAGTGCAACTTTTGTATCGTAAGCTCCATAAGACAGGAACAATTTGCTTATGATCGGAATCAATTCGAACAAGGTTAGGATCACCGTCAACAAATAATATTGATTCTTCAGTCCATGTGATTTATCTTTCTCAAACAAAGATTCAAGCGCTTCTTTTTTAATCAGAAATCCTTTTCCATCAAGCGTTTTCTCAAAATCAGCAACACTTTTCGTTGTTTTTGCATTGATCTCATCTAATTCGGTTGTTATCTTCTCCAATTCTTTATTGGTTGCAGATTGCGTTTTCTCCAAATCAGATTGAATGATTTGAAAACTATTCTTCTTGGCTTCAGCAATTCCTCCTATTCCATATTTTCCAGAACCTCCAGTACCGTCGATCTCTTTCAAATACTCGTTTTGTTTTTGAACAGCCAAATCATTTTTGTCCTTTAATTCGGTTTCAAGCTTCTTTTTATTGGCAAGCAATTCATCTTTTCTAGATTGATATACCGCCTCCACTTCTACTTTCTTTTCAGCCAACTTTTTATCCAGGATAATTGGAATTTCCCGATCAACATCCGAACTAAAAATGAAGAGAATAATGGGTTGTGCCAAAAACGCCCCGATACACAAAGCCATAACTATTCGCAATACAATCGCAACAATATTGTTCTTTGCTTTGTTTATGGACGAGATCAAAACACGATCAATTGATAGCACGAATCCACCCATGAAAACGCCGAGTAATACGTAAACAAAAGGTGAATCAGAATTCGTACTCCAGAAATATCCCCAGGCCAATGTGGCATAAAGCCAGGTAAAAAGCATGGCAGAACCAACAATCTTATATCGATTTCTATCTACAGTACAATCCTGAATCAGTTCTTTAATTGCGGTTGAAAACCACCACAATATTTCAGTGAGCTGATCAGAATCTTCCCCATTTTTTCGCTTGAGTTCATTTGTCGGTTTGTCCATAAGTTCAATTTATTGCTATAAGTAATGTGAAAGAATATAAGTTACACTAAAAGGAATTTTGCATGAAGTTAAAATCGGTTAACCGTACTTCCGTAGTGGAGCATTTATGATCCTGCGCACTTTGTGTGAAGGATTTGCACCTGTTGTCAAAAGAAACAGAATCCGCGGTGGAGGATTTCTAATCCAGCGCCATTATTTTTTGAAGGATTCGAAACTCATTCAATACATTGTAAAACAACAACTTAACATCAATCAAAACAACATTTTACAAAATTTTATGAAATAAATATAGTACTTTGCATTGCATAGTACCAAACAATACATATATTTGTGTCATAAATAGTACTGTATGAATCAAGAGAACACACAAGCACAAATGCGCAAGGGAATCTTGGAATTCTGCATACTCAGTATTTTGAATAACAAGGAAGCATATCCATCAGAAATTTTAGAGCAATTGAAAAACGCTAAAATGATTGTTGTTGAAGGAACGCTTTATCCGTTGTTGACTAGACTGAAAAACATGGAGATTCTAACCTATCGCTGGGAGGAATCAACTGCAGGTCCGCCAAGAAAATATTATGCAATTACTGATTCCGGGAAAACAATGCTTTCCGCTTTGGAAACAACCTGGAATGAACTTCAAAATGCCGTTGAACAATTAAGAACAAAAAACTAATACTATGAAAAAGACCATAAATATTCATCTTGGACGTCAACTCTTCATTATTGAAGAAGATGCCTACGCTCGATTGAATGCGTACCTGGAGAAATTAAAGTCTTCTTTCGCAAGTGAAGAAGGCGCGGAAGAAATAGTGGAAGATATCGAGATGCGCTGTGCGGAATTGATCCAGAACTTGTTGACAGAGCAAAAAATAACTGTTGTTCAACTTTCACATGTCAATGAAGTGATCCAATCGCTTGGTGAGCCAGAAGAAATCTCTGACAACACCACTACAACTGAACAAACAAAATCCACTACTGAAGAAGAGCATAGAGATACTCGTCGCCGATTATTCAGAGATATGGATAATGCAACAATTGGAGGTGTTTGTGCCGGTGTCGCAGCATATTTGAACCTCGATTTAGCAATCATCAGAATCCTATTCGTTATCTCATTCTTTATGGGATTCGGATTTCTATTATACATCATTCTTTGGGTCGCAGTTCCGAATGCCAAAACACCATCTGATCGCCTGCAATTAAAGGGAAAAGCAGTAACAATTGATAGTATTAAAGACGAAATATCAAGAACTGCGACTGCGAAGAAAAAAGAATTCATGCAGTCAGCTGAAAAGTGGAGAAACAATGATCATATCAGTGACCGTTTACGTCAAATAGTAAAGATCATTGGCGTTTTATGCGGAGTCGGATTCCTGTTCTTCTCTTCGCTATGGCTAATTGGTTTCATCCTTACAATTACTGGAGTTTTGGATGTGTTTCCAGTAACGATCGAGCACAAATACGCTACGCTTCATCAATACTTGTCGCTTGTTTGCGCTAACGATCCTGACACTCTTTCTCTATTCTGGAACAGCATTATTATTTCCGGGTTCGCATTTCCGATTTTGGGAATTGTTCTTGGAGTAAGAATCCTGATTAATCGCAAGGTAAAAGCATTGAAGTACGCTATTATCGTTCTTCCTTTTATCTGCGCAACAGGAATGATTATGATGATGATTGGTGGTTTCAGAATGAGCCGTGATTTCACGAATGAACCGGAAATAGAAATCGGACATAAAAACATCGCAGTAGATTCATTAAATCTGTTAGAGCTTCAAAGCAACAAACAATACAAAAACGGGGGGTCGGGATTCTTCAATTTTGAGAGAGTAGAAAAAGGCAAAATTTTCGAAAGTGGAATCAATATCAAAACACTCGTTTCTAAAGACACCATGTTTCACGTTTATGAAGTATTGAGCGCTCACGGAATTGATGATGAAACAGCAACGAAAAGAGCAAACCGCATCAAACACGAATGGAAAATTCAAGGCAACATTATTTATGTTTCTCCTTATTACCATTACCCTGTTCGTGACGGTCTAAAAAATCAGGAAGTACAATTGGTCATCGAAATTCCTGTTGGCAAGAACTTTGCTATCAACGGAACACCGTTACTTGAGCTGAACAAAGAGCGTAACGGTATTTATTATGGCAACAAAGACTATGAAATCTGGGATGAAGATGATGAATAGTCTGCAAATACATAGGTTAGGTTAAAGGCAAAGCAAAAAAGCGACACTCGAATTGGGTGTCGTTTTTTCATTTACGGTTTTCCTGATTTCACTGCGTTACCCCTACTATTCTTGCTAAGATTCATTATATTTGTGCAACTAAAGATTAATCGAAAATGTCAGAAAGCCCTGTAACAGAAACTAAAGAAACTGTGGACTTTAAAGCCTTCAAGGAACAAGTATTGAGCGATTACCGTTTGGCTTGTATATCTCGTGAAACTTCACTTCTTGGAAGAAAAGAAGTACTAACTGGTAAAGCCAAGTTTGGAATTTTCGGTGACGGAAAAGAACTTGCACAAATTGCCCTTGCAAAACAATTTCAAAATGGAGACTTCCGTTCTGGTTATTACCGTGATCAAACCTTGATGATGGCTATTGACCAATTGAACGTAAAACAATATTTCGCAGGCTTGTACGCACACACTGATGAAGTTGTAGAACCTCAAAGCGCTGGTCGACAAATGGGTGGACATTTCTCTACTCGTAATCTTGATGAGAACGGGAATTGGAAAAACTTAATGGAACAAAAGAACTCATCTGCAGATATTTCCCCAACTGCAGGTCAAATGCCTCGTTTATTAGGTTTAGCTCAAGCTTCAAAAATTTACAGAAATCACCCCACGCTAAAAGACCTTGAAGCATTCAAAAAATTCTCTAACGGTGGTAACGAAGTTGCTTTCGGAACAATTGGGGATGCTTCTACTTCTGAAGGTCCTTTCTGGGAAGTTATTAATGCTGCCGGAGTACTTCAGGTGCCAATGGTAATGTCGGTTTGGGACGATGGATACGGAATTTCTGTTCCTCGCGAATTCCAAACGACAAAAGGAAGTATTTCTGAAGCTTTAAGCGGAATGCAGCGTGAAAAAGGAGGTTCTGGATATGAGATCTTCGTTACAAAAGGCTGGGACTATGCTCACCTTTGCGAAACGTATGAAAAAGCGGTTGCTGTTGCCCGTAAAGAACATGTTCCGGTGTTGGTTTACGTGAAAGAAGTAAATCAGCCGCAAGGACATTCAACTTCAGGTTC
>CBFGNV010000083.1:0-16412 GCA_965650275.1 uncultured Fluviicola sp. | reverse complement strand
TTCGACTATTGTAACCGTTCAGGATGTAACTCCGCCAACAGCAAATTGTCAGAACGTAGCTTTATACCTTGATGGTGCAGGAACGGTAAGTACAACTGCAGCAGCAGTAGATAATTTGTCGACTGACGTTTGTGGAATTGCCTCTTTAGCGATTTCTCAATCAGTTTTTGATTGTTCCAACGTTGGAGCAAACTCAGTAACACTTACAGTAACAGATAACAGTTCAAATACTGCAACTTGTACAGCTACAATTACAGTTTTTGATACTATCGCTCCAACAATTACATGCCCTTCAGACATTACAGTTTCGAATGACGCTGGAGTTTGTGGAGCAGTTGTTAACTATACAACTCCACCAGCTGTGGATAATTGTTCTGGAACTGCAACGGAACTGATGATTAATGGAAGTTTTGAATCAGGATTCGCTAACTGGACTGCAATTGATAATCCAGGACCTTTCAGCCCTTGGGTAGTAAATGCAAGCAATAATCCTTGGTTCGCATTTGGTCCAATTACACCAACGGATGGTGCTGCAATGGCGAGCAACGGATTTGATGGCGGAATGGGAACTGCAGTCCTTTATCAGGATGTTACAATTACAGGAACAGGTGCAACCCTTTCGTGGTCAGATCAATTGGATTACAACCTTACTGACTACTGTTCCGGATGTATGAACAGAACTTACGAAGTTCAAATCCGAAATACTTCTGATGTTGTACTTGCTACTGCTTACAGCGAAACAGCTTTTGCAGGAATGACTGTAAACGGAAACTGGCAATCACACACATATGACTTGAGCGCATTTGCCGGACAAACGATCCGCTTGGCCTTCTTCCAAAATATTCCAGAAAACTCTACAGGTCCTGCTCAATATGGTCTGGACAATGTGAGTATCATGACACCTGGATATTCTTCTACAATTACACAAATTGCAGGTTTGGCTTCTGGAGCAACATACCCTATCGGAACAACAACGAATACGTTTGTTGCCGAAGACGCTTCAGGAAATACAGATACTTGCTCTTTCGTAGTAACGGTTAACGATACTGAAGCTCCAAACGCACTTTGTCAAAACTTGACCATTGCATTGGATGCAACAGGTAACGCTTCAATTACACCGGCAATGGTTGATAACGGTTCAACGGACAACTGTGGAATCGCAGGCATTACGTTAGATAATATGGCATTTACTTGTGCTAACGTTGGACCAAACACGGTAACACTGACAGTAACGGACGTTAACGGAAACGTTTCTACATGTACTTCAACAGTGACAGTTCAGGATAACATTGTACCGAACGCGATTTGTCAAAACATCACTGTGGCACTTGATGCTTCAGGAAACGCCACTATTACACCAGCAATGGTGGATAACGGATCGAACGATGTTTGTGGAATTGCAAGCTTAGCTTTAGATAATACAGCATTTACATGTGCAAATGTTGGTTCGAATACAGTAACGTTGACAGTAACGGATAATAATGGGAACACTTCCACTTGTACTGCAACTGTTACAGTTCAGGACAATGTTGCTCCAAATGCAATTTGTCAAAACTTGACAGTGAACCTTGATGCAACAGGAAATGCGACAATAACACCAGCAATGGTGGATAACGGTTCAAACGACGCTTGTGGAATCGCGAGCTTAGTTTTGGATAACACAGCGTTCACTTGTGCGAATGTTGGTGCAAATACAGTTACATTAACTGTGACTGATGTCAACGGAAACACTTCAACTTGTACTTCAACAATCACTGTTCAGGACAATGTTCCACCAGTTGCGATTTGTCAGAACATCACAGCAAATCTTGACGCTACTGGAAATGTTTCAATCACACCGGCAATGGTGGATAACGGATCGAACGACGCTTGTGGAATCGCAAGTATCGCTCTTGACCAAACAGCATTCGATTGTTCAGAGGTTGGAGCGAATACAGTAGCATTAACAGTTACAGATGTCAACGGAAACGTTTCTACTTGTACAGCAACAGTAACGGTTCAGGACATCATTGCGCCAAATGCAATTTGTCAGAACATCAATGCATACTTAGACGCAACGGGTAACGTAACAATTACTCCAGCGCAGGTAGACAATGGTTCAAACGACAATTGTGCAATTGCAACAATGACACTTGACAAATCAGCATTTGTTTGTGCTGAGTTAGGAGCGAATCCAGTTGTATTGACAGTAACAGATGTAAACGGAAACGTTTCAACGTGTAATGCTACTGTAACAGTTCTTGATACAATCACTCCGACATTCACATCTACACAGGCAAACATCACAGTGAATAACGTAACAGGTGTTTGTGGTAAAGTAGTAACATACCCAACTCCAACGTTTGCGGACAATTGTACATCAACGATGGCACAAACGGATGGAACGGGATTGACAAGTGGAGATTTGTTCCCGGTTGGAACAACAACACAAACATATACAGTAACCGATGCTGGTGGAAATACAGAGGTTCTTACGTTTACTATTACGGTACTCGACATTGAGAATCCAGTGATTTCTAACTGTCCTGCTAATATTACAGCTTCTTCTTCAAGCTCAGCTTGTGGAAACAACGTTAACTGGACAATGCCAACAGTTTCTGATAACTGTCCTGGTGCTGTTATGATCTCTAGTCATACACCAGGAGCGTTCTTCCCTGTGGGAACTACAACAGTTACGTACAACGCAACAGATGCTTCAGGAAATACAGCAACGTGCACATTCACTGTAACGGTGAACGACAATGTTGCCCCTGTAGTTCCGGTTCTTGCGACGGTAACTGGTGAATGTTCTGCAACAGTAACAGCTCCAACTACAACAGATAATTGTTCAGGAACTATTACAGGAACAACAACAGATCCATTGACATACTCAACGCAAGGAACATTTACTGTGACTTGGTCGTTTACAGATGGAAACGGAAACACTTCAACAGCAACACAAACAGTAATTGTTGATGATGTAACTGCTCCAGTGGTACCAGTTCTTGCAACTGTAACTGGTGAGTGTTCTGCAACGGTAACAGCTCCAACTACAACAGATAATTGTTCAGGAACTATTACAGGAACAACATCAAATCCTACAACTTATAGTGCACAAGGTACTTACACAGTAACTTGGACATTCAACGACGGAAACGGAAACACTTCAACAGCAACGCAAATGGTTGTAGTAAATGATGTAACTGCTCCAACTGCTGTTTGTCAGCCATTTACAGTGAACCTTGACGCAACAGGAAATGCAACCATTACTGCTGCGAACGTGAACAATGGTTCAACTGACAACTGTGGAATTGCTTCAATGACTGTTTCACCAAGTGCATTTGATTGTTCGAATGTTGGTGCTAATACAGTAACATTGACAGTAACAGATATCAACGGAAACGTTTCAACGTGTACTTCTACAGTTACAGTTCAGGATGTTACACCATTAACGTGGGCAACAACTCCAACGAACATCACCGTAACTGCTACACCAAGCTTATGTGGAAGAACAGTGAACTACACACTTCCAACGTATTCTGATAACTGTCCTGTAACAATGACACAAACAGATGGTTCAGGGTATACTTCAGGAGATGTGTTCCCGGTTGGAACTACAACTCAGACTTATACGGCAACAAATAGTGCCGGTCAGACGATCACACATACATTTACCGTGACCGTTCAGGATCTTCAGGCTCCAGTTATTGCGAATTGTCCTTCTAACATTACAGTAAATACTGCTGCTGCAACTTGTGGTACAAATGTGACTTGGTCAGCGCCAATAGCTTCTGATAATTGTTCAGGAGTATTGATGAGTTCTTCTCACGCACCAGGATCTTTCTTCCCGGTTGGAACAACAACAGTAACGTATACTGCAACTGATGCAAGCGGAAACACTGCAACTTGTACTTTCACAGTAACTGTGAATGATAATGTTGCTCCGGTAGCTCCAGTTCTTGCAACGGTAACGGGTGAATGTTCTGCAACAGTAACAGCTCCAACAGCAATGGACGCTTGTTCAGGACCAATTGTTGGAACAACAGTTAACCCAACAACATATACTACTCAGGGAACTTACACAGTAACTTGGTCGTTTGTTGATGGAGCTGGAAATACTTCAACTGCAACACAAACAGTGATAGTTGAAGATGTATCTGCTCCGCTGGTTCAAGTTCTTGAAACTGTAACTCGTGAGTGTTCTGCTACAGTAACTGCGCCAACAACAACTGATAACTGTGCCGGAACAATTACAGGGACAACATCAAATCCTACAACTTATAGTGCACAAGGTACTTACACAGTAACGTGGACATTCAACGACGGAAACGGAAATACTTCCACTGCAACACAAACAGTTGTAGTGAACGATGTAACTCCTCCAACAGCGGTCTGTCAAAACTTTACAGTGAACTTGAGCGCTTCTGGTAATGCTTCCATTACAGTAGCAAACATCAATAACGGTTCTTCAGACAACTGTGGAATTGCTTCAATGACGGTTTCACCAAATACATTTGATTGTTCGAATGTTGGTGCTAACACCGTAACATTGACAGTAACAGATATCAACGGAAACGTTTCAACGTGTACTTCTACAGTTACGGTTGCTGATGTTACTCCACTTGTATTTGTAACTACACCTTCAAACATGACGGTGAACGCAATCCCAGGATTCTGTGGAAGAACAGTGAACTACACACTTCCAACATATTCTGACAACTGTCCTGCAACGATGACACAAACAGACGGAACAGGATACACTTCAGGAGATGTGTTCCCGGTTGGAACTACAACGCAAACGTACACAGTAACAAATGGTGCTGGTCAAACAATCACGCATACGTTTACAATTACTGTTGTAGATACGCAGTTCCCGGTTATCGCAAGTTGTCCTGCAAACATTACAGTAAACACTTCTGCTGCAACTTGTGGAACGAATGTTAACTGGTCTGCACCAACTGCATCTGACAACTGTCCTGGAGTTCTTTTAACAACGACGAATGCTCCTGGTTCATTCTTCCCGGTAGGAACAACAACGGTAACCTATTCGGCAACGGATAACTCTGGAAATGTTTCTACATGTACATTCAATGTTACAGTAATTGATAACGTTGCTCCAGTGGTTCCAGTTCTTGCAACTGTAACTGGTGAGTGTTCTGCTTCGGTAACTGCACCAACTGCAATGGATGCTTGTTCAGGGTCAATCGTTGGAACAACTTCAAATCCAACAACATATTCGGTTCAGGGAACATACACTGTAACTTGGTCGTTTGTTGATGGCGCTGGAAATACTTCTACAACAACGCAAACAGTAATTGTAGATGACGTAACTGCTCCGGTTGTACCAGTTCTTGCAACTGTAACGGGTGAATGTTCAGCTTCGGTAACGGTTCCAACTACAACAGACAACTGTTCTGGAACAATTACAGGAACAACAACAGATCCAATGACGTACACAACGCAAGGAACACATACTGTAACTTGGTCGTTCAATGACGGAAACGGAAACATCAGTACTGCAACACAGACAGTAGTTATCGATGATATCACTGCGCCAGTTGTTCCGGTATTGGCTGATGTAACGGGCGAATGTACTGCAACTGCAACTGCTCCAACAACTACAGATAACTGTGGTGGAACAGTAACAGGAACAACAACAGACGCGTTGACTTACACAACTCAAGGAACACACGTGATCACCTGGACGTTTGATGACGGAAACGGAAACACTTCGTCTACGACTCAAAACGTTGTGATCGATGACGTAACTGCTCCAACAATTACAGCTGCTGCTGATACAATTGTAGATGCAAACTACTTCGGATGTTCAGCTCTTGATTTGGCATTGACTTCACCAGTAACTAACGATAACTGTTCTGTAGTTAGTGTAACGAATGATGCACCGAACCCACTTCCTTTTGGAAATACAACAGTAACGTGGACGGTGACAGACATCAACGGAAATACAACAACTGATCAGCAAGTGGTAACTGTAACAAGTAATATTACTGCAACAGTTGATACTGTAACTTGTGATTCGTACACTGCGCCTGATGGAACAGTTTACACGTCAACAGGAACATACACAGCTACAATCCTTAGCTACTTAGGATGTGACTCTGTAATTACAGTGAACCTTACGATCTTGAATTCTACAACTTCTTCCATCACTATTGACGCTTGTGATACTTACACAGCGCCGGATGGAACGGTTTACAACAATTCAGGAGTATACACGGCAATCATTCCAAATGCTGCAGGATGTGACAGTATCATTACGGTGAACCTGACAATCCACACGTTGAACCTGAATGTGGCAACACAACAAGATGGAACTGAATTAGTGGCAATTGAAACGGGAGTAACTTATCAATGGTTTAACTGTTCGAACGACTCAATTGTCGTGGGAGCAACAAGCCAGACATTCGTTCCTGTTCTAACTGCGGACTACTCAGTAATCTTGTCTGACGGAGTTTGTATCGATACAACTGACTGTTACAACATCAGTTTAGATGTAGTGATTCCAGAGGTGATCTCACCAAATGGAGATGGAATGAACGATGTCTTCGAAATCATAGGAATCGAAGATTATCCACAAAACCATATTACGATCTACAACCGTTGGGGTCAGGTAGTATTTGAAGCACAAGGTTATGCAAACGAGTGGAACGGAACAAACCAAAGTCCTGGAGCAATTGCTACAGATGAACTTCCGGTTGGAACGTACTTCTATGTACTTGATCTAGGACCTTCAGACGATATCTACGTTGGTCATGTTTACAAAGGATATGTTTATTTGACACGTTAAGAAAAGGTTTGGTTTCGATATAAATAAAGAATTATGAAAAATTCAATTATAAAGTTATTCGTTGGTTTAGTAGCCACATTAACAGTAAGTACAACCATTGCGCAACAACAAAGTAGTTACGCGCACTATGCATTCAACACACTCTCTGTAAATCCCGCTTATGCGGGAAGCAGAGAGGTACTTTCCATCACTACGCTTTTCAGAAGTCAGTGGGTTGGATTTAAAGGTGCACCTCAAACGCAGACTTTAACCGTTCATTCACCTTTCAGAGACAATTCTATGGGATTGGGTTTGAGTTTGGTGAACGATAAGATCGGACCGATTAACTCAACAGGAGTGAGCATTGATTACGCATATCGTTTGCGTTTCAACAGAGATGCTGCTTTGGCTTTCGGATTAAAATCATCTGTGAACTTCATGTCAATGAACCTGAACGATTTGGTTGCCACTGATGGTGGTGACCAGAATGTTCAGCAAAGTGCAAGAAGTCAGGTGAACCCGAACTTCGGATTCGGAATGTACTATTCAAACAAGTTGTTCTTTGTGGGTGCAAGTACACCAACATTATTGGAGAACGAATTGAAAGTGCAGAACATTGCAACTTCTGAAGCCTTGATGAAACGCCACTATTATTTCAACGCTGGTGCAGCAATTAAATTGAATGCTTACTACTCATTCAAGCCAAGTGTTCAGTTGAAGATGGTTCCGGGATCAGCAATTCAGGCAGATTTCACGGCGTTGTTTACCATCCCTACAAATTTTGAGTTGGGATTGACGTACAGAACAAATGATGCCATTGGTTTCCTTGCTGGAATTATCGTGAATAACCGTTTGAGAATTGGTTATGGTTACGATTATTCAGTGAATGTTAGAACAGGTAGCAACAATGCTGGTTCTCACGAATTGATGCTGCGTTACGAATTTCAGAACAAAGGGAAAAACGCTGTAGTTTCTCCTCGCAATTTCTAATCTCAATGAAGAAAGCATATTATCTTGTTCTCATTTGTTTCCTGCCAATCCTAAGTTTCGGTCAGGCTTCTGTAGATGAAGAAACAGGAAACAAGTATTTCGATTTGTTTGACTACGAAACGGCAATTAAGCATTATAAGAAAACCACAAAACTGACACTTCAGGGAAAAAGAAACCTGGAAGCTTCTTATAAAAGAACCGAGCGTTTTGTTGAATGTGAAGCAGTTGCAAAGGAGATTGTGAACTTACCTGAACACAATTCGAATGATGTTTTCAACTATGTCTCTATTCTACGCATGAATAAGAAGTACGAAGAATCTGAAGCCTGGATGAAGGAATATGAAAGCTTGGTTGGAAGTGATCAACGGATTCTTGCCAACCGTTTTACGCAATCCAGAATTAACGATTTATTGGTTGATCAGGGGAACATGAATGTGATGAACCTTGGTTTCAATAGTGAAAATCAGGAATTCGCGCCCATGTATTTTGGCGATAAGCTGGTGTACACGGCAGCAGGTATGACTTCTGAACCGGAAAACCAGGTCAACAACATTACCAAGCAAAATTTCCTTCGTTTGTACGTTTTGGATACGAATGATCTGAATTCAATGCGTCGTACCTACTTCAACAATCAGTTGATGGGGAAATACAATGAAGGAGTTGCCTGTTTTTCGAAGGATCAAAACCTTATGTTCTTTAGTGGAAACGATGTCACAGAAGCTGAGAAGAATCAGAAGATCAATGTTCAATTGTACTATGTAAAGCGCGACTCTCTTGGGAGCTGGGGTTCACCAATGCCGTTCCCATACAACGACCGTCGTTTTTCTTTCGGTCATCCGTATTTAAGCGAAGATGGAAAGACACTGTTCTTTTCTTCGAACAAAGAAGGTTCACTTGGTGGATCAGACATCTGGAAATGTACCTTGAATGGTGATACATGGTCGGAACCAATGAACTTAGGCAATCACGTGAACACGGAAAGTAACGAGTTTTATCCTTTCTTCATCTCCAAAACCAACAGTTTGTTCTTTGCATCGGAAGGAAGAGGCGGATTGGGAGGATTAGATGTGTTCGTTATAGAAATGAAGGACAACAACTTCGATTTTGCTCAGAATTTAGGAGCACCGCTGAATTCTTCTTTTGATGATTTCAGTTTCGTTTCTAACGACGACTGTTCTGAAGGTTATTTTGCTTCAAACCGTCAAGGCGGAAAGGGTGGTGATGATGTTTATCGTTTCGCGATTACGCACAACTGGGAAATTCCGAAATCGTACAGAACGATTGGTGGTAGAGTGACGGATGAAAACGGAAATGCAATTGCAAATGCGGTCATTTATATTCACGATACAAAAGATTCTTTGATGAGTAGTGTTGTGTCTGACGATAGAGGTTATTACGAAACGAAATTTGAGCATGGTGAAGAAGATTCGATTCAAACGAAATCCATTTTTGGTGTAATTCAGAAATCCATTGTTTTTGAAACGGACTCAACGTATGCGGAGTATAATTTCATCTTCAAAATTCCGAAGAAATTGAAAGATTTGTCGGATTACAAACGAAAAGGAAACTCGGTTTATTTCCACACAGCAAAGTGGGATTTGACAACCAACGGAAAACTCACATTGGATTATTATGCGAAATGTTTGTTAGAGGACGCAACACTTAAAGTGGAGATCAATGCCTTTGCTGATATGCGTTCAACTGTTGAACTGAATACCTATTTGAGTAAAATGAGAATGGAATCTGCACGAAATTACCTTCTTTCAAAAGGAGTTCCGGCAAGTCAGTTAATTGGAAATTATTATGGCGCTACTACTACTGGTGTCGATCTAAATGATCAGAAATGTGAATGTACGGAAACAAAGCTGGAGCTTTGTCGACGTGCAGATATGAAATTATTGAGAGAATAATAGCTTTCAATAATTTGTTGGTAGAATCCGCTCTGTTCCGTTCATTCGGGATGGAGCGTTTTCGTTTTAGATAGCATGCAGTAGGATTCAAAGAAGTCATCTATTTTCTCAGCGTAATCAATTGTTCGATGTGTATTTTTACCCAAACTATTTATGATGCGTTGGCTCCCACTTCTCTTATTAACCACACTTTCTTACGGTCAAAAGTCGGATACCATTTCTGGTTTTGAGTCCAAAATAACAGGAGAAGAAATTTCCTATTATTCGCCTTATGACCGTTTTGCCAAAGTGGCACTATTAACACGCTGCAACGGAAACTCTGTTGTTTCATGGAAAGCACCGAAGTACAATGGAAAACGCAAATTCGTTACTTATGAGTTATTGGTCGGACATTCAACCGGAACAAGTTCGGACACTCGAAATTTTACCATTGCATTAAACGGTTCGGAGTTGTTTACCCTGATCACTCAACCGAAGGAAAAGGGCAATTACGTTTATACTACAGAGAAAAACGGAAAGTCCTTTGCTCAATTCGTATGGATGGAATTTGATGCTAACAACGATGGTTTTGGAAGATTGTATATTACCATTCCAGCAAGTTTGGTAGGCAAAAATGCGGAATTTTCAATTCTGGGAGAGGATCAGCAATCCAGAGATTGGCTCATGGTATTTATGTACCAACGAAGTTTCAAGGTCGAAGCAGAATCAACACAATTGGTAACACGAAAAGAGAACAAGCGTCAATTGAATTTATACATCGATCAACCACTTTCAAGAACCACAGTTTTACATGTTTCATCAAACCAATTCGACACTACTTTTCAGGTGAAACCGGGTTACAACAAATTGAGTTTACCCGTTTATTCGCCAAATTTCACTGGAGCAGATGAAATAAGTTGCTCGTTGGAAGGAACGAAAATGACAAGTAAGGTTCAGCTGGAAATTGAGCCCTTGAAATCGTACGAATTCCATATTATCCATCATTCACATAACGACATAGGCTATTCGCATTTGCAAACCGAAGTTGCCGAGATACAAACGCAGAATATCCGTTCCGCAATGCAATGGATCCGAAATGCACAAACCGGTCAAAACCCCATCTGGCATATCGAATCACTCTGGGCAGTAGAGAACTTTTTGAACGAAGCTGCTGTTGATGAAAAAGAGAATTTCTTCCAACTTGTAAAAAGTGGAAACATCGTTTTGTCGGCCAATTACGCAAATATTCTCACCGGAATCGCGCGACCTGAAGAGTTGAACTGGATGGTGGAATATGCCAAACAATTGGAAAAGGATTACAATATCCAGATTCAAAACGCAATGATTACAGATATTCCCGGAATTACAGGAGCCGCTTTGAATGCTTATGTTCAAAATGAGATTCCGTATTTGTCGCTTGGACCGAATTATGTGGAAGCATTTGCGGATCATGGCGATAGAGTAGGCGGAGTGATTAACGAACAAGGTGATAAAGCGTTTTATTGGAAATCATCACTAGATGCTGAGAAGAAGGTCTTGGTTTGGACAGCTGGAAAAGGGTATTCGTATTTTCATAATGTTGCCGACAAACAGAAACAAGAACGTTGGGAACAGAAAATATCGGATTACTGTATCGAGCTGGACAATGAGAATTATCCTTATGATATTGTGCAACTGAGGTATACAAAGAAAAGTGATAATGGTCCGGTGGATACAAACATCTGCAATTTCATTGATTCCTGGAACGCCACATACAGCTCTCCAAAATTGGTTTTGAGTTCGGTGAATACGCTTTTCAGTGAATTTGAGAAAAGATACGCCTCTACACTTCCGCTTGAAACAGGTGAAATTTCTCCGTACTGGGAAGATGGTGCATATTCGACAGTTCAGGAAGAAATTCTCAATCGGATGTTGTCGATGAAAACTGCAGCTTTGGAAGTAAAAGCTAAGAAGGAAGGAACATTTCTTCCTAATGAAAAAGCATTCAGGGCAATTCACCGTAACATTCTACTTTTCAGTGAACACACCTGGGGCTCTTGGTGTAGTATTTCGGATCCCGAATCCTTCTTTACGACTGAACAATGGCGGATCAAAAAGAGTTTTGTAGATTCTGCAAGTGCTCAATATAATCGACTAGAAAGAGCGGTTGGAAAATTTGTTGAGCCAACCATTTTGGGAGGACAATTGTACATTGAAGATTTCGAGATTGATTCGCAAACTGGTGGACTATCAAGTATCAAGTACCTAGGAAAAAATATGCTAAGCGAGCAAACCACCGAAAAAACCTTTGCACCCATTTATAGTTTGGGAATAAAACCGCAAACGATAATAAGTCAACCAAAATTGATAGCTGTTGAACCTGTTCGTGACAATTCGAATGTAAAGGAAGTGATGGTTAGTATGGTTTTGGCGGATGCCTTGAAAATGGAAATCAGCTATACATTGGATAAACGAACAAGATTACTTTACGTAAACTATAAGGTGAACAAGGATGTGGTGACGGATAAGGAATCAATGCACATCGCCTTGCCGTTCTTTGGAAATACAAAAGACATTCTTTACGGCGCATCTTCTAATCTTCAATCGTTGAAAGAAGATCAACTGGCAGGCTCCAATCGCGAGTTTATTTGTACGGATAAAGAGCTAATAGTCAAAACTGCCGGACCGACATTTCATTTGTATTCACCACAGATCAATCTGTTTGAAGTTGGTGGGGTCATTAATGAAGAACAAGTAAACGGGGCTAAAGTTTGGGAAAAGAATGTTGGTGACATCTCCCAGCTCTATTTATATGTCTTTAATAACTACTGGCACACGAACTATAAGGCATACCAACAGGGCACCTTTGAATTTGAATTGATCTTAGGACTTGAATAAGGTTACTCATGGATGGTTTTCTGGCCTGAGTTTTTCCAAAATGAAACGCCAAATTTCAAAATGAAAAGAAATGAAGTTTTTGGCATAACTGAAACCCTTGATTTTAAAGGGATTTGTTCTGTGGCACAACTTTTAATATTGCATTTATAGCAAAAACAAAAGTGATGAAAACAGTGGGTGTAGGAATAGTGTTGATGATTTCATCGTTTATGGTAATCACAACCGGGTGCAAAAAAGAGCAAGGGGAAAGTCGAATGACTGTGAAGATGGTGGATGCACCCGGTGATTTCCAACAAGTAAATGTTGAAGTCTTACAAGTTCAAGTAAATCATGATGGTGCAGGTTGGGTAGAGTTACCAACAGTTGCCGGAGTATATGATCTGCTTACTTTACAAAATGATGTCTCAGCTACTTTGGTAGATGTGGGTACTTTACCTGCAGGACATCTTAATCAGTTCAGACTGATTTTGGGAACAAACAACACGGTGATGGTTGATAGTGTTTACTATCCATTGGCAACACCATCGGCGCAGCAAAGCGGATTGAAGATTAATTTCAATGCCGATTTCGCTCCAAATCAGTTGTATGAAGTTCTTCTGGATTTTGATGCCGAGAAGAGTATCGTGATTCAGGGTAACGGAAGTTATTCTCTGAAACCAGTAATAAAAATCCTGGCAATCCAACCAGTTTAATACCTGGTGTCACTATATAGAAAATGTTCGGTTCCCATTTTGGTTCCGAACATTTTCATTTTAATCAACGATTCCAGCCACTCTATTTTTCATCTGTGTACTTGAGTCAACAGTTCCAACGCTATACCAACGTATTCCTAATCGCAACCGTTGGTATGTCTGAATAAAAACTCAAGACATGAAAACAACCATTACATCCATCTTGATTGGTTGTTCGTTAGGCTTTAGCAGCTTCGGACAAACAGTCACAACACAATCTACTCAGAACTCCCAAGTGAAGTTCTTTGCCTCTAATAACGGCGTTTTCTTTCATGATACAGATGAACAAGCTGGAGGATATTTTGTTCCTAAAGACAGTTTGATAAGTAGCATTTTCAACATGCGATTTGCAATTGCTGGAGAGGATGTCAACGGTCAATTGAAAGGTGCCGTGGGATTCATCGATGATTCTGATTTTGCTTTTGGTCCTGTAGCAGATATTTATACAGATACCAATTATACCAATAGATATGGTGAACAGCTTTGGGAAGTTTACCGTTCCGAAATTCAATACCACATGGCGCATTGGATGGATCAGAATTATACCATTCCTCCAAACATTGCCAATTGGCCAGGAAATGGAATGGTTTCAAATGGTGAAAGCTTATTATTGGCTCCATTCTACGATGTGGATAATGATCAGAATTACGAACCAGGAGAAGGAGATTATCCGCTCATTCGTGGAGATAAAGCAATGTATACCATCTTTAACGATTACAAATTGCATACAGGTTCGGGAATGGATCCGATTGGAGTAGAAGTACATATTATGTTTTATCAATTTGCAGAAATGCTACCTTCTCCATTAAGTAATACAGTGTTCATGCATACAACAGTACACAATCGTGGAACACAAACATTGTACAATACCTATATGGGACATTTCATTGATTTCGACCTTGGAGACATAATGGATGATATTATAGGAACAAATCCAGATAAACAATTGACTTATGTAATGAATGCAGATTTGAATGATGCCACAAATTCAGGCCATCAAGGATTTGGAGTAAATCCGCCATCAGTAGGTGTGATTGCATTGGATGGAAACATGAGTTCGAGCGTTCTGCAAACGGGTAGCCAAAATAACGGAACAGAGTATTACAATGTCTTACGTGGTCTTCAATCCGATGGCTCACCTTATTTAGACCTTAGTGGAAACCCAACTGTATTTACCTTTTCTGAATTGGATAGTACCTGGTTCGAAAACAACAGCACTGGTATTGGTGGAGATAGAAGAAGTATTATCGGTTACGAAGGTGGAGCATTACATCCGTTAACAGGTCGTCTTTGTTTAAACAATGCAATCGTTTATGCGCGAAGTCAGGAAGGACACATTTTCTCAAGTGCAGATAGTTTGTTTGCGGTTGCAGACTACATTCAGGATTTCTTTGATGACCAAATGTGGGGTTGTGAATTCGGTGGATTGAGTGTGAATGAAGCAGTGGAATTGGAGATTGTTCTTTACCCGAATCCCGCTCAAAATCAAATTTCAATCAAGGATATTGAATCTGGTTCATTCCGAATTCTGAGTTTGGAAGGAAAACTGGTTGCAGAGGGAAAGATCAATAATTCTGCAATTGACGTAACGAATTTAAGAACTGGTTGCTATATGATTGAAGTTTCTACTTCAATGGGTTCTGACAACCGATTTGGTGTGCAACGTTTTATAAAGGAATAACAACGTTAGCTTTTTTGTTTGGAAGTCGTGTGTCAGTTGGCACACGACTTTTTTATTCTAAGCTCCAAGAGACATTTGAAAAACCACAGAGAAATAGAGAACTCAGAGGAATATAAATCTCTGCGCCCTCGGTTTCTTTGCGGTTTATTTTTTTAGCCATGCTTTCTCTTCATTGCGGTTATTATGTTTTAATATCTCACGTTTTAGAATTTAAAATTGTAAAATTTAGAATTCCATTGAACCTTTTCCAATCGGCTGAGTAATCCTGTTGTAACCAAAAGTCAAGTGCACTGATTTTTACTAACTTTTAAACATGAAATTTTTACTCGTTGGAATCGCATTGTGGAGTTGTTTGAACGGATTTGCTCAACAATCAAATCAGAAACCTGAAAAAGTATACAGTATAGCAAAAGAAGTACAGGAAATTTCCTGGTATGAAACACAATTGAAATTGTGGAAGGCTGAAATTGATAAAGACAATAAATATGGTGAGGCATGGGTGAACTATTATCGTGCAGCCCGAGCATTAAAGAATCTTTCAGAGGAAGGATCTGCTGAGAAAAAGAAATACAGAGAGCTTTCTACTACGATTGTGAATGACATTCAAAAAGCGATGCCGAATAGTTTTGAATACTATTTCATTGCTGATGCCGAATCTGGTTTTGCTGGAAGTTCAGATAATTTGAAGAAGGCAGAAGCTCTTCGCCCACATGATCCATTGATTCTGGATGCATTGATGATTCATTATCATTTGGAACGTAACCAGGCTAAATTCACAGAATACGCTTCGGAAATGTTTCAAGCGAATGATTTAGCTGCCGGAATCTTGAATTGGGGTTACAATGTACTTTCGGAACTGGATGAAAATGCAGTGCTTTTCACTTGCGGTGATAACGACACTTACTCGACATGGATAATTCAGGCTGCAAAAAATTTCAGAAAAGATGTTACTGTTGTCAACACCTCTTTGGCACGAATGGATGACTACCGCAACAAATTGTTCAAGGAATTGGGGTATGAGCCATTGGTGTTAACTCCAGGAAAAACAGATGAAGAGATTCTTAAAAACGATCAACGCATTTTTGAGCATTTCTTCAAAGGAAAACGACCTGTTTATGTCGCAACAACAGCTATAGGCTATTTCGATGAAAATTTTGGTGATAAATTGTATTTAACAGGATTGGCTTATAAGTACAGCGAATCTAGCTTCGATAATGAAAGCCTGATCCGCAGAAACTATGAAAAACGCTACCTACTTGATTACCTGAAAGAAGTGTTCTCATACAACATCACCGATTTGAAAGGAATTGAATTCAACGGAATGTATTTGCCTTCTTTGGTGAAATTGTATCAGCAATATGCAGAAAGTGAGGAAACCGTAAAAATGACAGAAATTGAAGCGTTGTTGATGCGTATTGCCATTCAATCTGGTCGTGAAAATGAGATTTTGGAAATTCTGTCGGCCGCACCCAATAAAT
>CBFGNV010000082.1:0-17239 GCA_965650275.1 uncultured Fluviicola sp. | reverse complement strand
CTCAAAAACCAATCAAGACCCAACAACGTTTTTCGACATTCGTTTAGGGCAGGAAAACGCCAAAACAACATACATGATTGAAAAAAGTACGGATGGAGGAGCAACGTTCATGCCTTATATGTCGGGCTTAACGGTTCCACCACCAAACATTGGTGATCGTTCCATTAACAATGCAACTGTTGGACTAGGCGCTGCAGATTATGATGATCTCATAGCCAGTGCAATTTATAACACTCCAGATGGCGGGCAAGTTTTCTGTGGACCATCAGATGATCCATTCTTTGTCGATTTAGGAGGGATTTTTGATCTTGGAGATGCTCCACGTCAAAATAACGGAGGTGTTGTAAGAGACGGTTTAGCAAAATTCAACACGCACACCATTGCGATTAAAATTCCTGTATCTGTTCTGCAAAAAGATGGTTTAGGAGTTTCTTCAGCTTCAAACATTCTTGATCCTGATTTTGTAATTGGTGTATGGGCTTCTGCAAGTCGTCAAACTACACGTACATTAACTGCCGGAAGTGAAAACTATACAGGAAGTTGGGTACAAGTTTCTCGCTTGGGAATGCCTTTGACAAACGAGGCTGTTATTCCGGTTGGAAAAAAAGATTTCTGGAACTCATTAACTCCGTACCAGGAATTGGCTGAAACAACATTGGATGAATATTTCTACAATCCTGAATTGGCTTTGTACATGGATGATGATTTATTTGGTGGAGCAGTTCCTGCTTTTGGTGGTCTACGCATTCAACGCAATTCTTTACAAGGATTTGATTTTGGAAATACGCATGATGGATTGTGGCCGTTGAAAGGAACAGCTGCAGTAGAAGGCACAGCTTTAGACGACGATATTTTTGGAACATTGTTGCTACCTGCAGCAGGAAAACCAAGATCTGTCGATTTATGGCCGATCTTCCATACTGGAGTTCCGAACATGGCGCCATATCAATTGGCAACAGGTAAAAACGGAAATCCATTGGCAACCGGAAAACCATTCATCAGTAATTTCTTGCCTTCAGGGGGAGATATGCTTCGTTTGAATATGGCAGTACCTGCAACTCCAAGAAACAGTCCAGCATTTAGTTCATTAGGATTGGTTCAGGCTGCAGTATTGGGATTAACAGATCCTACTTACAACACCACTACAAGTATTCAATTCATTCCGAACATGGATGGATTCCCGAATGGACGTCGTTTGGAAGATGATGTAACACGAATTGAATTACAAGCGGTTAGTGGAGTTGTACTTGCGGCAGTTGGATTATGGTATGATGATTACAATGCTTCATCGCCAGCACAGTCTCCTGTTACAAATTACCTTGTGAATGTTTTGAATTATTCAACAGGAGTTGAACATAACGATGCGCCGTTTAAAACAACGTTCCCTTATGTTGCTTCACCATGGGTTGGTAAAGACTAGAGGTTTCACGTAAAATTTTAAAAGATGAAAAATTTAATTAAATATTTAATTGTGGTACTTCCTTTTGGGACGGTCTTCGCTTCCAGTCATAGAGAAGCACCACTTATCGCAAATGATCCGCTCGCGGACAACACGGATTTGTATGCTTTCAAAAGCCCAAATGATCCGAATTCAATTACCATTATTGCCAATTATGTTCCTTTGCAAGTACCGCATGGTGGACCTAATTACTACAGTTTTGGGCAAAATATCCGTTACGAAATCCACGTTGAGAATGATGGTATTGCAGGTGACGATATTACTTACCGTTTTACGTTCTCTCAAACAAATGAAGATCCGTCAACGTTTTTTGATATTCGCTTAGGAGCTGAAAATCATAAAACAACTTACGTAATGGAACGTAGTCTGAATGGAGGTCCTTTCACAACAGTTATTACTGGAGGAACCGTACCGCCACCAAACATCGGTCCCCGTTCTATTGAAAACAACGTGGTTGGTTTAGGAGCAGATTATCAGGATTTGATGGATGGTGCTGTTGAAACTACTGCAATGAATGAAAAAGTATTCTGTGGTTCTACAGATGATCCATTCTTCGTTGACTTGGGAGGTATTTTCGATTTAGGAGATGCACCAAGACAAAGTGGTACGCCTGATGACGGGTTGAAATGTTTAAATGTAAGCTCTATTGCTATTCAGGTTCCTGTTTCTGTGTTACAGAAAAATGGTCAGCCGGTAAGTGCTGCAGCTAACATTTTGGATGGCGATTATGTAATTGGTGTGTGGGCTTCTGCCAGCCGTCAGGAAACACGTACGTTGAATCCAACTACAGGTGAATTCTCTGAATCTGGAAACTGGGTTCAGGTATCTCGCTTAGGAATGCCATTAACAAATGAGGCAGTTATTCCAGTTGGGCAAAAAGATGAATGGAATTCAAGAACTCCTTACACTGAAAATCCAGTGATGGAAGAGAATTTCTGTAATCCGGAATTGGCTTTGTACATGGACGATGATTTATTTGGAGGTGCAGTTCCTGCTTTTGCTCCATTAAGAATTCAACGTAACTCTTTACAGTCATTCGATTTTGGAAATACACACGACGGATTGTGGCCTTTAAGAGCTACAAACGCCGGTGCTGGGACCGCTTTGGATACGAACTTATTTGGAAACTACTTGCTTCGTCAAGGAAAACCGCGTTCAGTAGACATCTTACCGATCTTCCATACGGGAGTTCCAAACCTTGCGCCTTACCAATTGGCAACAGGTAAAAACGGAAATCCATTGGCAGTAGGAAAACCATTCATCAATAACTTCTTACCAACATTTGGTGATATGTTACGTTTGAATATGGCCGTTCCTGCAACTCCAAGAAACAGTCCTGAATTCAGTTCTTTAGGATTGATTCAGGCGGCAGTTTTAGGATTAACGGCTGCTCCTTACAATACAACGTCAAATCTTGAATTTATTCCGAACATGGATGGATTCCCGAATGGTCGTCGTTTAGAAGATGATGTTACACGTATTGAATTACAAGCTGTAGGTGGAGCAGTGTTGGCTGCTATTGGATTGTGGTATGATGATTATACTGCTGGTGGTCCAAACCCGGTTACAACAGACTTGTTAAACGTGTTGACTTATACAACCGGAGTTGAGGCAAATGACGTTCCATTTACTGGTACATTCCCTTACGTTGCTGCACCACACCGTGGTACTGACAACTGTTTAGGTATGGCTTATAACTACACACAACCTGCAATTTTACCTGCTTCTTCTACTGCAGGAATTGAAGAGAATTCGGTTAGTGCAGACCAATATGGAATTAAGGCATACCCTAACCCGTTTGTGAGTTCAGTGAGTTTCGAATACACCCTGAATACGCAATCTCAGGTTGAAATTCGCTTGTACAATCTGGCGGGACAGTTGGTCGGAACTGTATTACAGAATACCAATCAGGCATCCGGAAAACATACGCAAACATTCAACACATCGAATCTAGATAACGGTGTTTATTACGCAAGGGTCAATATAAAAGGTCCAAAAGGAAAAGCATCGAAACTGGTTAAGGTTGTAAAATCTTAGCGTTCATTTTTGATTTTGGAAGGGAGGATTTTTTATCCTCCCTTTTTTTATTCGTGTATTTCACGAATTCGCAAAAAAAATGATGTTCTAAAAATCCCAATCTTCATTTTCAACGTAACTGATTCGTCCTGCATTGGAAGAGGACAAACAGAAAATTTTGATTTAATAAAAATGGAGGTTGCTTCTGATTTGCAATTTCATTTTACACTACACAAATACTACATGTTATGAAGAAAAAGAACTACATCTATTCTGGATTTATTTTGGTTGCGTTGTCTCTCTCTGCTGCGCTTATCTCATCATGCGGATCTACAAAAGAGGAAGATGACCAAGTTATCGTAAGTGCGCCTCAAGGATTTCAGATTCCTCAATTATTGGAGCGTGAAAAAGACTTGTCTTATGATGAGTTTCTAAAGATTAAGGAAAAGTTCAACAAGTTATCGCTTGAATCAGAGAACAAAGACACCAAGTATGAAAGTTTAATTAAGCTTTCAGAAATTTACATTTACGAAGCTCGTGTTACAGGTGAACATCCTTATTACTACAACGCGGCATTGTCAACACTCAATGAAACGTTAAAGGACACTAATAAATTAACTCCTGATCAGCATTTTACTGCTCTTTTTTACAAATCAACCGTTCAGTTGTCACAACATAAATTCAATGAGGCATTGATTACAGGCAAAAAAGCATTGGCATTGAACAATACAAATTCGGGGATTTACGGGGTTTTGGTAGATGCAAACGTTGAAATTGGGAATTATAAAGAAGCAGTAGCTAATTGCGACAAAATGATCTCGATTCGTCCGGATTTACGTTCATACAGTAGAATCTCATATTTAAGAGAAATCTATGGAGACTTGAAAGGCAGCATGAAATCTATGGAGCAAGCAATTGAAGCTGGTGCACCTTATTCAGAGTACAAATGCTGGACAATAGTAACCATGGGTAAAATGCTCGAAAACCACAATCAATTGGATTCTGCAATGGCTTACTACCAATTTGCTATGAAAGAGCGCGAAAATTATCCGTTTGGAATTGCTGGAATGGCAAGTATTGAAGGAAAAAGAGGAAACTATGCAAAAGCAGATTCTCTTTACAGTGTGGCATTAAAAGCTGTTCCTGAAATTGGTTTCCTGATGGATAAAGCAAAATTGTATCAGGCACAAGGAAAAACAGCAGAAGTGAAGAAGTTGATCCCTGAAATTGAATCGATGTTCAAAGAAGATCTTGAATCGGGCCATAATGTAAACATGGAATACGCCTTTTTCCTAATGGATTTTAAGAAAGATTACAAAAGAGCTCTTAGTTTGGGACAACAGGAATATAAATCTCGTCCAAACAACATTGATGTAAACAAGCTTTTGGCATTCGCTTATTTCGCGAACGGTGACAAAGAAAAAGCAGCAAAACATATCAAGATTGCGATGAAGACCAATAAACAAGATGGTGATTTGTATTGCATAAGTGGTTTGATAAACAACGACAAGAAACAAATCAAAAAAGCATTCCAGATCGATCCGTACCAAGACCATGTGTTTGTTGCTCGTGCGAAGAAAATGATCGGCGGAGGAGTTATTTCTTAAAGCCGGAAATTATGAAAGCTTACTACTCTTTTGCCCGAAACGGCAGGCATCTTTTGTGCCTAATTACAACTGTTCTGTTTTCCAATCTGGGGTTTTCTCATGGTATTAACGGAATTGTTACTGATCAGCAATCACAAGGAATACCTGGTGCCAGGGTGACGTTAATAGGCGACAACAAAATAAGCGTTAGTAACGGTTTAGGTGAATTCGTTCTAACCGATGTTCACTTAGGCGACTCTATTTCTATTGAAAGTAAAGGTTATCAAAAACGCCTATTCCTCATTGATAACGAATCTTATTTTGAGGCAAACTTTCAATTTCAATTGTTTGAGAACGCTACTGAATTAAGCGAAGTTCAAATTACGGGAAACAAAACGCAACTCACACAAAGCGCCAATATCAATTTAACACTTCAACCTGTTCGATCAGCACAGGAATTGCTGACATTGGTTCCAGGATTGTTTGTTGCGCAACATGCTGGTGGTGGCAAAGCAGAACAACTCTTTCTTCGCGGTTTTGATATTGATCATGGAACGGACGTTGCACTTTCGTTGGACGGAATGCCGGTAAATATGGTTTCACATGCACATGGTCAGGGTTATGCCGATTTTCACTTTGTGATGCCAGAAGTGATTGATAAGATCAACTTCGAAAAAGGTCCGTACGATGTTACAAAAGGAAACTTAGCTACGGCAGGTTCAGTTGATTTTCAAACGAGAGAACAACTGAAAAACAGTTTCGTGGCAATGGAATATGGTATGTTTCAGCAAAAGAAAATAACTGCAGGAGTAAAAATATTGGAAACTCAGAAAAGTAATGCTTATCTCGCTACCGATTATTTGCAAACCAATAACTATTTTGATTCACCTCAGGACTTTAAGCGCATTAACCTGTATGGTAAATATTCAGCCATAATTTCTCCGAATACGAAAATCAATATCTCTGCTTCCATTTTTCAAAGTAGTTGGAATGCCTCGGGACAGATTCCTGAAAGAGCGGTGAAAGACAATACCATTACACGATTTGGAGCGATAGACAATACCGAGGGTGGAAATACGGGAAGATCCAATCTTCAATTGGGAATCATACACAGGATCAATTCTACTTCTTCCCTGAAAAGTGACCTCTTCGTTTCGAGCTATAATTTTTCGCTTTATTCCAACTTCACTTTCTTTTTGGAAGACTCTATAAACGGTGATCAGATTCATCAATATGAGAACCGTAAAGTGTATGGTGGAAAAACGGAATACAAAAAAACATATACCCTTAAGAACGACGCAATATTCAGTTTTACAGGTGGTGCTGGTTTCCGCTATGACGACATTAGCAACATTGGATTAGCTCAAACCCTTGGTCGTACGGTTTTGAGAAACCAAATTCAATTGGGGAACTTGAACGAAACGAATTTGTTCGGATATATTTCCGGGAAAATGGAAATCAAACGTTTCGTTCTGAATGCAGCTTTACGTTCAGACAACATCAATTTCTATTACAACAATTTGAAAGACAGTGTATATCAGCCAAAAAGTATTAGTCAAACTGTTCTTTTACCAAAACTATCCTTGTTGTTTAATGCCACAGAAAACGTACAACTTTACGTTAAATCCGGAGTTGGATTCCATTCAAATGATGCACGAATCCTGCTTGCTACTGAAAGCTTGACAAAAAAAGCATTGCCGCTTGCCTATGGAACAGATGTAGGCGCTTCCTGGAAAATCACGAAAAATCTGCTTTTCAATGGTGCCTTGTGGTATTTATTTTCGGAACAAGAGTTTGTTTATGTGGGAGACGCTGGGGTTGTAGAACCAAGTGGTCGTTCACAACGTTATGGAATAGATGCCGGAGTTACATTTCAACCGTACAAGTGGTTGTTCTTGTATTCGAATTTCAATTATTCTCATGCCAGATCAGTTGACGAACCAGCAGGTCAAAACTATATTCCACTTGCTCCTGTTTACACCTCTGATGGAAAAGTACAATTGAATTTCAAAAATGGAATTTTCACCACTTTTTCTTACCGTTATTTAGGAGACAGAGCTGCAATCGAAGACAACAGCATAGTTGCTAAAGGTTATATGGTAAACGATTTCACGATTGGCTACCAACGCTCCTCATTTGTCTTTACGGCTATTGTAAACAACGTGTTTAACGTTCAATGGAATGAGACACAGTTTTTAACTGAATCACGTCTTAAAAACGAAGCTGAACCTGTTTCTGAAATTCATTTCACACCTGGAGCTCCGTTTACCCTCAGATTGCAACTGAAGTTTCTTTTCTAATCAGAACATTCCATAAAACAAAAAGTCCGCTGTATCTAAATGACACAGCGGACTTTTTTATATGCTCTACTAAGTGTAATCTTAATATTTCGAAGCGATTTCTTTCGCTACTTTTCCTAGAACATCTGTGTCAGCATCTTCGTATTTACCAGCTTTCAAACGAACCAAAACATCTGAATGTTTCGCCTCTAAGAAATCAAGGTATTCTTTTTCGAATTCTTTCACCTTGTTCACAGGAACGTTTTGCATCAATCCTTTTGTTCCAACGTAGATGATAGCAATTTGCTTTTCTACCGGGAATGGATCACCTTCAGCTTGTTTCAAGATCTCCAAGTTACGAGCACCTTTATCAAGTACTGACTTCGTTGCAGCATCCAAATCAGAACCGAACTTAGCGAACGCTTCCAACTCACGGTACTGAGCTTGGTCAAGCTTCAATGTACCTGCTACTTTCTTCATCGATTTGATTTGCGCGTTACCTCCTACACGAGATACAGAGATACCAACGTTAATCGCCGGACGGATACCTGCGTTGAACAAGTCACCTTCCAAGAAAATTTGTCCGTCAGTAATCGAAATTACGTTTGTTGGAATGTACGCAGAAACGTCACCCGCTTGTGTTTCGATAATTGGAAGTGCAGTCAATGAACCACCACCTTTAACGATTCCTTTCAAAGATTCAGGAAGGTCGTTCATTTGTTTCGCGATTGTATCATCAGCGATGATTTTCGCAGCACGCTCCAATAAACGAGAGTGAAGGTAGAATACGTCACCTGGGTAAGCCTCACGACCTGGAGGACGACGTAACAATAGAGAAACCTCACGGTAAGCAACTGCTTGCTTAGAAAGGTCATCAAATACGATAAGAGCAGGACGTCCTGAATCACGGAAGAACTCACCGATTGCAGCACCCGTCATTGGAGCATAGAACTGCATTGGAGCCGGATCAGAAGCGTTAGCTGCTACGATTACCGTATAAGCCATTGCACCTGCATCTTCTAATTTTTTATAGATTCCCGCTACTGTTGAACCTTTTTGTCCTATGGCAACATAGATACAGAAAACAGGTTCTCCACGGTCATAAAATTCTTTTTGATTGATAATTGTATCGATCGCCACAGTTGTTTTACCTGTTTGACGGTCACCAATAATCAACTCACGTTGTCCACGACCAACTGGAATCATTGCATCAATTGCTTTGATACCCGTTTGTAAAGGCTCAGTTACCGGTTGACGGAAAATTACCCCCGGAGCTTTACGCTCGATTGGCATTTCGTACAACTGACCTGTGATTGGACCTTTACCGTCGATTGGGTTACCTAAAGTATCCACAACACGACCAACAACACCTTCACCAACATTAACAGAAGCAATACGTCCTAAACGTTTTACAGTATCTCCTTCTTTTACAGCCGAAGAACGTCCAAGCAATACAGCTCCTACGTTATCTTCTTCCAAGTTCAAAGCGATTCCCTGAAGTCCACCATCGAACTCAATCAATTCACCATATTGTACACCTTTCAAACCGTAAACGCGTGCAATACCGTCACCAATTTGAAGTACAGTACCTACTTCTTGCAATTCTGCCTCCGAACGGAACCCTGATAATTGCTCTCTTAAAATTGCAGAAACTTCTGCTGGTTTAACATCTGCCATGTTTTTCTTGTTTTGTAGCGTTAACTACTATTTTGTTAAACGTGTTTTTAATTGTCCTAATTGAGACGCCACTGACGCATCAATTTGAGTATCGCCCATACGAACGATGAAACCACCGATTAAATCAGGGTTCAATTCTTCTGTCACCTCCAAAGTTCCTTTTACAGACTTTTCAAGGTTACTCAAAATTGTTTTCTTTACACCAGCATCCAGTGGCTTAGCGCTCACTAATTTTACTGGAACAATTCCTTTATATTCTTTCAGTTGTGCATCAAAAGAAGCAGCGATTTGTGGCAATAAGCCCTCACGACGGTTCTTAACGATCAACTCCACAAAAGACTTCGTTACTTTATCAAACTGATCAAAGACTGCATTCAAAACAGCAATCTTCTTATCTGCCTTTACAATCGGACTTTCAAGCATCAGCTCTAAGTCATGATTTTCAGCACAAACTTCAGCCATAAACTTCATATCTGCTGCAATCGTATCCAAGTTCCCTTGCTCTATTGCTAAATCCAATAGTGCCTGAGAATAACGAGATGCTGATTTTGAACTTTTCATGCTTGTTCTTAGTTCATGTTAATATCTCCAGCCAATTTCTCAGCCAGAGCTTTTTGTTTGTCATCAGAAGATAACTCACCGCGAATAATTTTCTCAGCGATCTCCAATGAAATTGAAGCAACTTGCGTTTTCAATTCTGAAATAGCCGCAGCTTTCTCAGCATTGATACTTACACGAGCAGCCTCAACAATTTTAGTCGCTTCCGACTTAGCGTCGTTCTTAGCAGCTTCAACCATTCTAGTTGCCACTTCTTTTGCATCCTTAACGATAGCATCACGTTCAGCACGAGCTTCTTTCAACAAGTTCTCGTTTGCCGCTTGCAGTGCAGTCATTTCTGCTTTTGTTTTCTCAGCCAATTCTAAAGCATCAGAAATTTTCTTCTCACGAGCGTTAACAGAAGATAAGATTGGTTTCCAAATGAACTTCGTTAAGATAAACATCAAGATAACGAAGATTATTCCTGTCCAAACTAATAATCCTAAATCTGGTGTAATTAAATTCATAATTTCTATTTAAACTTTTTAATTCTAATTAAAGGTTTTGTTGCAGCCAACCGCCACAACAAAACCTTCAAAATTCTATTACTTAAGACCTAGTAGACCAACTACTACTCCAAATAATGCAACACCCTCGATTAACGCTGCTGCGATAATCATAGCTGTTTGAATTTTTCCAGAAGCCTCAGGCTGGCGAGCGATTGCGTCCATTGCTGAACCACCGATTTTACCAATACCTAATCCTGCACCTAAAACTGCAAGACCTGCTCCAATTGCTGCTACACTTCCTGTAACCATCGCTATATGTATTAAAAAATTACTAATTAATGATGCGCCTCTTCAACAGCCGCACCGATAAACAACGCTGACAACATTGCAAACAAGAAAGCTTGTAAAAATGCAACCAACAACTCTAACACGGAAATAAACAATGCCATTGGCACTGACAAAGCACCCCATGCAGCACTTTGATTAATAAAGATGATTGAGATCAACGCCAAGATAATGATGTGACCAGCAGTCATGTTTGCAAACAAACGAATCATTAATGCAAAAGGCTTTGTCAAAATACCAACCAACTCAATTGGAATCAAAATAATCAAAACTGGCCAAGGAACTCCTGGCATTGCAAAGATGTGCCCCCAGTAATTTCTGTTTCCAGACAAAACTGTAACTAACAAGGTACAAACAGCTAAGAAAAGCGTAACCGCAATATTTCCAATTGCACCTGTTCCTAATACTGGAATCAACCCAGTTAAGTTATTCACGAAAATGAAGAAGAAAATCGTCAATAAATATGGAACATACTTGTGGTATTTGTGGTGATCAATATTTGCTTTCGCAATATCATCACGAACCATTACGATCAACACCTCAACATACTTAGCTAATCCTTTTGGAGCAACAGGACCGTTTTTCTTGTAGAAACGCGCAACATTCAACATAAGAATCAATAACAAAACAGCTCCAATCATCAATGAAAGAACATTTTTTGTAATCGAAAAATCCAATGGAGAGTCAGCGCCTTTCACTTCACCTTTAACAACATTCAATTTACCAGAAGCATCTAACTTGTAGATCTCTTCCTCGTACATTGCATACCCAGCAGCCGAACCAATACCTTTTACGTAACTAGCTTCTTTCCCCTCTTTTCCTTCAACTTGAATCAATTCACCATCATAGAAGTTGTTAGAAGAGAAAACTTTTAAACCGCCGTCAACAAGGATAATCGGAAGAGGAATTGCCACTGCATCGTGGTGCCCGCCCCATAAATGCCACTCGTGCGCATCAGAAATGTGATGCATGATCATTTCAGTTACATCAAACTCTTCTTCCTTTTCATGCTTCGTTGAAGCAAATGAAGTTGAGAAAATCAATAATCCTACTAATAGAGAGAAAGATCTTTTTGCACTGAAAATGAATGACATCGCTTTAAAATTCTTTAATTAAAAACCTGAATTTTGGCGCAAAGGTAGTCAATCTTTCAGAAACACCAAGAATTTATCGTGAAGATTTCAGTGTTTAAGCAAAGGTTTTTTCGTTTTGATGTTAAAACAGGAAAAATCGTCGACGGAATTACTTTTTTGAAGTGAATTGAGCCTAATTTTTGTTCAATTCTTTTATGAGCAGAACACTCTGAGCAGCAAGAGATACAACGAAAGCAATTAGAAAATGAACTGCAATAGGTTTAAATTCATCGCTGGCAGCAAATCGGGCAAAAAGAATAAAACCTAAGGCACCCAAAATCTGAATAGTCGTTGCAATAATGTACTGCTGAGTTCTTCCGTAAGTATCTGAGGTTGGTTTAGCAGTGCTAATATAAGTTCCTAAACCTACCACTGCAACTCCAATAACAACTGAGAAAAGAACCAGCGGATGTTTGATACCATTAAAAAACACTCCAACTATTACACAATAAACAATTGCCCAAATGGCAAGGACGATAAACGTCTTATTTCTCATTTTCCTGATCTTTCGAAAGTTGAATAACTTCCCTTATGATTAAATAAACTGCTGTTACAACTCCAAAAAGTGAGAATCCGACTTTATACCAAATTCCTTCCGGACTAAACTTATCCTGCAGATAAACTCCCAGCCAAACCATTCCACCGATGATGGCTCCCATTTGAATTCCAACGGATGTGAAACGAAGATAAACGTTGTCTTTGAATTTTGACATAACTCTTAATATGAATTATCAACAAACCAATTATCAAGTGAATTTACTTGATAATTGACAATTATTCAATTCATAATTCCGTTAATAATACTCATCAAAGAAAATTTCGTACTCAGCCAATTTCTGAGTTTCGAAAAGCACTTTGAAATTACTTTCAGTAAGATACAAAATTTTGAAATTCTGCATGTCAAGTAAGTGTTTTCTTGTACGCTTGTAAGTGCTGTAATAATCTCGCGCACGACTTTCATCCTTAAAATCCTTTACAACGATCACAGACTCATCTTTCAGGATCTTAGAACTTGTATTCAAAGCATCTTTCCCGAAAAACTCTCTGTTGAACTCCACAACGCGGGTCTTAGCAACATTGTTATTCACTTTTTCAGTAAGGAAAATGACCATTACCAATTTTTCTTTATCCGAATAAGTAAAGGTCCCTTTTTTAGGCGTAAGATCCACCAAAGTATTTGTTGAATATCCTTTTTCAATAATATCCTTCATTTCCTTCGCCTTCTTAGCTTCGTCGGTACCAGGAAACTTAGCGATCAATTCATCCAAAGTTGGAAGTAATGTTTTCTTGTCTTCGTTCAATTTCGCCTGAGCAAAGGCTTTCAACAAATAATATTTCGCCAGGAATGGGTTCTCTTTATCGTTATCAATAATGTTATTGGCATTGGTGATCACCGGATAGAACAATCCGCGCTCATAACGATCCAAATCTTTCAGATAATCCATTTCCGTTTGCTTAGCGCGCTCACGTTTCTTAATGAAATACTCCGGATCTCTTAAGTAACCAGCGTAATCAGAAGTTGGATAATTGATAAGAATGAAATCTTTCTTGGTTTCTGCAGTTGGATGTCCGGCTCCATACATTCTGTAGATCTGATATGCTGCAGAAAGTTTGAAATCAGTTGACCAAGGTTTGTCAATAATCGCCTGATATTGCGTTTCTGCCAAATTATTTTCATTCAACTGTTCCTGATAAATTTTACCAGCGTCGAACAATGCCGAAACCAATTTCTCTCTGGAAGCCTCTACTGCCGAATCACCGTTCGGAACATTTGCCAACAACATTTCGGGTGTTAGTGAGTCCAAAGCTGCTACCACCGTTGGATCCTCTGTTTTTGGAACAGAATCTGTTCCTTCTTCAACAAAAGTAGCCATCACAATTTTCTCAGATCGACGCCAATCGTCTTCATTTTCTCTGGTTCCCCATTGACGTTTAAATTCTTCCAATCCGGTTTCCTTGGCTTTATCGTTACCCCAATACGATTTGGACGTATTGTTTTTGCTGGCTGCGGCAGCTTGCTGTTCCTGAATAATTGCCAAACGAGCGGCGTCTTGTTCTTTTTTCAATTTATCTTCAGCCTTCAACTGTGCAATTACTTTCTCTGCAAATGCATATTGATCGCCATCCGACATTGCTGAAATTCGCAATAAACTGTCTTGAAGATTAGCCGTTTCAATAGCGATAACTAAGCTTTCCAGTTTGGATGCCTTGTTTTTTACACCTTCATAATTCGGATAAGTTTCAGGAATCACTCGCGCACAGCTATCGTAATACTTTTGAGCACGGTAATAATCCTTCTTCACAAAATAAATATCACCAAGCTGCTCGTAAGACATTCCTTGCTGACGTTTATTACTCATGCTGTAAAGCGCAGATTTCGTGAAATTCTCAATGGTTTTAGGCTCGTCTCCTTCGTTCTTGGAAATTAGTGCAAGCGTGTAATAGATCTGATCTTTAAACTCCGCGTTTTTGGTATCGCGAAGCATTCTGTTCAATTCTTGCTTTGTTTTCTCACCACCCGAGTTCAATGCATTTTTCAAACGCGCATTAAACGCCATTTCGTAAGGCGGATTGTATTTCAACGACTTTGAATAGTGCAGTGCTGCGTTTCCTCTATCGCCTTTATCTTCATACAACTGTCCAAGAATAAAATGAATTCTAGCACGCGGATGTTTCTTTTTCGCAGCAAGCAATGCTTCTTCCAAAAACTTGATCTCGTCTTCTTTATTCCCTCTTTTCTCAGCAAGAAGTGCTTTTGTAAATGGCAAATCGAAATTCAGGCTTTTTGGAAACTCAGGCTCCTTTTTAGCTGCATCCTCTTTACTTTTGCTCTTTTTGGTATACTTCGATTTTTTCTTTTTCGGCTCTTTACTGTCCTTACCACCTTCAGACTTCTCTTTAATTTCGTCCAAATGATCCAAAGCGAATCCGGCTTCAGTATAATTTCCTTGCTGAATAAATGTACGCGCCATCCACATTTCAGCCAATAGCTTGGTTTTATCACCAACAAAAAAACGGTTGATGTAAGAGAAATTCTTCAACGCTCCGTCGTAATCTCTTCTGTAATAAGAAGCAACTCCAATGGTCAGCCAGTTTTCGTCTATCCAATTGTTGTATTCGCTTTTCTTTGCTGAAGGTTTTTCCATTGACGGCATGGCATGACGCTGAATTACCTTCGTACATTTCGCAATGGCTGTATCAATTGGAGTATAATAGTTCTTCACCTCTTCATCATTCGGAAGTGGAGCAATAACCAATATTTTATAATAATCTTCTTTTAATCCGGAGCGATAGTTAGTCAGTGCTGTATTCAGCAAGTCATTCGCATTAAAATAACCGTTGTAATGCGCTGTAGCCCCGTGATAGCTTCTGCTAATAAAGGTATTACGCTCAGTAGAACATGCTACTAAGACAACAAAAATCCCTAATGCAAAGGCCTTGAACAATTTACTTTTCATAGAGGCAGAACCCGATTATTTTGAATTTACTTGGTTGAACAAGCGATTAATAAACAGAAAAACGACAAATATATTGTTTAGAATTGATAAAAAGATGAAAGACAAAAGACGAAAGATGAAAGACGAAGGACAAAAGATTGAAAAAGCATTGAATAACAATTATTATCGATCCAAAAAATTAGGCGGGTAGAAAATTTGACCATACCGTTCTCCAATCGTTTTCAATTTTGAAATTTGCTCTTCTGTTGGCGGAACAAGCGGCAGAAAAACACCAGCTTCGATCGGTTTTCCAATTTCTTCGAAAAATTCATCCAATCCGGCCGGCATAACCGTGCAAATTAAACAGGCCACCTCATTTGTTTTGTTTTTAAAACCATGAGCTCCACCTCCCAATGGAATGCTCACAAAAGCTCCTTTTCCGGCAACATACTTTCCTGTTTCCGTCATAAACTCCACTTCGCCATCAACTACATAAAATGTTTCATGTATTTCAGGATGTGCATGCGGACCAGGACCACCACCCGGAGGAACCAGCATTTCAATAACCGCATATTCGCCATTGGTTTCTTTGCCCGAAACAACAATGCGGTAACATCCACCAGCGATGGAGAGGCTTTTGCCTTCTGTTTCACCGGAAATGGTGATTTGTCTGTTTGAGTTCATTTACGATTTGGATGAAAATTCGTGATTTTACGAATTTATGAAATCATGTATTTATGAAATCACTAAAAAATTTCACTTTTCAGTCCGATTCAAATACAACTGATACCCTTCATCAAGTAGATTCACAATGTTAGGATTCTCCAACTGCTCCACAGAACGAAACTGGATATATCTTGAAATCTTTCCTGTTCCTTCTAGTAATCCATGATCATTGTTCAACTGAACGCCTTGGTAAAAACCCAACTTCACACCTTTTTTGGAAGGAAAAACGGTAAACAGCAATTGTTTGTAGGTCGGACCATAAGAATAGGCGATCATTTTTGCTGGAAGATCTACTTCTTCGTTAATATCAGGGAATTTCGATTTGATTATGTCTCCAATTCGGAAACAAAGTTCTTGTTCGAGTTCCGCATAATTGGATAAAAACAGGTCAACTTCCATAATCCGTTATTTTCTCCCGCAGACGAGCACGGAAGAACACGGAAGTTTTTAATTATTATCTTCATCTGTGATCCTCTGTGCCTGCCTGTAAGCAGACAGGTCCCTCCGTGGGATATTACACATTAGATGTATTTATGCGGGACAAGATAATTCTTCACGTAATCCTCCACTCCTTCTTCCAGCGTATGGAAAGGAATATCATAACCTTGCGAGATCATCTTTTGCATATTTGCTTCAGTGAAATACTGGTATTTGTCGCGAATGTCTTCTGGCGTATCAATAAATGAAATATCCGGCGTTTTCCCGATTGCATTGAACGTATTTGTTGCCAGATCAAGGAAGGTTCTCGCTTTTCCGGAACCTAGATTGTAAATTCCTGATTTGGCTTTACAGGTTAACAAAAACTCGATTACAGAGACCACATCTTTTACATAAACGAAATCGCGCATTTGACCACCATCTGTATAATTTGGATTGTGGGAACGGAACAATTTCATGCTTCCTTTTTCCTTCACCTGATTAAAGGTATGCATGATCACTGAAGCCATTCTTCCTTTATGGTATTCATTCGGGCCATAAACATTAAAGAATTTCAATCCGTACCAATGCGGTGGAGTTTCTGTTTGCTCCAAAGCCCACATGTCAAACCACTGTTTCGACCATCCATACGGATTAAGCGGTTGCAATTTCGGCATATCGGCTTCAACATCGTCGTAACCAAATTCACCCAAACCATAAGTTGCAGCAGAACTTGCATAAACCAAAGGAATATTCAATTTCACACAGTGATTCCAAATCATCTTGGAATACTCCACATTCAATTCATCAAAGATTGCCTTATCGAATTCGGTAGTATCGGTTCTCGCACCAATGTGAACGATTGACGTTACTTTCTTGCCATTTTCCTGCATCCAATCGTTAAAAACAGAACGCTCAATTTTCACTACAAACGACTTTCCTTCCAGATTTTCATCTTTCTCCGTTTTTGAGAAATCATCAACCAAAACCAGGTTTGAAATGCCTTTTGCGTTTAATGTTCCAACAATGCAGCTTCCAATGAATCCTGCTGCGCCTGTAATTACGATCATGATGAGATTTTTTACAAAGTTAAGAAAAGACATTAGACGTAAGACTTA
>CBFGNV010000081.1:0-17331 GCA_965650275.1 uncultured Fluviicola sp. | reverse complement strand
AATATGGGGGAGATTGAAGGACGTCACGCCATTGAAAAAGCATACAATCCGACTGTTGAACCTTTGACTTACGATAACGTTTGTACCATTATGTTTCTTCAGCCGGAAGTTGCTGCTGTTGGACTCAACGAACAAACCTGTGTCAAAGAAAACATTCCAATCAAAGTTGTAAAAATTGATTTCTCCTTAATTGCAAGAGCCATTGCTATGCGAAAAACGGAAGGGTTTTTCAAAATCATTGTAACCAACGATTCTGAAATGAAGGTTCTTGGAATGCGTGCGGTTGGCGAACATGCTTCATCAGCTATTCAGGCAATTGGTCTTCTGATCAGATTAAACATGTCCATCTCAGTGATTTCGGAGTTGATCCACCCTCACCCATCAATTGTTGAGGGAATTCAGGAATGTGTAAGAATGTTATTGAATAAATCTATATTCAAATCAAGTGTCTTCAAAGATCAATTGGCTTGTTATTCACTGGTGAATGGTGTGAAAACACCGCTCGAACGATTGTAGTTTCACGTAAAGATTTTATAACAAAATCCGCAAATAAAAAGAGCGCAGAGATAATATTACCTCTGCGCTCTTTTTATTTGCGGTTGATTAATCAACCAATTTCTCTATGTTGTTTCTAAATCTTATCCAAAACAACCAGTAATGAATAGATCAATCCTGGAATGAAGAACAATAAGGTCAACAACAAACTGATCAACACTTTTGTCCAGTCAATGTTTGTCCAAATTCCTACAGCAAGCGGTGGAATAAAGAAACAAAGGATAATACAAAGAATCAATAAATCATCTGCATGAGACGACTTCGACTGTGCATCGTGTTTCTTCAAAACAGATTTTGCTTCTCGTGAACTGTTTCTTGAAATTTGATTTGAAGAACGCTGTTCAGTACTTGAAACAACTTGTGATCCGCTTCTTTGGTTTTCAGCTGTGGCAACTTCTGTCTTTTCAGTAGATTTCTGATCAGAATCCGATCTTTGCTGAACAACAGGTTCCGTTGAATGAGCAACTGTTTTTAAAGATTTCTTATTCAGTACAACAGCTTCATCATTTGTTATTGTTTCATTCTCAATAACTGCTTCATTTTTGGAGTCGTCGTGTTTTGCTTTAAGGTGACTTCGTTTAGAGTGATAGAATCCTTTAGTGTATTTTCTCTTTTGAAGAGAATTACTTGAAAATCCATCTTGTGTAACTCCACACCCTGTCACTAAAATCGCTGCACTAATACCCGCAATAAGTAATTTCATATTTCTCATAGGATTGTTTTTTACGAAGTTAAATTATTTCCCTTTAAGTTCCATTGCCTTTAATGTATTTATCATCAAAGATGCAATAGTCATTGGACCAACACCTCCGGGAACAGGGGTTATAGCACTTGTTTTAGGTGCAACTTCATCAAAAGCTACATCGCCAACCAATCTCCATCCACGTTCACGGGAAGGATCATCAACGCGTGTTGTTCCAACATCAATTACCACAGCACCTTCCTTCACCATATCAGCAGTAATAAATCCGGGAATACCAACTGCAGCAACCAAAATATCGGCTTGCAGACAAATATCTTTCAGATTTTCAGATTTAGAATGTGCCAATGTAACCGTACAATTTCCTGGATTCGTGTTTTTTCCTAAAAGCAGACTAAGCGGTGTTCCTACAATATTACTACGTCCAACAACCACACAGTTTTTACCTGCAGTTTCAATCTTATAACGACGCATCAATTCTACAATTCCTGCTGGAGTTGCCGGAACAAATCCCGGAATATTCAGCATCATGTTTCCTACATTGATAGGGTGAAATCCATCTACATCCTTTTTAGGATCAATAGACAATGTCACTTTCATTTCATCAATATGACTTGGTAGCGGAAGTTGAACAATGTATCCATCGATACTCTTATCCTCATTTAAGGATTGAATTTTCTTTAGCAAAGTTTCCTCTGTAATTGAGTCATCATAACGGATCAATGTGCTTTCAAAACCAATCTCTTCACATGACTTCAATTTATTATTCACATAAGTTACTGAGCCTCCATCTTTACCAACTAAAATAGCAGCCAAATGTGGGATTTTCTTCCCGGCTGCTTTTCGCTCAGCCACTTGTTGAGCTAGCTCTTTTCTAATTTCTTCTGATGTGATTTTCCCGCTAAGTATCTTCATGAACCGTAAATTTTCCTGCAAATATACTCCGAATTCAGTTAGTTGAAATTTACTAAAACGAAATAGCAAAAGTTTCAATCAGTTATTTTTCTCCATAACTACAATTCAATCAACGAATGCACCCTTTTGCAAAAATTGGCTGTTTTCTTTCCAACCAACTTTAATTTAATTCGTCTTTACTATATAAATGGAAATGTCATGGAAAAGAACATTGCACCAAGAAGAATAATGAAGAGCGAATCTATTGCTCAGGTGAATGACGCAACCGTGGTGTTACGACACTTCATCGAATTAAGCGCTAAACTACTTCCCTTCTTTAATGAACTTTCAAAGAAAGAAATGTTGATGCCGCAAGAAGAAATGAATCGTGAAAAAATTATTGAAGTTTTTAGCAGCTACAAGTTTGACACTTCTACTTCGAACATTTTAATGAATTCTACAATTTTGGAAACAATCACAGAATTGTACAAGCACATTGAACAACGTGTTCCTGGAGAAGAGTCCTTTGCTGACTTTTTAATGGAAGAATTTTTAAACGAGCATTCAAGTTTAGTTACAAATTGGATTAGAACAGACTTGAACTAATTGTTCAAGTCTTCTTTCCTTGCCCAACCATAAATATAGGTTGCAGTAAAATTGCTTGTATTTATAACCCTGTTCCCTACTTCTGCCTTTGGCGCATTCTTCACCAAAACAAATCGCCAATCTTTCTTTTTTGCCAATTCAACATAAACGGTCAAACTATCGAACGTTGCAATTTGATTGCTGTTCGTTCTACCTTTCCATGCATTTGAGCTCACTGTAGCAGGAGACCAATTTAATTTAAAACCGCTTTTTGCTGTTTTATATTTCGAACCAAAAACGGATTTAGCAGGAAAAAACGGCATAACCAGGTCTGTTTCTTTACCGATAAAGAACATCTTATTCATTTGAAGCTGGCCATTGATCAATCTCAATCGATTCAGATTATGTGACGCATTCGCACAGCAAGGATATTGATGATGGTAAAGAAGAACCTCATTCGTATTTGGATTGATTTTATACGCCAGTAAATGGCCAACTTCCCTATAAATGCGTTTCCCTTTTCCTTTTTTCAATGAATAAATCTCCAAAAATTCTCTATCATCATCTGGACTGGAATAACCACTGAAAACGATTTCAGGAACAGAATCGGAATTGAGGTCAATGATCCAAAAGTTATGCTTTTGTCTGGAATAATAATCACCAAAAATAGCATCCGTTGAATACGCTTTTGTTCCAACATGATCCAGCAGGTTCAGATTGAAAAGCTCTTGAACTAAATGCATTTTCAGTTGTTCATCCTGAGCTGAAATTTGATTAAAATCGGTTTTCGGTTGGTGAATGAACAACGATGGATCAACACGCGTCATATGAACTTCGGCGAAAGAATGTGCCCCAAGCATTAACGACAAGAAAAGGAATGCATGTTTCATAATTAAAAAAGGACTTCCCGCATAAACGAGAAGTCCTTGCAAAAGGTTAATAAATTAAACTATTACTTTCAAACTTTTTAGACGCACTAACGTTTGTCTTTTTCATCCGCTTCCGCGAATTCTTATTTTTTAGACGCTTTCGTTTTTCCTTTATCAACAGCCAGACTCAATCGGGTATTGTCAGGATCAACATCAAGAACAATAGAATCTCCTTGTTGAAGATTAGCTTTGATGATTTCTTCAGCTAACGGATCTTCAATGAATTTCTGGATTGCACGTTTCAACGGACGAGCACCAAACTTTTCGTCATAACCTTTGTCAACAATGAAATCTTTTGCTTTCTCCGTCATTGAAGCATGGTAACCCAACGCAGCAATTCTATCGAACAATTTCACCAATTCCAGGTCAATGATCTTATGGATGTTCTCACGAGTCAATGAATGGAAGATGATCATATCATCAATTCTATTCAGGAACTCAGGAGAGAATGCTTTACGCAACGCATTTTGAATAACCGTTTTTGCATTTTCTTCTCTTTGTTCTTCCTTCGCTTGAGTACTAAAACCAACTCCACTTCCAAAATCAGCCAATTGACGCGCTCCAATATTTGAAGTCATAATCAAAATGGTGTTTTTAAAATCGATTTTACGACCCAAACCATCTGTCATATGTCCATCATCTAAAGCCTGCAACAATAAGTTGAATACATCCGGATGCGCTTTTTCAATTTCATCTAATAGGATAATTGAATAAGGTTTACGACGAACTTTCTCTGTCAATTGACCACCTTCTTCGTATCCTACGTATCCTGGAGGCGCTCCAACCAAACGCGAAATAGAGAATTTCTCCATGTATTCCGACATATCGATTCGAATCAATGCTTCCTCTGTGTCGAACAAATATTTAGCTAGAACTTTTGCCAATTGTGTTTTACCAACTCCAGTTGGTCCGAGGAAAAAGAATGAACCAATCGGCTTGTTCGGATCTTTCAATCCTGCACGATTACGTTGGATAGCTTTTACCACTTTCTCAACAGCCTCGTCCTGACCAATCACTTTTCCTTGAAGCTCAACAGCCATAGTTGCCAATTTACCCATTTCGGTTTGAGCAACACGTGTTACTGGAATTCCACACATCATTGAAACAACTTCAGCAACATGTTCTTCAGTAACTACAACTCTTTTTGCTTTCGAATCTTCCTCCCAACGTCTTTTCGCATCTTCTAATTTTTCCTGAAGCTTACGTTCCTCATCTCTCAGGATTGCAGCTTCTTCATATTTAGATTGTTTAACAACATTGTTTTTCTGAACATTGATGTCTTCAATTTGTTTCTCAATATCCAAAATTTCCTGAGGAACATTGATGTTATTCAAGTGAACACGAGATCCAACTTCATCTAACGCATCAATCGCTTTATCCGGCAAATGACGATCAGTAATATAACGCTCAGTCAACTTAACACAAGCAGCAATTGCTTCAGGTGTGTAGCTAACCATGTGGTGATCTTCGTAACGTTCCTTAATATTATTTAAGATCTGAATCGTTTCATCAATAGAAGTTGGTTCAATCAATACTTTTTGGAAACGACGTTCTAAAGCGCCATCTTTTTCAATGTACTGTCTGTACTCATCCAAAGTTGTAGCTCCAATTGCCTGCATCTCTCCACGCGCCAAAGCTGGCTTAAACATGTTTGAAGCATCTAATGAACCACTCGCTCCACCTGCTCCAATAATTGTATGAATCTCATCAATGAACAAGATAATGTCCGGATTCTTCTCAATCTCAGCCATTACTGCTTTCATTCTTTCTTCAAACTGACCACGGTACTTTGTTCCCGCAACCAACGATGCCAAGTCAAGAGAAATGATTCGCTTGTTGAATAGAACACGTGAAACTTTACGTTGAACAATACGCAATGCTAAACCTTCAGCAATTGCACTTTTACCAACTCCTGGTTCACCAATTAATATTGGATTATTCTTTTTTCTTCTTGATAAAATTTGAGACACACGCTCAATCTCTTTCTCACGACCAACTATAGGATCCAGTTTTCCAACTTCAGCCATTTTAGTAAGGTCTCTTCCAAAATTATCCAGTACAGGAGTTTTAGATTTCGGATCGGTTGGTTTGCGTTGCGCGCCAAACGTCTGATCATCCTCTTCCTGTGAACTCGACATTTCAGCTCTCGGTAGTATATTTTCGTCTAACATATCGTTTATTTCTACTTTAACAGTATCGTAAGTAATTCCGTGTTTTTCAAGAATCCTGCAAACAACAGAATCATCATCCTTCAGCATCGAAAGTAATAAATGTTCTGTTCCTATGTGCGGACTCTTAAATAATTTAGATTGTAAATAAGTAATCTTTAACAAACGCTCAGCTTGTTTAACAAGTGCAATGTTCTCTTTCGGAGTAGAAACCTTCGCAGTTTGAACCAATTTTGACTCCAATTCCTGCTTCAAAATTTCCAAATCAAGATGAAAGCTTTTCAAAATATGAACGGCCTTACCTTCACCTTCTCGCAAAATTCCCAACAAAAAATGCTCAACACCAATGTAATCGTTACCCAAACGCATAGCTTCTTCCCTACTGTAACTAAGTACATCCTTTACGCGGGGTGAAAATTTTGCTTCCATAATTCAACAAAAATAATGAGTGAGAAATTATAACTCACTACTCTACAAATATACAACGATTCAAAATGTTAATAAGTACGCCCAAAGAGCCTTTTTTCACCAATATTTGTTAGTAAAATGCTTTAAACGATGGTTTTTCACATACATGAAAAGACTAATTTCGAATCTTGCTTGTAGCACGCAAATTTCGTGCATAATTTAAAACTATGACAAGATGGCAGATGGAGAAAAGATAATCCAGATTAACATCGAAGATGAAATGAAATCGGCGTACATCGACTATTCGATGTCCGTAATTGTGTCCCGTGCATTACCTGACGTACGTGACGGATTTAAACCGGTACACCGCCGTGTATTATATGGTATGCAAGACTTGGGAGTTTACTCTAATCGACCATACAAAAAGTCAGCTCGTATTGTTGGGGAAGTTCTTGGTAAATATCACCCGCATGGTGATAGCTCAGTATATGACACAATGGTACGTATGGCTCAATCATGGTCATTGCGTTACCCTTTAGTTGACGGACAAGGAAACTTTGGTTCTGTTGATGGCGACAGTCCGGCGGCTATGCGTTACACAGAAGCACGTTTGCGCAAGATTGCTGAAGAAATGTTGGATGATTTGGAGAAAGAAACAGTTGATTTCAATCCAAACTTCGATGATTCATTGCAAGAACCTTCCGTTTTACCTTCTAAAATTCCAAACTTACTTGTAAATGGTGCGAGTGGAATTGCTGTTGGTATGGCCACAAATATGGCTCCGCATAATTTAACAGAAGTGTGTGAAGGAATTATTGCATACGTTGACAATAATGAACTTACTGACGACGAACTTCTTCACCATGTCAAAGCGCCGGATTTCCCAACTGGAGGAATCATTTATGGTGTTGATGGTGCCAGAGAGGCAATGATGACTGGTCGCGGTCGTATTGTTATTCGTGGTAAAGCAGAAATTGAGGAAGTAGGTGGACGTGAGCAAATCATCGTTACTGAGATTCCTTATCAGGTGAATAAAGCTGAAATGATCAAGAAGATCGCCGATATGGTGAACGACAAAAAGATCGAAGGTGTTTCAGATATTCGCGATGAATCGGATAGAAATGGTATGCGTATCGTTTTCGAATTGAAGCGTGATGCTATTCCAAATGTTGTTTTAAATAAACTATATAAGTATTCAGCACTTCAAAGCTCTTTCTCTATCAATAACATCTGTTTGGTTGATGGTAGACCAAGATTATTGAACTTGAGAGAGATGATTACGGAGTTCGTGAAATTCCGTCATGAAGTTGTTGTTCGCAGAACTACTTTCGATTTAAGAAAAGCGGAAGAAAGAGCACACATTCTTGAAGGTTTAATTATTGCATCAGATAATATTGATGAAGTAATCCAAATCATTCGTGCATCGAAGAGTCCTGAAGAAGCTCGTGAGAATTTAATGACCCGCTTTAGTCTTTCTGACCTTCAATCTCGTGCAATTGTTGAAATGCGTCTACGTCACTTAACTGGACTGGAGCAAGATAAACTGCGTGCTGAGTATGCTGACTTAATGGCTTTGATCGAAGATTTGAAAGATATCCTTGCGAATGAAGTACGTAGAATGCAAATCATCAAAGACGAATTGACTGAGATCAAAACGAAATATGGTGATGCGCGTCGTTCAAGAATTGAATACTCTGCTTCAGAAATGAAAATTGAGGATTTGATCCCGGATGAAGAAGTGGTTATTACTATTTCGCATGCAGGATACATCAAACGTACAAACTTAGAAGAATACAAAGTTCAAAGTCGTGGTGGAATGGGATCGAAAGGTTCTACGACACGAGACAAAGACTTTCTGGAACACCTATTCGTTGCAACAAATCACAATTACCTATTGATCTTTACTGAAAAAGGTCGTTGTTTCTGGATGCGTGTGTTTGAAGTTCCGGAAGGAAACAAGACAGCAAAAGGAAGAGCAATTCAGAACTTGTTGAACATTGAACAAGACGATAAGATCAAGGCTTATGTAAAAGTGAAAGATCTTACTGACAAGGAATATGTTGCAAACAATTTCATCATAATGTGTACTAAAGAAGGAATCATTAAGAAAACTTCTTTAGAGGCTTATTCTCGTCCACGTGCCAATGGTATCAACGCCATTACGATTCGTGAGAATGATGAATTGTTAGAAGCAAGATTGACTGATGGAACCAATGAGATGGTTCTCGCAACTAAATCTGGTAGAGCAATTCGTTTCAACGAATCAAAAGTTCGTCCAATGGGTAGAAATGCTTCCGGTGTAAAAGCCGTAACGCTTCAAGGTCCGAAAGACGAAGTTGTTGGAATGATCTGTGTGAAAGACAATAGTGAAACCATTATGGTTGTTTCTGAAAAAGGTTATGGAAAACGTTCTTACTTAAACGATCCTGAAGATGGTGAACCGGTTTACCGTATTACGAATCGTGGAGGAAAAGGAGTTAAAACCATTTCCATTACAGAAAAAACTGGTTCATTACTCGCTATTAAAACCGTTGCTGATGAAGATGATTTAATGATCATCACTAAAGCTGGTGTTGCAATCCGTATGCATATTGATTCTATTCGTGTAATGGGACGTGCTGCTCAGGGTGTTCGTTTGATCAACCTGAAAGGAAGTGCCGAAATTGCAGCTGTAGCTCGAGTTCCACGTTCTGACGAAGAAGATGAAGAATTTGACGAAGACGGAAATCCAATTGTTAGCTTAGATTCAGATCAGCCAGCAGCCGAAGGTGAAGAATCTACGGATAGTGACACTACTGAACAGTCTACGGAAGAATAGTACAGAATACTCAACGAAATCCGGCTTTAGATTTTTCTACTGCCGGATTTTCTTTAAAAACTAAATTTCTTCATTAATTTTATGGAATTGCTTCAAACAAGTATCTGTAAGAAAACGTTTGGCACAATAGTTGAAAATGGTGAGCGACTGAATAAAGCTCAGCAAATAAAATTTAAAAGTTATGATTATTAAAAACACTTCAAAAATAGCTTTAACTGCAGTAATGGTTCTTGTAGGAACAGCTTCTTTTGCACAAAAGAAAACAGAAACTGATGCTGCTTTGGCATATCAATCATTTGAATCTTCTTTAAGCTCAGGTGATATGGTAAATGCTAAAAAGAACTTATTGAAAGCGAAAGGATTCATTGATCTTGCTGCAGCTCACGCTGAAACTCAAGCCTCTCCTAAAACATTGTTTTACAAAGGTGAAATTTATGCCTCTTCTATCATTTTATTAGGTGATGCAGATGTTAAAAGTGCATTCCCGGAAAATCCAATGACGGTTGCTGTTGAAGCATACAATAAGTCTTATACTACTTCTACAAAATTCAAAAGTCAAATTGAACAAAGTGTAAATACAATCCTTACAATGGTTGATGTTCAGGCTAAAACATTGTTTGATGGTGGTAAATATGCTGAAGCGGCAAAATTATATGCAATCAATGCTGAAGTTGGTCGAGCAATTAATAAAGTAGATACTGTTTACTATTATTACGCTGCAATTGCATCACAAAACGCGAAAGACTGGGAAAATACAGCGAAATACTACAGAAAGTGTGCTGAAATGAACTACAAGCCAGAAGAAACCTACTTGAACGCTGCAACAGCTTACATTTCTGCTAAAAAAGAAGATGAAGCAATGGCTTTCCTTGATGGAGCAATCAACAAAGCGCCAAAAGATAAAAGTCTTTACTATGTATTAGGAACTATCTACATGGACAAAAATGATGATGCTAAAGTTTCTGAATACTTAAACAAAGCGATTGAGATCGATCCTAAATACACCGATGCACTTTTCAACCTTGGAAGTTACTTCTTCACAAAAGGAATGGACATCAGAAAACAAGCTAACGATATTACAGTGAAGTCTGAACAAGATGCTAAATTGAAAGAAAGCTTGACCTATTTAGAAAAAGCTATGCCAGCTCTTGAGGCTTACATTGTGCTTGAGCCTAAAGACAAAGAGGTTGTTAAAAGTTTGTGGCAAATGTCACGTGCATTTAAAGACACTGAGAAAGAAGCAAAATACAAAGCAATGCTTGATGCATTGAAATAGATTCTCAAAAAAAACGAAAAGCCCTGAAGTAGATAGTAACTATCACTTCAGGGCTTTTTTTTGTAACCATAACTTCCCTATTCGCTTATTTGATGAAATCTGTATGTCATCCTTAAGTTTTAAGAAAACCCTATCTTTGGGCAAAATTGTTAAATATGAGGATATTATTGTTTGTGATTTTGGTAGTTTCAACGTTTACTGTAAACGCTCAACTATCAGCTGTGAGAGGAAAAACCGAGTACAATTTTTGGTTGAATTTGCCAAGTGATAGTGTTCTAAAAACAAAACCACCTGTTCTGATCTTCTTACATGGAAAAAGTTTATCGGGAACCGACTTGAATAAGGTGAAAAAATATGGTGTTATTCATGAAATTGAAAAAGGACGAAAGATCAATGCGATTGTTGTTGCTCCTCAAGTAGCAAGCGGAAGTTGGAATCCTGATAAAATTTATGAAGTACTTCAATACATTCAGAAAACATATCAAACAGACACGAACAGAGTATACGTTTGTGGAATGAGTTTAGGTGGTTATGGAACGATGCACTTTGTTGGAAAATATGCTTCAAAGATTACTGCAGCCGTTGCACTTTGCGGTGGTGGAAATATTAAAGACGCACAAAACATGTCTTCTATTCCGATGTGGATCCAACATGGTGACAGAGATGAAGCCGTTCCGGTTCAGCGTTCAAGAGAGGTTGTTGAAGCTATCAAAAAATGTAATAGCGGGAAGAATCTAATCTACACAGAAATTCCTGGAGCAAATCACGGCGCATTGGAACGCATTTTCAGAGCTGATGAAATGTATAACTGGTTATTTCTTCAGGTAAGAACCTCACCTACTGAAGTGGTAATGAAGAGCTTGCCTCCGGTAACAGAAACAACGGCTGGTGAACCTGCAAAAACAGAATCTAAATAGGAAAAAGCACTGCTTTTGATAATAAAAGGCCCCGTTGACTTCGAGTACCTCAGTCAGCGGGGCTTTTAATTTTTATTAGCCGAAGTAAAAAATCCTAGTTATTCCGCATCTCTTCAATAATCATATTTCTGTGTTCCATTCCCCAAACCGCCAATTGATTAATAACTTCTTTCAGTTTTTGTCCATATTCAGTTAGTTCATAAGTAACTGTAATTGGCTGTGTATCCAAAACTGTTCTTTTGACCAGGCGATGCATTTCCAAATCCTTTAGTTCTCTACTCAGCATCTTTCCTGAGATCCCTCGCACGTCACGAAGCAAATCAGAATACCGCTTTGAATTGAAGCAAAGCGCTGCAATGATGTAAATCTTCCATTTTCCGCTAAGCACATCCATTGCATCATGCACAGCAAGTATTGCTTTCTTGCATTCGGGAGTATCATGTGAAAAGTCCGCCATAAGTTACCTTGTTACCTGAGTGTTACTATTACTTTTTGTCTTTTAGTGACAAAAGTATACAAAGGTAGCTTAATTTTGTTCTTCAAAACAAATAGAAAAAAATATGGCACTTATAGACGATTTGCAATGGCGATACGCAACTAAGAAAATGAATGGACAAAAAGTTCCTCAAGAAAAGTTGGATTACATTCTGGAAGCAGCACGCTTCGCACCATCTTCATCCGGATTGCAACCCTACAAAGTATTTGTGATCAGCGATCCTGAACAATTGAAAGAAATCAGAACCTTCGCTTTCGATCAACCTCAAATTACAGATTGTTCACATCTACTGGTTTTCGCAGCATGGGACGGATATTCAGCAGAACGCATTGAAACCGTTTTCTCCAGAACCGTTCAAGAACGTGGCTTACCGGAAAATGCAATGGATGACTATAAAACTATGCTTTGGGGAATATACGAACCATTAGGTCAAGAATGGCATGCAATTCACTCAGCGAAACAAAGTTATATTGCCTTTGCACTAGCAATAGCCGCGGCGGCAGAACAAAAAGTGGATGCCACTCCAATGGAAGGCTTCGACATGGCAAAAATGGATGAATTTCTTGGATTGAAAGAACAAGGTTTAAAAAGCACAGTTATTCTTCCAATTGGTTACAGAGCTGAAAGTGAAGATTGGTTGGTGAACTTGAAAAAAGTACGTACACCAAAAGAGGATTTCATTGCCAGTGTGAACTAAAATTTTCAATCAACTATATTAAGAAACAAAAAAGCATCTTAACAATATTGTTAAGATGCTTTTTTGTTTATGAGAAAAATCTATTTGATTTCGCTATATTTTTTCTGGATTAGCGACTTGAATTCTTTGTCGTTGAATTTGCGATCCTCAGTACCACTGTACGATTTGATCACATTTCCATTCCAGATATAGTAAATATTCGGGGTGTCATTCTTAGATCCCATTGCTGTGTAGAATTCTACAATCTCCAAAATCTTATATGTGAATTTCATTCCTGCCTGATCGAAGAATTCAGGGATCAATTCAGGTTCCTCATTCATGAATACAATTTTTAATTCAGGAAAATTAGGATCTGCCTTTTTAATCGCAACCAATTCACGAATGGCTTCTTTACAATGTTCGCATCCTGGGGCGAAGAAACACAAGATTTTTCTTCCTTTATCAATATCAGCATACTGATTCTTGAATCCACTTTTTCCTTGTTTCGGTTCGTCTACTTTTGCAGGTTTCGCTTTTTTCGTCGTATCACCTTCAACCGCTTTGCCTGGAACAGGATTTTCCTTTGCATCTGGAGTTTGTCCACCATTATCAACAGAAACAGTGCTTTTTACAGGCTCTTCAACCACAACAACCGGACTTGGTGACACCGCTGCTTTCGTACTAATCAAACTTACAATCGCTATTGAAGCAATAACTTCGGCAAACGGAATCCAAAGAACCTTTTTGTCTTCAAAACCTTTGGTCAATTTCCACAACCAGCCAAACAATCCAAGGAAAACAACATTCTTAAAAATCGATTCCAAGGTACTAAACGGCATTAAGCTTCCAAAACAACCACAGTTGGCTTCGTTTCCGTTCGTGAAATATTGATAAGACAAGTGAATAGTGAAAACGAGCAACAATAAACTTGCAGCAGGAATCACTAATCGTCTAAAGTAATGAGGCAATAATAAACCCAAACCAAGCGCGAATTCACCTCCTACAATAGTTCTGGAAAAAATAGCGGCCCATTCCGGACTAAATCCCATTGGAATCAACTGCTTTCCTTCAAAAGTTCCTAATCCCAAAGCCGGACTTGGATACAATTTAGAGAATGCGGAAAAAAGGAACATTACAGATAAGAAAATTCGTAATCCCCATATTAATCGAGTACGTGCAACACTTCTCTTTTCCGATTTGATATCATCAAGTATTTCTGCCATAATTAGATTGTTTTGTAGTTAAATTTACAAGTAAAACGTCAATGAAAAGGCTCAGTTGGCGAATTATGATTTCTTTAACATCATTTCTTTACGAACTCCGTTCGAATATAAATTGTTTGTGTATTGACTTTTCCTTCAATTAAATCAGGATCGTTGTGAACTAGTTTAATGTTTCGAACAGCAGTTCCACGCTTGGCAATTATACTGCTTCCTTTTACATCAAGGTCTTTGATTAATACAACAGAATCGCCCGATTTTAACTGGACTCCATTGGAATCGAAGTGTTTGATAGCATCTTCGTCCTCGACTCCTGATTTTGCCCATTCAAGTGTGTCATCGTCTAAATAGATTTGCTCCAACAGATCTTGAGCCCACGTTTCTTCTTTCAACAAATGCAACGCACGAAACGCAACCACTTTAACAGCTTCTACTTCACTCCACATGCTTTCTGTTAATCCACGCCATTGGTTAGCTTCAATATCAGAAGTTCCGTCCAATTGATTTTTCAGTCCGGAATTGATCAAAACATAATGTTCAACACTCTCGCCAGATTTAGGAGACACAAGGAAAGAAACCAAGTCGTTCCCTACTCCACTTATTTCACATGAAGCCCCGCTTCTATTCAATAGTTCTTTTTCAAATTTCATAAAGCAAATATAGAGGAAAGCTAAAAGCCAAAAGAGGAAAATTGGATAATCTCAAAATTAATCTTATTGGTATTCAGAATGCTGCCACTGAATCCAATATTCTTCCAAACCTTCTTTGGTTTTGAACAATCTACTCACCCACAGTTTTCTGTTTTTTACGATTTTCTTAGAACTATTCAGCAAATCGAACTTACGTTTCTTGATTTCAGGTGTATGCCCCCAACCGCCACAATGATCAAAGCCTGTAGTAGCAAACTCTTTGGATACTGAGATAAAAGGAATTTCGACTCTATATTCTACATAATTCTTCCCTTCATCCATTCCAATGGTTTGAAGCTTTATTTTGGAAAAATCCACTTTAGAATATTGACCAATGGAATATAAGTATTTCAAGTGTTTCCCAACATATTCACACATTTTATTGGAATATTGATGCGCGACATCAGTTCCATTCAGTCCATACTTGTCCATATAAGCCGGATCAATGAATTCTACACCTTTATAAGTTCCTGTGCAGCCAGCGTCAGAACAAATCGGAGTATCAATAATGCAAACGAAAGGAATAGAATCGGAATTTTTTGTGGTGTCAACAGAAATATTCCGCGATCTGCTACCAGTAGATTTGGTTGTGCAACTAACCACAAAAACAATAGTAACGAAGGCAATTCCTAAGAACTTCATACAAGCAAAAATAGAAGAATATTTGAAAATCCCTGCCTTGATTTCGATACGTTCGATCTACTAACGCAGATCGAACTACTCAATCTGACGGCAGCAAGAGAGTGAAGATTTGTTTTTACGGTGTCAGATTGGGTGTCCCAACCTTTTAAGTGTCGGGATGCAGCGAAATCACGATAAAAAAACATACAAACAAAAAAAGGAAGCAATGAGCTTCCTTTTTTGTAGCGAGAGGGAGATTTCCTGCCTGAATGCCTATCAGGCAGACAGGGAACTCCCATCCACCCCAGACGGGATATGAATCTGGCGCTCTAATATGTAGAAACAAAAAAAGGAAACATCTCTGTTTCCTTTTTGTAGCGAGAGGGAGATTTGAACTCCCGACCTCCGGGTTATGAATCCGGCGCTCTAACCAACTGAGCTACCTCGCCATTTACTTCTCAAAACAATCATATCTGAGCGTTTTGGAGGTGCAAAGTTAGAACGTTTTTTTACTTTCGCAATACTACGAACGATCTTCTTCGAATAAAATTTTTGTACTGTGCTTTAGTGTTCTGAGAATCAAACTGAAAAGTAATGCTCCTGCCAACCAATAAACATATTTAATTTCCATTGGTACTTTACCGAGTATTGTCCACTCTCTCACGTAAGCCACAAAAATAAAACCAATTGCCGTTGCAGAAATACCTGCATATTCACGACGTAAAATCGTTTTCATAGAAAAACTGATATCGCCTTTTTCACGGTTCTTCATTGAAGGCCAGAATGCAGGAACTTTCATAGACCAATTCACATAAGAATCACCAAATTTTCTTTCTAAGAAACGTTCTTCTGCAAACATGATTCGCTCATAGTAAAGCCAGAACAACAAACTGACAATGATGAAAAAATAAATATTGAATGTAAATGCAACAATTCCAATCCACATAAAATAGTTTCCTAAGTAAAGTGGGTGACGAACAGTTGAATAAATCCCTTTAGTGTTCAGTGCTTCAGCAACTTGACCTTCACTCGTATTTCTACCCGAAGTGTTTTTATTACTCGTACCAATCGCAATTGCTCTAATTACTTGACCGGCAATTGACATTGCAATTGCAACTCCAAGTAATATATAGTAAAGTTGATCGTTATCCATGATGCATTTGACATCAGTGAAGTAGATAACCGGAACTGCTAAAACAAAGAGAATCACCGGAATTTGTCCACGATACTTGAACAATTTGTTACCATTTTTCTCGAAACTATGTACTAATGCCATGAAAAGATTTATGTATATTGCGACCTGAATTATATCGCGAAATTAATATTATTAAGCTAGTATGGCAAATAAGGAAAAATTCGAATTGGAATATGTGCTAAAAACTTCTCCTAAAGTGCTTGATAAACTAATTTCTACTCCTGATGGTTTAAGTGAATGGTTTGCTGACGATGTTTTTGTTCGTGACGAAGTGTATACTTTCGAATGGGACAAAAGCGAAGAGCAAGCTCGCTTGATAAATAAAAAGCAAGGTGAAAGCATAAAGTGGCAATGGATTTTTGATGAAGAAGATGAGTTAGATACCTTCTTTGAGATGAAATACACTATTGATCCAATGACGAAAGCTGTCATTTTTACAGTAACAGATTATGCCGAACCAAATGAACACGACGAAATTAAACGACTGTGGGAAAAGCAAATCCAAAACTTGCGTAGAGTAATTGGTGCTTAATTCATAGCTTTCCTTTATTTCTGGTTATCTTTGCCTAAGTAGCATTGTGAAGAAACTTACCATTTTTAGTATTCGTTCTTTCATAGGTCCTTTCGTTGTGACCTTCGCTATTTCTATGTTCATGCTTATCATGCAGTTTACATGGAAATACATCGACGATTTAATGGGGAAAGGATTGTCAGTGGGCGTTTTAACTGAATTGATTTTCTATGTTTCCGCTGGTTTAATTCCACTTGCGCTTCCATTGGCAATTCTCCTAAGTTCAATTATGACTTTAGGAAATCTTGCTGAGAACAATGAGTTAACTGCCCTCAAATCTTCTGGCTTACCGCTGCTAAAGATTATGCGACCATTGATTTTTGTTGTGCTTCTTATTGCCACGGGAACATTCTTCTTTTCAAACTATGTAATTCCCGTTGCTAATCTGAAATGGCATTCCCTTATTTTCGATATTCAGCAAACAAAGGTTTCCATTCTTTTAAAACCAGGCTCCTATTCTAAGGAAATTGATCAATACGCCATTAAAGTAGAAAGCGGAAAGGACAACACCTTTTACGGAATTACCATTCACGATTATAGTGAACCTCAAGTTTCAAAAACAATAAAAGCCGATTCGGGAACCATCTATCGAAGTAAACGCGGCGATTATCTG
>CBFGNV010000080.1:0-17522 GCA_965650275.1 uncultured Fluviicola sp. | reverse complement strand
ATTCTACTCTTGGGGACACGGAACGAAAGATTTGATCGTTGCTCCGAATTTCAAAAAATGATTTGACTTTAATTGAATAACGGTAGGGACAGCTCGCGAGCTGTCCCTACGTGTTTAATATCATTCCAACCATTATCTTTGCCAAAACATTTCCCAAGTGGCTGCAAAGAGAAGGACTTCAACCAAACGACCAACAACAAAACGTAAATCCAAGAAGAAATCGAAATCGATGCTTTTCTTTTGGCTATTGCTGCCTATTGGCATTGGCGCTTTTTTCGTTTTTTGGTATAAGTCGGACAAGCACGTTCAAACCTCTGCTAAATTCTATGAGATCGTTCCTGAAGGCTACAAAAGTGTTGGAATTGACGTTTCTCATCACCAGGGAGAAATTGATTGGGATGCTTTGTTGATCGACGGGCATTTTGATACCATTATCGACTTTGTTTATTGTAAAGCAACAGAAGGAAGTGATCATACCGACACTCAATGGGCAAGAAACCGGGAATATCTGAATGCTCGTGGAGTTCATAACGGGGCTTATCACTTTTTCAATCCTAAAACACCACCTCGGCCACAGGCAGCGCATTTTCTTTCGGTTTATAAACACCGAAGTATCGATATGGCACCAGTTCTTGATGTTGAAGAAGAAGGATTTTCTGACGAAGATCTGATTGCAAAGATCAAAATTTGGTCTGAGGAAGTTGAAAAGAAAACAGGAATGAAACCTGTTATTTACACTTCATTATCGTTTTATGAAACCAAGTTCAGAGGAAAATTAGACGGGTATCAGTTTTGGTTGGCTGCTTATAGCAGAGAACCGCAATTCATGAGCGATCCTAATGTAATTCACTGGCAATTTTCCGAAGAAGGAAAACTGCCAGGAATTAATGAAAACGTAGATTTGAACGTATCAAACCTAAGCTTCTTCTAGTCGTTGCGCTTCAAAGTGATGCGCCACATTAGCCATTGGTTGGCGTTATTTGGGTCAAAATTGTTCGGTGAATAAAAGAAATCGTTGTCAATACCGTAAGCCGACCAAATTTGTTTGTTCTTCTTACTCTTGTCAACAGTCCAGATCAAATCACATCCAACAGTGGTATCACAAAGCGCGTTTTTGAAAACGATACGCTTGTTTTTATCATCTGTGTACAACTTGTTCGTTACCTTCAATGTATCACCGTTTGCATCAATGTAAGTGAATGTAAAGTTCTTCACTGTTGTAGAATCTTCGTGAATATCAGAAATAACGATATCTCCACAGTTAGAAATATCCTCATAAACATCCTCGCTTCCACCGGTTGTAATAACCATTCTTTCAGATTGTTCAATAGTCCAGTTTCCAACCAAACCTTTCATCTTTCTCTTCTGCTTGTTACACGACATAATCGTAAGAGCAGCAGCTAATAGTATAATTCCAATTTTTTGCATGACTTATTGCTCTTTACCAATTAAATAAATGAATCCAAATCCGTAAGAAATTCCTTTGAAGTTTGTACTCTTCAATTGTCCGTTGTCTGAAACATAAGATGAAGGATTATCCACGTAAGAATCGTAGTTGCTAGGGAAATCTGTTGGCTGCGCGTTATTGTTACGCTCATCAACAAAGTTTCTTTCTTTTTCATCTGGTCCCATCACAAAAATTGGAGCAAATGCACGCGCAAACAACAAATATTTCTTGTACTTGTAAGTTGCTTGAATACCAAATTCCATTGTTTTCAGATTCGAAGTATACAAACCATTCAACTTGTACTCTGAGCTAAAACTTTCCTGTCCGTTTGGATACAAGGTTGTATACTCAATAAACATCTTACTCAAGTTGGTTGTAAGCATTCCTTCTAACCAATACTTGTTTTCTTTGAATGTTCTACCAAAAGTCGTGGTGATAAAATTCGTTGAATAACGCACTTCCATGTGTTGCTCCACTCCGTTCGTGAAAATCGCTTCGTTCTTGTCTTTTCCGGAACCGAAGGCGTAATCAGTACTAAATGTCCATTTGTTTTCGCCGTTTCCTAGAATTACACGAAATCCACTAGTAGTAAATACCTGACCAAATTCACCTCCTTTGTATTGGTGAAATTTTTCAGACATTCCACTTCCGTAGCGTTCGTTAAATCCGACAACAAATTTGTTTAGTCCTGCAGGATCGATTGATTTGAAACCATAATACGTTCCCGTATAGGTCTTTTTCATTTGAATAAATTGGGCATGCGTACTCAATGATGTTAGTAGCAGTATTACCCCCAGGTATAGTTTTCTCATGAGTCAAAAATATTCGGGAAATTGATATATCATATAAAAAAACTAAACGTTTTGTATGCATGCATACCTCAAACAGGGTAACTATCTCGTAACTTATTGAACATTAAAGAAAAACAACTGTTAAATTTTAAACGTGTTTGAACCGATTTCAAATTGGTTTGTAACAACATTTCAAAACCAATTCTATGAGAACTTTCTTCCTTTTTCTTGTTTTAATTTTGTCAACCATTGCATCTGGTCAAACATCTGTTTCATTCAAACCAATAACTCAACCTTTAGGATCGCCTCTAGTAAGCTTTTCACAATTTGAAACATTGGCTGATTCCGTGGAGCATTACCGTGAAAACCGCTTGGTTTCTGTTCAAGAGTTTGTTGCTTTCAGTAAAGAAAAGAACACCGTTATTTTAGATACACGTTCCAAAGTTTTTTTTGAAAAGAAGCATGTAAAAGGTGCAATTAACTTGCCATTTGCAGATTTTACACAAGAAAACCTCGAAGCTTTAATCCCGAATAAGAATACCAGAATTCTGATTTACTGCAACAACAATTTTATGCTGGAATTAGAAGAAAACACTGGTTTCATGATTCAAGATATGAGTTTCGCTAGTAAAGAAGGAAGACCTGCAGGTGTATTATCGGAGAGACAAATGATTGAAATTTTTGAAAAAGAAATTGCTCTAAAATTACCAAAGGTTTATACTCTGGCGTTGAACATTCCAACCTTCATCAATCTCTTCGGTTATGGTTATCAAAACGTCTATGAACTGCATGAAATGGTTTCCACATCTGGTATCGGTTTAATCGAATTTGAAGGAACTGAAGTAAAAAAGAATCCGTTTGGAATTCAGCAAATATCAAAAAAGGCATCTCCATTGGTGAATTATGCCGATTTGCAGGAATTGATTGATCTGGTAAAACCTCACCGAGAAGAGCGATTGATTTCTTTAGATCAATTCAACGAAATGAAACTGGACGAAAATACCCTTGTTCTGGATACACGTTCGAAGGAAATGTATGATGCAAAACATGTAAAAGGAGCTGTTCATCTGGAATTCTCTGATTTCACTCAATGGACGTTGGATAAATTGACCGGAGGAGATAGAAACAAACGTATTCTGATCTATTGCAACAACAACTTCATTGCAGAATTGAATGAATATCAGATAGATCGTTATTTCATGAGTAAAGTTGCTTATGATCCGCCAAAATTCATGAGTGAACTTACACTTGCACTTAACATTCCAACTTATATCAATCTTTATGGTTACGGATACCAAAACGTGTATGAATTGAACGAATTAGTCGTTACATCAGATCCACGAATTCAGTTTGAAGGAACATCGATTGAATAATTACTAGTTAGCAGTTACGAATTACAAATGAGTTGGAATATTCAATTAGTCATTCGTAATTGGTCATTCGTAATTATCTTTGGTTTATGTTAGAAAAATCGACTTTTGAATTTTTAGATAAGCTAAAAGCAAACAACGACCGTGACTGGTTTCAGGCGAATAAGAGCACTTTTGAAAAAGCACAGAAGAATGCTGCAGATTTCGCGGATGAGTTGCTGGCAAAAATGAATAAGCACGACAATATTGAAACGGAATCGGGGAAAAAGAGTTTGTTCAGAATTTACAAAGACACCCGATTTTCGGCAGACAAAACACCATATAAAACACACTTCGGAATGCGATTCAGCAGAGCTACTGCTCAATTACGTGGTGGATACTATTTTCATTTGGAACCAGGAAACTGTTTTGTAGGAGGTGGATTTTTCGCTCCAAATCCAGAAGATCTAAAACGAATTCGAGAAGACATCGACTTCAACTACGAAGAATGGAATGAAATTCTAAATGAACCTCATTTTGTAAAAACTTTCGGTGGATTAGGTGGTGACGAGGTAAAAACGGCTCCAAAAGGTTTTGATAAAAATCATCCAGCGATAGAATTACTTCGCAAAAAGCAATTCATTCTTACGCGCAAATTTTCGGACAAAGAAGTTCTTGCTCCTGACTTCGTAACCAAACTCGATGAAACATTTCAGGCATTTCGTCCTTTCTTCGACTATATGAGCGAAGTTTTGACAACTGATTCGAATGGAGAAAGCTTACTCTAACTATAAATTATCAATGGAAAAATTATCAAGTTAGAAGGTCGTTCTAACTTGATAATTCATAATTAGGTCATTGATAATTATTTACGGTCTGTTTTTTACATATTTCTCTAACCACATATCTTGCTCCCACAACAAGTGTAAGATCGATTCTTTCGCAGCGTAGCCATGACTTTCTTTTGGTAGAACCAAATAGCGAACTGGTGCTCCAAATCCTTTTAATGCCTGAAAATAACGTTCACTTTGAATAGGAAATGTTCCCGGATTGTTATCGTTTTCTCCATGAACCAATAACAATGGCGTCTTCATTTTATCAGCATAATTGAATGGCGACATTTCATTGTACGTTTCCTGAGCTTCCCAGTAATTGCGTTCTTCTCCCTGGAAACCAAATGGTGTAAGCGTTCTATTGTAAGCACCGCTTCTGGCAATTCCTGCCGCAAACAAATCAGAATGTGTCAATAGATTTGCGGTCATGAATGCTCCGTAGGAATGTCCACCAATTGCCACTTTTCTTCTATCGATGTAGCCCAATTTATCAACCGCATCAATCGCCGCCTTTGCGTTCGCAACCAATTGTTCAAGGAAAGTATCATTCGGTTCTGCATCACCCTCACCTACAATTGGGAAAGCAGCATCATCCAGTACAGCATAACCGCGCATTACCCAATAAATCGGAGAACCGTAATTCGGGAAGATGAATTCATTCGGGTTCTTTGTATTCTGTGAAGCACTGTTTTTGTCCTTGAATTCTTGCGGATAAGCCCACATCACCATTGGTAGCTTCTCTTTTTTAGCTTTGTCGTAACCAGCAGGCAAATACAAGGTCGCGGTCAACTCCAATCCATCTTCACGTTTGTAAGTAATCACCTCCTTGGAAACTCCATTCATAGCGGCAAACGGATTCTTGAAATTAGTAATTGCAACTGGCGCAGCTTTACCAGTCATTTTACGGATGTAATAATTTGGATATTCCGTCGGCGCTTCAATTCGAACCAACAGCTCTCCTTTCTTCAAATCAATGATTCCTGAAATAGCTTCTAACTTATTGGTGTAAGCAGAGCGATAAAGAGTTTTAGTTGCTTTCGTTAGTAAGTTAAACTGATTCACAAAAGGAAATTGACCTTTCTCAGTAAATCCATCACCGATCATATAGGTTTCCATTCCATTCAATTGCAACACATATCTGTTGTATTGATTTCGAACGGTTTCGAATTGCCCAGGATTTCCATATTCATCCTGCGAATTTCTATCAAACAAAACGGCAAGTCCTTTCTCAGGTGCAGACGGATTGAACAAATAAGTTTTCTCGTTTCGTGTATTGTACCATGAATCGTAAACAATACAAGTTGTAGAATTCCCCCAAAGCACTCCAGCGTAGCGCTGTGGCGTTTTAATGAACGACTTTAGGTCAGAGTTACTAAACGGTGCTTTCCATGTAAAAACCTCATCACGGTAATCCACTTTCACTTCCGGATCACCACCATCAAGTGCAACAACATAAGTTAATGTTGCTGGTTCGTCAGCTCGCCAGGAAATGGAACGTTTATTCGCTTCAACAGCCATAAAACCTTTTGGAAGTTTATCCAAAACCGGACGCGATTCGATCATCTGTGTCATTTTTCCACTCAAATCATAAACCTCCGTTTTCATTGCAAATCGACTCCACGGAACCGAGTAAGAAAATGGTTTTGATAGTGTATTCACCAACACATAATTTCCATCCGGAGAAAAGCTTTCACGTGTGTACAATCCTGCATTCATCCATTTTACAGCTTTTCCACTCAAATCAAACTTCCACAACTCTGACGTTGCCATTTTCTCAAAATTCTCTTCATCCAACTGATTCTTTAATAAATCAGGATAAGTTCTATTCTGCGCTTTCGAACCATCGCTTACTGAAACTGAAGGTCCAAAAGGAACAGTTGAAACAGCATCTTTGTAAACAGGTTTTGAAGGCAGAACGTGTACTAAAAGTGATTTTGAATCGGCGAACCAATTAAAAAAAGAACCCAGGTTCGCATTCAATATTGCATCAGACAATCGACGTGCGATCTGCGTTTTTACATCAATCACCCACAACTCAACTCCCGTTGCCACAATATTTCCACAAGCAATGCTTTGTTCATCCGGACTCCAAGTCAAGTTCACCAATTTGGCATTTGCAGGAAATCCTTGAACCAATTTAGGTTCACCCGTTCTATTCAACTGAATGGTCACTTTCGTGATATAACGCGCACCCGAAACCATATTTGTTTGTGGATTAATGCGTTGTCCAGCCAATTTCAATTCAGGTTCAGATACTTCCTCAATTGTCTTGTACATTGGACTGTATTGATAAACCAGATTCTGTTTTTTGCTATCCATCATTACGGATGGAGCGCGTTCAACATCTACCAGATCCAAAATCTCTTTTGGCGGTTTTTGGTAAGAAATGGATTCCTGAGCAAAGCTCAAAATGCTCGTTAGAAAAGCGAATGAAGATAGTACGAGTGTTTTCATGCGTTGAATTTAGTGAATTACACCAAGAACATAACGATGAAAAGCAATAAGTGAGTGGTTAAAGTCGGCTAACGAATAATCGAAATAGTTCCAGAAATAGATTTTTTTTCGCCAGTCCAAAATGTAATTTCGCCGTTATAGAAATAAACACCTTCAGGTACAGGTTCACCAAAGGCATTTCCATCCCAAGAATCATCTGGATTATTCAATCTTCTCAATTCTTGTCCCCAACGATTAACAATTGAACACGAAAGATCCTTTATACAGTTTGTATGAATGGCCCAGCGACCATTTATATTATCAGAATTGGGAGTAAAAACATTTGGAATGATCAATACTTCGGTCACAATACTATCGCTAATAACTACTTGCTCGGAAAATGAACAATTGTAAAAGTCAACAACTTCGAGGTGATGATTTCCAGCTGTCAAACCGTAAAACATAGTTCCAATTGGAACTTCATCTAATGAAAAATGATATGGAGATTGACCATTCGAAACATTGGAAATTTGCAACAATCCACCGTTATCCGTTCCGGAACAATTGCCGGAAACAATTGAATAGTCAATAGATGTTGGTGATTCATGAGCCTCGATCTCCAATGCGACTTCATGCCTACATCCATTAGCATCTTCTACACTCAACTCGTAATTTCCAGGTATCAAATTCTGAAAATCAGGATTCGTTGTTGCTCCAGAGTTATTCAATTCAAACAGATAAGGAGGTGTTCCACCTGTAACAGTTTCAACAATGACATTACCGGGCAAACCAGCACATGAGTGCTGAAGATCGTAAACAATATCAGTTGGGCCAATGGAGTTGATTATCGAAATTTCACCAACAGAAATATACTGAAAGTCAGCACGTAAACTGGACGACTCAGAGTGATAATCGCAATCATCAAATGAATAATCCGGATGATACTTGATAAAAACCTTTTTGATTGTTGAACCTAATGGCTTTGTGACCTTAAAATCCACCATTGTACAATGTAAAGCTGATCTCAATCCGCAGGGAGAATCACTCGTTCCTCGAACAATCAGCGCAGTTGGTGAAGGTATAATTGTCTTATAATCATCAATAATGGCATTTAGATTTGAAACGGGAATCAAGGTGCCATTTCCATCTTCAGCAGTAATCTCCACCCAATCTGCAAAGGTATGCCCATATTCGTTCGCATTAATATCTAGTATAGAAAAGGAAACATCTCCACAAACACCAGAAGACGTGTTATTTTGAGAAAAATCTAGTTCAAGTTGTACAAATGAACTCACCAAATTACCGAATTTCTGCTCAAGGGCAAGCCCGCCAGGAATTCCACAGCCATCATATCCTACACGATTTTCCTCATGATATTTAGGACTTCCGAATTGAAATCCCGGAGTTACAGATGTAACTGTTACATCCATAATACCAACGGAGTAGCTATTGCCTCCATCCGGAAAACCGCTCCAAGAAAACGTTTGTGAAAACATAATTGGTGAAGAAACGATCGCGAAGAGAAAGAAACACCATTTTTGAAGCATCGGAAATTGATTTAGCCGAAACAAACTTAACACTAAAAGACTCAAATATTCTATTTTTGTTCAAATCATGATTATGAGACTTCTATCAATTCTTCTACTGTTGTTTGTCACCTCTTGTTCTTCTGCACAAAACACGACTATTTCACCTGCCGAATTCCAAAAAGCTGTAACCGAATCAAAAGTTCAGGTACTAGATGTTCGAACTCCTGAAGAGTACAAAGAAGGATTCATTAGCGGGGCTTTACTCGCCAATTGGAATGACCAAACAACTTTCCAAACTGAAATTGTTTCACTTGATAAAACTCAACCAGTTTACATCTATTGCAGAAGTGGGAAAAGAAGTGCCGCTGCACAAGAATGGATGCTGGCGAATGGATTTAAAAATGTCGTGAATTTGGAAGGCGGAATATTGGCCTGGAATGCAGCTGGATTGGCAACTGAGAAACCGACTTCGACTCCGCTCAGTCGCCAAAAGAAGAAGTCGAAAAAAAAGTAACATAAAGTAGAATCCTTTCTTATCTCTAAATCAAATCCTACTGAGTGAAGCTGCTGCTGACAATATTTCTTTTGATTTCACTTAATTGTTATTCTCAACTGAGTAGCAAACGCATGTTTCATTTTGACAGTATTGTTTCTACCATTCCTGTAAAAATTAAGAAAAATGCTTTAGGAGTTCACCACTATCTTGACAGTTTGGGAAAAACAGAGGAAGAAAAAGTTTGGATGTTCTACGGATTTATTGGCACTTATCTGACATATGATGAAAAACGTTTCATGTCTAATGATGGCCTACAATATACACCATATACAACTGTTCAAAAAGGCAAGGGTGTTTGTAGAGATTTTGCGGATTTGTTTGATTTCTTCTGTGAAAAAAGTGCCATATCTTGTATCAAAATAATCGGTAAAAGTCCAACTAATTTCAGAACCAAATTTAAGAGATACACGCACGGCTTATTCAGAGACATCGGTCATGAATGGAATATGGTTTACGTCAATAATACTTGGAATTTGGTAGATCCAACATGGAGTCATATCGAAAAGAAAACGGCAGTTCCAGTTTATGACAAGAAAGGAAAAATCATTAAAAAGATAAGTGTTAAATCTGTTTCAAGAGATTACTATTGTGCTTCAGCTGAATTTATGGCGCTTACACACGCCCCACAAAATCCTGCTTTTTATATGCTTGCGCAAATTCCAACTTATAAAACGGCATTCAAGAAGCATCGACAAAAGAATTACGCTGAAAACTTTGACTTCAACACCTACTTGGTTCCAAAACCAACTCTTGGTCTTGAAGAATTCAATCCAGCTTTCCTTTCTCCTTCGCTTGAATACTCAGAGTCAACATCCGAGGCTTATTTCTTTCGTGAAGAATTAGAGAAAATCACTGTAAAACGAACAAAGTACAATCCGTTCACCCTTCAGACTTATCAAGAAGATTCATTGCGCGCGGCGAATCTTTATACTCACATGCAAGCAAATTTCAAATTCGCGTTTGATATAGAATACAATAATTTCCTTTTAGCTCATACGGAATTAAAGACGAAGTTTTTGAAGGCTGAAGCGAAGAAAAAGAAGTAAATTCAATTATCACAAAAGTTATTGTCAGACTTAACGAAATTCCAACTTAGCCTCATCATTATTTAGAGAAAAGGCAATTTCGTGTTTAGTAAATCAACAAAATTGGGCGAAATCTTTATTTCTACATCCCCAATTTTCAAGCTTTTTTTAGTGTAGTGGTCTACCTTTCTTACATTGATGATTTGAGAGCGATTCACTTTTATAAAGGTGTCCTCTCCAAGTACTTCTAACAGATAATCGGTTGTCATTCTTGTAACCACCTTGCTGGAATTATCCAGATATATTTCCTGATAGTTTCTGAAACTCTGTGAGAACAGAATGCTTTCTTTTTTTAGTAAAACGTTTTTCGTTCCATCATTTATCCAGCAAAATTCATTGTTTTGACGTTCGCTGTATTTCGCGAAAGCCAATTGAACAACCGCAAGTAAATCAGGTGATCGTACAGGTTTTGAAATATAATTCAGCGGTCTGGTTTTGACCATTCTCATGATCGTTTCATTGTCCGATTGTGCTGTCAGATAAACAAGATCAATATCTGGTTCTTGTTCCAAAACATGTCTACCGAAATCAATTCCTTCGCTATCCTTGTCCAGCCTAACATCCACAAGACACAAATTCGGTTGAAACGTTTTTATGAACTGCAGAGCATTATCCAGAGAGTCAACAATCTCAATTTGCTTAACTCCTATTTCTAATAACAGATCTTTGTAGTTTTCAGCTATTAGAATTTCATCTTCAACAATCAGCACTTTAAATTTTTCCATTGGGGATCAATAATTTAAAGTTCATACCGTCCTTTCCCTCCAATTGATGTGTAGCTTTCAGCTGACGTGAAAAGATGTCAATTAAACGATGTCCTAAGCCTGCACTGTGAGCGCCTTCAAACCCAGGTCCATTATCTTTAATGTGAAAACGAATGCAATCATTCTCTGCACTAACATTGATCACGAATTTGGGATTTGCTGTCTTTGAAAGCGAATATTTTACTGAATTTGTATACAATTCGGTAATTATGATACCAATCGACATCATATTTCTGGAATCAATTTTTGTGGTTAATAAATCTGGCGAAATGCTATATTCAATTTCAAATTGTTTGGCACTGGTCAAGGTGTGAATTAAACTCAACAAGTAATCATGGATTAATAAAAAATCAGTCTTATCTTTTACATACAACAATTCATGAACAGTTGACATACTTTGAATCCGAATAAATAAATCATTTAAAGGTCCTTTTAGCTCTTCAGAATTCAAACTCCGTTCTTGCATTTGAATCAGACTTGAGATGAAGTGAAGGTTGTTTTTTACTCGATGATGAATTTCTTTGATCAGGTTCTGTTGTATTTCATTTTCAACTTGTAATTTCTTGGCAAATTTTCTCCTTTCGTAATATAAAAAGTAAACAAATATACTGGTGACTGTAAGACCAAGAATCGCTAAAAAGTAATAGTAAAGACGAGTTTCTTTTTCCGATTTCTCTCTCTTTATGCGTTGATTTTCATTTTTATAAGATCTGATTACCTTATTATTCTTGATAATAGCTGCTTCAACTCTCGAATTATCCGCTGCAATGCGCAAGTGCTCTTCAAGTATTAAATCTTTGTACTTGATCATCTGTTCAAATTGCTTCATTCGTCCCAATTGATCCAGAGCTTGTTCATATAATCTGATCAATTGTGGGTATTGAATTTGATTTTCCTTTATTTCTTTTAGAATCAGCAAAATATCTTTATACTTCTGATCCGCAGTTCGATTTTTATAGTAAGCGTCCAAATTGTATAGGTTCAACTCAGTATCTATTGCATCCGAGATTGAACCGACTTTCCTGAATAATTGTTGCGCAATTAAAAGGTGTTTGATGCATGAATCATTTTCAATCCCAAAGTAACTGAAGCCTAATTCATTATGAGAAACGGCAGCGAGATACCATTCCTTATTTTTCTCAGCTAAAGCAATACATTTCCTGCTAATCAATCCGGCTTCCTCTTTCTTGCCCAATTCGGAAATAATAGCTGCTTTTCTATTTAGATGCCTCAATTTATAGTAAATCGGCACATTTTGAAGCTGTTTAATTTTTCCATCAATTTTTTGAGAAATAGCTAATCCTTCATTATACATTTGAAATTTCCTGTAGTATTCCATCAGTTCAATCCAAGCGTCTACTTGCCCCAAATTCTTATGCTCTTTTTTAAAGATTCGCAAAGCGCTGAAATAACTTTCTAACGCCAGCCCTTTTTTGTTGGAATACTTGAGTAAAATTGCGTAACACAATTCATAATCTCCTTCCAATTTCAACTTTTTCAATTGAGATTTCGGCAAAGCAAAAAGTATGCTTTGAGACCTGTTTAACTGCTGAAGCACGGCTAATTTTCTTGCTAACAAAATTTTCAAAGCAAGTTTATCCCTCTTGCTATATTTTCGATCAGCAATTTTATTCTGTATTTGCTTTTCGTTTTGGGTAATATAAAAAGATGGAGATGTATAGGCACCAAAAAGGCTATTACTAAATCCAAAAAAGCTAATGGAGAGTAATAATGTTATGGGCAGAAGCTGTAGTTTAAATTTCATTTAATTCGAATATTCTCCTCGTTTGTTCCATTAAACTGTAAAGATTGTCAAAAGAATTTAGCAACGAGCATTCTATTAATCGAGTATAAATATGCCTAATTAAAAAAGTAAAGCCCACTATTGCACTAGTAAGCTTTACTTTGAACCATCATTTAAAAAATGAAATAATAGATTATTCTTTTATTACCAGCAAGCTTGCCAAACTGTACCATCAAATACCATTAATTTGTTCGTTACACTGCTAAAGTACATGTCACCAGCAGAAGGTGAAGCAGGTGCAATAGCGATTGGCTCTAGACGCATAGCATCACTAACATGTAGCATTCGAGCAGGAGCCATTGTTCCAATACCCACATTTCCGTCAGCCTTGATAATCATTCTTGGTAAATCCACCGAACCCACACTAGAAGTTGTTCTGAAACCAAGATCAGATCCTGATCCGTTAACTGAAGAAGCGATAATCGCTTGTCTTACTGTACTTCCGTTTTTGTAGAAGTTAATATTAGACGAAGCGTTAGAACCTTGAATACCTAAAACCTCTGCATTGTTATCACTAATTACTGCAACCGGATTCCAAGATAAAGGTGCACCAATTGCAGATCCAACAGCCAATTTACCGTTAGGTGCCGTAGTTCCAATACCAACGTTACCTGTTTGTGAAATTGTCATACGCGCAGCAGCAGTAGTTCCAGTAGCAAAAATCAACTTTCCAGTTGTGTGTTGATTCACTAACACAGCGTCGTTAGCGGCAGATCCAGTTGCCCATTCATTAGCAATATTTGCCGCACCAAATGCGATAGTAGCACCAGCAGTTGGGCTTAGTCGGTATCCTGGCGTTGGACCTGAAACAGTTACACCACCTCCCAAACTAGAAGTTGTTACATGTAAATCATTAGCTGGCGCAGCATTGTTTACACCAACTCTGTTATTTGTTGCATCAACAGATAAAGTTGTACCATCTACACTGAAGGCGTTCACTGCTGATCCCGTAAATGCTAAGGTGTTTGTACCTTGAGCTACAGTTCTATTTCCAGTTAATGTACCATTCGTGTTATAAATATTCGTTGCACTAGCTGGAGTTGTCCAAGTTGGAGCTGTACCAGCACCGGCAGATGTTAATACTTGACCTGTAGTTCCTGCATTGTTACCTGGCATTAATGCTCCTGTAAACTTCATGCTCCCAAGAACATCCAGGCGTTCTGATGGAATTGATGTTCCAATTCCGATGTTACCATCTGCATTAATAGTCATTCTTAATTGATCTACTGCACCAGCAGCTGATGTTGTTCTAAATCCAAGATCAGAGCCAGAAGCATTCACTGTTGATGCAATAATTGCTTGTCTTGTTGAGCTTCCATTTTTGTAGAAGTTGATATTTGAAGAAACGTTAGAACCTTGAATACCTAAAACCTCTGCATTGTTGTCACTAATAACTGCTACTGGATTCCAACTTAAAGGTGCCCCAATTGCAGAACCTACGGCCAATTTACCGTTTGGAGTTGAGTTTCCAATTCCAACGTTCGTTCCATCATTATAAATCGTAGCATCTGCAACCCAAGCTGTACCATTCCAATGAGCCGTTTGACCAACAGCTGTACCATCTGGTAACGTGTTCACAGTTTGGTCTACCCAAGAATAGTTGCCTATTCCATCAGTGCTTAATACTTGATCGCTATTTCCACCTGAAGGTAATTCATCTGCTGTTTGGTCAACCCAAGAATAGTTACCTGTTCCATCAGTACTCAATACTTGAGCGTTATTACCACCTGAAGGAAGTTCAATTTCGTTCATTGGATCAGCATCCGCGTCATCTACCTGATCGTTAATAACACTTTCTGCAGTTTTTGCATGTAAAGCGTAAGGTACACTTAACAACTGCGAAGTACCTGAAACTGTGTAATTCGTACCACCAGTCGGATCTGTTTCAGTCTGTAAGAAATAATCGCCAGTACTCCAATCAATGGTTGAAATATCACCTGAAACGACTGTTCCTGAACCAATCATAACACTTGCCAATCCGTTGTTGTTCGTTGTAGCACTCTGTGTTTCAACATAAACTGGTGTACCTGAAGCAGATCCTTCTAAGATACTTATACGCATTCCTACCGAACCGTTTTGCACCAATGCATTGGATGAGTTACGAACGACTGCCTGATACGACATTTTTTCTGGTGCCTGTGCCATTAACTGCATGGATAGCATGAAAGCTGACACACTTAGTATAATTTTTTTCATAGTAATTAATTCTTAATAATCTTGAATGATTGAATGTTTTGTTGATTGGACTTCACATTTATGAAATATGTTGCCGGTGTATAGAATTGCATGTCAATTGAGGTGAGGTTTTCTTTCACCATCCCTTCTGTCAGCAATTTTCCGTTCACATCTCTTAATTCATAGGAGATGGACATTTCAGCTGGATTTGAAATCGACAGCATTAGTAAATCTGTTGTTGGATTAGGGAAGGCATTTACAGCAATGTTTATGTTACCATCATAAACTGAAAGTGTAACAATTTCATAAGCATGCTGCACTCCCTGTGCTACAGAACCAGTTCCATTACCGTATTCATTATAAGTCAATTGACCTACGCTATACGATACATTTCCCTCGGTACCTGATGCATTTCCTCCAGACGTATTTACTGATTCCTGTGAATGCGAAATCCCGCTCACTGTAATTCCCAATAAGAAAATTGGAATAGTTTTTATTCTGTTCATGGTCATCATTTAATTGATGACTCAAATATATTGGAGGGAATAAAACGGATAAAAAAAGTGGGACGAAATACCGAAAGTATGATTCGAAATCAAATTAAACCTAAAAATAAAGATTGACAGAAAGCTTATTTACCCAAAATTTCAATAGCCACTTCCCGCTCTTTCCACAATTCCTCAACAGTCAATTCGATATGCGGATTGCGCTTCAACCATCCTTCCATATAATGCTTATGAATCATTGGTTTCCATTCCACCAATTGCTGTGGCTCGGCACGCTGTTCCCTGACAATTTTGGGAGCAATTCGCTGCAAAGCATTTGAAGAATCTGTATAATCAATCCGTTCACCGTTATAACGTAAATAACAATGTGCTTCTGGAATAGAATCATACAATTTATCGGAAAAGAAGTCAGTCAATTTCGGATGGGTTTCCACACTCATCAAAAAGATTCCCACAATCAACTCCACATCCTTTTGACCATTCTCATCAGCCAAATAAGCCAGGATTGCGTGCTTGGAAGAACACGTTCCTTTTCCTTCGCTTAACGTCAGCAAAAAGTCATGTCGGTTGGCATTTCGACCATATGGAAGTTGTTGAATGTACTCACAAGCTTCAGAAAATGTATGGACTCCTAGCTCACGAAAAGCTCTGGAATACATATCGTTGGAAGAGAGTTTAAAATCGATCATTTCTGAATTATCAATGAAAGAATTATCAATTATCAAAAATGAAAATACATCTCACTTGATAATTCATCATTTGGTAATTGATAATTAGAGTTACATTCCAGGCATTCCGCCTTTCATTCCGCGCATTTGTTTCATCATGCCCATCATGTTCTTCGGATTGCTCATCATTTTCATCATCTTCTTAGTGTCTTCAAACTGTTTCATCAATTTGTTGACCTCCTGAATGTTTCGTCCTGATCCGGCAGCAATTCTATTTTTGCGTTGAACATTGATTAAAGAAGGATTTGCTCTTTCTTTCGGAGTCATGGAATAAATAATTGCTTCTATGTGTTTGAAAGCATCATCCTGAATATCTACGTCTTTCACCGCTTTACCCATTCCCGGGATCATTCCCATCAAATCTTTCATGTTACCCATGCCTTTGATTTGTTGAATTTGAGCCAAGAAATCGTTGAAATCGAACTGATCTTTTTGGATACGACGTTGTAAACGTTTTGCTTCTTCCTCATTGAATTGCTCTTGTGCACGTTCAACTAAGGAAACCACGTCCCCCATTCCAAGGATACGGTCAGCCATACGTTTCGGATAGAACACATCCAATGCGTCCATCTTCTCACCTGTTCCAACAAACTTAATTGGCTTATCGACAACAGTTTTGATTGAAAGTGCAGCTCCACCTCTTGTATCACCATCTAATTTGGTTAATACAACACCGTCGAAGTTGATTCTTTCGTTGAACGCTTTTGCCGTGTTAACAGCATCCTGACCTGTCATGGAATCCACAACAAACAAGGTTTCAGTCGGATTAATTGCCGCTTTTACATCAGCAATTTCCTTCATCATCGCTTCATCTACAGCCAAACGACCAGCAGTATCGACAATTACGACATTGAATCCATTACTTCTTGCATGAACAATGGCAGCCTGAGCAATTTTAACCGGATCTTTTTCTTCTTTATTCGAATAAACCTCAATTCCAAGCTGTTCACCAAGAACATGCAACTGGTCGATTGCCGCCGGACGATAAACGTCACAAGCAACCAAAAGCGGTTTTTTGTTTTTCTTCGTTTTCAGATAATTTGCCAACTTTCCGGAGAAAGTAGTTTTACCAGAACCTTGAAGTCCCGACATCAAGATAATTCCGGGATTTCCCTGAATCTGAATGTCGACTTCATTAGCCCCCATCAATTCCACCAACTCTTCGTGGCAGATTTTCACCATGAGTTGTCCAGGAGAGATAGACGTCAAAACGTTTTCGCCCATCGCCTTGTCTTTCACCCGAACAGTAAAATCTTTCGCCGTTTTGAAGTTAACATCGGCGTCAAGCAAAGCTCTGCGAACTTCCTTAAGCGTTTCAGCTACGTTAATTTCAGTAATTTGTCCGTGACCTTTTAAAACTTTAAAGGCGCGTTCGAATTTGTCCGTAAGATTTTCAAACATGATATTGAGCGTTTATTCTTTGCTTCCTTATATGGAAGACGAGTGCAAAAATAGGGAAAATAGAGTAAAGACCTGAGACAAAAGACAAGAGACTTTTTTCTTTTGTAACGTTTTTTTGGTG
>CBFGNV010000079.1:0-18004 GCA_965650275.1 uncultured Fluviicola sp. | reverse complement strand
ACCATATTTAAAAGAAAAGATGGAATCAGCCCAGAAAACTAAGCAGAATGATGAAATAAAAAGAGTAATATGAACTTTTGTAGAACTGTTTTCAAAGGCGGATCTGATCTTTTTACTCGATTTTATCATTAGTGCCAACAGACCTCCAATACCCAGGTCGAGTAACACTGAAAAAGTATGAAAATACAGAACTACACTATCATCGCTGTTCATTATCCTAAAAACAATTGATCCTATGATAGCGAGTGATATTCCATAAATCCAAAATTGTCGTCTTAAAAAGACAAAGAGTAATGGCCAAAACAAATAAAATTGCTCTTCAACTGAAACTGACCAAGTGATGTTTTGAGACATTGCATCACTTCCAAAATGAAATTTCTCTACATGGATTACGTCAAAATTACTTAAGAAGGATAGGTGATAGAGTATGTTTGAACCAAGTGGATTATTCATTCCGATCAATGATTTGAGCCCGGGATAAACTAAAAATGAAAAACCAACTACTAAAAAATATAAGGGCCAAATTCTAAGAACCCGTCGCATGTAGAATTTTTTGATAGAGATCTTGAGGTTCAATTCATATTCGGTGATAAGAAGATATGTAATTAAGAATCCTGATAGCACAAAAAATATTGAAACGCCTGTTCCTCCGCTGCTTATTGCGTTGAGTAATTTCTCCCAAAAAGTACCTTTAATCGGTAAATACTGATATGACGGGCTAATTCCATGTCCAAGAAAAACCATCAATGCAGCGATGAATCGAATTGAATCTAAATTCTTAAAATATAATTTGTTTTGATTCATTTCAGGTGATTATTAAGGCTTAGAGTATTTCATTTCAATACTCGGATATCCCTGAACGTTCAGATCTTTGATGAATTTAAAGCTAGCTTTTTCAAATGATTTTATCGAGCCGATATTCTCTTTTTTGATGAACGCGTGAATGTGAAGAGCAGGGTGTTTTTCTGAGAAGATCATTGAGCCCAAAGCAATGATTTGAGAGCCGTAACCTTTCCCGCGCTGCAGAGGACAAACAATTACTCCAATCGTAGCGTCATTTTCATCAAGATAAAAGCGAACCATTCCGATCGGAACATTATCATCTTCAAAAATGAGAATGGTATCCTCGTTCTTCAGTCGTTGTTCAAACCATGTCACATGACCGTTCCACTCAATTGGTTCAGAATTGAAGGAGTTTTTTCTCGTTTCCGAATCATTCGACCAATCAAAGATCAATCGGGCATCATCAATTGTGGCTTGTCGACTTGTAATCATTCAAAGCAATTTGAGATGAATGTACGAATTCGTTCTTCAGCTTTACCATCGATCAGTTTTTTCTGCGAGTCGAAAATAGTAAGCTGCTCAATATCGAGATGTATTAATTCTACTACTAGAGATTCTCTCTGGTTTTGAACTGCCTCGAGATTCACTGAAAATGCAGCGTTTGATGTTGTAAGTTGATTGTGAAGTAACGCTTGATTCTCATACAAACAACAAGTATAAACCACCTTGCGAAGCGCAATCATTTCGCAAGCAATAGTACTTGAACTTACCAATGCTGCAGTGTACTCATCAGTGATATCGATCAATTCACTTACTGTTAAATTACTGTATATCTTGATTTCAACATCTGATTCGGACGTGGCATAAGTATGAAGTGCTTCCAGATCTTTACCGTTTTCGGGGTACAGTACTCCGATTTTCGTGAAATCGTGTGTTTTAAGGAGTGCTTTAACAGTTTTAATCGAATTTGAAAGTTCGTCTGTTCCGCCAAAAGCGATGAAAATGGACCCTGGTTTTTTTACTTCAAATGTCCGGTTTTTGGCAATTTCCAAAATTTCTTTTCTCAGCAAACTGTACTGTAAACCTTTTCCGGGGGAATCACTTTTCATTGAAGTATTTATCCAAAATGGAGCTAGATAAAGCTGTTCCTGAAAATCGGAGATCTCTATAAAAGGAATGTTACTCGAGCTTAGCTTCGAAATAAAAGCAGTACTGAATTCGTAACCGTCGAGAATGATTAAATCGTAAGCGGTAAACCCATCAAATTGCTCAAAATTAGATGTGTAAACGAGTTTGAAATCGTCATTTGACAAGTTTTCTCCATTGGAAAGAAGCGTGATCTGATAATCGGTTTCGAGAATTTGCGCCAAAGCAAGCGATCTGTAAAAATGACCAAGTCCTTTTCCTTTCCCGGCTTCGCAAACAATTAAAATGCGTTTCATCGATTCAGCAATTGGTATTTCAATTCTGCCATTTTCCAATCTTCTTCGTTATCAATATCCTGAACCAGCGATTCGGGGAATTCAAAGAAACCAGTTGAATCTGTGAAAAACGATTGATGATTTTCAAAAATGGATCTGTCCAAAATGTAAAACTGACCTGTATCGTGGTAGAACGTTTCCAAATCTTGCGTTCTAGTTTGACTAAACTCAGGGTTTCTGAAATCAGCTAATCCATTTTTAACTGCAATTGCGCGCTGAATAGGATGCGCATATTTGGTGATTGCAACAACAGAGTTGAGCTTTTCCGCTTCTAACTTTTCTACTGATTTTTGAATCATGTCAGCAGTAACAAAAACGGAAGTTGGATAAACACAGCAAATGGAATCAAATTCTTGTCCTTCAGCTTTCAGCTTATCAAACACTTCCTTAATGACCGGATAAGTTGCAGCTGTATCAGATGCGTTTTGTGCACTTCTGAGAAAAGGAACTTCTGCGCCAAATTGTCTAGCTTTTTCAGCAATTTCTTCATCGTCGGTTGACACAATTATACGATCAAAAAGCCCCGATCGCACTAAAGCTTCGATAGGATAAGCAATAATAGGTTTTCCCTGAAACAGTTTGATGTTTTTACGAGGAATTCGTTTGCTTCCACCACGAGCTGGTATAATGGCAATTCTACTTTTCATAGAACGCATCAATTGTTGCTAAAACATATTGAATTTCTTCATTGGTCAATGCCGGAAACATAGGCAATGAAAGACATTGCTCATAGTAGTTTTCTACTTCCGGGAAATCGCCTTTTTTCCATCCTTTTTCTGAATAATAAGGCATCAAATGAATAGGGAAGTAGTGAATCTGCGCAAAGATGTTTTTCGAGCGAAGGTAATTGTATAGTTCCAAACGATCTTCCACCAGAATTACATACAAATGATAGGCGTGCTCTTCCTGAAAACCGCTGTGTTTTTTGATATAACTGCTTTTGCTAAAATGATCGTTATACATCTTCGCAATTTCTCGTCTACGTTTTAAACCTGCTTCTGCTTTTGAAAGTTGTGAATTTCCAAGTGCTGCCTGAAGATCTGTTAAACGATAATTGTATCCTAAGCTTTGCATTTCCATGTACCAAAGCGGGAAATCCGTTTGCCCACCTGCCAGATTGAGGTCATTCGAAAACAAATCTTGTTCACGCGTTATACCGTGTGTACGTAGTTGTAAAAGCTGTTTGTAATAACTTTCATTATTGGTTGTGATCATTCCGCCTTCACCACAAGCAATGTGTTTTACCGGATGAAAGGAAAAAACAGAAATATCCATTAGCTCACCAGAACCCGATTTTGTTTTGGTTAAGGTGGTTTTTCCACCCGGACTATGACAAGCATCTTCCATTATCCACAAACCGTATTGATCAGCCAATTTTTTCAATGCTTCAAAATCGCAAACTTTACCAGCAAAATTTACAGCGATAATTCCAGAATATGCATTGGGGCTTTTCGTCAAAAGAGCTTCCACTTTTTTTACATCGATCAACCATGAATCAGGATCAATATCTACAAATTCAATTTCACCACCCACATATTCTATACAGTTGGTTGATGCTACAAAAGACAGTGGAGGAGCAATTACTTTTTTCGAGGTGTCGAGACAAAGAGCAGCTAAATGAAGAGCAGCAGTTCCGTTAGCAACGGCAACGGCATATTTCGCTCCAACATATTCGGCAAAATTCTTTTCAAATGTTGCAATATGTGGACCCTGCGTAAGAAAATCGGATTGCAGCACATCAACTACAGCCTGAATGTCTTTCTCGTCTATGGTTTGTTTGCCGTATGGAATTGCTTTTCCGTTCATTCTGGCATTTGTGTTTTTATTTTCTCACGCATGCTTTCTACCGTTTCCCAAATTTCATTGTTTCCGGAATTGTAGTAGAAGCCAACAGGAACTTTTTTAGCGTTGAAATGTTTGATGTAGTCGTTCAATTCGAACTGCGTTAATTGAGGAAGAATAACATAGTATTTTCCTAAATCATATGTTGTGAATGCATCAGAAGTGGTAATCATTTCTTCATGGATTTTCTCACCCGGACGAATTCCCACCACTTTCGTTGGAACACCTGGAGCTACGGCTTCAGCTACATCAGTAATTTTGTACGAAGGAATTTTTGGAACGAACAATTCGCCTCCCCATGCTTCGTGAAGCGCGTGAAGAACCATGTCAACACCTTCCTGAAGTGAAATATTGAAACGTGTCATTTCAGGATGAGTAATTGGAATTTCACCATTCTCTTTCACTTTTTGAAAGAAAGGAATTACCGAGCCATTTGAACCCATAACGTTTCCATAGCGAACAACGGAGAAATCAATCTCACGCATTCCCTTAATATTGTTTGCTGCAATAAACAGCTTGTCGGAAGTCAATTTTGTTGCGCCATATAAGTTGATTGGAGCACAAGCTTTGTCGGTTGAAAGCGCCACCACCTTGCTTACATTGGTTTCCAAACAAGCACGAATTACATTTTCAGCACCGCCAATATTGGTTTTTACGCATTCATCCGGATTGTATTCTGCAATATGAACATGCTTCATTGCTGCAGCGTGAATTACGTAGTCTATTCCATTAAGTGCTCTTTTCAATCGTTCAAAATCACGGACATCTCCAATGAAATAACGCAACGCTTTGTGCTTCGAATCGGGGAATTCCTGATTCATTACAAATTGCTTTTGTTCGTCACGACTGTAAATCACCAGTCTGTGCACATCTGGCCAGCGTTCAAGAATAGATTTCACCAATGCTTTTCCAAGCGATCCGGTTCCTCCAGTAATTAATATGGATTTGTTATTAAGCATGTTTGTTCCAGTTCAATAAGTAGCTTGTTTTCGAAGTGCGTTTAATTCCGCGTTGTGTTTCGAAATCAGTGATATGAAAAGTAAGAATATTATCGGGATTGTCTAAATAATCAGCTTCGTAAGGAGATGTCATACATAAACAAATACGGTATCTGCCGTGGGCAAAAAGGTTACGGTTGAACTTTATTTTGAAGGTATGTTCGCCCACTTCCAAATTGTCAAAACTATTCGGTGGAAGATCTTTACTGTCAGATTCAATGATAAATTCTTCGAAATCGTTTTTGACAACAATGTAGCCGTAAGAATTCGGAACTTTTTCGTTCACGTTGAATTTCAGCATCAAATTAAAATCTTCAAAAATGGAGAACGTGTCTGCCTCTTGATCTTTTTCGTTTAATAGATAGGCTTCCGTGAGTTGAAGTTTTTTATCGGGTTTTATTTCTGCTTTGAATCGGGCGCCTGACAAATCCGCAAAGTCAGATGAGTTATAGTATTCGATTGCGTTTTGGATTGGAGCGTCATAAACCAATTGACCTTGATTCATAACTATTCCACGTTCACACAATTGTTTTACTGCACTCATGTTGTGACTTACGAACAGAATGGTTCTACCGCTTTTAGAAACGTCAGACATTTTGTTCATACATTTTCGCTGAAATTCGGCATCACCAACGGCTAGAACCTCGTCGACGATAAGTATTTCGTTTTCCAGAAAGGCAGCAACTGCAAAGGCAAGTCTTAACTGCATACCGCTGGAATAATGTTTCAAAGGTGTATCAATGAATTTATCAATTCCTGCAAAGTCAACAATCGCATCAAAATTTCGAATGATCTCATGACGTCTCATTCCAAGTATGGATCCGTTCATGAATACATTTTCCCTTCCGGATAATTCAGAGTGGAAACCAGTACCAACTTCTAATAAACTGGCGATTCTTCCTCTACAGGTAATAGAACCTTCTGTTGGTGGTGTAATGCGCGACAGAACTTTTAATAATGTAGATTTTCCAGCTCCGTTTTTTCCAATTATTCCAATCGTTTCTCCTTCGTTGATATTGAAAGAAACGTCCTTTAATGCCCAGAATTGTTCTTTTTTAGTGGCTTTGAACGTATTGAGCAGGGAATCGCGAAAAGAAAGATAATTGGCTTTCTGTCCGTGAATATTAAATTGTTTGGAGAGTTTATTTACCTCAAGAATATACTTACTCATTAAGCTAGATCTGCAAAATAGGCTTCTGTTTTCCGAAAAATGAAAACGCCAATAATTAAAAATACAAAACAAGAAATTCCACTTAAACCAACGGTATTCCAATCAATAGCATAATCAGAAAATGATCCGCGGAAAATTTCTATCGCTCCGGCAATAGGATTCAATTTTAGCGCCAACTGCATCCAATGGTTGGATGTAATTGAAACCGGATAAAAAACGGGAGTTAAGAAAAGTAAAGCTTGAATCAGGAAAGGAATTACATATCGGATATCACGGTATTTCACATTCAATGCTGCGAGTGTTAACCCAACAGAAGTAGATGCAACAGCTGCAAAAAACAATGCAAACGGAATGAATACAATGGCTTTAACGCTTAAATCTGTTTTGAAGATAAAGACAAAAACAAAGAAGATGACCAAGGCCATAATAAAGTCGAAACAAGCACCAAGAATAGCAGAAATAGGGATGATTAATCGTGGGAAATAGATTTTCTTAATAATGTTTGCGTTGTTGACCATTGAATTGGCCGAATTGGTAACGCCATTGCTGAAGATTCCCCAAACCAGTAATCCGGAAAGCGCAAAAATGGGATATGAAATAACGAGATCTGTAGATTGACTGATGCTTTTTCCAAGTAAAGTGGTAAATACAAGCATCATTACCAAGGGCTGAAGAATAGCCCAAAGAATGCCAAAAACAGTTTGTTTGTATTTTACTTTTACGTCGCGCCAGGTAAAGAAATAGAGCAATTCACGAAACTCCCAAAGTTCCTTTATTCCCAGCGTAAATTTATTTTTTGGTTTTATTTCGTATTCCATTCTATCGTATGTTTCAAGCGAATTTTGATTTCAATTTTAGGAAATAAGATTCAAAATACTTGTAACTTATAATTGCTAATATAACGTTAAGAACCAAGCTGATTATCGGTTCAACAAAATATACGGTTACAATATTATCGAAACCTAGTATTTTTTTGAAAATTGTGACGGTAATCAGGATTGCAACAAACTGCAAACAATACATCCCATAGGTGTATTTTCCCAGTTTGGAAATCAGTTTAAGTCGGCTCAATTGAAATGGTGAATTGCTGTTGAATGCCTGGTCCAGAATGATCAAACCAATGAAGATGGATGAACATAGTTTTTCAAACGGTTTTAAGTGGAGACTTCCATAAAAAATCTCGTCTCTAAAGAAGAAAAGTAGAATAAAGCCTGCATATGCAAAATACAAGATCCATTTACAATTGCTGATGAACCAACTCAGCTGTTTTTCTTTTGTTTTACACCACCAGCCAATTAAACCTCCAAGCACCAAATCGTTCATGCAGGAGAATGTATGGAACTCATAATGCATATAATCGGGATTGAAGATGCGGTAAACCAAACTAGCTCCAAGAATGAGCAACATTGGAAGCCATAAATAGCGTTTTGGGAATGCGAGGAAAAGCAGAGGCCAAATAAGGTAAAATTGTTCTTCGATTGCAACACTCCAGAGCACACCAAGTACAGATGCATCTGGTCGACCAAATTGGATGAAATCCAGGTTGCTTATGAAAAGTGCATATCTCCAAAAATGGGCTGTTTCCTGGGGAGTTTCTCCCAGAAAATGTTTGATCATTGGAAATGCGACAAAGCCAATCAATACGCATAGAAAATAGAGCGGCCATATGCGCAGTATCCGCCTCAACCAAAACTTAACAACGTGAATTCGACCTTGAGTTTGGTCTTCAACCAAAAGTAGATAGGTGATTAAAAAACCGCTGAGTACGAAGAAAAAATTTACGCCCAGATTTCCGTTTCCAAACAAACTGTTTTTCAGGAAATGATAGGTGTCTGACTTCAAAATTGCACTGTTCTCAGTAGTAAAGCTGTGAAAAATGAAGACCATCAGGAAGCAAATGGTTCTCAATCCATCGAGGTTTTTAAAATATGGACTCGGGTTTAGCTTAGTCATTTTTTATACTGATTTGTTGGTGCTTGTTGGGCAGGTCGACCTTACTAAATAACAGAATTAGGAAGAAGGGTAAAATTGGCGCTTTTAGTCTGGCGAGCACACCAAAAAGCCCAGAAGTTAGTCCCACGAAAAAACTCATGATAAGGACAAAAAAGAAACAGAACCAAAAAAGATTTTTCTCCTGAACACTTTCTTCTGAATACTTATAGAGTCGGTTTTTTCTGCGTTTGAACAATTTAAACGTAAAATAAAGGAACACACTTCCTTCGAGAGCATTCATTAGCATTATGGGTGATTCAACTTCCCATATAAATGGTCTGAGCAAGGTAGTAATTACCGTTAATGGCATTGCCAAAGTTAGGCTTGCAGCGCTAAATTCCGTAATTCCCAAATCATAGCGCTTTCCCGTATATGTTACATTTTGACTAAAATCGGTATGAATCGTTTCTGCTGTGTTCAATAGGTTTTCCGCTGAAAATTCTCCAAGTAAAGCAGAACTGCGCATGAAGACAATCAATGCTAAAAGCGCAATTGCAGATCCGATAATTCGCGTGATAAATCTGGTAATAAATGGTTTGTTGCTATTTAACCGGAAGATAACAATCAAAAAATAAGGTACAAAAATACCAATTAGGACAAAGGATCTGGTAGCAATGATTACATAGATACAGAGAATTGAGATTAGAATACGTTTAAGTGTTATTTTTTGATTTAGCATGGGCAGCAGCTGCATGATCAAAATTAAAATACTCAAATAAACAATTGTGTCTTTCATTAGTCCTGAACACCAAAATGTTACGGTTGGAATAAATAGAAACGCAATGGCATTGTATCTTGGATGAACCTGATTCATATTGTTAATGAAAAGGAAAAATCGCCATGTAATTCTACTACTAATGAAAACAAAAAGTAAGTTCAACGTTAGGTAACTGTTGAAACAGAAAAAAGACAGGAAACTTGCAATTTTACAGATAAACCAAGAGCTGTTTTCGTAATAAATCCAAACAGGAGGAATTCCGGTAGTGTTGTTATAACAAGGTGGCATCACGCCGTAAACTGGCTTAGAAAAGATTTGCTCGAAATAATCCCACGGACTTTCGTAAAATACCTGATTTAGCACATTAGCGCCGCGCCAATAGGCAGTTGTATCACCACCACCGTATTGCAATATGTAGAAAATGGCCATGGAAGAACCCATTACCAAGGAATAATAGAAGTGCGGTAAATAGTACGAGTAGAGCGGGTCGTCTTTGTATTTCTGACGAATAACATGACTAATGACAATTAGAAAGAATGCCCAGGCAAAAGTAAAGAAGTAGTCCTCAAAGGTGAATTCTGGATACTTCATTTCTACTGATGATGATAAGGTTCATTTTTCAGAATAGTCATGCCTCTGTATACCTGTTCAATGAAAAATAATCGGATCATTTGATGTGTAAGTGTCATTTTTGATAACGACAACTGACCGTTTGCCCGGTTATACATTTCATCGCTAAAGCCGTACGGACCGCCAACCACAAAAACAAGGGTTTTTAATCCACGATTCATATAGCCTTGAAGAAATTCAGCAAAATCCATCGATGAATACTGTTTTCCGCGTTCATCAAGAAGTATTACAGTGTCGGAACCTGTGAGTTTTGACAAAAACAATTCTCCTTCCTTCTTCTTTATTTCGTCTTCGGATGTTTGTTTGGATTGCTTCACATCCGGATACATTTCCACTTTAAAATTGATATAATGCTTTAGCTTGTCGAGATAATGTTTCTCGCCATCTTCCAGAAATCCTTTTACAGATTTACCAATGCACATCAATTTTATTTGCATTTAACGAAGGTATGGAAATCAAGCTCTTAGTTCTCTTCGTTTGGTGAAGTATTCTGAAAAGTGGAATGTTAATATCGATAAACAGATAAAACCAAGAACAACTAAGGGTAAGAAATAACGGTCTTCATTCATGCGTTGATAGCCGATGAGAAACAGAAAGTACGCACATGCGCCAATGCAAATGAGCGAAACGCCTCGATTTCTAATTAAAAACGGAACAAGTAACAATGACAAATAGCCCATTAGGATTAAAGCGAGAATGGCACTGCGGAATATTTCCATTGCTGCATTTCCCCGAAAGGTTTCCTGAAAAATGGTCAAATTCAAATGACTTTTGAATAAATTCTCTTTTGCGCTGAGAAGTGGCGTTTTTATCCAATATTGGAAACGATGAGCAGCGATGATTTTTCCTCTTATCATTTCAACCTCAATTCCATACTTGTGTTCAGAAGCCTCGCGACTATCACGGAAGAATGGACTGTCGTTCACTCGCAAATTGGTGAATTTCACCAGAAGGGAAAGCAGTGTCTCTGGTTTTATTGGCGCATTTCTTCCTTCTGTGTAACGTTTAATTTCATGCAAGTCAGATAGGGTGCGGTTCCAATTTCTCCCGGTAACGGAATGAAATGTCTCGGGTTGAACTTCCCAAATCTTAAATAATTCGGTTAGTTGTTCATGAGGTCTCCTGAAAATAGTCTCGTTTTCTGAATGATAAATAGGATGTGGTGAAACAGAACCTGTGTAATTCAGTTTTCGTGCTTCCCAAAAGATGAGAAATCCCAAACTTAACACCAACGAACAATTGAGTAAAAGTGCTTTTCTGTCGAACAAACGAATTCCTTCTTTTTTTCGAATGAATTTTCTGATGAGAGAGAATAGTGTTGGAAGAAAGATCAATACCAAAACCGGACGCATCAAATATAAAACGATCAACGCCAGAACAAGTCGTTTTAATTGAGCAGGATGAGGTGTAAGAGCAAGGTAAGTAACGATAATTACAGATGAAACTAGAAAAACTTCACTGATTGAATAACTCAAGAATCCCCAAAAACACGGTGAGAGAATGAATATGAGCGTAAAAATCAGTGCATTTTTTTTATTGCTGAATTGCAATATGAGCTTGTAAAGCAGTGCAATTCCAATTCCGTGTAGTAGGAGGGCAGTTAGAAAAATGAACCAAACAGATTTGGTTTGAAAAACAATCATTCCGATTAAATGGACTAAACCAAGAATCGGTGGACGTTGAACGTAGCTGCTTGGTCCAATTGAATTGTCTTTCCAGACCCCATGATCTATTAAATTTTCTGCCGGACGAAGATAAGAAGCGTCATCTGCAGTTTCGTGCAGGGTTGTGATTAAGTTCAGTGAAGATAGCTCGAAGTAATGCACGGAAAATGCGATTGCCATACCTACGAGGGCAAGTAAAACAGTGTTTTTTGTAAAAAATCTTGGTTCAGGCATGAATTATCTTCGCTTATTCAGTTAATTTCGACCGTTTTCAACGTGAAATAAAATTAACAAAATTTTAGGCATTATCTTTGTTGTTACAGTGTGACTTCAAAAAACAGGTCGAAACACTAAAAATTTGAATTATGGGCGTTATTTATGCTTTTGTTTGTGGTTTGTTACTTCAATTAACATTAACAGCTGATATTCCATACACATCTGTTGAAAGTGCGATTTCTACTGGAGATGCATCAAAAATAGTGAGTTACGGAGCAGAGAAAATTTATTTGAAAGTTCCGGAAAAAGAAGGTGTATTTGCAAAATCACAAGCTACCCAGATTCTTAAAGATTTCTTTACGAAGAAACCAACATCCAACTTCAAGTTCAGCTACAAAGGTGCAACTACTGATGGTGCAAATGCCATTGGAACGTATACTTCCAAAGGTGAATCATACCGTGTTACCATAAAGTGGAACAAGAATAACGCTGAATACGAAATCGAGAATATTAGCATTGTCAAAAGTTAATTACCTAAAATCCCCATTCAATTCTCGCTTCAGCTATCAAAATTTGAAATTGGTAATTTGTAATTAGTAATTTTGAAATATGATAGACGAAATTATCCTCAACGCACTAAAAGAAGATATTGGTCCCGGTGATTATTCCGGATTAGCTTGCATACCCGAAAATGCTATGGGGAAGGCAAAACTGTTGGTAAAAGACAGTGGGATTCTTGCCGGTGTTGATGTGGCTAAGAGAGTTTGTCAATTAATCGATCCACCATTGAATTTTCATGGACGAATCGAAGATGGTGCCCTTGTTGAAAGAGGGGATATCGCTTTTGAGGTTACAGGATCTGCTCGTTCCATTTTGGCTGCTGAACGTTTGATGTTAAACTGCATGCAGCGAATGTCAGGAATTGCAACTCTGACAAAGGTTTATTGCGACGCGATCCAAGGTTTATCTACGAAGCTTCTCGATACAAGAAAGACAACTCCCGGAATTCGATATTTGGAAAAATGGGCGGTTAGAATTGGTGGTGGGCATAATCACAGATTCGCGCTTTACGATATGATCATGTTGAAGGATAATCACATTGATTTTGCTGGTGGGGTAGAACAGGCAATCAGAAATACAACCGCTTTTTTAGCCTCAAACGACCTGAAGTTAAAGATAGAAATTGAAGTTCGTGATTTTGACGAATTAGCAGAAGCAATGCGTGTTGGAGGGATTGACCGTATTATGCTGGATAACTTCACTCCTGAAAATTTGAAAAAAGCCTTAGCTAGTATTGATGGCAAGTATGAAACCGAGGCTTCCGGTGGAATTACGCTTGAAACACTGCGTTCTTATGCGGAAACTGGTGTAGATTTCATTTCTGTTGGCGCCTTGACGCATAGCTACAAAAGCCTTGATATGAGCTTAAAGTCAGAATTCGGGATAGATCGTTAATAGTTTTCTAGTTTAATTAATTCTGTAACGTTTGTTCCCTTACAAATAACGAGGAAGCTGACTATTCGCTTGTCATTCGATACTAATTCTATTGTTTTCGAAGCATTTGTTTTGAGGTTGCTTACTTCTTTTGCGAAACCTGGAATGATGTCGTTTTTCTTGTTCAATGCATAGATTTCATAGCTCTGTGTATCGCTTCCAACATTGATTATGGTCAAATCCAATTTGATGTTTCCATGTGATTTACTATAAACAGTAGGTTTTGCTGAGAACACATTTGGATAGATTGATGAACATGTAGAAACCCGGTAATGCGAGAATGCATGGTAATAGCGCTTAGTTGAATCCAATTTTTCCGTGAAACAATCCCAAACCACTTTACTTTCAGGCGTTATTTCAATCACCCGATTTAGTGATCCCATGTTTATCAGAAAGTTTCCGTTCTTCAGTTGGGTTACATTTCCCATTTTTTGACTTTTTCCAGAGGTTTTCGAATCATAGTTAAAGGGAAAACGGTAAAGTAATTCACCTTTTTGATGCTGAGGGTCTCCAAGAGAAAAGATAAGCATACTACTCACTACTTTAGGATCGGCAATGGAATCGTTATTGATAATAGCCATTGAAGTCCCACCTGCCAGAAGTTCACTATCATGTTGAAAGCGGAAAAGTCCTTTTGCATAATGGTTTTCGAGTCCGGAATCTGTTCCTCCGTAAAGTTCAACTACCGCTTTTGTGATGCGGTCAATTTTCAGGATCCAGGATGCATCTCTAAAACCAACATAAATAAAGTTTCCATCAAGATGAAAGGAATTCATGTGGGTTGCCGGATTCACGCGTCCATCTTCTTTTCTGTGAAGTGCCAACAAATCTGGTGTAAAAAAATCCCGTGCTCTCCAAAGCCAAACAATTTTGCCTGCTCTATTGTACTCAACAATGAATCCTGATTCATAACTAACCGAATCTTTTTCACCTTTAAATTTTGAGCGGATCTTTTCGTTTCCTAGAACTATGTAATTCCCGTTTTCCAATTTCTGAATGTCGTGATGATAATCCTCTGTTTTTCGTTTCGAAACTTCGCCGGAGTTTGGGGCTTGCCAAAGAATTTTGCCTTCAAGGTCAAATTCATACGCCATGCTATCGATTAACGCTAAAAAAGTGCCGTCTTGTGTCAGTTTCAAATCGCGCATTCCTTTTGAAATAGGAACACCATCCTCACTTTTCGGGATAAACCACAACGTTTCAGTTCTTCGGTTCAATACCATTCCGGCATAGTCGTAAACAAACAATTCATTGGAACAGGCTTGTTTTTGATAAGTTGTTTTCACAAAGCGCAAATCGGCTTTATTAAGAATTGTATCAACATCAAAATGCATTATTGGTGATTCAAAAACGACTTCTTTTTCCTTCAAAGCGTTTATTTGCCAGAAATAACCTTTACCGTATTCAAAGTCATTGACTATCATTTTATTGGCTTTGGATTCCAGGCTTTTAATTACTAAGCTTTTGTCGTTGTAGATCTTTAGAATGTAGTTGTCGGCTTTATTTTGATGTGGAAACTGGAAACAAATAGATGAAAAATTGAGGTGAGCGTTCTGTGCCGGATAATACTGTGAATTACAGAAACCGCTCATCAGAAATATGAAAATGAATAAAGCGATGTACTTCATTGCTAATTTGGTAATTTCGTCAAAAATAAGTTCTTTTTCCCTGCATGAAATCAATCAAATCAAATTACTTCTTTTTGTTTCTTTTAATTGCCGCAATTTGCTGGAAGTGTTCTCCTGATCCAAAGGCAAATAATAAAGTTGAAAAACTCGCTGAAGCTGAAGATGTTTGGTTTGCTCCTGATACCAATGATATTCCTAAAGATGAATTTGGCGATATGGTTCGCTATGGGCGTAAATTAATGGTGAATACCGCGTATTATTTAGGTCCGGAAGGCGTTGTAGGGAAATATCTTGGTAATAAAATGAATTGTACGAATTGTCATTTAGATGCGGGAACCCGACCTTACGGATTGAACTTGCTGAGTACACACGGACGTTATCCTCAATATCGAGGTAGAGAAAACATGATTCTTACTTGCTCCGATAGGATCAACAATTGTGTAGAGCGGCCATTAAATGGTAAACCATTGCCATTAAATTCCAAAGAACTCAATGCCATGCAATGTTATATTAAATGGCTTGGGCAAAATATTCCGGTTGAAAAAAGAGTTCCTGGGGATGCTGGAATTGAAATAGAATTACCAGATTATGCGCTTTCTCCAACCTTGGGTAAAGCAGTTTACGCGAATACCTGTGCAAGATGCCATGGTGAAAATGGAGAAGGAAAAATGCTCACAAGCGGAGTTACCTATGAATATCCTCCATTATGGGGAAAGAACTCCTATCAGGCAGGAACCAGCATGTATAAGATCATAAAGGCGGCTCAATTTATAAAGGCGAATATGCCGCATGACAAAGCGAGTTATGAGCATCCGTTTTTATCTGATATTGATGCGCTTCAAGTAGCGGCTTATATCAATTCAGAAGAGCATGAACGACCTGTGAAGAAAGGTTTTGATTATCCGGATCTAAGTAAAAAGTCTATTGATTATCCATTTGGACCTTATGATGATCCGTTTACCGAAAAACAGCACAAGTACGGACCGTACAAACCAATTATTGCCTACCGAAAGAAAAAAGGACTTTACGTAAATTACTAGAGGGAAGATAAAGGAGGAAAGTCAAAATTGTTTTATTTCATAACTCATATCTCATAACTCATAACTCATAACTCATAATTTGTAATTAGCCAATCGTCATTAGTAATTGAGTTAGCTGTCAAGTAACTGGTCTTTCTGATCCTGTTCATCATCTTTTTTGTCAAACGGATTGATGAAATAAGATAAACCTGTAATTCCGGCCCCGGCTAAAAGTGCTACGTGAAAATAGTTCATATTGAGTGTTTTCATAATCACCGCGATGAAAATAACCACGGTTCCAATCCAAAACAGCAGATTAAACTCTTTATTCTTTTCAATAAAAATGCTGAAATAGAGTTGAAGGATAATGCCCAGGCCTCCAGAAATATAAAGTACGTTCCGCAAAGAAGATTGATAGCCATATGTTTTTCCAGTAATGAGCATTACTGCAGAAACAAATGCAAGAGCTAAGCTTAAGTTGAAAACGATTTTTATGATTCTTGGAGCCATAGTACTTATTGTTCGTAAACGATTTCTTCGTAATCAAAACAGATTTCGTCCATGAACGGAGCAATACGATGGTGTTCACCATATTTAACAACCAGTTTCATGCATTTCTCAACACTTTCACAAATACGCTTAACATGTTGCAGGGTATTTGGGTTTTTGCTGATCTGATCAACCTCGTCTATGATGATTAGCGACAGTTGATTTATATGTATTCCATTTTGATTATAGATCTCCAACACGCGTTTCGGGTTCCCAACAATGATATCGGCACCTTCAAAAATGAAATTTCGTTGTTCGATGATTTTTCCGGAATCATTTGCGGGTTCAACAGCAACTTCAGATCTTCTTGACCAGTTTCTAAGCGCCATTGTGATGCTTTTTACGCGATCATTCGAACTTGTTATCCAAAGAACTCTTGGTGAACCTTCAAAAGCTTGATAGGCTCTTGATAATGTTGACCAATTCAGAACTAAATCAACTGCAGCAGTGCTTGGAGCAGATAGCAGCAGATGTTTTCCTTGTTTTATTCGTTTGATCAGATTGTATTCACTTTCAGATGGAGCAATCTTGTCATCTGACAAGGTGTTAAACATTTTCGAATTTAATTCTTCAAATTTCATTCTGCTAAAATAAGAAAACCCCGACATTCACAGTTGTGAATCGTCGGGGTTTCCTGAATATATTAAAAGAAGTTCTTAGTAAACTACAACTTTGTGAGTTGTTTTACTTGCACCTTGAACAGCATTGATGAAATAACATCCTTTAGCCACGTTCATTGGAACATTAATAGTTTGAGTACCATTTGTGTCTGGAACTTTAATAACGCTTACGATTGCTCCTTTTGTATCAAGAACAAACAATTCCATGTTATTCGTTGTACCAGTAACTTCAACGCTTAAGTCACTTCCAGCCGCAATCGGGTTAGGAGATACGTTGATCATTCCTGATAATTCAGCATCAGAAACACCCAATGTTCCACTTACATTGAAGTTATCAATGAATAAGTTTGAAGAAACGTCAGATGCTATGAAAGCAAAACGGAAACGTGTTTGGTCGTCAGATGCGTTTGTTGTGTATGTGAAACTTGCAGTTCTCCACTGACTGTTCATCGTTGGCATGAAGTTGTTGTTTCCAACGTATCCAACTGTCAATAACTCCTCATCATCGATTAATTTTCTTTGAGTCCAAGTTTGACCACAATCACGAGAAGAGAAAACAACCAATTTTTCAGTAACATCAGTAAGTGAAGTTCCTTTTGTACCATATGCGTAATCAAAAGATACAGTAACTCCAGTTGTGTTGGACAAGTTGTAAGCTGCAGTAGTCAATGAATCTTTACTGTAACCTAAACGGTCGTAGTAGAAGTAATCATCAGAGAATTGCTGAGCACCTGAAATGTCTTTCCAGTTATTCAACATATAACAAGGTGAATTATCAACCCCGTTAGTTGCAATTTTATGGAAATATGCATGATTGTTTTCAGGGTTTTGAACGATCCAGAAATCACTTCCGCTGTTGAAGTCTTCGTTATAAGGACCATGATGCTCAACCCAATCAGGAGAAACGTAAGCAACATGATTAATTGTTTTAGTCGAAGATCCTGCTGCATTTGTTACAGTAAGAGTTGCAGATTTGAATCCGTACTCAGAATAAGTAACATTTGGATTTGGAGATGTTGATGTAGCTGGAGTTCCACCTGGGAATGTCCACTCGTATGTATCAACAGTAGCGTTGTAAGAATCGTTTTTGTAGTTTACTGCGTCACCCAAACACACCAAGTGTTTTCTAACGTGGAAGTCTGCAATAGCAGCACACTGAATAACAGGAGCCTCACAAACTGTACCAGTTAATACAAGGT
>CBFGNV010000078.1:0-18051 GCA_965650275.1 uncultured Fluviicola sp. | reverse complement strand
AACTTTTTTGAACCATTGAACTTGTTTTCTACCTGATCAAAGTAATATGTCCGTTGTACGTATAGTACTTATCGTTGTATTTGTCCTTGATTCTAATGGTCCAAATGTACGTTCCCTGCTGAACCAACTTATCATGATACGTTCCGTCCCAACCAACCGTCACGTCTTTCGATTCAAAAAGTACTTCTCCCCAACGATTCATCAATGTCAATTCATAATTCAACAAATCATACCCACCGGAAACGATTGGCAGGAAGAAATTGTTGTGTTCATCTCCATCCGGAGTAAAGGTATTCGGAACATAAATCAAACGATCTTCCGCAATTACAATTAACCATGTAGTTTCGTCGACACATCCATTCTGAGTAGTAACCGTCAATGTCACTAAATATTCTCCCGGCTGTGCTGGAAACGTATGATCCGGCTCTTCCAATGTGCTTCCTGAGGTTCCGTCTCCGAAATCCCAGGCGTAGGTAGTTCCATTCTCACTTTGATTCATGAAATGAACTTCCGTATCGGTAATGTCGAGTTGCGTGTGATTCGGTATAAACGCAGCTATTGGATTAGGATAAACATTGATATAATTCAGCTTGGTTGTAGCCCCAGTGCATCCACCCAATTCATTCGTTAGTGTTATTGTATACGTTCCTGCTGGAAAAACATACTGTAACCCTCCTATTCCATTTTGTGGAGTTCCTGTACTCAAATTCCAAATGGAACTTGTCATTCCAGGATCAGAGGTAAAGTTTACAGTCAAGGGTTCACATCCACTCAACACATCAGCTGTAAAATCTGATGGCGGAGCTGAATTAACTACAATATCCATGGTTTGTGTTCCACCGCACCCTACTGCACTTGTACATGTGATTGTATGTGTACCAATTCCCGCAACTGAAGGTGTAAATTCTCCATTCGGGTTGGTAATTCCTGTTCCAGACCAAATAGCGCTCGCAACATTTGCAGTAAGCGTAATCGGCGTAATGATTTCTTCACAGAAAGGACCAGCTGGGGTAAGTACCGGAGGCGTTTCCGTATTAATTACAACCGCAGTAGTTGCAGAATTGGTACAACCATTTCCATCTGTTATGTTCAAGGTGTAAACTCCAGCATTAGTTGCAGTAGTTACAGCAATTGTTGGGTCTTCCAGATTAGAATCGTACGAATTTGGTCCGTCCCAATTGTATGTTGATCCGGCAACTGTATTTCCAGAAAGGTTCAAAGCATCACCAGCACATATCGGCGAATTACTTGATGGTGTTACAGAAGGTAGCGGATTCACTGTTATAGAAATAGATGTTGGTCCGGCACATTGTCCTGCATCAGGCGTAAACGTATAATTTCCGCTGGCAGTATTGCTGATTGTCGCGGGCGACCATGTTCCTGTCACCACTGGTGTGCTGGTTTGTGTTGGAAAAGCTGGAGCAGCAGTTCCGGCACAAAAAGCTGTCACGGGATTGAACGTTACCGTTGTTCCCACAACGACCGTTAAGTTCAACGTTGCTGTATTAGCACATTGTCCTGCATTTGGTGTAAAGGTATACGTTGTCGTTCCAATTGTTGCCGTAGAAACAGCAGGCGACCACGTTCCGGTAACTCCATTGTTTGAAGTAGTTGGAAGTGTTGGAGGTGTAGTATTCTGACATACGTTCGCTAACGCAGTAAATGTTGGTGTTACAATAGGATTAACCACAATTTGAGCAGTTTCAGTTGATGTACATCCCGTAGCACTTGTTGCATTCAAAATTGCAGTGTAAGTTCCAGGTGTTGCATAAGTCACATTCACCGGACCTGGACCTGTTGCCGTTCCAGGAGTTCCTGAACCATTTACAAAATTCCAGTTCAGCGCATTGTAATTTGTTGAAGTTGAGCCATTCAATGCAATTGGACTTCCTGCACAAGCGGTAAATGGAGCCCCGGTAATGTTTGCATCGGGACCAACAAAAGTTCCTGATCCGCCCCAATTTAGGGTGAAGCCGTTTGCCGCTGATGCATTATTGATCAGCAAAGCATAACTGGTTCCTGCAGTCATGTTAATGAATTGAACATAGGCATTACTTGGAGCAAAACATCCGGGATCTTCCCATGTATCAGTAGAAGACATGTTTAAACCGGTTCCTCCTACTGCATTTAAACAAGAAGCAGCAGAACATCTCAGCAATGTTCTAGGTCCACATGGGTCAGTAGTACTCAACTGAAAAACAGCGAAATCAATGTCATCGTTTAAGTTTGCTGGTAAAAGGTCGAAAGTTAGGGTTCCGGCAGTTTGACATGTCCAGGTATACCAAACCGAATTGGTCTCGAACATAAAAACACCATCTCCCAAACAAGTTCCATTTGCTTCATTATTATTGGCTCCACCACCGGATAAACCAACAACACTCAGCGGATTTTTATTACACAATCTTCCGGCACCTGAACAATCGGCAGATGCGGATGGCGGTGGCGTGTAATTGTTGATACACAATTGAAAAGCTCCTTCGTTGGCTTGAATTGTGCTGATACGAATCCAATAGGTTACTCCTTGTAATAAACCTGCAACATATAATTGCGTATTTGGTGAACCACCCATTCCATTAGCACATGAGTTTCCACTTCCAGCAGAAGTAAGCGTTCCGCCACAAGTTCCTGTGTAAAGAGCAATACGCGGACGCATCATTCCTGAACCATTGACAGCTATCAAAACATCTGTTCCGGTACAAACAAAAGAAAACCAAACATCTTCGAGCGGACTTCCTGTCCAACATGGAGGAGCTGCATAACCACTTGGAGTTGCTCCGCTGTTGTTATATTGTCCTGCATTTGAACAAAAATTGGCAACATTTGTCAAAGCTAATGCCTGAGCGCAATCGTCTCCCTGCGCAAAAGTCTTATTGGAAAAAAGAAAAAATATTGAACAGAGAAATCCTATTCGAAACGTGCGAATAAGGTTGGATTTTTTACAACAGGAGGAAAAGTAGATTTTTTCACTCATAATTCTAGCTCAAAGTAGTTTCTTTAAAAATAGTAATCTTACTATTAAAAACGAGATTCTTGATTCATAGTTGCTTGAATTTCAGTTTCCCGCTTCACAATGTAGGATTTCTTTGTGATTGAAACGAGATTTTGACAGGGGAATGAAGTATTTGGTAGAAGTTGTTGAGTTAACTGACATTTCTGTAAGAAATTAAAACCAAGATACAAACCATGGATAAAAATCATTCTCGAAAAAATGCGGGAGGCCGAAAATCCCGCATTTTCCGTGAATAGCGGATTAGGTGAGTTATGGTCCAAATTTCCAAAAGCCCAAAAAGCGATCCGCTTACGCTAATCGCTTTCTGAGCAACGTTTTACCAATATACTATCCTTAAAACAAGGCTATTTCTTTATGAATCTTGTCATTTTTAGCACTGAATTCTCTGCTTCAACAGATATCAGATAAATTCCTGAAGCATAAGAAGACACATCCAGTTTGTATGTTCCCGAAATCATTGTTTGCGTTAGGATTTTTCCTTCAAGGTTTGAAATTGTTAGTACAGCATTTCCTTGGTTTTGAACGGTGATCAGATCACTCGCAGGATTTGGATAAACGTTAAGTTCAGTTTCGTGTAATTCAGATAATCCAACATCTGTAGCACTTAATCGATAAGCGAAAAAATCATAGGTTACCGTATCCATCCCGTATCCAGCGATGTAATCACCATTAGCCGACATACAATTTGCTGAATAGATCAACTTATTTCCAGTTGTAATTCCAAGTACATTGTGTGCATAATCGTTCAAATTCTGCATTCCTGTAGCTTGTGTCCAAATAAACGGAATCTCCGGATCCCATGGTCCATTCTGTATTCTACCAACAGCAACAGAACCGTCATGACTAAGAGCTGCGACATAAGCCTGTCCACCTACAGCAAGTGTTCCCAAATCAACAACACCTGTTGCCTCACTCCAAATCCATGCATTTCCGTTGTTCACGAAATCGCCAGCACCACCAATCCAAACGCCATTACCAGAAATTGCAGTACACTCTCCCATTTGGTTGTACTCATCATTCGGATCCCCATTTGGATCAAGCAAAATATATTGATTTGGAAAATAACCTCCGGCAGGATCTTTTCTCCAAACAGCAGATTTCCATGGTCCATTAAAATCTTGCCATCCAACAATCACTTCCGCATTATGGTTGACAGCGTTTGCTCTGGTACTTCTTCCCATAAACATGGTTCCCAAATCAATAATTCCATCTAATTGATTCCAAGCCACAGCATTGGTCGATCCACCATTTACCCAGGCATTTCCAACAACCGTATTTCCGTCACCGGAAACAGCATATCCTCCACTTCGAGCTGTGTCCATCACAACACCTAAGCTTCCCAACGCAGTCCAGGTACCAGTAGTCCTGTTGTAGCGCGCCATTTCAACTTTGTTGTTTGCTAATGAACTACCTGAAAGATAATTTCCATCCCACGAGAAGCTCACTCCTCCTCCAACTCCATTTCCAGGTGCAATTCCATCAATTACTTCAACATTTTGTGTTTCCGGTGTCCAAATTGAAAATGGGCCCGCCCATTCTTCATAACCTCCAACTTCTCCTGTATTAGATACACCTTGTGTTTGAAAGAAAACATCCTTAACAATAAATTGCGAAAATGCTGAATGCGAAAGAGTAACAATTCCAACTCCGATCAATAACTTTTTCATGCTGTTCATTTGTATTTGTAGTTAATAGCAGCTGTTTGGATAAACAACCATGGATCAAAAGTAGAACCTTTGAATAACGACTCAACTAATTAAGTCATTACAAACACAGTACAGGAGGAGAAAGAGGTATTACATTTACGATACAAAGCAACTTAAATCATTGAAAAACAATGTTTTAAATTTCTTTGTTAATTACTAATTACAAGTGACTAGTTACAAATTAGTTGGGACTTCGAGTAAGCGTATAAGCCACTCAGTCCCCAATTCGTCATTAGTAATTAGTAATTCGAAATTCTTTAAAGGCTCATCAAAAAATTGATCATATGAACATCTTCTCCGTCAATGCCGAGTTTTTTTCGAAGGCGGGTTCTGGCAACCGTAATACTATTAACGGTTTGATTGGTAATTGCCGAAATGTCTTTGGTTGACATATTCAAACGAAGAAATGCACAAAGCTTCTTCTCATTTGGAGTAAGTGTTGGGAATTTCTGCTGAAGCGATTGATAGAACTGAGAATGCACCTTTGTAAAATGTGTTTCAAATTCTTCCCATGCATTGTTTCGTTGAGAAAGCTTAAGATCTGTAATCACTTGTTCGATGAGAAGGTGATTTTCTTTATTCAGTGAACGTTTTACTTTATTCAAATTCTCAGTAACACGTGTCATTAATTCATCATTCTTTAGCATATAAAGCGCCTTAGCGGTCAATTCACGTTCTTTAAACTCCAAATTTTCTTCCAGCGTTTGTTGTGCCAAATACAGATTCTCACTTTCCAACGACAGCTTTTCCTGCTGTAAACGTGCCGTTCTGATTCTGCTGCGCATTACGAAAATGATAAAAACAGCTACCACTAAAACCAAAAAAAGAACAACAGCCAGAACAATATTCTGCAATTTATCTGCTTCACTTTGCTTCAATTTCAGCTCATATGCCTTTTTATCTTGCTCACGTTGATGTGTGGCTTCTAAAGAGGCAATTGCCGTTTTACTTTCAAGATTGAAGATTTTGTCGTTCAGCGCTTTGAATTCCTTGTGATAGATTAACGCTTGTCTATAATTCCCAAGGTTATCGTTCAAGGTAGAAAGTGATTCTAAAGAAACGAGCATGGAAGCATTGTTTCCCGTTTTCTTACTGATTAAAAAGGATTGATTGAAATATTCGAGTGCCTGATTCATGTTTTTTCGAAACACTTCATTCTTTCCCAAATTATTCAAAACCTGAGCCTGTCCGGGTTCATCGTTTGTTTGCTTTCTGATCCCAAGTGATTTCTGGAAATAATGACTTGCCAGATCCAATTCCTTCAATTCCATATGGCAAATTCCAATATTATTCAGGATCGAACTTTCGTAATTCGAATCATTGACGCTTTTGTTGAGCTCGAGTGCATTTCTGAAATAAACCAATGCGGTTTCATAATCACTTTGACTAATGAACACCGCCGCCATATTGTTATAAATCTTTAGTTTACGAATGATACGTTCCTTTTCAGGAGTTCTTTCATCGGCTTTCTCTACAATGGCCAATGCTTCTTCCTGATAATGGATACTCTTTTTGAAATTCTTAAGTTGCAAATAGAGTGTTCCCATTTTTATGCGAACATCCACCTTCAGCAAATTCAGTTCAACGGCATTTGGATTATCGATCACAGCCGCATCCACCATAGTTTTGGCTTGAAGATAGTACTTCAATGCATTGGGGAGGTCGTCCGTAAAACGATAACCGTCTCCAAGTAGTTGAAGAATTTTGACTTTTAGTTCAGGTGATTTAAGTTCCTTCAAATATTTATACGCCTTGAGCCCGTGGATCAGGGAAGAATCCGCATCACTGAGCATCAATTTTTCGGCAGTAAGCAAATGAAATTCTGCTTTTTTCTCTAGTTTTTGTAAGCTTGTTGAATAAGACTGACCCAATGAATGGGGAGCGAAAAGCAGAAACAGTGAGAAGAATATGTATTTGAATTTGTTCATTGCATTTTCAAATGGATAGTTTGCTATGACCATCAGCACAATTGTGGTCAAATATACATTTTATCAACTTGAAGATTGATCCAACTTTCTATCTATTGTTGGATTGAAGGATTCTTATTTAGAATAGTTGCTGTTTCCAGAAAATATATAACTAGTAAAGGCAAAAACAGAGCTTTTTCATCCCTTAAGTGTCAATTGGAACAAAGATGTCTTTTGCCTTAACTAGTTTGGAACTTTAAGGACGCTACCGAATGAATTCAGCTTATAGTCTGACCATTTAATAGTACCCGATATTGAATAAGTGGATTCAGAATAGGATACAAAGATGAGGATTACAGGCTGTTAAAGGCATACGTATTAATACAAATCAATTACATTATTCACGTGTAAATGGTTTGATCTTAAATGCTATTCTACGTCCACTTGTAACCTACTGCTAACGTTTTCTGCTTAAATTCCTCAAATTCCTCCTGGTCTTTTATCAAATAAGTTCCCAGTTTCTTTTCACTCAGGAAAACGGTAACAGGAATTTTTGTTGACTTGATCTTTGCCGCTTCAATTGTGCTCAAAGCTACTTGATCTAGAGGGAAGCTTTGCTTTTGATCCGACAAACCATACTTTGCTACTTCGAGTTTATCTGTGTAAAAGATCACGCCTTTTAGGTTTCGAAGCATTAAGAATAGAAGAATCTTAAAACCGATTAGAAACGGAATCAGCCAAAGCAAACTATTGAAAGAAAATGCCAATCCGCCAAAAAACATCAACAACATCAAGGTGTAAATAATTGTTGAACCAATAATCTCACCCTGATTATTTAAGGATTTGATCTTCATTTACTAGTACTTCGAATCTTTTACCAAAAGAATAGCTCCAAGCAGTGAAGCTCCAAAAATAATTGCACCGGAAACAGAGCAAGCTAAACCTGCAGAATGCCCTGAACTGGAAATCAACAAACCATAAACAGTAATCCAAATCCCAGCTAATAGTGCAAACGCAGTGATCAGTTCAATTAATTTCTTCATGGTTCGAAGTTAATGAAATGATTTTATCTCCGAAGCGAGATGTTGATTTACTAAAAAGCGCCATCCACCTGAGGCGGACAGAGCTTTCTAACAAAATTATTGAGTGGGGGTTAGTTTGCCTTATTCAAAAAGACCAACATCGGTTCGGAAACGACTCCGCTTTTCTTAATTGCTTCTTGTGTTTGTGGAGAGTTCATCATTGCCAGAGCATGTTCCTTACTTTCTACTTCTGAGACAATAGTTACGTTGTTTGCATCGTCAACCGATTGATAAATATCCTTTACAATTAAACCAGCCTGATTGCGTAATTCGGCTCCGGCATCGAAACCTTGTTTCCATGTTGCGAAATCTTCTACCTGGTGGATTGTAATCATTGTAGTTGCCATAATATCTTTTGTTTAATGTTATGGGACAAAACTACATTGAGGTCAACGCTAAAAACGTTGACATTTGTCAAGAAAACAAACGGAACTCAGAAATAAGCGATTTTCTTTCGGATACGACTTAAGGTTTCGGGGCTGATTCCAAGATATGAAGCAATGAAGTGCTGCGGCACACGCTGAAAAAGCTGTGGTTTTTCTTTCAATAGACTTAAATAACGTTCTTCGCTGGTCATTGTATTCATTTCCGCAATACGTTCCTGCAGTTTCAATGCCCAAACCTGACTCCCTTTCATGTGCGCTTCTGTCCACCAAGGAAAATCAATAAAAGCCTGATTCCAATTTTCAGCACTGATAATTAAGAGTTCACAGGCTTCAATTGCCTGGAAATTATAAACGGTTTTCGTCTTGTTTCTCATTGCCGGCAAATCACCTATCCAGTGGCGTTCTTCGGCAAAATAAACAATCGACTCCTCGCCTTTTTCATTCGTGAGATATTGTCTCAAGCATCCCTTCAAAACGAAGATAGAAAACCCCGGAACCTCACCCGCACGCATAATGAATTCGTTCTTTTTGTACTTTACAGGCTCCCATAATTTAAGGAAGGGCTCAAATTCATCTACCGGAACGGTGACACGCTTTTGGAGTTCTTCCAAAAAAAGCGAAGGATCGGGAATAAAAGCGTTTGCAGGCATAAGATAAAGGTAGATGAAAATCTGATTCTTTTCATTTTTCTATATTTACTCTATAACACGAAACGAATGAGTACATCACCAGCACATGACGAGAAGATAGCTAAAATGAGCTTTGCCTCGGTTTATCCACATTACGTAACTAAAGTGGAGAAGAAGGGCAGAACTGTAGCCGAACTGCATGAGGTAATTACATGGCTCACGGGATTCAATGACGCGAAAATTCAGCAATTGATTGATGATAAAGTGACGTTTGAAGAGTTCTTCGCTCAGGCCACCTTGCACCCGAATGCAGAGTTGATCACAGGAATGATCTGCGGTTATCGAATCGAAGAGATTGTAACACCATTGACGAAAAAAGCACGTTACCTTGATAAGATCATTGACGAATTGGCAAAAGGACGAGCGATGGAGAAGATTCTGCGCAAATAGACTTCAGCTTATATGTTGTTTACCAAAGACCGTTTACAACATTTAAGAATGATTCTGCGTGCTTAATCAATTTAAATGAGAAACTTGACTGCCGAAAAAATTGAATTGAGTTTTTATAACTGTTGTCGTATTGCTGCGACATTGCTGCTCTTTGCTTTTTTTTCAGTGAATGGTTTTAGTCAGGATACGCTTCAGCCTACGAATTTCAAGAAAGTAAAAATTAAAAAGTCATTGACAAAAGATCCAATACTTCTTGCGAATGAATTAACGAAAGACTTAGCCACTGACAAACAAAAGTTCGATGCGATTTTCACCTGGGTAGTGATGAATATGCGTTACAACACAAGAGCATACAATTCGGGCAAAGCATTTTCGTCTAAAAGATCGGCAGTAAAAATATTGCGTAAGCGCAGAGGTATTTGCATGGATTACGCCTATTTGATGGATACGTTGTGTGCTGTTGCCGGAATTCAAAATGTAACTGTAACAGGTTATGTAAAAGAAGTTCATTTCGATATTTATGACACACTCTATTTTGATACGCATGCCTGGAGTGCAGTAAAACTCAACGGACTTTGGTACGTTTACGATCCAACATGGTCATCAGGTTCCACTTCTTTCACACTGACAAAACTTGGAGAATGGCGAAAGAAATGCATCGACAAACAGCTTAAAAAAGCACGTCCGGTACTCATGTGTTTGAAGAAAAAGAAGAAGAAAAAGCGAAAAGGACTTCATCACCGGTTTTGTGACGACATGAAATTGAAAGCAAATCCGACATCAAAAACAATTGAAGTAATGGCGCTTCCGTGGCTTCCAAGGATAATCATTTCCGTAGTCGGCTTTTTCCCTTATATCAAAAAAGAAAGATACCAGGCTGTGGCGAATACAAAATATTATCTGGCAAGTCCTGAAGTTTTTGCTGTAAATCATTTCCCCAATGATCCCATTTGGTCGCTGACCAATCGTGTTAATTCCGTTGAAGAATTTTCTGCAGATAGCGTGTATTACGATAGAAATCTGCTTGACAGTATCAACCAACAGCGTTCCGGACGAATTTGCGTGCAATGTGACGATTACTATTTCGCCGACGAAATTCAACGCGAAGGAAGATTGGTTTCTGGAAGTTTGACCAATAATCCATTAAACCGTTTTGTTCCAGCAACCTACAACCTATTTATGGCTGGTGTACTTTTCGAAAAAACAGTCAAAGAAACCGACTCACTGACAAAGATGAATCTCATTGATTCTACTAACAATTATTTGGACAGCTGTAGATCAGAATTAAACAGAAGTCGATCAGCCAGCCGCATTGAAAGCAGATTCCATTCCAACAAGAATAAAGAGAAAAGAAGTCAACTTTTGACAGAAAACAGAAAACACAAGGCAGTTGCTAACTCCATTTATGTGGAAACCAATAAAAGTCGCAGCAGATTGAGAAACCTGTACAGTAAATCATATACTTACGACCATAGAGGTATGAGCAGTCTGAAAAAATTCAAAAAAAGTTTCAGGCAAGAAATTTCTACCAAAACGCTTAAAGAAGAAAAACGGATAAAGCTACGTGAACAGTTAGCTGTAAGTCTGTTTAAAGCCGATTCACTGAACAACGTTATTGCGATTCTTCAAGATAGTTTTGTAGTTGACATTGGTAAGCTTTGGGGAAATGTACTAACTGAACGGCAAGTTCTTTCGCCATTGATCTACTACTTCGATACTGATGGTTGGGCACGAGAGTTTTACAACTTTGACAGCTACGATAAACAAATCAGAGATTTACGAACCAAATTAGACACACAAGAACAATTGTTGGTTTCAACTGCCAATTCGAATATCAATGCGCTGACAGATTCCATCTTCAACGAATTTGTACTGATCAATAATTTGATACGACAACAGAATATCCTGAACCTACAATCGGTAAAATTGATGCTGACACTGAATGCTGTTGGCATGTATCCGAAAGACAGCATTACTATTTTCAAAGAAACGACTGAAGACTTGATAAAACAAGAAATCTGTACGAATGTGATGAACTCGGAGTTAATCTATGTGGTAAGAGCTAACTTCGTTTACTTCCTCGATCAGCTAAAAGCATTGAAAAGAGAGATTGAGCAGGACAACGAATCAGAAAAATCACGCTATAAAACAATTCAGGAGCATATTGCTTTAAATAAACAGCGACTTTCAAATGCTGCTCAGGGAAATTATGGACTCACCACCAGCTTAAAACGAGCCCTTATCCTGGAACGCAAGCGCTTTTTAGAGGAACTCAAGAAAAAGAAATGACGGTTAAAAAGTGACGTTTTCCGTCAAACTCCTACACATTTTTCCCAAACACCACAATTCATTTTTAACCCTCTGAAATCCGCCATAACATTGTGGTATGATAAATACTTGCTGCTAGCTCAGGTATAGAATTAAACTTACGGTTATGGTAAAAATCACTACATATCCAGCAAAGTCATCACGACTTCCCTATTTGGTTCTGCTAAGTTTTTTCTTCGCTTTGCAAAATTGTCAGCGCACAAACTTTAATAACGGAAATGCTTTAAAATATGGTTCAGAGAAACGCCTCTCCAACTCTGAACAAACTAGCACTGAAAAGAAAACGAAGAGCTACAGCTCGAGCCGAACGCAATAGTGCCCTCTATTTCTATAAAAACAACTACTGCTACTTGATTAATAGATACTGGTGCTACATACTTCTCTACTGAATAAAGCACTTCAACAGAGTTGCCACGGCAACTGGAAATGATATGTAAAATGTTACGATCGAAATCTGTTGGCAATAAAAACACGGTATCAGTGTCTATTATTATTTGAAAAATCAATCTCTGGCTTTCATACTTGCCAAAAAGTCGGCTTTGTATGATTCACTGAGGGGCAATTCTTTCTCACCGATATACACTTTTGTTTTTTGATATTCTGTTATTCTGGAATACGGGACAACGTATGAACGATGAATACGAATAAACTGATCGGCTGGTAATTCCTGAAACATGGCTTTTAGCGATTTTCTCACCCGTACAGGAGCACCATTGTCTCTATAGAAAATCACATAATCATCAATACTTTCGATGTACTGAATTTCTTTCAAAACCAATTTTGTATTGTTGTAATTGGATTTTACAATAAGTGTTGAAGATAAAGCGGTCTGCTGCCCTTCTTCTAAAGATATCATTCGAATAGCACGATCTAAAGCAGTTCCAAAACGATCGTAAGAGTAAGGTTTTAATAAATAGTCAACAGCCGACAATTCAAATCCATCAATTGCAAAATTCTCATGCGAAGTAGAAAAGATAAAATATGTTGGAGGCTTAATGAACGATGCCAACTCAAGACCAGTCATATTTGGCATTTCAATATCCAGTACAACTATATCAACGCGGTTTTCATCTAGAAATGCCTTCGCTTCCAATGGATTATTGAAACCCTTTAAAAACTCAATATTTTCGTGGTAGGAGCACAATTGCTTCACCAACCGAACAATGAGCGGATGGTCATCGACCACGATTAGGGTGAAAGTTCTCATTACTTGAATTTATCTAGTGTATCTAGAGTAAATAAAATAGTTAAAGTCGTTTTCAATATTACTAAATTATATGGACATTAAAAACACTTTGTAGAGACGTAATGCATTACGTCTTTACATTATTTCTGCTTCCTATTCTTGGTTCACTTATCTTTGTAAGTACTAAAATAAGCGCTATGTTTTCAGAAAATTTATTGCAGCAAATCAGCTTTATCAAGGAAATTGATAAGGTTAAATACATTCAGCGAAAAACAAAGCTGTTTAACAGTGATAGAAATGAAAACGATGCCGAACATAGCTGGCATATGGCTTTAATGGCTATGGTTTTAGCGGAACATGCAAACGAAAAAGTGGACATTCTGAAAGTAATAAAAATGGTATTGATACACGACATTGTTGAAATCGATGCAGGAGATACATTCATTTACGATACACAGAAAAATCACTCTAATACTGAAGAAGAACGACTGGCGGCAAATCGAATTTTTGGTCTGTTACCAAAAGATCAAGCTGAAGATTTCATTGCCATTTGGGAAGAATTTGAAGCTGGAGAAACCAAGGAAGCGAAGTTTGCAAAAGCAATGGACAGGTTGGAACCTCTGCTTCAAAACACGTCGAATAACGGTGGAACATGGAAGGAGTTTGGAGTGACTTATGATAAAGTTCACCATAAGAAAAGCGTAATAAAGGAAGGATCTGAAACGATTTGGAATTACGCTGAAAACCTCATCAATGAAAGTGTTGAAAAAGGGATTTTGCTGAAGAAATAACTGGCGATATGAAATGGTGCAGACGCGATGCATCGCGTCTCTGCATACTTATTCACCTGAATTACAATTGATTCAACGCCAAAATGTACTTATCAATATACAATTGCTTATCCTTCGACTTATATTGCTGAATGTACCGCGGATGTTCGAGCACTGTTAAACGGTCGAATAGCTTTGCTTCTTTATTCAGTTTTTGAATGAAATCGGCATTTTTCTTACCGAGAACAAAGACTTCAGTGGAATCTAAACCTAAACTGATGTGCTTTTTCAAAGATTCAATCATGAAGTCTTTTACCATAGTGAACAACGCCGGATCATCATAATAATTGGCATTCAACCATTTTCCATCTCTGGTTTTCCTGATAATTGCCAATGGAAAGGGGGAATTGATGTAAATGTTTTTGTAAAATGCTTCTGCGCCACCAAATTCAGAAATCATATCATAAATAAAAACAGAAGAAATCTCATGCGTATGCGCCGACTTCATCTCAATTCCGCAAACACTTTTCATTCTTTTGGTGTCCGTGAAAGGAACTCCTGTCACTCCTGCCCCATTTCGACTAGGATTAATGCCAATCATGAATTTTCTAGGTTGGAAGTCATTGTAATATTTATGATAAAACCGCTGCATTACTTCCATTGTTTCCGGATTATCTAAATAAGGATTCAACACCTGAAAATCAGCAGGTAATTTACCTGAATAATGCAGCTGTCGATTAAACTCTATGACTTTGTCGGCAAATGTTTTTGGCATATTCATCTAAGTTAGAAAAATCAGGAACACATAAAAAAACAAGAGCATCATCTAGCGCAGCTGACAATGCTCTTATTTAACCAATCTATTACAACACAAAAGTGAAATTTACTTCTGTCAAAGGGAGTCCTGAGTTACTCCCCTTAACAACCTCTCACTACCTACATTGTTGTTCATAAAAATTATTGTTCTAATTGATAATCTGCAAAGGCAGATTTTATCAAAAGCTAAGCTTTTTCTTCTTCTGAATCATTTGGTTTTCAGAGGATATTAAAGGGAAGTTTTTACGCTTCCCTTCAATGTTCCTCATCACTAACCACACCCACCTAAATCTATATTTCAAATTTATATCTGTTGAGCGCCAATCTATTGCAGATCTTTAACAGTGATTTACATATCTTTTTGTATTGTCCAATTTCATTTATTCCGTTTCTCGCGGAATTTCATTTGCTGCGCTCTCTTCATAAACTGGTCCATACAGTCCGGGCACTTTATTTCCTGTAGCCCGCAAGTAAACAATCAGTTCTCCGCGATGATGATAAATATGGTTGAAGATAAACCCACGGGCAACAGCACCTCTTGGTAATGGACCAAATACGGTTCTCTCACCGTCTGTCATTGTCCACTGATCTAACAATCGCTCATCCGTAATTGACCGTAATGCTGCTCTCGCTTGTTGAACATTACTTTCGAAAAGTTCCAGTGTTGCATTCAAATCGTCAGCTAAGCCCCGTTCCAAAGTGTCTTTTGACATATCGTAAACATCCTTGGTAAGTGTGCCAACGTACCAATAATATATTGTGGCAATATGCCGGGCAAGCTCCCCCATTGTCCATGAAATATCCGAAGGCTTGTAATTAATGTCTTTTTCAGGAACCGCCTGCAGCAATTTTCTTGTACTTACTGTTTCCTGCTCAAATTCGTCTATCAAAAGTTGTACTATCATAATTCCTGTTTTTCCATTAAGAAAGATACCGCCGATTCTTGTGTATATAAAAATCTAATTCTTACAGAAAACACAGGCTTTTCTGGATGTTTTTACAATAACATAGAAAGAATGTAACAAATACCCCAAAATGTATAAAACCCTTAGGTATTCATCTTCATAACTTGCCTATCATATTTAATCTTGAGTTATGAATTTAAGCAACAGATCAATCATTCCCACGAGCGCTTTCGCTGTTGGAATATTAATAGTATCGGCATGTCAACCAATATATAAATGTGGTGACCCTATTCCGGAGAAACAAAAAGGAGGAAAACGGCTTCAGGCAGTTACGGTAGAACGCGATTCACTGTGTCATGTCCTGGACGTTGAGAAAAGTACCAATGCGCAACTCACAGCGGATAACAGAACGCTTCAGAACCGACTTTCGGGACAACAGAACATCAATGAAAATCAGTCAGAGCAATTAAGTCAACAAGACAAGGACTTACAGAACAAGGAGCGCATGCTTCGTGATATGCAGACTATTATTTCACGTCAGCGTGAAGCAGCGAACAAGTTGAACCAAACCTTACGTGATGCCCTCGTTGGATTTAACTCTGACGAATTAACGATGGAAATTCGTGATGGTAAAGTTTACGTTTCAATGTCTGATAAACTGTTGTTCAAATCAGGATCTGCAGCAGTTGAGCCTAAAGGTGTGGACGCACTGAAAGTTCTTGCCGATATTTTGAACAAAAACCCAGACATTCAAATTCTGGTTGAAGGTCACACAGATAATGTTCCGATCAAGACAGCACTTTACAAAGATAACTGGGATTTGAGTGTTGCCCGTGCAACGTCAATTACACGCATGATGAATGAAGTTTACGGTGTTCAGGCAACACGTATGACAGCTTCAGGTCGAGGGGAATATTACCCGAAAGCATCTAATAGCACACAAGAAGGAAAAGCAATGAACCGAAGAACGGAGATCATTCTCTCTCCAAAATTGGATGAGATCATGAACCTGCTAAATACAAGTTCGGGGAATTAGATTTGAGTTAGTTGGGTTACACAAATAAGGGCATCTCTGGAAACGGAGGTGCTTTTTTTATCTTCCGCCACGGGCTGACTCGATAACCTGTACGACTGCGCTCGATAACCTTCACGACTACGCTCGATAACCTTTACTGTATATCTGTGGGAATTTCTAATTCAAGTTTAGTCAATTTTTCTTGAAATACGATCTCCAGAATTGAATCTCTCGCTTCTGCTCTGCTCTTCCCCACTTTTCCTTAACGCCCCAGTTATGATCCAGCACCAATTCCAACATAGATATACGCTTCCCTTTACTGGAAAGAAACAATAACCACTGAGAAGCTGAATGTGCTAATTCGAGTGTATCTGATTTCAATAACTGAATCCATTTATCCTCAGTTGTATTCACTATTTCATTTTTGTACTTGAATTGGTCAAAATCTTCAAGAATGACTTCATATGAACAACGTTTACGAAGTCCGTTTTCATCATATTGATTCTTATTCTTATTGCAAGAACAGTAGATTCCCAGTTGACCTTCGGAAAGCATGTACACTTCAGAATCCATGTGTTGTATTTCCTTTGGTTCAGACTCAGAACAACTGAATAAAACAATGACGAGCAATATTGAAGCAATCAATCTCATGGATAAGGTAATGTGACTTGAGAAAGAAGTAACAAAAAAATCCCTTTCTGAATAAACAGAAAGGGATTTTCTTAAATCAATAAAACAAACTACTTCTTGATGAATCGCTTTACAGCAATAGCATTTGTTTCCACGTTAGTCATTTTCAACACATAAACTCCAGTACTAAGAGCAGAAACATCCATCTGATTATTTCCATTCTCAATAACTGCATAGGTTCTTCCTGTAAAGTCAGTTACCTCGTATGTGTATTGATCGCTATTGGTGTTCTTATAATCAATATTCATGATGTCAGTAACCGGATTCGGATATAGATTCAAATCCATTGACGCTGATTCTTCATTAACAATCAACTCTGCATCGCCATCAGCAACTGTAAAAGGACTTAATGTTGTAATTCCCGTGCGCGTCATCTCGTACGTACTATTCGCACCTGAAACAGCAGCAGAAGGTGCATCAAAGTCCCAGCCACCATTAAAATGCGAGATAAATGCATCTGTACGATCAAAACCGTTCACTTCAGCAGCCAATTCCCAACCCAACTTCATATTTAGGTCCAATGATGTTCCATCCGCTTCAATAATCCAGGTATTGTTCACAACACTAGCTATCATTGCACTGTTGAATCCTGAACTTTGCGTTCCGCCAACATAAACACCTTCAAAAGCTCTTACTGTAAAATGTCCTGATGTACCACCAGCTCCTTGTTGTAAGCTTGCAGGAAAATAATTGTCTTCTGTTCCAACCGGGAACACAACGTATGGTGTAGAAACAACAACCTGCATTTGCAACATTCCATAGTTTGTTGTCACAACATATTGTGTATTGCTGTAACCTGTAATGTCTGCATTATCTTCAATAACCAAATCTTCAGCTGTCAATACTATACTTCCACTTGTCAATGTCAATTCATCGTGAATGTGAAGCCCAGTCCCCAATACGATATCACCACCGGTTACATCAACAATCAGTTGCTCCAAATCCATATAGTTTTCATCGAAATAGATCGTGTCATTGCCAACCAATGTAAGGTTCAACTGCAAGTCAGAATTCATGTCACCAATAATTGGACTATCCTCATCCTGATTTAACGTTCCGTTCAAAATCAAATCGTTTGTATTCAGGTTCAGTTTTCCTCCACTGAGTTCCAACTCACCACCAACAGTTACATCATCGTCCATAACGACTTGTCCTTCGCCAATGTTTACAA
>CBFGNV010000077.1:0-18452 GCA_965650275.1 uncultured Fluviicola sp. | reverse complement strand
TCATCCACTGGTTGATTGTATTTTTTGAGACAATCGTAAATTCCTTGTCTGAGGGATTTGGATATACACGAATGCTTAGTTCTGCATTCTCCGAGATACTGTTTGTTCCACCTCCGTCAATGCCCATTCGCATTCCGTTGCCGAAAGTGGTGGTCCAGATATTGTCATTGTTTTGAGGATCGAAGAAAACACGTGTTGGATGTTGGAACGGATATTCGTTCAACATGGAAAACGTCGGTGTACCAGCAGTCAAATTATCACTATACCACAAACCATCCGATTCCGTGGTGATGTAGATCTCATCGGCGTTATCCGGATGAATAGTTGCTGATTCCACTCGGAAAGAATCGAAAACCCGTACCCAACTTGTTCCGCGATTGGTAGTTTTGTACAATCCCCCCAAATCGTTTGCCGGACCACCCCAACCACTAAAAACAGCAACATACCATGTGTTTTGCGCTGCATCATGCGGATCTACAATAAAGTCTTTCGTCCAGTAATGCATACCATTATCACTTACATCCTGCCAACTCGTTCCACCATTAGAAGAAACGAAGACGCCAGAGCTTTCTGTAAACTGATTGTTATCTCTGCGTCCACTCCAACTTGATACAATGGTTCCATCATTCAAAACTCTAACATTATACGGATGACCTTCTGTTCGAGGTGGAGTTCCTGTGATTGACCAGACAGAAGAAGCATTGGAACCTAAATTTGTTGTCTTATAAATTCCGCCATTCTGACTATTGATCACACTTGCATACATTTCATTTGCATTATTCGGATTAATTGAGATCCAAATTACCGGCATATCGAAATCGTGAAGCATGTTCCAGTTTTCACCATTATCGGTAGAATAAAGGATTGCTCCTGAACCGTTATCTATTCGATTATCTTGCAAATATGTACTTTGATACATATCATGAACACTGGAAACTGCTGCGTATAAAGTTCCATTCGGAGCTTCAATCACTTGATAAACGGTATTGTAATTGATTCCAGAATAATCCTTCGACCATTTTTGTCCACCGTCTGTACTTCTAATTGCCGTTATATCCGTGTATGAAGCGAAAATATTGTTGTTATCACTCCAGTGCATCGACCAGGAAGCGGTGTTTTCCAAACCATTTCCAGCATACGATTGTCCAGTTGGCGTTGGATTTCCTGCAGGATTTTGATCTGCTATCTGCACATATGCCTGATTCCAATTCGCTCCACCATCCGAAGTAACATGGGCATATCCAAAGTCAGTAATAATTACCGTATTTGCATCATTCGGGGCTGTTTTCAATCCGAAAATGATCTCACCAAACCACCAATTTTCGTCACCTTGATAACCGCTCCAGCCCGTTGTAATATTCTGATTATTTACTCCTAAAAATGTCTCCGACCAACTCGTTCCTCCATTCGTTGTTTTGTAAACTATGGGAAAGCTGTTATCTGTATTGGTACCACCGACATAGAACGTGTTTATATCATTTCTGGCTGAAGAGATCAGGAAAATCTCATGATTCGGATCTATGCTGTTGTAAACATTTGTCCAGTTTCCTGCACCAACGTCCAGTTTCAACATTCCGGAACATATTCCAATGTCGAGTGCCTTAATTCCCGGATAAAGATCTCCTTGATCTGCAATATTTCCCATCAAACGTGTTGTACCGCCAGACTTTGCTCCAGTAAATGAGATAAATCCACTTCCAGCTGGAATTCCGGCTGTAGCGCTCATAGAGAAACTCGTTCCATTATTCGTTGAAACCAACATTCCTTGAGCAGTTCCGATATAAATATTACTTCCATCCCAGAAAACACCTGCAATGTGAAAATCACTCATAGAGAAAACGCTTTCGAAGCTCGTTCCACCATCATCAGAAAAGAACAATTCATCGTAAGAAGCTACCAGAAGTCGGTTAGTTGATTGTGGATCTGCTGACAAATACCATGTTTCTGAACCAGTTGGGTCTTCCGCAGTTGGTGACCAGTGAACGCCACCATCCGTGCTTTTTACGGGAAATCGTTCGTCTGTTATGTAATCCATATTTACCGCGTACAAAATATTCGCGTCTGAAGTGAATTCAACCGTATTGATACCACCTGTTGAAATCATTTCCTGAAAGTGAATAATATCCCAAGAATTGCCTTTGTTTGTGGTATGAAACACCTCCGACATGTCGCATTGCAAGTAAATATTATTGGCATCAAGCGGACTAATACTGGGACAAAACAATGCTCCTCCTCCACCTATTCCACGACTTTGCCATGATGTGGGTTGTGCAATGGACAAAACAGGAATTAGTACAATTCCAAAAAGTAGCAGCTTTTTCATGTTGTTGGTTTAATGAAGACAAATTACAAATTTTAAAAAGAGAACAGAAATTAGAGAATAGAAAATAGGCTCGAAACCCTGTTTTTCTATTCTCTGTTTTCTAATCTCTATTAGCTACATTTACACCGATGGATTCTCTAACTCAAATCGTTCTTGGAGCCGCTGTTGGTGAAGCAGTTGCCGGACGAAAACTAGGCGCAAAAGCTGCTCTTTGGGGAGCAATCGGTGGAACACTCCCTGACCTTGATGTATTTCTACGATTCTTTTATGATCCGTTAGACGGCGCTTTGGCACATCGTGGATTTTCGCATTCGTTATTATTTGCTTTACTTGCCGGACCAATATTAGGTTGGATCTCACATAAACTCTCCAAAGAAAAACACAACTTCAAAATGTGGACATTACTTTGGTTTTTGAGTATTGTCACGCACCCTATGCTCGACATGTTCACCAACTATGGAACACAATTTCTTTGGCCATTTTCACCACGAATTGCTTTCAATACCGTTTTTGTGATCGATCCGCTCTATACCATCCCATTCATGGCTTTCCTCATCGGAGCCTTGGTCATGAAACGCGAATCCAAACGACGAAGAATCTGGAACTGGACTGGAATAATTTATTCTTGCACCTACTTGCTTTGGGGTGTTTGCGTGAAACTTTGGATTCTGAATGAAGCGCCAAGCTACTTTAAACATACTAAGGTGAAACAGCTGATGGTAACACCAATGCCTTTAACCTCTTTCTACTGGCAAATTATTGCAGAAACAGAAGATGGTTCTTACGGGATACTGTACAAATCAATCTTTAACAACCAAAAGAAGGGTTATGGCGACTACATTCCCGGAAATCACTCTGTTCTAAAAAACATTGACTGGAACGGGAATGATAGAACGGAGCAGATAAAACATATAACGAATGGCTATTACGCGGTTGGTTTAGGTATAGACTCTCTGATTATTTATGATCTAAGGTTCGGTACAACTTTCAAACTAACAGCACATAAAGATGAAAAACCAATTATGGGTTACGGAATCAAATTGGATAACTGGAAAGTAAAAAGCTACTTTGGCTATAGAGCTCAGTCTTTTGACAAAATAGATTTTTGGAGGTATTGCGACTATGTTTTTGGATATGATCCGGTATTTCCAAACCGTTAGTTCACTGATTTCACAATTGAGTTGTTTAAAACTAGAAAAAAGAACAATCAAGGGTATCAGAGCGAAAGCCTACCTTTGCAATACGAAATTTATAAAATGAGACATTTCATTACCATTTTTGCATGTTCAGCTTTGCTTTTGCAGGCTTGCGGACAGAGCGAAGCGAAAACTGAAACCAAAAAAGAAGAACGAAAAGTTCCGGAACTTCCTGAGATTAATCATACGTACAAGTTGGAAGACTATTTGTCGACAAACGAACAGTTAGACAAAGACGTTGATGCCATTTTTGCAACTTTGGATGATACAGCTATTGTTGCACAATTGATCATGCCGGCGGTTGGTCGATTGGGAAATACACCCGAGTCGATTAAAGCTTTGATCAACAAACGTGTTATTGGCGGAGTTTTGATGTTGAATGGATCGAAAGAACAATTTACAGGCTGGATCAAGGATTTCAATACATTGAATGTGAAGAACGGAAACCCAGGATTCTTATACAGTGCTGATGCTGAACCAAGCTTATTCAATAGAAAGATCAGTGGTTCTTCCGTTGTAAAGAAAGCCAACGAAATCACCTCTTTGGAAGAAGTAAATACTTGTGCCGACACCATTGCTGCTACGTTGAAAGCAATAGGAATCAACTACAACTTTGCACCAGTTGTTGACTTAGCAAAGAATGGAACAGTTGGTTACAGAGGTTTTGCGAAAGTAGAAGCAAACAATGTTCCATGGTCGAATGCATTTATTGCACGTATGCAATCACAAGGAATTATTGCCACAGCAAAACATTTCCCAGGACACGGTTTGGTTTCTGGAGATACTCACAAATCGTTACAGGCAATTGACGGTGAATTGAAGGAGGTACCAACATATCCAAAATTGATTGAAGACGGTGTGTTGAGTGTAATGATAGGGCATTTGGCGGTAGTTAACAATCCGAAATACAATACGGATGGACTTCCAGCAACTTGTTCAAAGAAAATTGTGACTGATCTATTGAGAAACGAACTTGGTTTCAAAGGATTGGTAGTGACAGACGCCATGAATATGGGAGGAGTTACGGCTGTAAAAGGAAACAACGTGAAGGCAATTGATGCCGGAGTTGACATTTTATTGATGCCTTTGGATTGTATGAGATCTCACAGTGAAATCTTAGCTAAATACAAGAGCGATCCAGCGTTCAAAGCAGTTGTTGAAGCAGCAGCTAAGCGTGTAATTCGCATGAAACTGTGCGTTGGAGCTGTGAAAGGATAGAAAATTAAAAGAAACTTAAAGTCGAACCCTGGTTTAACAAACCGGGGTTTGCTATTTTTGGAGAAATCGATTTACGTGAAATCAACTTTTCTAGCGATTCTTTGTTTCCTTATTTCTCTAAATTCATTTGCACAAAAACGCAAAAAGTTCTCCTATTCGTACGCAATAGGTGATGAAATATCAGAAAGAGAGAAATACACTTTATTTGATACGATTGTCATTTCAGTTTCGCCAATTGATAACGACTCAATTCTAATAAGTTTCGATTTACCCGCAGATGATTATGGTATTGTCCGTTTTCAAGAGAAATCAATTCTTTTATCACCTAACAATCAATCATTTAAAGTATCGAATGAATATTTAGGTCAAAATTTCAGAATAGATCTAGGAAGCATATATTTTGCAGAATTTCAACTCAAAACTGAAAATCTTAACTCTGCACAAAATGTACTAATCGAGAAATCAACCATCCTTAACGATCCTGATTCTGGTGGAATTGTTATTCATTCCAAAAGAGAACTATCAAATTCGGAAATCGAAACCATGGTGTGGTGTTATATCAGAAAAGAAGAAAATTGCTACAATACTGAGGAGTGTCAAATATCGATTGTCCTCTAAAAAATTTCAAATTGACTGTATTCCATTTCATTTTGAAACGAAACACTTCATTCAACTAACTATTTGAGTCAATAGACTTCTTCTCTTTTGCTTTAATTTCAAGCGTTTAACTTTTTTTGTAGCACCAATTCTGGCACATGGCATTTTGTTAGCTCAATGATTACCAAATCAATAAAAAGCTATCAATATGAAAAAGTACATCGCTTTAGGATTGGTTGCGATATCAGGGATATTCTTCCAATCATGTAAAAAAGAGAACAACGTACCTAGCGGACCAGCAGGTGCAATGGAAGTTAGAATGACAGATGCACCGGGAAATTTCGCGTCACTGGATGTTCAGATCACAAAAGTTGAGGCTTATTTGCAAAACTCAGGATGGGTCACCCTCAATAGTCAAACACAAACAGTAGCTGTATTGGATTTGACTAATGGAGCTGAAACTTCAATTGCAAGTAATTCCAGCTTAAGTGCCGGAATGTACACTAAACTGCGTTTGACATTTGGTAACACCAACTCACTTCAATTATCAGGTTCAGGTGGTGGTTCGAGCTTAGACTTAAGTTTTGGGACAAATACAAGTCACCAGGTTGAAATTGAGATCAACGAGCAAGTGAATGCCAGTGAAACAACAAGTGTTTTGATTGACTTCAATGCCGCACAATCGATTTATGATTTAGCCGGAAGTTACTTTATCAATCCGATAATCGAAGAGATCGAAGACGAATCAACAGGAGTTCAGGGAACAGTTCAAGGCGCTGCAACGGCTTCTGTAACCTTGTCGAACGGAAATCACAGCTATTCAACTTTCATTAACGCTCAGGGACAATTTTTGATCCGAGGTGCTGAGGATGGAACTTACCAGATTCAAGTAAGCGCAATAGCAAGTTCAAACATGCAATCTCAAACGGGCTCATTGAGCAATGTGGTTGTAGCTGATGGACAAATTACGCAAGTTGGAAATATCGCTTTGAATCCATAATCGGGTTTTAAAATGTAGAAAAAGGTTCTCATATTTATGGGAACCTTTTTTGTTTCGAACCTCAGTAAAAACGGGAGAAAACGTTGAAAAACCAACACTTTAATTAGTGCACCTTCTTTCAAAACGAAAACCACTATTTCATTTTGAAAAAATATTCCGTTTTGAATTTTAACAATCTAAAAAATCACTATCTGTCAAGCCCTGTAAACAAAGCCTTTAGAGAGTTTCAGGCTGTTTTAACGTTTCTCGGCAAGGTTATAGACTACTCTTTGGCATAACAAAAAAGAAACACGTCATGAAAAAGGTTTTCATATTAGTCCTACTACTACACACTGTTTCTAACGCATTGTCATTTGAAAGCACAAAACCAACCGCTGAAAATGACAGTTGTGCCCTACAAGTAAGAATCACAGATTCTGAAATCAACTCCTTCGGTCTAAACATTGAAATTGTAAATGTGGAAGTTTACAACGAGAATTTAGGCTGGATTACGCTAAACGATTTTCAACAAAACATTTCGAGCTTAAGTTTTACAAGCGGAAATGAATCGCTTTTGGCAAACGCCATTATTCCTGAGGGAATTTACACTAAAGTCAGATTAACTTTCGGAAACTCAAATACGCTTTATTCAAATACAACTGAGGCAAATGCTTCAGATCAACTGAACTTTATCTCAAATGACGATAAAAAGGTTGAAATCGAGATTGAGCAGTATTTATTCGAGAAAGACACCAATCAAGTCTTGATTCATTTCGATGTTTCGAATTCCATTACATTCATTGAAGATGAATTCATCATCGCGCCTGATTTTCAGGAAATGAAAGGTTCTGCAATACAAGCGACAGAGAAACCGACAGATGTCAATTCGCTCTCGTTTTCTAAATAAAATAGTGTCATTCGACATTAAAGGAAAAACCCTTCGAATTATGCGCTAGAAGAGGTTGATTACTTTAACTAAAACTCCCCTTTTCGGTTTCTACTGAATTGGGGATTTTACATTTTAATCACCTGTCAAGCTAAAACCATTTAGTTAAATTATTTTTAAACAATACGTCATATCGACCTGTTTTTTAACAATTTTCGACCTCAAAAAAGTCTGTCAAGACCATCTTTCATCTATATTTGCTCTCACAACTACTACAATATGAGAAGCTTACTACTGATTTTCTTCGTTGTTATTACAAACTTATGCTCCGCGCAATCATTTTCCTATCGATTCAAAGGAACAATGGACCAGGAACGTATTCAAAAAATTGAAAGCGATATTCTTGAAAACCCTGAATTTTCGAACGTTAAGTTCAAAGTGAAAGAACAAAGTGGAGAGATCCTTTTTCAGTTCAAGGCGCAACCAGTGATAAAAGAAGAATCACAAACAAGTCCGGCGGTAATTTTGAAGAAAATTATCATCGTCAACGGACTGGAACCAATAGAACTAGTTCAACTACCATAAGTCACGATCAATGAAAACTGTAAAAAGTCTACTGTTTGGGATAGTACTTTCCCTTCCCGTTTTGTCGTGGCAGCAATCCAACGACTGTTCAACCGCAACAGCACTTCCGGTTACAGCAAACTGCAGTTCCCCTACAAATGGAACAACTATTGGGGCAACTCAAAGTATTGCCGGATGTTCAGGAACTTCTGACGACGATGTATGGTATCAATTCACCGCAACTGCAACTTCGCACCAGATAACTGTTGTTGGTTCAGCCACTTTCGATGCGGTTGTTCAGGTATTTTCCGGAGCTTGTGCTTCACTTGCTTCACTTTCTTGTACAGACTTAACCTTTAATGGAGGAACTGAAACTGTTTATTTATCAGGATTAAGCATTGGGCAGGTTTACCGTGTTCGTGTTTACCATTACTCTGCAGGAAGCGGAAGCGGAACATTTACCATTTGTTGTACAGTTGGAGCTTCTGCCCCATCTAACAACAACTGTTCTGGTGCAACAGCTTTAACTGTCAACACTTCTTGTGTCAATACTGCCGGAACAACTTTGGGCGCAACACAATCGGTTGCCGGATGTTCAGGAACTGCCGATGACGACGTTTGGTATTCTTTCGTTGCCACAAATGCCTCACAAACCATTACTGTAACTCCAACAACTTCCACTTTCGATGCCGTTTTCCAGGTTTATAGCGGAACTTGTGCATCATTATCTACCGAAGCATGTATCGACAATACGTTTTCAAATGATCCGGAAACATCAACAGTAGTTGGCCTAACACCTGGTCAAACCTATTACGTACGTGTTTATGATTATTATTCGAGCAATCCCGGAACATTTAACATTTGTATAACTGGTCCGGCTACGGCAGTACCCACGAACGATAATCCTTGTTCTGCAATTGCTCTTCCCGCTGTCACTTCGAATTGCAACTACTTGGAGTTTACTACCGTTGGTGCAACAAATACGGCTTCTCCCGGTGCACCAAGTTCGTGTATTGGTGGTTCGGGAGCTGCAAATGGTGGATTTTCGGCAGGAACACTGGATGTTTGGTTTTCAATTGTCGTTCCTAGCTCGGGAACATTGTTCATTACTCCTAAACCAAACATGGGAGCTGGAAGAATTTCTGACGGCGTGATGGTTTTGTATTCCGGAACTTGTGGAAGTTTAACCCAAATTACGTGTGCGGATGACAACAATTTCCCCGGAACATCAAACGATTTACTTCCCTTCATTTCAGCAACTGGCTTAACACCAGGTTCAACAGTCTATCTTCGATTCTTCGGATACGGAACAAGCAGTGGAACTTTTGGTCTTTGTATAACAACAGCAAGTAACGACGCTTGTTCAAATGCACTTTACATTTGTGACTTGAACGGATACAGTGCGTCTACAAGCGCTGCGTTCACCCCAGATCGTCCATGTAATATGCGTGGAAATGCGGAACAAAACAACGCGCCAACTTACACTTATACTCCGGGAACAAATCAAGGTGGAATCTTTGGTTCAGCCGGCGCTTGGGGAACTGGATCGGCAAGCCCTGATGTTCAAATCAACAACAATTCATGGATTCGATTTACAGCAGCTTCCGCCACGGCAGTTCTGAATGTTTCAGTTTCTGATTGCTGGGTAGGAAATTACCCGAGTGGTGGAATTCAAATGCAAGTATTCTCTTCGAATGGCGCATGTTGTAACTTCACTCCTGTTTCCAATTTCGAAGAAAATTCAACTTCATTTACCATAACTGCAAACGGTTTAACACCAGGAAACGATTACTATTTAATGGTTGATGGTTTTGCAGGAGACATTTGTAACTATACTATTACTGCGCAAAGCGGGGTGCAATTCCCTGAAATTACACCTGTTGCTCCTATTTGTGCCGGACAATCAGTCAACCTGAACGCTCCGTTAGGCGGAACTTCGTATTACTGGATTCACAATGGAGCTATCACTTCTTCAGTAAATGTTACTCCGGCAACAACTCAAAACTATTCTGTTGATGTTTATGGAATTTGTGGTTACAAACAAACCCTTACTACAACTGTTACTGTGAACCCCATTCCTGCTGCTCCATTATTGAGTGCTAACCAAACAGTTTGTACTGGAAACACATTAAATCTTACAGCGAATACAATTTCCGGCGCAACTTATTCGTGGTCAGGACCAAACGGATTCACTTCTTCCCTGCAAAACCCGAGTATTTCAAATGTTTCATCTGCAGCGGCTGGAGTTTATACCTGTTATGTAACCGTAAGCGGTTGTACGAGTCCAAATGCAACGACAACAGTAACAGTGAACACTACTCCTGCTCCACCAGTAATTTCAAGCAATACACCAGTTTGTTCTGGTAACACCATCAACTTATTTTCGAATACGATTGGAAGTGCAACTTATGCCTGGACAGGACCAAGTTCTTTCAGTTCAAGTTTGGAAGATCCAACACGACCAAGTGCTACAACAGCTATGTCGGGAACATACACTTTACAAATAACAGTAAATGGCTGTCCGAATTCAGCAACAACAAATGTGGTTGTGAACCCAACACCAGCAACTCCAACAGCCGGAAGTAATAGTGCGATTTGTGCAGGGCAAACATTGAACCTGACAGCCTCAAACGTGGTTGGCGCAACATCTTACAGTTGGACTGGTCCGAATTCATTTGCATCCTCATCACAAAATCCGAGCATAGGAAGTGCAACAACTGCAGCAACTGGAATATATACCGTTACAGCTTCTGGAAGTGGATGTACAAGTGCCGCAGGTACTGTAAACGTTACAGTTAATCCAATTCCTGCGACTCCTGTTATTTCAAGTAATTCTCCTGTTTGTACTGGACAAACCATCAACTTATTCTCCAATACTATTGGAAGTGCAACATACAGTTGGACAGGACCAAGTGGATTTACATCTGCTTTGGAAGATCCTACCAGAGGAAGCGCAGTAGCTGGTTTTGCTGGAATATATTCGTTAACTGTTTCGGTAAGTGGTTGTAGTTCTTCAGCTGCCACTACGAATGTTATCGTAAATCCAATTCCAGCTTCACCAACTGCAGGAAGTAATGGTCCTGTTTGTTCAGGAAATACTATAAACTTGAGCGCCAGCACAGTTCCAGGCGCATCTGGTTACACATGGTCGGGACCAAATTCTTTTAGTTCAACAGTACAAAATCCGAGTATAACATCTTCAACAACAGCAATGTCTGGAATCTATAGTGTTACAGCTACTGTTAACGGTTGTACAAGTACTGCGGGAACAGTGAATGTGGTTGTAAACTCCACACCTGTAACACCAAGTCCAACGAGTAACGGACCAATTTGCGAAGGAAGTACAGTGAATCTGTCTCAGGCAACAGTTGGAAGCGCAACATACAGTTGGACCGGACCAAACAGTTTTGTTTCCACCAATGAAGATCCAAGTTTTGCAAATGGTCAGGCAATTAATGCAGGAACCTACAACGTCACTGTTACGGTAAACGGTTGTACCTCTGGAGTCGGCTCTACCGTCCTGGCAGTAAATACCGCAGCGCAAGTGGACGCCGGAGCAAACTTGGCTTCTTGTAACGGAGCAACTGTAAACTTAGCTGGTTCCAGCGGTGGCAGCGCATCTTCAGTTACATGGAGTAATGGCGCAGGTTCGTTTTCCAACATTAATTCGGCAACTTCGACTTATACCCCAAGTGCTGGAGAAATCCTTGCTGGTTCTGTAATTCTAACATTAACAACTGACAATCCAACGGGACCTTGTCCCGCAGTTTCTGATGTGGTGACGATTGCGATTTCCAGCTCGCCAAGTGCAAGCTTCTCTTATCCAAATCCAAGTTATTGCCAAAGTTCTTCTGATCCAACACCCGTTTTCCCGGTTGGAGCAAGTGGTGGCGTTTTCAGTTCTACTGCAGGACTTTCAATCAACTCAAGTTCAGGAGCAATTGATGTTTCTGCTTCCACTCCTGGAATTTACACTGTACAAAACAACATTGCAGCAAACGGTTCTTGTCCAAGTGCAAATGCAAGCACGAGCTTCGAAGTAATTGCAACACCTGCAACGCCAAGTGTTTCAAATAACGGATTGATTTGTGAAAACGGAACAATTCAGCTTTCCGGACCAACAGTTTCGGGAACTTATTCCTGGTCAGGACCAAACTCATTTACTTCAACTTTAGAAGATCCTTCGATTAGCAATGCAGGTTCGGCTGAAGCTGGAACATACGGATTGGTGGTAACAGTGAATGGCTGTCCAAGTGCAACAGGCACTACGAATGTTGTTGTGACTCCAAATCCAAATGTTTCTATAACAAATGGTGCTTCTGCAAATGTTTGTACGAATGATGTCTTGACACTTACGGCAACTGGAGCCAATTCATTTGTTTGGAGTACAACAGAGATCACAAGTTCTATTAACATAACTGGAACTTCCAATACAACTTATACGGTAATTGGAACGACTGCTGGATGTTCATCCACCGACCAGATTAACATTATTGTTAATTCGCTGCCGTCGTTAACAACTTCTCCAACAGCAAACAACAGTAATTGCGACAATCCGACTGGTTCTTTGATTGGAATTGTAGTGAACGGAGCACCAACGATTGACTATTTATGGCATGATGGATTAGGAAATAATGTTGGTGTGAATGCAGATTTATCGAATGTTGATGCTGGAAATTACACTGTTGATGTAACAGATGGAAACGGATGTCAAGCGACATTTGGACCATTCACTGTAAGTAATTTCCCTACTCCAACGAGTCCAACGGTTAATTTTGATGATGCATCACCTTGTATCAACAATGCAATTACAGGCTCAACTTCAACAGTTGCGGGTGGCTCATACGCATGGACAGGACCAAACGGGTTCTCCAATGCAACGTCAAGTTTTACAATTGATCCTGTTCTATTATCGAATACCGGTGCATACTGTGTAACGGTAACTGTAAATGGTTGTCCAAGCACCCCTGGATGCGGAAATTTGACAGTAAATGCACTTCCAATTGTTGACATTGATGGAAACAATACCGATTCAACTGTATGTTTCGATACGAATATTGTTTTAACGGCAACTGGAGCAACTTCGTTTACTTGGACGGGTCCGAACAGCTATTCAGGAAATGGAGCGACTGTAACTCTGACCAATGTGACTTCTAACAACGCAGGTTACTACTATGTAACTGGAATGAGCGGGCAAAATTGTTCAGCAACAGATTCAGTTTTAGTAACGGTTAACCCACTTCCGAGCATTTCATTGAATTCGAATTCAACGAATAACAATACTTTCTGTCAGGGTGGAATGGTTGAACTAACCGCAACAGGAAGCGGAACACTCAATTGGGCTGGACCAAACGGGTTTACATCGTCAAATGATACGATTACCTTCGATCCTGCAACAAACAATCAAAGCGGATCATATGCAGTTACGATTACGGACGGAAACGGTTGTATGAATGCAGACACAATCGCAATTTCAATCAGTTCAGCAGATTTTGGCGGAATTAGTGGTCCAAATGAACTATGTGCCGGACAAACATTGATCCTTACTGCTACTGGTGGCGGAACATACTCATGGGCAGGTCCGAATTTATTTGCAAGCACAAACGCAAGTATTGCCATTCCAACGTTTACTCAAAATCAGGAAGGAAACTACATTGTACAGATAACAGATAGTTTGGGCTGTATTACTTCAGATACTAACGACGTTTCGATTTTACACTCTCCTTCTTGTTTAGATATTCCTGAATTGGTTACTCCGGATGGAAACGGATTCAACGACACTTGGGACATTGAAGGTTTGGAATATTATCCAGACGCTGAAGTGTTTATTTACAATCGTTGGGGGAATTTGATCTACCAGGTTTCACCTTACACCACACCTTGGAATGGAGAACCGAATAACGGATTGACGATTGATGGAAAATCAGGAAAAGTTCCGTTTGGCACTTACTTCTATCAGATCAAACTAAACGACTCCGAGAAAACGGAATACAAAGGTTACTTAGAACTTCAATACTAAAAGCATGAGAAAGAAAATACTTACTTGTTTAGCTTTGTGCTTGAGTTTGATGTCAGTTGCACAGCAAGATGAACAGATGTCGCTGTACATGCAAAATCCTTTGTATTACAATCCAGCGTATGCGGGAAGCCGACAATCCTTGAGTTTTGTTTCACTTGCCCGTTTTCAATGGGTGGGTTACAACGGTTCACCCATGTCGCAATGGTTTAGCGTACACTCTCCTATTTTGGGAAACAATTTAGGAATTGGTGGACATTTCGTAAATGATAATATTGGAAGCAGAAACCGAACAGCAGCTTACGTAGACTTAAGTGCCGGCATCCGATTGAATAAAAAAGGAGATCGATTAGCGGCAGGATTATCTGGTGGTGCCGATTTTATGAGTTTTGATTTCAGCAGCTTGAATGTTACAGACATCAACGATCCATATTATGGACAGCGTTTCTCAAGCACCAAACCAAATTTGGGCGCAGGATTGTACTATTATGGTGACAAACATTATGTTGGAATCTCTTCTCCCCGCTTGTTTGAAGCAAAATTTGAAGATGCCACAACCTTGGTCACCACATTGAATAAACGACATTTTTTCTTTGCTGCTGGTGGTGTATTCGATTTGAACAGTGTATTGAAATTGAAACCTTCAACAATGATCAAATACACGCCAGATGCACCATTAACAATGGACTTCAATCTGAGTTTAATGATGTATGATAAATTGTGGTTTGGAACCATGTATAGATACAACGAATCTGTTGGAGTTACTGCAATTGTAACCATCAAGAAATGCATTCAGGTTGGTTACGGATATGATTTTCCCATCAACGGTTTGATGAAATACCAAAGTGGTTCACACGAAATATTACTAACTTACGATTTCAATTTCAAAAAAGTCGTTTACAACTCTCCACGCTATTTCTAGTTAACTGATGCGCACACTTCTACTCGTTTCATTCATCTTACTTTTTTCAAATATCACATTTGCACAAGCCAAACAGCGCAAAGCAGATGAACACTTTGCCAAGCTGGAATATTTCTCTGCGGCACCTATCTATGAAGAACTGGCGCGAAAAACAATTAGTGGAAAGGGAACAATCAACTGGGAAAACGTTCGAAAAGCGGCCATCTCCAATAAGAATTTGTACCAATTCAACAAAGCAAAGTATTACTATTCAAAACTTCACGAAACAAATCGCCTGACTGAAGCAGATTATGTTGAATACATTGATTTACTGCGCGTAATCGGACAATATGAGGTTGCTGATCAGTTACTGGCAGATGCAAATCTGGTTTATCCAACAAACAACTTCGTTCAACTACTAAAGGACAAAAATCAGGATTTCGGTCATTTATTAGCCGATTCTTCCATCTATTTCATCGAACCTTTGTCAATAAACTCTGGCTTGGGAGATTTTTGTCCTACATTCTATGAAAAGGGAATTCTTTTTATGTCGAAGGCGAAAAACGCTGGATTCTTAAACGGAAAATACGGTTGGGACAATAGCTATTTTATCAATATGCTGTATTCCCCGTACGATATCGATTCAAGTTTGATCAAACCGAAAGTGTTGAAAGATGCCTTCTTTTCCAGAGCTCACGACGGACCAGTTTCGTTTAGTCCTGATGGAAATTCGATGGTAATCACTAAAAACACACTTGGAAAACATAACGACCAGGAAGTAGTTGTTTTGGCCATTTACTTTTCAAAAAAGATCGACGGTGTTTGGCAGGAAGTCACCCCTTTCCCTTTCAATAATCCAGCTTATAACGTTGGACATGCATGCTATTCGGCAGACGGAAAGCGCATCTATTTTTCGAGTAAACAACCTGGTGGGTTCGGTGGTGCAGATTTGTACTATTCGGAATTGAACGGAAATGCCTGGTCGGAACCAGTGAACCTTGGGCCAAACATTAATACGGACCAAGATGAATTATTTCCACATTTGACGGCGAACACCTTGTATTTCTCTTCTCGTGGACATTTTGGAATTGGCGGTTTGGATGTTTTCAGTACTTCTCTGAGTTTGGATGGAAAAGTGCTGAACATGGGAGCACCAATCAATACTTCTTTCGACGATTTCGGGATTATCGCATTACCTTCAGAGAAAGGAGGATTCTTCTCTTCCAATCGTGGAGATTTTGTCGATCGCATTTATGCATGGACAAGAAAAGATCCGTTAATCAACTTCGAAGGAACCGTTTTTGCAGATTATCAAGTAGATGAACCCTTGCCAAATCAGTATGTCCTTTTCACAGATTTAACTACAAATCAGAACGATACATTATACACAGATTCTCTAGGCAAATTTAACACGCAACTTTTTGTAAATCATAACTATAGATTCAACACATCAAAGCAATACTTTAAATTAAGAGAACCGATAAATATTGAGACTGCGGGAATCACAAGAGACACATTGTTGACTGGAGAATTGTTCCTGCAACCCTTGATTATTGATGTTACATTGAAAGTGGTAGAGCGTGGAACAAATCTTCCGATCAAGAATGCGAAAACCACGATTACCAATCCGATCACAAAAAAAGATACGGTACTTTATACCAACGAAGAAGGATTGGCAACTTTGGTTGTAGACCGATTTACTGAATACGAGGCACACGCAACCAAACGTGGATATGTGGATGACCAAACGCTTTTCCAGACTTCAGATGAAGACGATAAGGTAATTCAACTCCTACTCCAACTTCCACTGATTAAGAAAGGCGACAAATTCAAGCTCGAGAATATTTTCTACGACTACAACAAATCGACATTGCGACCAGAGAGTATGGCTTCGCTGGATAAACTGGCTGAGTTCATCATTGAAAACAAGTTAAAAATTGAATTGGCATCTCACACAGATGCGCGAGGTTCTGTTACCGGAAACCAGAAACTATCCCAGGCAAGAGCGCAAAGTTGTGTCGATTACCTGATTAAGAAGGGCGTCCCAACCAGCAGCATTGTAGCAAAAGGCTATGGCGAATCGCAATTGATCAATCGTTGTAAGGATGGAGTTGTTTGTTCAGAAGAAGAACATCAGGCAAATCGACGAACAGAAATCAAGATTTTATAGGTACTAATTACCAGTTACTAATTACAAATGGAGAGTAGGTTTCTTCATTGCATCTTTCGTGTAATGCTAAGAGGATGGCAAATTTGCAATTCGTCATTAGCAATTTGTAATTGCAGTGTCATTTGTAATCGTTAATTTGTAATTAGTAATTTTACGTTATGTTCATCGAAATAAATCCATATAACATTGACAGTCGTTTGATCGACCAAATTGTAAGCGAACTAAAAAAGGGGGAATTGGTCATCATTCCAACCGACTCCGTTTACGCAGTGGCTTGCGACTTGAAAAACAAGAAAGCACTGAACGAATTGGCGAAATGGAAGAATTCGAAGCTTTCCAAAACCAATATTTCCATTATGTGTGACGATATGTCACAAGTTTCGGAATACGTTCGTCAGTTGGATAAAGCAACGTTCCGTTTGTTGAATTACCATTTGCCAGGACCATATACTTTCATTTTGGACGCATCACACGATGTTTCGAAGTTGTTTGATTCGAGCAAAAAGGAAATTGGTATTCGTATTCCGGATAATGTGATTGTAACAACACTTGTAAACGCTTTAGGAAATCCACTAGCTGTAACCTCTTTACATGATAACGAAGACGAAATTACCGATTACTTTGTTGATCCTGCGGCCATTTACGAACGCTATGATGATGAAGTAGCGGTTATTATTGACGGTGGACAAGGAAATCTGGAAGCATCAACTATTGTAAGTTGTGTGGATGGAAATATTGAAATTCTTCGTCAAGGAATTGGACCGATTGAACTATGATTGTTATTATCAACTGTGGAAGTACAAAAACGCCTCACATCCTGGAAATGGTTGAGGAGTTTCACTATTCCAAGATTGTTCATCTGGCCGATTTCGAGTATTCAAAATATGAAGATGCAGACGGATTCATCATTTCAGGAGCACCAATCCTGATTACAGAAAAAGATCCAGATCCTTATTTGGAAAAGTTTACATGGCTGAAAACCACTGAAAAACCTGTATTGGGAATTTGCTTTGGCCACCAAATGTTAGCTTTAACTTACGATTCATTAGCGAATCGTCAAAAAGAAGATCGACACTTGCAAACCATTGAAATTATCGCTGAATGTCCATTGTTTGATAGACTTCCTAATGAAGTTGAATTCATGGAAGATCATTGCGAGAGCGTTTCCATTCCACATCATTTTATTCATGTTGGTGTTTCAGATGCATGCATTAATGAAGCTATGATGCACGAAAGCAAGCCCCTTTACGGCGTACAGTTCCATCCAGAAGTTTCAGGAAACAACGGACTTGTTCTTATTGAGAACTTTGTGAATATATGTAAAGGGAAAGACAATTTCTCGTGGTAGCGAGGTGATTTAGCTCAGCGGACGAATTGAACTTTCGTCTGGTGGATTGCAAACTGTAAATCCGGTCTGAAGAATCGAACAGCCGTCTGGTGGATTGCGGACTGCCCAATCCTGTCCCAAGAATCAAACAACCGTCTGGTGGATTGCAGACTGCCCAATCCCGTCCGAAGAATAGAACAACCGTCTGACGGATTGCATATCCACAACATATCCGGAAAACCGCAATACCACATTCGTATTGAAAACTTTGTGAA
>CBFGNV010000076.1:0-19188 GCA_965650275.1 uncultured Fluviicola sp. | reverse complement strand
TACCATGTAATTGTCAATAACGAATATTGTCAAGCTATGGGTGATTTTCACTTCAATTTGGATTATGTACTGCCAAATGATTCGGTGTCTCCTCAAATCGTTATGCAAAACGCTAATTCGACTGGAGACTCACTTACTATCTGCGCAAATCATTCAGTGTATTTTAGTGGAATTGATTTATTCACCAATCCATTAGCAACTTACTCCCCAGATATTCAATCTCCTGTCACGAACATTGTTTGGACGATTAACGGCTCTCAATACAACAATTATCCGAACGTACATACCTACTTCACACCTAGCAGTTCTGGTTGGTACACCGTTGACTTATATTTTTCTACCGGGTACGACAATTTATGCGGAATAGATACTACGAATTATCATGTGACACGACAATTTTATATCACTGTAAATCCTCTACCTACTTGGTCAGGAACAATTTCAGGTGATAATCTGCTTTGTCCAAATGGCTCAATATTTCTTGTTGTAAACAACCCGCATCCAAATTTCAACTGGACTGGACCTGGAATAATATGGAATAACTTAAATGACAGTATAGAAGTTAATGCTCCTGGCACTTATCAATATCACGGGAGTGTTGTAGATACAATTACAGGTTGTTCTAATCCGGAAGCCGTATGGCACAACATTACACTTAAAACGGCTCCGAACATTGTTTCTAATCCCGCCGATGCAATTGTTTGTCCTTACGATTCCGTTTTAATGTACATTCAAAACACGTATCAAAGTTACGATTGGATTGGACCTAATGGAGATAGCTTATCTCAAACCTATGAATGTTACGGTGAAGATTTAGGATTTTACTATTGCCATGTGGTGGATGACGAAGATTGTCATTTAACCACTCCTCCATTCGAACTTAGAGAATATACTACTCCTAGTATAACGATTATGCCAGATGAATTTCTTTGTGAAGGTGAATCAGTAACCATCCAGGTGGCTTATGCAGGAACACCAAGTTTTGTTTGGACACCAACAGGCACTACAGGAAGCTCTATCACTGTGAACACCGCAGGAATTTATACTGTAGCAATCAGTCAATGTGGAATAACCATTTCCGACACCATAGAAATCATCGACGCCACATTCTCTGCCTCTATTTCAGCTGTTGATTCCATTTTGTGCTTTGGTGATACGGTGTTGATTCTAGGAAATCCGAACAACTTGATGTATGAATGGAATGATGGTCAACTAACTGGTGGTGCATATCCTGTATACGAAGCCGGAGCTTATGCAGCAATTGTAACCAACGAATACGGTTGTACTGCAAACACCAATACCATCAATATCACTCAGGTTCCCGAATCGGTAATTCCTGACATTGAGTCGGTAACCGTTTGTGTAGGAAACAATGTTGTTCTGGAAGATAATTCCACATTCATTTTGAATTGGTATACCTCTTCCGATACTTCGTTGATTGTCATTAATAATGAATTTCATTTGAACAATGTTGTTCAGGATACATCTTTCATTGTGGCTTATCAGTCCACTGAATGTCCGTTGGCATACGGAACCGTGAACGTTTCACTTTTCGATTCACTTGGCCATTACGAAATATTCGGTGATTCTCTTCTCTGTCAGAACGAAAATGGCTTGTTCAGTGTGAACATAACTACTGAGACAGCAAGTTGGTATTCCGGACAAAGTTTTCTTGGAGTAGGCAATTCAATGCAAATTCCATTTAACACCTTGAATAACAATACTATTATCACAGTTCAAATTTCGAACGATTGTTACGCCACCAGCATTTCAGATAGTGTAACCGTTTTACCTCAACCACAAATTGCTTTAGCAAACGACAGCATTTCGCTCTGTTACTATGATTCAGAAATTCTCAGTTTAATGAACACTGATCTCGATTCCATCGTTTGGAACAGTTATCAGGGAACAGTTGTAGACGACGATTTGACAATAACTGGAAATTTAACCTACGGTCCTATCACCGTTTACGGAATGGACGATAACGGATGTATTTCAAACCTCGATACTATCCAGGTAATTACACCAGATTTCAACAGTAACATTGAGGTCGATTTTAGTAATTTCTGTACCGGAGATTCGGGATCAATTGTTATTCAAACAAATGCAGATAGTTTAATTTGGACAACTCCGTTTGGAACGTTCGACACAACAACCATTTCGTTTGCAATAGACGCTGCTCACTCTGGAATGTTCTATGTTGAATTGTGGGATAATTTAGGCTGTCATTACACAGATTCTGTAGACGTTCCTGAATATCTGATTCCGAACATTGATATTTTACCAGATTCGATTTATTGCATCAATGATGTGTTCACTTTCTATTTCCCCAACGATACAAATACTTATATCTGGTCAACCTTTGGAAATACAACGGATTTGCCCATTCTTAGTAATCAGGACCTGATACTGAACGTTACAACGCCTCAAGGCTGTTTAACTTTTGATACATTGGTGGTTGAAACCGTTGATTGCGACGACGCCATTCCGAATTTCATTACGGCAAACGGCGACGGAACGAATGATTATTTCTTTATCGACGATGCACTTTCTCAATTGAATAATGAGTTGGTTCTTTTCAACAGATTCGGAAATAAGATCTTCGAAGCTGGTCCTTACATCAACGATTTCGATGGTGAGAATCTTAATGAGGGTGTCTATTTTTATGTCTATTACCCGGAAGGAAAAGCGCATCCGGAAAATCGAAGACAAGGATTCTTGACATTGATTCGATAATAGTATAAATTCGCAGTATTCTAGATTTCAGCATGACAAATCACCTTCTTGTACTTTTATTCTGTTGCTTTTCAGGTTTAACATTCGCTCAGGAGAACGATGCGAAATTCGATTCGTTGTATGTCTTTAAAAAAGATACGGTAAGACCAGAAACGCCTGAACTGGCCCCCCTAAAACCAATTATCCATCAGGTTCTGACAAGCTCATACCTATCAGACACCAATTCGACAAGCATTGCTTTTGTTGGTATCCCTTGCCCGTATACCGTTGAGAATGCTAAAAAAATGATTGAGCAAGGTGTGGTTGAAATTGTCATTCGAGGAGGATTTCAGGGCTTTCCTAAAGAAAACGAAAAAAGGTCCGCAGCGTTCAGGAAAAAGTACAAGGTTAATTTCGACTATGTAGGCTGTTGTATCTTTTATAATCCTGAAGGTGAAGACATCCCAGGTTACAACAAGGTGATGAAAGATTACCTGAAAAAGAAATATGGCGCAAATTGTATCGAAGAATACAAAGCCATCTTCAGTTAAGTTGTAAAGTCAACAAAAAAAGGTTTTTTCTTACAATTTGTTTGAGATTCGTGGATTTTAAACACACAAGCAACTCGAATATTCATTTGCACGTTTGTTCTTTTGAATTCTCCTTACCTTTAGGAAAAAGGACAAAACTGAACTTTGCTTTGACATTACTAAAGCTGTCTTTCAACAATTATTGCACTACGTTTCGAAATGTGGTTTGCTCTGTTTTGTTCTTTTCTTTGCTATTTACCAATCACTCTTTCGCTCAAGGGTGGGGAGCAAACACCTTTAGTCAAACCATTAATGAAGCAACCGATTTAGAAACCAATTTTTCAGGACAAAGCTATGTTACGGGTTATTTCTCCGGACAAACTTCTTTTGGTACGATGAACGGTTTTAACGGAACCAACGGAAGCAATGATGCCTATGTAGCCAAATATGGAACAAACGGAGACGTTCTTTGGATCACCCAATTCGGAGGTTCTCAAGACGACCGTGCGGTAGACGTTGCTATTGGTCCCGATCAAAATATCGTTGTTTGCGGTTCTTTCTTCGGAACAGTCACTTTTGGAAGTACAACCTTGACGTCAAACTCCAATTCAAAAGACATTTTCATTGTAAAGATGGACCCTGCAGGAAATATTCTCTGGGCTCGCAAAGAAGGTGGTTCAGGAATTGAAAATGGATATAAATTAGCCGTTGATAACAATAATAATGTCATTATTACCGGAGAATACCAGGGAAATTCTACCATTGGAAGTTCCAGCTTAGTGAGTACCCCTAATCCAAACACTGGAAATCCAAGTTTCGATATTTTCGTTTTGAAATACGATAGTTCTGGAAATCCACTTTGGACTGTAACCGGAACTGCAGACTACGACGATAGAGGACTTTCTGTTGATGTGGATTTCCAAAATAACGTTTTCCTCACCGGACAATTTTCTGATACGCTTGTTTTTGCAGGAAATACCATTACCAACAACGGTTTCAATATTGGTTATCTGGCGAAGCTAAATTCAGCCGGACAATTTCAATTCTTTAACCTCTTTAAAGCAGGAATGGTTGTTCCTTACGAAGTAGAGATTAATCAGGACAATGAATCAATTGTTATTGGAGATTTCCTTGGAAATATGACTTATGTCAACCAAAGCGCAATTGTCAACATTCAAAATCCGTACGATAAACAAATCTTCTGGGTAAAAACCAATGCAAATGGTCAGCATATCTGGAACAATACATTGGGTTCCGACAATGAACTTTCAGCACGTTCACTAGCTATTGATCCGGCAAACGGCATTTACATTACGGGACATTTCAAGTGTGATTTGTCACAACTTCAGGACACAACTGAATATTTGTTCAGTTCTGTTGGTTACAAGGATCCTTACCTCATCAAGGTGGAAAATAATGGCTCACGCAGCTATGTAAAACATTTTGGTGGTAAAATGGATGACGAAGGAAAAGGAATTTCGGCTTACCAAAACAACAAACCCTTTATCGCAGGAAGTTATTCTCAAGATCTGAATTTTCAGGGAGGAACAGCTCCGGTTATTGGTGGAAACAACTATACTTTCAACCCTTTTTACGGTTCAGAACCATTTCATTTGTACTTAGTTGGCGACCAAAGCAAGAATTCATTTTTGGAAACACACGTGAATTCAACTTACGGAGCTTACAATTTCTTTATGCCGCCGGCTAACGATAGTTTGGTTGGTCATTTAAGCGCTAATCAAATTCCGGATTATGTGACGCTTGAAAACGATACCGTTCATTTTTGTTTGACTGCGGAATTGAATTACGATCCGTTGACATACTATCATTACGGTCCTGCTTATGATCATTTGTGGTATGACGGAACAACTAATGCTTTCAGCACCATTTCAGCGACGGGTGATTACTGGGTAAGAGTTGAACGTATTGATGATTGTGAATTTGATTTGGATACCATTCATGGAATTCTGGAACCAACACCTACTCTACCTTTATTGACTGATGATCATGGTGTAAACGTAAATCAGGGTGGTCCAAATTATTTGGATTATCATTATTGTTATCCCGAAAGTGTTTCGCTTTTATTTTCTGGTTTAGATCCAAATTCTGTTTTGGAACTCATTGGTCCGGATCAAACCTACACAGGACCTGGTCCACATGTGATTGATACAGGAATTCAATACAGTGTTCATGTCGAAAATGAATATTGTATGAATAACGGTGAGTTCATTTTTATTTTGGATTTGGCGCTAGATCCAGATACACTTTCACCAGGAATTGTAATGGCAACTGATGTTCCAACAGGTGACTCAGTGCAGGTTTGTCAAGGAAATCCGGTTGAATTTCATGGAATTGATCTGTTTGTAAATACTATTCCGAATTACGTTCCCCAGATAGAAATTCCGGTTGACACTGTAATGTGGGAAATCAATGGAATACCTGTTCCCAATTTTGATACAGCAACTGCCGTTTTTTCACCTGTAACTTCAGGTTGGTATACCGTTGAAATGACCGTTGTTGTTGGTTATGACAACTTGTGCGGTGTAGATACTGTTTGGTACCACACCTCGCAGCAGTTTTACATAACTGTTAACCAAAATCCTAGCTGGAATCCAATGGTAACTGGTCCTTCATTACTTTGTCCGGGTGATTCTGATTACTTGATTTCGGGAAATCCAAACTCGGATCTAAGCTGGAGCGGACCTGATCCTATCTGGACAAATAACTACGATAGTTTATTGATTAACACTCCCGGATGGTACACGTATAGCGGAACAATCACAGATTCCGTGACAGGATGTTACGTTTACATCTTATTCAATCAGTATTTGGGATTGAAAATGCCTCCGGTAATAACCACTAATGTTCCTGATGGAGTTGTTTGTCCGGGAGATTCGATTGAATTGGCTGTTCCGAACTTCTATACAACTTATGCCTGGATCAATCAGAATGGTGACACCTTATCACACACTTCCGTAGTTTATGTTCAGGATATTGGGCTTTACGAATGTCATGTGATCGATGCCGATGGCTGTTCGCTGGTTGCCAATCCGTTCGAAGTTTTCCAATATTCTACTCCAACGTTATCCGTTGATCCGGATGCCGTTTTGTGTGCAAACGAAAGCGCAACCATCCACATTACCCATTCCGGAAACATTGATATTGAATGGCAAAATGGAGGCTCTACGGCAGATAGTCTGATTGTTTCTTCACCCGGCGTATATATCGTAGAATTAACACAGTGTGGAACAACTATTTTAGATAGTGTTGTGATCATTGATGGAACATTCGATATAGGAAATATCCTGGGCGACAATAGCTTGTGTTATAACGAAGACGGTGTTTACTACATTGACGGAATTCCTGACAGTGCAACCATCGAATGGTACTGCGGGAACACTTTTGTTGGAGATATCAACCCAATTTCTATTCCGTATTCATCAATTGAAAGTGATAACAACTTATCCGTAACGGTTGCCAATTCTTGCTACTCACAAACCGTGGTAGAAATTATCACTCTTCATCCGCAAACAGCGCTTTCATTGTCAAACGACACATTGAAACTTTGTGCCGACGAAACAGAAGTAATATCTGTACTGAATAACAATTTAGATTCGGTTCAATGGTCCAGTCCTTTTCAGAATGAAGATGATTTTGAAGTGACATTCTCCGGTGAGAATAGTTATCCCAATGTAACTGTTGTTGGTTACGACCAAAATGCTTGTCCAACGAATATCGGAACCATTGTGGTTCATGGCTCTGACCGACAATTCTCAACACAAATTAACTTTGCTACGTTTTGTGAGGATACACCCGGAAACATTGTAGTTACGACAAATTCGGACAGCATATTCTGGGAAACACCGTTTGGAGATTTCACGGATGATAATCAGGTCGACTTTATTCTAACTGAAGAAAATTCGGGCACACACACCATTCATACCTGGGACAGTTTGGGCTGCGAATATTCAGATTTCCTGACCATAAATGCTATTCTACCGCCAAATCTTAATTTATTGCCAGACACGATTTTCTGTTTGAACGATATTTACACTTACTACTTCCCTAACGACACCAATTCTTACACCTGGCTTGGTTTAGGAAATACAACTGAACTTCCAATTACCGGAAATCAGGATTTTGTACTTCAAATCACCACGCAATCGGGTTGTGTTTACTTCGACACTTTGTTTGTAGAAACGGTTGATTGTGCTGGACCGCTTCCAAATGTGGTTACACCAAACGGCGATGGAATAAATGATTTCTTCTACTTTGATGATGTTTTCTCGCAGCTAGAAAATGAATTGTTCATCGTTAATCGCTGGGGCAACCCAATATTTCATGCTGCACCTTATGAAAACACATTTGATGGCGAAGGTTTAAATGAAGGTGTTTATTTCTATATCTATTATCCAAAAGGAAAATCAGACAAAACAGGAATGAAACAAGGGTTTATTCATTTGGTCAAATAACCAGCGTCCTCTTCAATAAGGAGCCTTAAAATGAACGCATCTCAATAACTCTGAATAACTTTCACCCAACCAGCTCCTATTTTGGAAAAGGCTTTTATATCAACGCTCTTATCTACATTCAATGTTGATTTCAAGCTTCTGAATTCGGTCAAAGAAATGTTTACAATCTCATATTTATTGACATAATTTTCCAGGTTCAAAACAACCATTTTTTGCATCATTTCTTGTTTTGAATAAACGATTCTCACCGAATCCATAAAAGACGATTGATTCCAGTTGTTTTCTCTATAACGAATTCTCGCTTCTAAAGAATCAATAGGCAAATTAAGTGCTCCCGAATGGGCTTCTCGACGCATCTTATTGTCTAAATCATTCATTCTATCCAACAATATCTGAACACTATCTCTGGTAACCTTTATAACCTCAAACTGATATTGTGCGTCATGTACAATGTTGTACCGATCAATATAAGGATTGCTTCCTTGAACCAAAACAATGAATCCGGTTTGTGGATTATCAAACATCTCTTCATCCTTTTTCAGTTGTCTCGTTATTTCTGCCTTATTTTCAAGCATAGCCTGCTCCTGAATTTCAAGCATTACCTTTTGCTCATCGTGGCTATGCATTATTGAAGAGATTATTCCTGCGATAACTACCAAACCTATTGCTATTAAAAAAGTCCAGGAGTACCATTTGCCTCTTACTCTAGGATACGGTTGATCGATTATTCGCTGCAAATTAACTGGAATCGCAGATTTTTCTCCACACATTTCAAACGAAAATCTTCTACGTATTGGAAAAGCGGGAATCCCTAAAATATGAAAGTAATCTTGAATAATAACCAGCTTTGAGTCATTCGGAAGCCCCTGAGTTACCCCACCCAAATCGGTTAAACTCAATTTTTTCAAAGTAAAGGACTTCAAACCGAAAATTAAACGGTATCTCGTAAAAGTAAAAGCTACTAATATCATTAGATCGAATTCAAATTATTCTCTTCCAATTTTCTATTGATCTCTGCTTTCAAACAATTCGGACATAAACAATCTGTAATGTTCTCCATTGGCATAATCATCGGAAGACCTGCACACCAGCAACCGCTTGTATAACATGAAAAAGGGATTCCACAGCTGACGCAGATTTTATGCTTCTCCAATTGTGGCACATCATAGTTAGCATTCAACGAAATCTTCAAATCTGTAAAGTGAAACATTTCGTTATACTTCTCAGTACTGAATTTTTCAATCGTAATTGGTGAACGATAACCAGGTCCGTTTAATACCATCGTATGGTATTCTCCCTGCTCACCGCAAAAATCTAATCCATTTTCTTTCCCTAAACGTTGAAACTCGTCAATTAATTCAGGAGTGATTTTTCGACCGAGAAAGCTGGTATCGAACCACGGCTCTTTCACCATTGACAATACAACTTCAAAGTTCGAATTGAGTAACTGCTTCATCACTTCTGCCCTTTCAGCATGCCAAAGTGGGAGAAATGTTTGCAGTTTAACAGCAGCGGCTCTATCCGAAATCCAATTTGAATTTCCATGAACCTCAGAAATATCACCAGAGATCACTACTTCAATTCCCAACTGGGTTTTCAACTTTACAAGCTGAACTTCGTAGTTTTCGGCAAAAGGTTCTTCAACTTGTAAAAGCATATGAGGAATTCCCAGCGATTTCGATTGGAGATCCATCAATTCCTTTGCATGGGCTCTGAACTCTGTGGACGAAGAATAAAAGGTAACAAGTGCCAAAACATCATATCCTTTCTCCTTCGCTAAATGTAAAGAGAGATTACAATCTTTCCCACCCGACCAAAGAACAACAGCTTTTTCTCCCATAGATCAAAGGTACAGGAAAACAGAGAAATTGATTTTTACAAGACAGCAATTTTCCCTAAATTTCTACCATAATTTTCAGCTATGTCCGACATTTCGCTACATCCTATTCTCTTTTACAATGTTGAAAATCTGTTTGATACATTTGACGATCCGCATGTTCGGGGCGACGAAGAGTTTACACCTGAAGGAGAAAAGCAATGGGACGAAGAGCGTTATCAGGAAAAACTCAAAAATTTGGGACAGGTGCTCACTTTTTTCGAAACAAAAACACCGCTTGCAATTGGTTTGGCAGAAATTGAAAACAGAGACGTATTAGAAGCCTTGGTAAACACCGACGTTTTGAAGAATTTCAATCTTCGCATAGTGCATTTCGATTCGGATGATAAACGTGGAATTGATTGTGCTTTCCTGTACAATCCGAGTTTGATGACTATAGAACTGGAAACGAAAATTGTCGTTAATCTGGATGACGAACCGTATTTCAGAACGCGAGACATATTGCATATTCAAGGTCGACTATCCAGTGGAAGTCGTGTTCATTTCTTTGTGAATCACTGGCCATCTCGTCGGGAAGGAATTATAGAATCTGAAAGCAGAAGATTGGGAACTGCTGAAATTCTAAGAAGAGAAATTGACGAAATTCTACGTTCAGATTCGGAAGCCAATATTATTGTGATGGGTGATTTCAACGACACACCGGTCAACAAAAGCATTCATTCCATCTTGAGAGCGAAGGGTCAGCATGAACAACAGCCTGGAGATTTGATTAATTTGTTGATAGAGGAGCACAAAAAAGGCGAAGGAACTCATGTTCATAATGAAAAATGGGAAGTCTTTGATCAATTGATCGTTTCGCAAGGATTACTTCAGGGAAAAAATGGATTGGAAGTCCACAAAAACAATGCGTTTATTCTTCGTGATCAACGTTTGCTGCACACCTTCGATAGTGGTGACCAAATCCCGAATTCCAGTTATAGCGGCGACTATTATCATGGAGGATATTCTGACCACTTGCCGGTTTACCTTTACTTAACACACAAGAACTAAGCTTCAATTTTAAATTCCAAAATTCTAAATGTTAAAGAGGACTGGCGAACTTTTCAATGCAGTATTATGAAGTCCTAAAATTCGTTCCAGTACTTTTCTTTTTTAGAATTTAAAATTTTGGAATTTAGAATTACCCTTCCAGGTATTCCCAATCCTTAATCTCTTGAAACTTCTCTTGTCCTTTTTGAGCAATCGGATGCCAAAGCGTTGATTCTGGTGTAACAGTAGGTACTTCATTCACCAACAAATCTTCACGGACATAAATTTGATTGATTCCCAAATCATTAGCTCCAACCAAACGATAACCTTTTTTCTGTGCTAGTTTATTCATTGCAACAACGCTTGCTCCGTGATATACAGGATGCTTTCCGGGATACATGTATTCAGGATCATAAGGAACTACGATGTTCTCCGTTCCAAACTCCGTGTGCGTTTCTATTACCACCACTTTCGGACGAACAACCGTTAACGCATTCCAAACCCAATAATCGTTTCCATCTATGTCAATTGAAAGCAATTCAATATCGCCTTTCAATCCATTTTGTTCTACCAGTTGATTGATATTCTCTGCCTTAATAATTGCCTGAACATACGTTGGTTTCGGGTGATATGGTGTTGGAATCTTTGCATAGAATTTTCGTCCACGCTTAATCAGTTTCTCATCACCTTCAAAGAACAATCCCGACCATCCGAAATGAATTGCGAGATTACTGCAATTGCTATTAATTCCATCATTCGCACCAATTTCGATGAAGGTTTTGCTCCCCTCACCAATCAAGCTGAACAAGTAAAGAAGCAATCCGTCTTCTTCAAATTGAGAAAAAACCTTGAAGCCGGTTGAACTAAATGGCGGCAATGATTTGGAAGCTTTTGCCTGAAGATATTGAACTACCAATGAGCGCTGTTGAATGCCAACAGCCGGATGAAGTTTATCGCGATGAATGCGTTTACTAAAATGATATTTTATCCAATTCTTCAAGCCTGTCATAGGTTAAAGTTAGTTTTATTTTCAAAATGAAAAATACAAAAAGGCCCCGATCCAGTATGTACGGGATCGGGGCCAGAAGTAGAATAGTAACACTACTAACTATTCTACTACTACTTTTTGTGTTGTTGTTATTCCACCATTGGTAACAGTCAGGAAGTATACTCCACTTTCCCAAGCTGAAACGTCTACTGCAGTATTTGTATTGAATGATGTTGTTGCTACAACTTCTGCTCCTGAGATGCTGAACACACGGAATTCACTTGCTTCTGCATTCGGAATAGAAATGTTTACAGTTGAAGATGCTGGATTTGGATAAACTTCCATTCCCTCAATTGTATTCTCACCAACTCCAGTGTAATCAATAATTGTAATTGATGTTGTCTCTACTTCAGTTCCACAGTCGTTTGTAAGTGTTACAGTAACTGTAAATGTTCCGTCTTGTGTGTACATATGAGAAACCGATGCAGGACCGTTTTGAACAGAGTTTCCATCACCAAAGTTCCAGTCGTAAGTGGAAGCATTTTGTGCTCCAAGAACTGAAAAACTCATCATTGGGAAAGAACCTTGAGAATAAATCCCTGTTGCAGAAGGAGCTTCGTTGTAATCAACGTTAATTGTTCCAATTGCCAAACAACCAACTGTATCAGTTACATAAACAATGTAAGATCCTGCCTCAGAAACCTCCAATGTTTGTGTGTAAACGTTGTTACCACTCCAAACATAAGTTGCACCAATGTTTCCGGCATCCAATGTCATTAATTCTCCTTCACACAATGTGGTGTCGTTCCCCAAAGAAACAATTGGATTCAAGTTTAAGATCTCGTATGTTCCAATGTTTTTCAAGCAAGTACCAGCTTCGTCTTTAGAGATCCAAAGGTCGTAAGTACCTGGTAGCAAGTCTCCGAAAGTTGCCTCTGATTGCCATGTTGATGGTGCCAAAGTTGCTCCACCTGCTGTAATTCCGTAAAGCAAACTTCCTGCTTCAATGTTTAAGTTTGAAACCGCTTGACGCATTGCATCACCACCAGTTGCAGCAGAGAATAAATGTTTCCATGTGCTTACGTCTTCGTTCATATAAGCAGCAGGAAGTTGAATATTATCAAAAATAACCTGACCGCCAACAGTAACTGTTGCCTTACCTTCTGCATTGATATCCAAAATTACAGGAACATCCTGGTGAATTTTCCATAGAGCTGTATTTGTTGAGTAAGCCAATGTTTGAGGGCTCGCCGGACCAAATGCATTCGTTGCTGTCCAACCATAAACTAAATAGATTCCAGGAGCATTTCCATTCTCACTTCCGTTTCCGGCAGCATCAAAAGACAAACGCAATTTGGTTCCTTTTCCATTGTGTCCTGTTCCGTTTCCAGCTGGAGTAGCATCAGGACCAAAAGAATAAGCAATTCCATCAGCACCTCCAGTTCCGAAAGTATTGATTGGCTGGTCTGCAGTTAAGTTGAACGATACTTTCATTGCATTGTTTGCACCAATTTCGAAGTTCGGAATAGTTAATGTTCCATAACCTACGTTTCCTGTAGCTGAAGGAGTCAATACCAATCTTCCACCGGTAACTGAAGCATTATTAGCTAAAGTAAATGCTGTCATCGTAGCAAGGTCAGATAGAGGATTTGAATAGATCGTATCGATAGCAACCTGTCCGTAAGTCCCATCCATTGCTAAGATTCCATCAGAGTTACAATTGAAATTTGTGATTAAAACTGTATCAGCTCCGAAACCAACAATGATATCTGCATAAACTGAATCAATGTTATCAGACAAACAAGAAGTTGATCTCATTTGGTAGAAGAATCCATACGTACCATCAATTGAAGGAGTAAATGTGTAATCAGCAACTGAACTCCAGTCTTGTAAAACTGTTGCTCCGTCTTCTGCCATAAATCTGTATTCCCATGTTCCACCACTTGTAATTTCAGCTGGAACATCTGTAATTGATAACGTAATTGGTGTTCCAAACGTACAGTTCTCGCTTGGACTGAAAGATGCCGTAGAACGTGTAAAAGGAAGTGGTGTAATTAACGTTGTTGCAGAACTTGAACACCCAGCAGTAGTTGTACCAACTACTGTATATGTTGTTGTTGTTGCAGGAATAACATTCACAGTTGGAGAAGTTGCAGATGGTGTCAACAACGTTGTTGGTGACCAAACATATGTATCTGCTCCAGAAGCTGTTAAGTTTGCTGGTTCTCCACCGCAAAGCGCGATGTCCGTATGATCGATAGTCACTACTGGATAAGGATTAACAGTAATTGTGGTTTCTGCAGAAATATCGCTCATTCCTGATAATGTACAACCCACGGTTGCGCGATAATCACCAGTTACTGTCATATTTGTTGGGACATATGTAGCATTTGTTGCTCCATTGATATCTACCCAACCTGATACTCCGTCATTAAATTGCCATTGATATGTAATGTCTGTGATAAAGTAGTTTTGATTCAAAGACAAGTTAGCTGTTCCCCCAGTACAAACATTAGCTGTGTTTGTAATTGCATTCGCATGATTAGGAGTTCCTGAACAAGCAACGGTTGGAACCATCTCCAACTGTAAATTAGGATAAAGGGCTAAACGAGCTGTTGCCGTTGGTGGTGTGTTCGGATCTGGATTCGTCGCATCATTTCTATAGTAAATAGAACGATTTACCCCAGTAGTTGTTGTTTGTCTCCAACTGTTCAAAGAACCAAATCCACCAGTGTTCTCATCAATTGCGATAACAATGTTACTTGTTCCATTCCACTGAAAAGGAGTAGTCAATACAATCTCTACCCAGTTATTCGCAGCTGGAAAAGTAACGTTACCGTTAAACGCAGTTGTCAAATTGGCCATAACTTCCCAATCTGTATTTGATGTAAACTGCGTTTTTGCGGTATGTCCAATATAAACTGTCCAGGCAGTATTATTCAAAGGGGCACCAGAAGTCGTATAAAAGCGAATCTTATTGATTTGACCTTGACCAACACCTTGAGCGGTAAGCTCTGAAGCGTAATAGATTTGCTGCGTGTAATTGTAACCGTAGTTTGTAGTTAAAGGAACGTTTGATGTAGTTCCTGTACCCGTACCAACCGTAATGTTAGTTTGAGCTGAAGTAAGTCCAGCGGTAGTTAATGCGACAAGAAAAAAACCATAGCGCAATAAGTACGATGTCCAATTACTTCTTTTTGAAAGTAAGTTGTGTTTCATGTGTTTATTAGTTTAATAATATCGCGAAATTAGACCAACGTTAGTGCTGAACCCAAGTAAGTACAGGAGACAAAAAGCGGACAATACTAAATTTTTAGTAGATATCTAACAGTGTAAGTACGTAGAGTTAAAATCAACACAATTATCTCTAAAAACATCTTTAACTGAACACGATTGTTTTGAATACAAAATTGATTTAATTCCATATACTCAATAACTTGCAAAAAAAAAGCCCCGACGATTAATCGTCAGGGCTTGAGCAGAATAGTAACACTACTAACTATTCTACTACTACTTTTTGTGTTGTTGTTATTCCACCATTGGTAACAGTCAGGAAGTATACTCCACTTTCCCAAGCTGAAACGTCTACTGCAGTATTTGTATTGAATGATGTTGTTGCTACAACTTCTGCTCCTGAGATGCTGAACACACGGAATTCACTTGCTTCTGCATTCGGAATAGAAATGTTTACAGTTGAAGATGCTGGATTTGGATAAACTTCCATTCCCTCAATTGTATTCTCACCAACTCCAGTGTAATCAATAATTGTAATTGATGTTGTCTCTACTTCAGTTCCACAGTCGTTTGTAAGTGTTACAGTAACTGTAAATGTTCCGTCTTGTGTGTACATATGAGAAACCGATGCAGGACCGTTTTGAACAGAGTTTCCATCACCAAAGTTCCAGTCGTAAGTGGAAGCATTTTGTGCTCCAAGAACTGAGAAACTCATTGTTGGGAAAGAGCCTTGAGAATAAATTCCGGTTGCTGAGGGAGCTTCGTTGTAATCAACATTGATTGTTCCAACTGCAGTACAACCTACCGTATCCACTACATGTGCGATGTACGAACCAGCTTCTGTAACTTCAAACGTTTGCGTATAAACATTGTTTCCACTCCAAATATATGTTGCTCCAATATTTCCCGCGTTCAACATAATTACTTCACCTTCACATAAAGTTGTGTCGTTTCCTAAATCAACAATCGGGTTCAAGTTTTGGATTTCGAATGTTCCAATATTTTTCAAACATGTACCAGCCTGATTTTTGCTAATCCACAAATCATAAGTACCAGGAAGAAGATCTGAAAATGTTTTCGTTGGTTGCCAGGAAGATGGAGCCAATACTGAACCACCTGCTGTAATTCCGTAATACAAACTTCCTTTTTCAATCGTAAGATTAGATATTGCATGACGTAGAGCATCACCTCCAGTTTGTCCAGAAAACAAGTGCTTCCATGTAGTTACATCTTCCGTCATATATGACGCTGGCAATTGAACATCTTCAAAAATAACCTGTCCGCCTACGATTACAGTAACCTGACCATTTGTATTGATTTCAATACTTACAGGAACGTCAGTTAGCGTTTTCCATGTAGAAGTATTTGAAGAGTACGCCAATGTTTGTGGACTAGCTGGTCCAAAAGGTACAGTTGCTGTCCAACCGTAAACCAGGTAAATTCCTGGTACATTTCCATTTTCAACATTTGCAGCACCGTCAAAAGACAAACGCAATTTTGTTCCTTTTCCGTTGTGTCCACTTCCGTTTGCGGCAGGAGTTGCATCGTTACCAAAAGAGTAACAAAGTCCATCTCCACCACCTGTTCCCCAAATATTGATTGGCGTATCAGCAGTCATGTCAAACGATACTTTCATAGCGTTATTAAATCCTGGAACAAAACCTGGAACTGTGAGTGTTGCATATCCAGCGACATTCGTTGCAGAAGGTGTCAACACCAAACGACCAGCTGTTACCGTAGCACTGTTTGCTAAAGCAAAATCTGTCATTGTTACTTGATCTGAAAGTGGGTTTGAATAAATTTCTTCATTTTCGGTTTGACCGTAAGTTCCCATCATTTTCAAGATACCATCAGAGTTACAATTGAAATTTGTGATTCCAACAGAATCAGTACCGAAACCTACAACAATGGTAGCTTTAACTGAATCAATATTATCTGCTAAACAAGACGTTGAGCGCATTTGATAGAAGAAATCATAGATTCCGTCATTAGATGGAGTAAATGTATAATCTGCAACTGAACTCCAGTCTTGAAGCACTGTTGTTCCATCGTCAGCCATAAATCTGTACTCCCAAGTTCCACCACTTGTAATTTCTGCAGGAACATCCGTAATAGATAAAGTGATTGGTGTTCCAAACGTACAATTCTCACTTGGACTAAACGATGCACTTGAGCGCGCAAATGGTAGCGGGGTAATCAAAGCAGTTGCAGTTCCTGTACAACCAGCAGTTGTTGTACCTACAACTGTATAGGTGGTTGTAGCAGCTGGAATTACGTTTACATTCGGTGAAGTTGCGGAAGGGGTTAACAAGGTAGTTGGTGACCAAAGATATGTATCAGCTCCTGAAGCGATTAGATTTGCTGGTTCACCAGCACATAAGGCCATATCTGTATGATCAATAACAATTGTTGGATTAGTATTCATCACAACATTTACTGGAGCGGCTGTATCAGCCAACAAGGAAGTTGAACATGTACGAACAATACGATAATCAGTTGTAACCGCATTGGTTGCAGTTGTTGTTGATGCAGTTGCGCCATTAATATCTGTCCAACCAGCACCTGTGTTTTCTTGCCATTGGTAAGTGATCCCTGATTCAAATTGTCCACCAGTCACACCTAGATTAACCGATTGTCCAGGACAAATGGAAGCATCATTAACAGTTGTTGTACCAGCACTTGGCGTTCCAGTACATGCAGGTGCAATTGTCCAAACCAATTGTAAATTCGGCGCGTAAAGTTGTCGTCCGATTGCAGTTGGTGGCGATGCAGGATTTGGATTTGTTGGATCTGAATAATAATAGATTGTTCTATAATCAGTTCCTGTTCCTGTTTGTCTCCAATTCAACGTAGAGCTCGAATAACCTGCTTGATTTTCATCAACTCCAATGACAATATTGTCCACCCCATTCCATTGAAAAGGTGTTGACAAAGTTATTTCTAACCAGTTACCAGCAGCCGGATACGTTACAGTACCTGAGAAACTGTTAGTCGTAGATGCAGCATTGATCCAATCTGTAGTTGAGGTAAATGAATTTTTTACCGTATGACCAATGTAAACAGTCCAGTTAGTAGCATTGTTGTTTCCACCAGAAGCGTAGAAAAAACGAATTTTGGAAATTGTTCCCATTGATGTTGCACCCGCAGCAATAATATCAGATGCTTTATAGATGTTTTGAGAGTATGAATACCCATAGTATCCAGTAATCGGCGCGTTTGAAGTGGTAGCTGTTCCAGTTCCAACGGTAACCGTAGTTTGAGCAGAAGATTGTACAACAGTAGATAGTGCAGCTAGTAGAAAACCATAACGCATTAAGTACGAAGTCCAATTACTTCTTAGAAAAAGTAATTTGTTTTTCATGTGTTTTTTGTATTTAAGATGTCACGAAAGTAGATTATCAAAACCCAGCAATCTCAATGAATACGGGGGACAAAAAACAGACAAGAGACAAAAAACTTAAATATCTAACAGCGAAAACAGATCACAGTTAAAAACAACACATTAAATAGAAAAATCACAAGTTCAACACAAATTTAACCAACTCTTCTTGTTGCTCAATGTTCCACTTTTTGCGTAAACGAAGTGCTGTTTTTCGAACTGAATCAGGTGAAATCCCCAGAACTCTTGACATTTCTAAATTGGATAGATTCAATTTTATCAGAGTTACCAAACGAATTTCTGCATTTGTAAGATCAGGAGCCGCCAAAAGCAAGCGCGAGAAGAAGTTAGGATTCAATCTTTCGAACAATTTCTTGAATTCGAGCCAATCGTCATCAGTTAAAAGTGTAATTGATTGTAAACGTCCAAGCATTTTTGAACGCTCTTCATTGAATTTAGAATCAACGTCGTTTTGAAAACCTTCAATTTCGGATGTCAACTGTTCTACAATTGCATTTTTCTCAATAAGATTACTCAATATGAAGCGCATTTCTTTTTCGGCATGTGCCAATTCGCGTTCTACTCTTTCCTTCTTCAATTCATGCAGTTGATTTTCTCGTTTTCTACGTTTCAGAATTCCCCGAATAATCATGATAGAACCGATCAATACTATTCCAATAAGTAGAGAGAGAATGGTAATTGTCCATTCATTGAATTTCTCTTTTTCCCGAACTAAACTCAATTCACTTTGTTTCTGTTCGAAATTGATTTGGAATTCGGTTTTCTTAAGATTTTCTTCGGTCTTTTGACTTCTTAGTGTATCATCGTATAAAGAAGCTATTTTATAATTTTCCAATGCTTCTTTATAATTGCCTTCTGCTTGATAAACCAAATTCCGTGCTTTATAAAGAACTCTATACTCATCGGTTCGATAGTTATCCCGAAAAACCAATTTTTCAATTTTTTGCAGAATCTTCTTCGCTTCAGCCAATCTTCCTTCTTCA